>NZ_JBWBRF010000001.1:0-788143 GCF_056279385.1 Massilia sp. UYP34 | reverse complement strand
ACTTGCATGTGTAAAGCATGCCGCCAGCGTTCAATCTGAGCCAGGATCAAACTCTTCAGTTCAATCTCTGTTTGTTGACTCTTTCGAGTCATCGGCTATTGCTAACCGAGTCGCTCACTCAAAATACTGACCGTCACTTCATTGCTGAAGCAACGTTTAATACTTTGTGCGAACATTTGATATTTTAAGTATGCAAGAACCGAAGTTCTTGGCACCTTCATCAAACGCCCACACTTATCGACTGTTAATTTTTAAAGAACTTTATTCGGTACTGCACCCCTGCCGTTTGCTTCGAATCGTTTTGTTCGTCAGCAGCAGAGGAATGAGATTATGCTCGTCCTGCTGAGCTTCGTCAACACCTAATTTTTCAGTTTTGTGACGAAACCGCGTCGTTACGGAGGATGTCGACGAAGGCCTTTATCAGCCGGCGCACGATATATAGCCTCAACCAGTCTTCGACCACCTGGCGGCAGCCAAGCTCAGCCTGCCGCAGGACGTGCTGGCGCAGCGCGAAGCGATCGCTATTCCCGCAGCGTGAGCGTCGTATAGTTCGGATCGGCCCCGATACGCTCTTGTGTAAAGGGAAGGCTCGGCCACTCCTTGCGCGAATACATCATGGTCTGGTCGGCATACCAGGGCGACCTGGGGTCGGTCGACTGGCCATAGGTCAGCATGGCCTGGGCCACCGGCCCTTGCTCGTCGAACGTGACGGTCTGGATATAACTCTGGCCCCAGTGCGCGCCAACATAGCCCTGCGCCGTCAATCCACTGCGCATGGTCAGCGAACCATAGCTTCCTTCCTGATTACCGTTGCCGCCATGCAGGGGAATGCGCACGCCGTTACGCGGCTCGACCTGGTAGTCGCCCAGCCGGCCGTCGAACGGCACGTCGAGCGACTGCAGCTTGTCCGCCGCGCCTTTCAGCGCTGCCAGCAACGCCGGCATGGCCTTTGACGCCACCCCGGACGGCGTATTCACCGGGTCGGCCGGATCGAAGGGCACCGCCCATTTATCCGGAATCGCCGCCGCCGCGCGCCAGAATTCGCGGAACAGCACCGCCCCACGGCTATCTAGATCGGCGCGGCGATCCCAGCCCTGCAGCGCCGTGCAGGCCCGCCTCAGCAGCGCATCGTTCGCCGCCGCACAGGCCGGCAGCAGTTCCGGCAACACGAGCTCGGCCGCATACACGCGGTTCGAGAACGCCAGTGCCTGCATATCGCCCAGGCTCAGTTTACTGCGCCGGGCCAGCATATCCTCGACCTGGCGGAAACCGATCCGCGTGCGCAGGCTTTGCTCGACATTGGTCCGCCCATACAGCGGCGAATAGCCCAGCGGCGCCGGCCCGGTCAGCAAGGCCTTCGGGTTGGTCAGCCAATAACTGTCGTTCGAATTGCCGACATAGTCGGTGCGCATCATCCACGGGGCATTGGCTGGAGAATAAATGCCGGGTGGCGCCCCCGCATCCTGGCCCCAGCCGCAGCTGCTGCGTGAACCGTCGAACAGCAGCGCCGCCTGCAGCAACAGACAGCCATTGGCGAATTTGTCGGCGTTCATGTGCGGCACGACGCTGGCGTCCGCATACAGCGTGTTGCCGTCGCGGTCGGCCGCAACCGTATTTACCCACGGCAGGCCCACCACCTTGTCCAGCGAGTCCTTGAGCGCACGCACGTTGCTGGCGCTACCGATGCCCAGCCATTGCGCGAGCATGCGCGTATTGCTGCGGTTCGGGTCGGCCAGCACATAGGCCGCCTCCGCCGTCCACGTCATGCCCGCCGCCGGCCGGCTGATGACGGCGCCCTGGTGGCTGAAATAGAAGGTCTTGCTGCGCCGGCCAACCAGCCCGTCCGGCAGCAGCGCATCGACGTGGACCGTCTTCGCGGTCATCCTGCGCCGCTCGCCGTCATAGACATAGGTGGTGCCGCTGGCGTCGGCCGGATCCAGCGTCAGCCGGAAGGTGGTGAAGTGATAGGCGAACGTCACCGTATGGCTCCATGCCACGTCGCGGTTGAAGCCGATCACGACGGCCGGGACGCCGCCGATGATCACGCCCATCGCGTCATAGCGCCCCGGCACGGTCAGGTGGGCCTGGTAGAAGCGGTCGGTCGTGGTCCAGGGATAGTGCGGATTACCCAGCAACAGCCCCCGCCCATTGGCGGACAAGTCCTTGCCCACCGCCAGGGCATTGCTTCCAAACCCTTGTCGGTTGAGCTGGTCCAGCTGCGCCACCAGCGTCGAGGCGTCGATCTTGCGCGGCGCCCTCCTGGCCAGGCGCACGCTCGCGCCGGGAACCCTCCCGGCTGCGACAAAATCCCTGGCAAAGGCCTGGCCCGACGCGTGCAACGCCTTTTCCGCCACCACCAGAACCATATCGTCGAGCGTCATCGGCCGCACCCACTTGGCGTCGGCGCAGGCGGCCGGCAGCTTGCCGCCGGCATCCTTCAGGTAGCGGTTATAGCCGTCGACAAAGCCTTCGAGCAGATCGCGCGGCTCGCGGGGCCCCGCGGCATAGCCGGCGCGCAACTGCCCGATATCGAGGTAGCCCTTGAAGAAAAAGTCGCTTTCTTCATTGTTCAAGTCCATGAAACCGCTGCCGCCGCCATAGTCGTCGCCCGTGCGCTGGCGCGGACGCGCATCGGCGCCGAAGAACAGCGAGCGCTCGCCACGCACGGTCAACAGGGAATCGGCAAACATGCAGACGTTGTCCTGGGCATAGGCATACGCCAGCCCATAACCGAGGCTATGAAAATTATCGGCGCGCACGTGCGGCACGCCATGCGTGGTGCGTGCGAGCGAAACCTGGACACGGGCGACCGGCTCGGAAGGCGGCGGGGGCGGCGCCGGATCGTCGCCGCCGCTGCAAGCGCCTAGCGCCAGCGCAAGCAGCGCGCAGACAAGAAACCGGATCGCAGGGACAGGAGGCTTCATGGAGGCGCTTTCTGCGGCAATGGCCGCATGGTGATGGCGGAACGAAGGGCAAAAGGTGCAACAACTTTAACCCTGAATTAATGCCCGCATACCATTACTTACGCGTAAATCCTCAAAATAGATGATTGACGCAACGCCGTCGTGTCGGACCGCCAGAAAGCAAAAAAGCCCACCAGACATCTGGTGGGCTTTCTCTCTATTGAATAGCCTGACGATAAACTACTTTCACACTGGTTGCAGCACTATCATCGTCGCAATGTCGTTTCACGGTCCTGTTCGGGATGGGAAGGGGTGGTACCGACTTGCTATGGTCATCAGGCATAACTTGCTGGAAAACTGTTCCTCTACTGGGCAACAGACTTCCTGAATTCCGGCGAGCATTCTATCAGGCAAATCCTCGGAGCACCAGCGTTATCACGCCGCGGTCAAAACCGCGGCAAGGGACGTACTGCGCCGGATTGCATCCGCGCCTGGCGAATCGCCGCCCGTAATGCCGCGATGCGTGCATCCATCGATGGATGCGACGCCAGGTAGTGCGTGAACGCCGGCGTATCGCCCTCCGCGCGCCGCAGGCTTTCAAAGAATTCGGTGGCGCCGCCGGCGTGTCCGTAACGGCACTGCAGGATGTCCAGCGCCTTGCCGTCCGCCGCCGCTTCGCGCCCGCGCGAATAGCGCGATTCTCCCAGGGTTTGGGCCGGCAACAGCACACTGGCCGCTCCCGATCCATCCCCGGTCAGCAAGGTGGCGGCCGCCACCAGCACCAATCGCCGCCCGAGCGCGCGCAAGTGATCGCGATGCGCGAGATGGGACAGTTCGTGGGCCAGCACGAACGCCATGCCGTTCTCGGAACGCACGCTGTCGAACAGCGCCGAATGCACGACGATCAGCCCGCCAGGCGCGACCATCGCATTCGGCGACGTCGATCGGGTGATCCGCACCGTCACCGGCTCGCTCACCCCGGCGCATGTCTTCATGCCATCGACCAGGGCCTGCGCCCACGCCTCATGTTTGCGCAGCGCGGCTTCGGCGGGCGGCGGCGTCCACGCCACCAGCCGCGTGAGCCTGGCCTCGGTCCCAGGGTCCATGCGCTCGACGACCACGTCCACCAGCCATCCCAGCGCCAGGTAGGCCGCGAAAATCGCCGCCGACAGCCCGGCCAGGATCAGCACGAAATCCTTCAGTGGATGTTCGTGCGAGATATTGTCGTTGTGCTCGGGCAGCGACGCCTGGTATTTCATGCCGGTGCGGACCGCTCCACATAATAGATGGCGGTGCCGTAGGCCAGTACCTCGACCCCGGTCACCTGGCGCGGCTGACTGCCGGCCAGCGGCATGGTTTCCAGGCGCACGTTAACGATCTCATGAGCGCCGGGACAGCTTTCCTTCAGGCGCAGCAGCGCTTCGCGCTTGGCGCGGTCGAGCAGGGATTCATACGACTTGACCGAGCCGCCCACGATCGAGCGCAGGGCCGAAGCCGCCTTCTTGAAATGGTCGACCGAGATGACCACGCTGCCCGTCACCAGCTCGCTGCGCGCCACCGGTCCGGCGCCCAGTACCGTGCGCAGCGATGTAGCGGGCAGGTGCACGAACGCTTTTTCGCGCTCGATGATCGAGCGGTAATGCCGGCGCTCGGCCATCCTCCCAAACACATAGCCCAGCACCACGGGGATCGTCCAGAAGGCGATCAGAAAGAGGATTTCCATTATTCGACCGTCACCGCGGTGCCATAAACATAGATCTCGGCGGCGCCAGCGGCCACCGACGAGGTCGAGAAGCGCACGTTGACGATCGCATTCGCGCCCATCTGCGCCGCCTGCGCCTTCATGCGCTCGGTGGCCTGGGTGCGCGATTCTTCCAGCAACTCGGTATAGCCGCGCAGCTCGCCGCCGACCATGTTCTTCAGGCCCGCCATGATGTCCCGTCCGACGTGCTTGGAGCGCACCGAACTGCCGGAGACGATGCCGTGGCAGACCGTGATGTTCTTGCTGGGAATGGTTTCGATATTCGTGAGAAGCATGATGGCCCTGGATAAAAAAGAGTGGTCGATTGTAGACAGTAATCTTTACCACAAGCAATTCGCACTGCATAGTCGGCGCGAATGGCGCTTCAAGCACAGTAAAATACCGCCTTCGCGCCAGCCATCCTTCGCTTCCCCACCATGACGATCCTGCTCTCAACGCTCAATGCCCGCTATACGCACGCCTCGCTCGGCCTGCGCTACCTGGCGGCCAACATGGGTCCGCTGCAAGAGCAGACCACGATCCAGGAATTCGTCATCGGCGCCAAGACCACCGACCTGGTCGAGCGCATCCTGGCGCACGCGCCGCGCATCGTCGGCTTCGGCGTCTATATCTGGAACGTGGAAGAGACCACCCGCCTGGTGGCCCTGCTCAAGCGCGTGGCGCCGCAGCTCACCATCATCCTGGGCGGCCCGGAAGTCTCGCACGAGACGGGCGAGCAAGAGATCGTCAAGCTGGCCGACTACGTCGTCACCGGCTGGGGCGACGTCACCTTCCCCAAGCTGTGCCGCGAGATCCTGGACGGTCCCAAGCCGATCATGAAGGTGCATGCGGGCGTGCAGCCGCCGATGGGGGACATCGCCCTGCCCTACTCTTTATATGGCGAAGAAGACATCGCCCACCGCACCCTGTACGTGGAAGCCTCGCGCGGCTGCCCGTTCAAGTGCGAATTCTGCCTGTCCTCGCTGGACAAGACGGCATGGCCCTTCCCCCTGGATACCTTCCTGGCCGAGCTCGAGCTGTTGTACTCCCGGGGCGCGCGCCTGTTCAAGTTCGTCGACCGCACCTTCAACCTGAACGTCAAGACCAGCCTGCGCATCATGCAGTTCTTCCTCGACAAGATCGCCGCCGCGCCAGGCGACCCGGTATATGCCCACTTCGAGCTGGTGCCGGACCACCTGCCGGAAGCGCTCAAGGAAACGATCGCCAGATTCCCGGCCGGAGCGCTGCAGTTCGAGATCGGCATCCAGAGCTTCAACCCCGAAGTGCAAGGCCTGGTCAGCCGCCGCCAGAACAATGAAAAAGCGGCCGAGAACATCCGCTGGCTGACCCGGCACTCCACCGCCCACCTGCACGTGGACCTGATCGCCGGCCTGCCGGGCGAAGACGTGGCCAGCTTCGCGCGCGGCTTCGACCACCTGGTGAGCCTGGGCGCCGAAGAGATCCAGTTCGGCATCCTCAAGCGCCTGCGCGGCACGCCGATCATCCGCCATACCCAGGAATTCGGCATGGTCTACGATCCCTACCCGCCTTATACGGTGCTGGCGACGAACAGGATCGACTTCGCCACCATGCAGCGCCTGGTGCGCTTTGCCCGCTACTGGGACCTGGTGGCCAATTCGGGCCGCTTCGCCAACACCATCCCGGTGCTGCTGGGCGAGACGCCGTTCGACAACTTCATGGCCTTTTCGGACTGGATCTATGCGCACACCGACGCCACCCACCGCATCGCGCTGGACCGGCTGGCCAAGCTGGTGGCCCGGTGGCTGCAGGTGCGCGGCATGGCCGCCGACGAGGCGGCGGCGCTGCTGGCCAGCGACTATGCCGGCAAGGTCGACGCCCCGACCCGCCTGGTGACGCCGGCGGATGCGCCGAAAGCGGTCGCCCCGGCGCGCCAGGTGCGCCATCTGGCCGCCTGACGGGGCAAGCACGCAAGAGGATCGCGGCTGGCAACACATATGATTCTCTTTTACACTGGCGCAATGCGGATTGAAAATGCGCCAACATTAACCATTCAACAGTCCGGCCAGGGAGCCGGCCAATCCGTCATTGCCGAGGGGGTCTGGCAAGTCCACGGCCTGTCGCAGCGCGGCGTCCTCAAGGGCATCACGCGCCAGCTGGCCAGCCTGAAGGACAAGGGCGCCTGCGAATGGGACCTGTCCGGCATCGAAAGCCTCGACCACATCGGCGCCCAGCTGTTCTGGAATACCTGGAACAAACAGCGTCCCAAGCGCCTCAAGCTCGACCCGCGCCAGGAAGACCTGTTCCGCCGCATCGAGCAGGCCAGCGCCATCAAGCTGCCGCGCCACCGGACGAGCCCTTTCCATTGGGTGATCATTCTGGGCGCCGGCATCCTGAACTTCTTCGAACACCTGCGCAGCTTCATCGGCCTGATCGGGATCGTGGTCCAGGACCTGGGCCGCTTCCTGCGCCGTCCCCAGACCGGGCCGTGGCGCGAAATCTCGGCCAATATCTATCATTCCGGCTTCCAGGCGCTGGGCATCACGGCCCTGGTCGGCTTCCTGATCGGGATCGTGCTGTCCTACCTGTCGTCGCAGCAGCTGCGCATGTTCGGCGGCGACGCATATCTCGTCAACATCCTCGGCATGGCGGTGATCCGCGAACTGGGCCCGCTGCTGGCGGCGATCCTGGTCGCCGGCCGTTCCGGCTCCTCGATCACCGCCCAGCTGGGCGTGATGCGGGTGACCGAAGAACTCGACGCCATGCTGGTGATGGGCATCTCGCATGGCTACCGCCTGATCATGCCGAAAGTGGTCGCGCTGGCGATCTCGATGCCGCTGCTGGTGGTCTGGACCGACGCCATGGCCCTGTTGGGCGGCATGGTCTCGGCCAAGATCGAGATGGGCATGTCGTTCCGCTACTTCCTGCAAAAGCTGCCGGACGCGGTGCCGATCGTGAACTACACGATTGGCCTGCTCAAGGGCGCTACTTTTGGGGTGCTGATCGCCCTGATCTCGTGCCACTTTGGCCTACGCATCAAGCCCAACACCGAGAGCCTGGGCCGCGGCACCACCACCTCGGTGGTCACCGCGATCACGGTGGTGATCCTGGCCGACGCGGTGTACGCCATCATCTTCAGCGGGACGGGCTTCTGATGCCGGAAACCAGCAAACAACGCCGCCAGGAGCTGAACCTGCGCCCCGACGAGGAAGTCGGTGCGCCGGTGGTCCAGATCCGCAACCTGTGGACCCGTTTCGGGCGCACGGTGGTGCACCAGGACCTGAACCTCGAGATCTACAGCGGCGAAATCCTCACCATCGTCGGCGGCTCGGGCACCGGCAAGACCGTGCTGCTGCGCCAGATGCTGGGCCTCGAGCGGCCAGCGCAGGGCAGCGTGCACGTGTTCGGCGAGGACATCAGCGCGGCCTCGCCCGAACAGCTGCAGCGCATGCGCAACCACTGGGGCATGCTGTTCCAGCAGGGGGCGCTGTACTCGGCGCTGAGCGTGTTCGACAACATCGCCCTGCCGATGCGCGAGCTGCGCGCCCTGCCCGAGGACGTGATCCGCGACGCCGTGCTGCTCAAGATGGATATGGTGGGCCTGGGCCCCGAGCACGCCAACAAGATGCCGGCCGACCTGTCGGGCGGGATGGTCAAGCGCGCCGCGCTGGCGCGCGCGCTGGCCCTCGAGCCGCAGCTGCTGTTCCTGGACGAGCCCACCGCCGGCCTCGACCCCGACCTGTCGGACGCCTTCGTCACCCTGATCCAGACCCTGCACCGCGAACTGAAGCTCACGGTGGTGATGGTCACGCACGACCTGGATACGCTGTTCGCGCTATCCTCGCGCATCGCGGTGCTGGCCGAGAAGCACGTGCTGGCGGTGGGACCGTCGTGCGACGTGCTGCAGGTCGACCATCCCTTCATCAAACACTTTTTCCTGGGCCCGCGCGGCCGGCGGGCGCTGGAAGTGCTCGACGAGCGCCATGCCCAGCATGAATCGGAGAATCGATAGTTATGGAAAACAGGTCGCATGCCCTGATGACCGGCATCTTCACGATCGCGCTGCTGGTGGCGACCATCCTGGTCGGCCTCTGGTTCAGCCGCGACAAGACCGAGCTGGTGCCCTACGAGATCGTCACCACCCAGTCGATCCCCGGCCTCAACCCGCAAGCCACGGTGCGCTACCGCGGCCTCGAAGTGGGCCGCGTCGACGCGATCGTGTTCGACCCGCGCGTCACCGGCCAGATCCTCATCAGGCTCTCGGTGGACGCCGCCTCCCCGATCACCAGCACCACGTATGCGACGCTCGGCTACCAGGGCGTCACGGGCATCGCCTTCATCCAGCTCAACGACGACCGCACCGGCTCGCCGCGCCTGCAAACGGGGGATGATCGTATTGCCCGCATCCCGCTGCGTCCGGGCCTGCTCGACCAGCTCGAAGTGCGCGGCCTGGCGATCCTCGGGAAGGCAGAGAAAGTGACCGCCAGCCTCGACGAGCTGCTCAGCGAAGACAACCGCGCCAAGATGGTCGGCGCCTTCGAGAGCGTCGACCGCGCGGCCGACGCCTACGCCGCCATTCCCGAGCGCCTCGATCCGGTGATCGAC
Organism: Massilia sp. UYP34; assembly: GCF_056279385.1. Taxonomy (NCBI): domain Bacteria; kingdom Pseudomonadati; phylum Pseudomonadota; class Betaproteobacteria; order Burkholderiales; family Oxalobacteraceae; genus Massilia; species Massilia sp. UYP34. The sequence goes on along the minus strand of NZ_JBWBRF010000001.1, from coordinate 778,915 downwards.
CAGCTGCCCGCCCTGATTGGCAAGGTCAACCGCAGCATGGATTCGGTCGACACCCTGGCCACCAGCGCCACCTCGATGACCCGCAACTACGACCAGCTGGCGACCCGCCTGCAGGCGCCGGACGGCCCGATCGAGCGCCTGAACACCACCATCGGCGCGCTCGGCGCCGCCACCAGCGAACTGGAGCTGGAAACCCTGCCGCACGTGGTGCGGATGACCGACGAGGCGCGCTCTTCGCTGCGCGCGGTGCGGCGCACCGCCAACTCGTTCTCCGACCGCCCGCAGAGCATCCTGTTCGGCACCCCCGGCGACGCGCCCGGCCCCGGCGAGCCGGGCTTCGTGCCCCCGACCAAATGAGGACCACCGTGAACCGTCAATCCTTCCGCTTTCCTGGCGCCGCCGCCGTTGCCGCAGTTGCGTGTTCCGTGCTGCTGGCCGGTTGCGCCGGCCAGGAACGCGCGCAGAACACCATCTACGACTTCGGCGCGCCGTCGCTGGGGCCAACCGCCCCGGCCACGCCGCCCGCCGCGCCCCTTGCGATCGTGGTGATGGATGTCACCGGTCCCAGTGGCCTGGACACCGAGCGCATGTTCTACCGCCTGAACTACGCCGACGCCCAGCAGGCGCGCACCTACGCCAGCAGCCGCTGGAGCGCCACGCCGGTCGCCCTGGTCACCACCCGCCTCAAGACCCGGCTGTCGCAGGCGCACATGAAGGTGCTGTCGGCCACCGACGCCGCCAACGGCATACCGGTCCTGCGCATCGAGATCGACGACTTCGTGCATGCGTTCCCGAGCGCGGACCGGAGCGAAGGCCGGATCATGCTGCGCGCCTCGGTGTTTCTCGAGCACCGCCTGGTCGACCAGCGCAGCTTCGAGCGCAGCACGCCGGCGGCAAGCCAGGACGCGGCCGGCGGCGCGGCGGCGCTGGCGGCCAGCACCGACCAGCTGGCGGCCGACATCGGCGCCTGGCTGGCCGCCCTCGGCCTGCAAGGCAAATGACCAAGGCGGAAGTCCCTGCCGACGTCGCCGCCGGCCGCTCGCGCGGCTCGCCGATCGTGCGCGCCGCGCTGCTGGCCTATTTGCTGCTGATCGTCTACGCCAGCTGGTTCCCGTTCACCGGCTGGCGCGACAGCGGCATCTCGCCGCTGGCCTTCCTGAACCTGGTCAAGCAGCGCTACTGGACCGGCTTCGACGCCGGCGTCAACATCGTCGGCTACATCCCGTTCGGCATGCTGCTGGTGCTGGCGATGTATCCGCGCGTGCGCGGCGTATGGGCGGTGCTGCTGGCCACGCTCGCGGGGCTCCTCACCACCGGCACGATGGAAGCCGTACAGACTTACCTGCCCAGCCGCGTGCCGTCGAACCTCGACTTCGTCACCAATGCCGGCGGCTGCTTCCTGGGCGCCATCCTCGGCGCGCTGTGGGCCCCGGGCCTGCTCGACCGCAGCCGCCTGTTCAAATTGCGCCAGCGCTGGTTCGCGCCGCACGCCAGCCAGGGCTTGGTGCTGGTGGCCATGTGGCCGCTGGCCCAGATCTACCCGCAGAGCTACCTGTTCGGCCACGGCCAGGTGCTGCCGATCCTGTCCGGCTGGCTGTCGTCCTGGTTCGGCACCGAGATCGACCTGGTGGCCATGCTGCGCCCCGGCGACGACATCATGAGCGTCGAACAGTACTGGCTGTCCGAGACCATCATCACCGCCTGCGGCATGACCGGCGCCGCCCTCACCCTGATGTGCCTGGTGCGCCGCGGCGCCCCGCGCTTCTGGCTCATGCTGGCCCTGCTGGCCGGCGCACTCGTGGTGAAGGCGTTCGCCAGCTCCCTGCTGTTCCGGCCCGATAACGCCCTGGTGTGGGTGACGCCGGGCGCCGAAGGCGGCTTCTTGATCGGCCTGATCATGCTGTCCGGCCTGGCGTTCGCGCCCCAGGTGGCGCAGCGCCGGCTGGCGGTCGTGACCCTGATCCTGGCGCTGGTGGTGGTCAATACGATCCCGGTCAACCCGTATTTTTCGTCCACCCTGCAGGGCTGGGTGCAGGGCAAATTCCTCAACTTCAATGGCGCGGCCCAGTTCCTGTCACTGGCCTGGCCCTTTGTTGCATTGTGGTTCTTGCTGCTGCCCTCGCATAAACTCAATCGGCAATAGAGCCTGTCCCGGCAGGTGGGGCCTCCCACCTGTCGGGATAGGCGCGATAGCGCGTATCATGACGCTTTGGCGCGACGCCATGCCACTCTTTCCAATGAGAACGACATGAACGACCACGTGAATGACGAGCAGTTTTACAAGCACCATGTATTTTTCTGCATGAATGTCCGCGACGGCAAGGATGCGCGCCCGAGCTGCGGCAAGTGCGGCGCCGAGAAGGCGCAAAAGCATGCCAAGAAACGCATCAAGGAACTGGAACTGAGCGGCCCGGGCAAGGTGCGCATCAACCAGGCCGGCTGCCTCGACCGCTGCGAGGAAGGCCCGGTGCTCGTGGTCTACCCGGAGGGCACCTGGTACACCTACGTCGACAACGACGACATCGACGACATCATCGATACCCACCTGGTTGGCGGCAAGGTCGTCGACCGCCTCAAGATCTGATCCGACAAGACGCTCTATGAACATCCATTCGCACAAGTTCACCCTCGACGGACACGCCGGCAAGATGCAATGCCTGCTCGACCTGCCGGAAGGCGCGCCGCGCGGCGTCGCCCTGGTGGCGCATCCGCATCCGCTGTATGGCGGCACCATGGAGAACAAGGTCGCCCAGACCCTGGCGCGCACCTTCGTCACGCTCGGCTATGCGGCGGCGCGTTTCAATTTCCGCGGTGTGGGCGAATCCGAAGGCGTGCACGACGAGGGCCGGGGCGAGGTCGACGACATGGCCGTCATGTATGCCCACATGCGCGAACAATACCCTGACCTGCCGATCACGCTGACCGGTTTCTCGTTCGGCACCTTCGTCCAGGCCCAGTTTGCGCTGCGCCTGGCGGCCGAAGGCCGGCCGGCCGAGCGCCTGGTGCTGGTCGGCACGGCGGCCGGCAAATGGCCGATGCCAGAAGTGCCGCAAGACACCATCCTGATCCATGGCGAACTGGACGATACAATTACCCTGAAGGAAGTTTTCGACTGGGCGCGGCCGCTCGACCTGCCCGTGACCGTCGTTACGGGCGCCGACCATTTCTTCCATCGCAAGCTCGGCCACATTAAAAATCTCGTGATTCAACTGTGGCGACGTGACATTTAGCCGCAACAACCCCCTATAATCATTCCCTTCTCTTGAGGCAATGCTCCTTTCGGGGCATTGCCTTGCGCTCCACCACAGCCTTACTTAATGACGAAATACTTCCCATGAAAAAACTGTTAGCGGCCTTCGCCGCCAGCCTGGTGATGGTCTCGGCCAGTGCGCAAACCGTACCCGCGCCCGCCATCGCCGCCAAATCGTGGTTGCTGCTCGACGCGACGAGCGGCCAGGTCATCGCCTCGCAAGAACAGAACATGCGCATCGAACCGGCGTCGCTGACCAAGGTCATGACGGCCTACGTCGCCTTTGCCGCGATCCGCGACAAACGCATCACCATGGACCAGATGGTGAACGTGTCGGAGCGCGCCTGGAAAGTCGACAGCAGCAGCTCGAAGATGTTCATCGATCCGCGCGTGCCAGTGTCGATCAGCGACCTGCTGCATGGCCTGATGATCCAGTCGGGCAACGACGCCGCGGTCGCCATCGCCGAAGCGGTGGCCGGCGACGAAGCCACCTTCGTCACCCTGATGAACCGCGAAGCGCAGCGCCTGGGCCTGAAGTCCACCCGCTTCGCCAACCCGCACGGCCTGCCGGACGCGAACAACTACTCGACCGCGGCCGACCTGGCGCAGATGGCGGCCCACGTGATCCGCGACTTCCCCGAGTTCTACAAGATCGACTCGATCAAGCAGTTCACCTATAACAAGATCACCCAGCAGAACCGCAACCGCCTGCTGTGGCTGGACCCGACCGTGGACGGCATGAAGACCGGCCACACCAATTCCTCGGGCTACAGCATGATCGCCTCGGCGCGCCGTCCGAACGGCAGCACCGGCGAACGCCGCCTGATCTCGGTGGTGCTGGGCACCAGCTCGACCGACGTGCGCACCCAGGAAAGCCAGAAGCTCCTGAACTGGGGCTTCCAGAACTTCGACACCGTCAAGCTGTACTCGAAGGGCCAGGCGATCCAGACGCCATCGATCTGGAAGGGCGCGCAATCGACCGTCAAGATCGGCTTCACGCGCGACATCCTGGTCACCGTGCCGAAAGGCGTGGCCGGCAAGCTCAAGCCGGTGCTGGAACGCCGCGACCCGCTGGTCGCGCCGCTGGCACGCAACGGCCAGGTCGGCACCCTCAAGATGACGGTCGACGGCAAGCCGCTGCTGGTGTTGCCGGTGGTGGCGCTGGAAGAAGTGCAGGAAGCGAGCATTTTCGGGCGCGCCTGGGATTCGATGCGCCTGTGGATGCAGTAAGCCGGCGCGCTTGACCGTCGAAAGCCCGTCCGCGCATCGCGCCGGACGGGTTTTTTTTCATGCGCGGCGGCTGACGCGGGGCAGGCTTGCGGCCGTTATAATCATGCTATCCAGTCAGCACGAAAAAATCACGAAAGAACCCGATGCCACAAGCGCCTGCCGAACTTCTCTTCCCCCGCATTCCGACGCGCGAAGGCGGACTCGAACTGTCGCGCATCGTGGCCGGCATGTGGCGCATGGGCGAATGGGACATGCCGGTCGCGGCGCGCGTCGAGTTCATCGAACAGTGCCTGGCGCTGGGCGTGACCACCTTCGACCACGCCGACATCTACGGCAACTACGGCGTCGAAGAGCTGTTCGGCCAAGCCCTGCGCGCGCAACCGTCGCTGCGCGATCGCATGGAGCTGGTGAGCAAGTGCGGCATCAAGCTGTTGTCGGACAAGCACCCGGGCCACACCATCCAGCACTACGACACCAGCGCCAGCCACATCATGCGCTCGGCCGAGGAGTCGCTGCGCAAGCTGGGCACCGACCGCCTCGACCTGCTGCTGATCCACCGTCCTGATCCGCTGATGGAATTCGACGAGATCGCCGCGGCCTTCTCGCGCCTGAAGCAGGACGGCAAGGTGCTGCACTTCGGCGTGTCGAACTTCACGCGCCATCAGTTCGAGTCGCTCAACCGCCGCATACCGCTGGCCACCAACCAGGTCGAGTTTTCGCCCCTGCACACCGCGCCGATGTTCGACGAGACCTTCGACGGCCTGCAAGACCTGGGCGTGGCGCCGATGATCTGGTCGCCGCTGGGCGGCGGCCGCCTTTTCGACGCGGGCGATGCGGGCGATGCGCACGGCCAGCGCGGCGCCGCGCTGCGCCAGGCCATCCAGGACGTGGCCGAGCGCATGGACAAGCCGTTCTGCAGCGTGGTGTTCGCGTGGATCATGCGCCTGCCCTGCCGGCCGATCCCGCTCACCGGCAGCGGACGCATCGCGGCGGTCCGCGAAGCGGTGCTGGGCGCGAGCTTCGAGCTCGAGCGCGATGACTGGTTCCGCATCCTGCGCGCCGCACGCGGACACGAGGTGGCCTGAGATGGTCGAGGGCCCGATCCGGATCGTCGAGGGCAAGGCCCTCAGCGCGCAGCAAAAGAAGGATTTGCTGAACCGGCTGGCCCGGATCGAGGGCCAGCTGCGCGGCGTGCAGAAACTGATCGCGCTGGCCGATTTGCCGTCGGATTGCGACGCCGTCGCGCAGCAGATGGCGGCGGCGCGCAAGGCGCTCGACCGCTCCTTCGTGCAATTGCTGACCTCATCGATCCTGACCCAGACCGGCGACGCCGAAGACCTGGACGATGCCCGCGCCCGCGCCGCCCACCTGGCGGCGATGCTCGACAAGTTCGCGTGACGGGCGCCTAGTCTTCGAACACCTTGGGCGGCGCGACGCCGCGCCAGCCCAGCTTCCAGCCGATGTTGAGCAGCAGGGTCGCGCACACGTAGAGCACGAAGAACAGCACGAAGAAGCGCTCCTGCAGCAGCGCCAGCAGCACCGCGCACACGCCCAGCAGCGCCAGCATCACCTTGCCTTTCGGGTGCTTGGAGCTGGGGAAGCGGATGGTCGACACCATCAGCGCGCCGACGAAGACCATCAGCGCGCACACCAGGAAGGCCGGCGCTACCGCGACGACCGGATCGGGCCAGGCCACCACCACCGAGGCGACGCAGGCGGCGCCGGCCGTGATCGGCATGCCGACGAAGTAGCGCGGATCGGTGCGGCCATGGCTGATGTTGAAGCGCGCCAGGCGCAGCGCGCCGCAGGTGACGAACACGAAGCAGGCCAGGCCCCCCATGCGCTCGAGCGTCGGGTGCATGTCGCCCAGCTGGGTGAAGCCGTAGCAGTACAGCAGGAGACCAGGCGCGCAGCCGAAGTTCATCACGTCGGCGATCGAGTCGAGCTGCACGCCGAAGCTGGACTGGGTATTGGTGGCGCGCGCCACGAAACCGTCGAGCGCGTCGAACACGCCGGCCAGCACCAGCAGGATCGCGGCCAGGCGGAAGTCGTCCGGGTCGCCGACGCGCGCGTTGTCGACCGAGATCACGATGCTGGCGAAACCGCAGGCGATCGACAGCAGCGTCACGGAACTGGGCAGGGCGAACTTGGCGCGCGCGAGGCGTTGCTGGTTAGATAGCTTCAATGGTCGACTCGACAAGGGGAATGTTGGCTTATTCTACAGGGTGCCTTCCGAGGGTGTTGCGCGATGGTGGCGGAGGCGGTCACGATGGTCGTTTTTGGCCTAGAATGATGCCCCACGATTATGTATTGACGGGAGTTGCAAGATGAGCCATATGCCACGCTGGCAATCGATTGCCGCGATCCTGGGCGCTGCCCTGGCCCTGAGTGCATGCGGCGACGGTGGCGGCAGCAGTCCGGCGGTCCAGCCTGGCGGCGGCATGGCGGTCACGCCAAGCCCCGCTGCGCCCGCGCCCCCGCCCGCGCCCGCGCCGGCCGCGGATTCCCCCGCCCTGACCGGCAATATCGCCGTCGATGGCCGCAACTGGATGAATTACCGGCGCGGCCAGGCCGGCATGCCGACGGTCAGCCAGAACGCGCAGATCGGCAACGCAGCCCTCGGGCACGCCGAATACCTGCGCATCAATGACGTCCTGAGCCACGACCAGGAGCCGGGCCGCCAGGGCTTCACCGGCGCCACCGTGGCAGACCGCCTGAACGCGGCCGGCTACACGCTGGATCAGACCCGCGGTTTCGCCTATGGCGAAGTCATTTCCGGCTCGAGCAACGGCTCTGGCTTCTTCATGACCGAAGAACTGATCACGGCGATCTACCACCGCTTCGTGATCTTCGAGCCGACGTTCCGCGAGATCGGCACCGGCGCCGCCAGCGCCAGCCGCGGCTATCACTATTTCACCGCCGTTTTCGCCAGCCGCAACGGCTACGGCCCGGGCATCGCGCGCGGCACGATCGTCAGCTGGCCCTTCAATGGCCAGACCGGGGTCGCGCCCAACTTCTTCAGCGATACCGAGGAACCGGATCCGGTCCCCGACCGCAACGAGGTAGGGTATCCGATCAGCGTGCACACCAATCTCGATTCAACGCTGGCGGTCGGCAGCTTCACGGTGCGCCCGCGCGGCGGCGCCGACCTGCAGGTGCTGCGCGTCGATCCGCCGGGGCAGGCGACGGCGGCCTCCATCATCCCCGTGCTCCCGCTGCGCGCGGCCACCACCTACGAGGTCAATTTCACCGGTACGGTCAATGGCGCGGCGGTTGCGCGCGCCTGGTCGTTCACGACGCGGTGAGCGGCGCCGCAGTGGCGCCCGGCGCGCCGGCGATCGACTTCGCGGCTGGCCTCGAGCGGGTGATGGACGACCGCGCGCTGTTCCTGCGCGTGCTGGGACGGTTCGCCGGCGACTACCGCGACCTCGCGGCGCGCCTGCATGCGGCGCTGAATGCAGGCGACGCCGTGCTGGCGCACCGCATCGCCCACACGCTCAAGGGCGCGGCCGGGATGATCGAGGCGAACCGGCTGCGCCAACTGGCGCTGGAGGTCGAACTGGCAATGAAGGCCGGCGGGGCGGCGCCGCCGGCGCTGGCTGCGGCACTGGTTGCGGCGCTGGACCAGGAGCTGGCGCGGGTGCTGGCCGAAGTCGACGCACTGCTGGCCGCGCCGGAAATGCCGGCGCCGGCATCAGCAAGCTCGCCGGCCGCCCGGGACGACCTGGCGCGCCTGCGCGACATGCTCGACATCGGCGACGGCCGCGCGCCGGACCTGGCCGCGCAGCTGCGGCCGCACCTGCTGGCGGACATGGGGTGCGAGAAGGTGGCGGCGTTCGACGCGGCGCTCAGGCGCTTCGATTTCGAAGGCGCGCTGGCGCTGCTGGAGCAGGCCGACCGGGGCTAACGGCGCAATACGCCGCCGTCACTGAGCGGCTTTCACTGAGCGGCTTTCACTGCGCGGCGCGCGCCGTCAGCGTGTGAACTCGGCTTCTTCGTCGAAAGAATCGGCGCAGGATTTGCCGCAAAAGCGCCGCACGCTGTCGAGCGGCTTTTCGCAGTACCAGCACGAACCCTTGGCCGGAAGACTGGCGCGGGTCGGCATGCTGCCTGTGGAGGCAACGGAGACGGCCACCGGCGGCTCGGCGGGTAGCCCACTGTCCGGAAGACTCTCGTGTGTCGTTTCCAAGATCCACCCCCTGATACGGCAGCCTTTAGTCAGAGAAAGATTACTTCAGCGGAACTCCGTGCGCATGAGAAAGCGCAAGCCTGGCCGCGACAGGCGAACCCATCACGACTTTCGTTGCGTATCAGTGTGCGCCCAATGCCAGGCGGGTGCAATCCCCTGCCCCGCGCCCATGGAGTGATTTGACATGGGTGCAACGTTTCCGCTGCACGAGCCACGGTGCACCGCCAAAAACCGTAGTGTAATGACAACTGCCGGCATGCACGCTTGTGTGCGCTACTTGTTTGCGTTAGTTATGCGCCGCTTATTTCGCCGGTTCGAGCGTCACGACCAGGCCGCTGCGGGTGGTCTGGATTCGCGTGGGAACGAATTGCACACCCGCATAACGCAAGTCTTCCTGGTCGAAGGTATAGACCGGCATGTCGCGCGCCACGGTGTCGATCAGGCCGTTGGCAACCCGGGTCAATTGACGCTCGGCTTCGGCGTTGCCGAGCCGCAGGCTGTCGACGCGCGGCTCGGCCATCATGACGGCGGCGCGGCCCGGATCGACGTACAGGCGTCCCGAGAACGCGATATTGCCGGTCCAGGCGCGCGCGAACGGCGGCGAAACCGAAGCCTCGACGGCCAGCGCGACCCGGTCCTGGTCCGGCTGGATCGCCAGTTGCGGACGGGTGAGCTGGATGTCGAACAATTCCAGCAGGCGCTCATTGACGGGGAAGCGCTTGTCCAGGCCGGTCTGCAGCTTGTGCAGCGGCAGCTCGACCTGGCGCGGGCCGATCAGGCTGGAGCAGGAAGCGAGCAGGCTGGCGCCGACCGCGATGGCGGCCAGCCTGAACACCGTACGCCGCATCGGCGTGGAGGAATGAGGTGGCGTGTATTGATCCATATGCCAAGCCTAGCACGAGCCGGCCATAAGCCTGTTGATCGTTACTTGCCGATACAGAAGCGGCTGAAGATCACGCCCAATAAATCATCCGGCGTAAACTGACCTGTAATGCTCGACAGCCGATCCTGGGCCAGGCGTAGTTCTTCGGCAAACAGGTCGAGCGACTGGTCGTCCTGCATCGCGTGCCGGCGCGCCAGCTCCAGGTGTTTGCGCGCAGCGCGCAGGGCGATCAGGTGCCGTTCGCGCGCCAGGTACAGCGATTCTCCGGTCTGCTGCCAGCCGGCGATGCGCAGCAGCTCGGCGCGCAGCAGGTCGATGCCGAGCTTTTCGTGCGCCGACAGGTACAAGTGAACGGCGTCCGCGCTCTCGTCCTTCGACGGCTTGTGCCCCGACAGGTCGATCTTGTTCCAGATGCGCACCACCGGCACGTTCGGTGGGAAGGCCGCGACGATCGCCTCGTCGGCGGCGCTCGGGCCGAGATTCGCGTCCAGCAGGTGCAGGATCACGTCGGCCTTGCCGACCTCGCCCCAGGTGCGCTCGATGCCGATGCGCTCGACCACGTCGATCTCTTCGCTCACTGCGCGGATGCCCGCGGTGTCGATGATGTTCAGCGGGATGCCCTCGATCTGGATCGTCTCGCTCACCTTGTCGCGCGTGGTGCCGGCGATCGGCGTGACGATCGCCACCTCGGCCCCGGCCAGCGCGTTCAGCAGCGAGGACTTGCCCACATTGGGCTGCCCGACCAGCACCACGTTCAGCCCTTCGCGCAGCAGCGCGCCCTGCGCCGCCTGGCGGAACACGTTTTCCAGCGCGTCGATGATGCCGGCCAGCTGGCCGCGCGCGTTCGACTTTTCCAGGAAGTCGATTTCTTCTTCCGGGAAGTCGAGCGTGGCCTCGACCAGCATGCGCAGATTGATCGTGCGCTCGACCAGGGTGTGCACCACTTGCGAGAAGGCGCCCGACAGCGATTGCGAGGCCGACTTGGCGGCGGCTTCGGTGGAGGCGTCGATCAGGTCGGCCACCGCCTCGGCCTGGGCCAGGTCCAGTTTATCGTTCAGAAAAGCGCGGCGCGTGAACTCGCCCGGCTCGGCCAGGCGCAGGCTTGACGCCGCGCCGGCTTCCAGCACCCGGCCCAGGAGCATCTGCAGCACCACCGGGCCGCCGTGGCCCTGCAGTTCGAGCACGTCCTCGCCGGTATAGGAATGCGGCCCCTTGAAGTACAGGGCCAGACCTTCGTCGATGATGTCGCCATTGGCGGCCTTGAACGGCAGATAGGTGGCGTGGCGGGCGGCAAGGGTCACGCCGGGGAACAGGGCGTCGACGAGGAAGCCCAGCGATTTGCCGGAGGCGCGCACGACGCCGATGCCGCCGCGGCCAGGGGCGGTGGCGATGGCGGCGATGGGGGATGTGTCGAGTTTCATGGGGGGATTGTAAGGGATGCGAGGTGGATGCGGGTATGGCGGGTATGCGCGCTCACTTGGGTTCCCGCCTTTGCGGGAACGACGTGCATGAGCGGCAGGCCGAGGCATCGACCGTCGCCCGCTACCGTCAAACCGTCATTCCCGCGAAGGCGGGAATCCAAGGCCAGTGCACACCACAATGGCTGCATCGACCACAAACAAAAAACCCGCGCACAAGGCGCGGGCTTTTCACGAGAAGGCTGCGGATTACTTGGCCGCGGCGGACTCGAACTTGCGGGTGATGACCCATTGCTGGGCGATCGACAGGATGTTGTTGACCACCCAGTACAGCACCAGGCCGGACGGGAAGAAGAAGAACACCACCGAGAACGCGATCGGCATGAACAGCATCATCTTGGCCTGCACCGGATCGGTCGGCTGCGGATTCAGCTTGGTCGTGATGTACATCGACACCGCGTAGATCACCGGCAGGATGTAGTACGGGTCGGGCTGGGTCAGATCCTGGATCCAGCCGATCCATGGCGCGCCGCGCATCTCGACCGAGGCCTGCAGCACCCAGTACAGGGCGAAGAACACCGGCATCTGCACCAGGATCGGCAGGCAGCCGCCCAGCGGGTTGATCTTCTCGGTCTTGTACAGCTCCATGGTGGCCTGCTGCATCTTGGCCGGATCGCTCTTGTAGCGTTCGCGGATCGCCTGCATCTTCGGCGTCACCACGCGCATCTTGGCCATGCTGCGGTAGCCGGCGGCCGACAGCGGGAAGAAGGCCAGCTTGATCAGGATGGTCAGGGCGACGATGGTCCAGCCCCAGTTGCCCAGCATCGAGTACAGCTGGGTCATCACCCAGAAGATCGGCTTGGCGATCACGGTCAGCATGCCGTAGTCCTTCACCAGCTCCAGGCCCGGGGTGATGGTTTCCAGGATCTGCTCGTCCTGCGGACCCGAATACAGGCGGGTGTCGGTCGACACGGTCGCGCCGGGCGCCACGGTGCCCAGCGACTGCACGGTGCCGATCGCGTACAGGTTGTTGGCGATCTTCTTGGTGAAGATATCGCGCGGCGCCTTGTCGGCCGGGATGAAGGCCGAGACGAAGAAGTGCTGCGAGAGCGCGACCCAGCCGTTATCCGCCTTGGTCGAGTGATCGGCGTTGCCCTTTTCGATTTCCTCGAAGGTCAGCTTCTGGTACTTGTCGGCGTCGGTGTACAGGGTCGGGCCGGTGTAGCTCGGCATGAACCACGAATCGGTGGCCGGCTTGTTGCCGTCGTGCTGCAACTGCAGGTACAGCGACGGCTGGACCGGCGCGGCGCTGATGTTGGTGACGTCATGACGCACGCCGATCAGGTAGTCACCCTTGCGGAAGGTCAGCGTCTTGGTCAGGCGCACGCCGCCCTGCTCGGCTTCCAGCACGACCTGCGCCTGGTTGTTGCCGCCCAGCGTGGTCTGGGCCGACTTGACGGTGAACGGCGTGGTGTGGTTCGGCAGCACGCCGGCGGCGCTGGTGCCGATCAGGCCGGTCTGGCCCAGGTAGACGTTCGGGCCGTTCACGTTGAACAGGACCTGGTTCCTGGTCTTGTCAAAGTGATCCGGATAGTGCAGCAGCTCGAGGCGCTTGATGACGCCGCCGACCGAGTCGATGTCGACTTTCACCACGTCGGTGGTGACGGTGACGACCTGGCTGGAAGGCGCGGCCGGGGCAGCGGCAGGAGCAGGAGCGCCCGGCACGGCAGTGGCGGCGGCGGCGGGCGCACCCGGCACGGCGGCGCTGCCCGGCTGGGCCGCGGCTGGGACATCCGCCGGCTTGTTCTGCTGCGCGACTTGCGCTGGTGGTTGCGCCGAGAACAGCGACTGCTTGCCGTTAGCCACCATCCAATTGTTCCAGAGAACAATCAGGGAGATGGCGAACACGATCCACAGGACAGTACGTTTATTGAATTCCATTGGAGTCTTCAGGAGTGGTTGCAACCGCAAGCGGCTGAATGGGATTCCTTGGGGCCGTCTTTCGGCGGCACCGGGTCGACGCCACCCGCATTCCACGGATGGCAGCGGCCCACGCGGCGCGCGGCCAGCCAGGAACCGCGTGCGGCGCCATGGACGCGCAGCGCTTCGATTGCGTAATTGGAACAGCTGGGATAGAACCGGCAGCGCGGCCCGAGCATCGGAGACAGCAGCAACTGGTAGCCGCGAAGCAACCAGACGAGCAGCGTCTTCATGGCGTGCTGGCCGCGGTGGAATGCGGCCGCTGTTGCGATGCGAACAGGCGTGCCAGTTCCACCTTCAGCGCGGCCTTCAGGGCGCGCGTGGTGGCCGGGCCGTCCTTGGCGTTGACGGGACGCGACAGGCGCACGATGCAATCGACCGACGCCAGGCTGCTCGTACGGAACAGTTCTCGCGTCATGCGCTTGATCGTATTGCGGGTCACCGCGCGCGGCGCGAAACGCTTGGCCGCAACGACGCCCAGCCGCGCATGCGGCAAGGAGTTCGGACGCGTGTAAAGCACGAAATGCGCCGTTTTTTGCGTCGGCCGCAAACGAAAAACGGATGAAAATTCATCCGTTTTAACGATGCGCCGAGCGCGCGCGAAGTCGTGCGAACCTTCGCCTGTCATCACCGACCGCAATCGATCTGCGGTGCGTGACTTAGACAGCCAGACGCTTGCGGCCTTTGGCGCGGCGAGCGTTCAGGACTTGACGGCCACCACGGGTAGCCATACGTGCGCGGAAGCCGTGCGTGCGCTTGCGACGGACGACGGAAGGTTGGTAAGTACGTTTCATGGTGGTCTCGCTTAAAGCAAAATAAGATGCAAAATCGGGTCTGACGTCGTGTCAGATTCGGCGCCGATGACAGTTTCGCTCGAGGTTAAACCAGCGTCACGCCACAGCAAGTCTTTCGTCGCCCAACCACCAGCCGCTGAAAAATCACAGCCTGGCATGGCGCACGGACGGGGAACCCTGAATTAGACTCCATTTCACACCGTCATGTCAAGCCAGGTGTTGTTTCACCAAGCGCCGCCCACAGGCGTTTCCAGCTTGGCAAGGGGTCGACCTCGCTCGTCATTTCGGCGGAAAATATGTGCAGCGCCTGTGGATAACTTCGGCCGAGACAGGTAAAATAGCGTGTTACGAATCAAAAGCGAAGTATGGAAAATTTTTGGCAGACAGCATCCGCGCAGCTTGAGCTCGAACTCACGCCGCAGCAATTCAGCGCGTGGATCAAACCGCTCGTCGCCCTCGACTACGAAGACGGCAAGCTGCGCATCGCTGCGCCGAACCGCTTCAAGCTCGACTGGGTCAAGACGCAGTTCGCCACTCGCATCACCGAGCTGGCAGCCCAGTACTGGGAAGCGCCGGTCGAGGTGCAATTCGTGCTCGACCCAAAGAACAATCCTGCCCGCAAGACGGTAGACACGGGCGCATCCGGCAACTCGGCCACGGTCGACTTCAATGCGCCGCGCCCCGCGCCTGGCGCCGAAAACCCGAGCCCGTCCGCCGGCCCGAGCCCGAACCAGAACCTGAACATCGCCAACTCGCCCAAGCGCGAGCAAAGCCGCATCAACACCGAGCTGACGTTCGACAGCTTCGTGACCGGTAAGGCCAACCAGCTGGCGCGCGCTGCCGCGATCCAGGTCGCCAACAACCCGGGCGTGTCGTACAACCCGCTGTTCTTCTACGGCGGCGTCGGCCTCGGCAAGACCCACCTGATCCATGCGATCGGCAACCAGGTCATGGCCGACCAGCCGAACGCGCGCATCCGCTACATCCACGCCGAGCAGTACGTGCGTGACGTCGTCACCGCCTATCAGCGCAAGGGCTTCGACGATTTCAAGCACTACTACCACTCGCTCGACATGCTCCTCATCGATGATATTCAATTCTTCGGAGGCAAGAGCCGGACGCAGGAAGAGTTCTTCTATGCGTTCGAGGCGCTGATCGCGGCCAAGAAGCAGATCATCATCACCTCGGACACCTATCCGAAAGAGATCACGGGCATGGACGACCGCCTGATCTCGCGCTTCGATTCCGGCCTGACGGTGGCGATCGAGCCGCCCGAGCTCGAGATGCGCGTGGCGATCCTCTTGAAAAAAGCGCAGTCCGAAGACGTGACCCTGTCGGACGACGTCGCCTTCTTCGTGGCCAAGCACCTGCGCTCGAACGTGCGCGAACTCGAAGGCGCACTGCGCAAGATCCTGGCCTACTCGCGCTTCCACGGCAAGGACATCACCATCGACGTGGTGAAGGAAGCGCTCAAGGATCTGCTGTCAGTGCAGAACCGTCAGATCTCGGTGGAAAACATCCAGAAGACGGTGGCTGACTTCTTCAACATCAAGGTCGCGGACATGTATTCGAAGCGCCGGCCGGCGAACATCGCTCGTCCGCGCCAGATCGCCATGTACCTGGCAAAAGAACTCACGCAAAAGAGTCTTCCGGAGATCGGCGAACTGTTCGGCGGCCGCGACCACACGACCGTGCTGCACGCGGTGCGCAAGATCGCCGGCGACCGCCAGAAGAATCCGGAGTGCAACCACGAGCTGCACGTGCTGGAACAGACGCTCAAGGGTTAATTTTCTGCCCTTGAGCGGAATTTTTGTGTTTGCCTCAGGCAATGGCACAATATCGCTTTAGTAACACATCACCTTTCAAACGTACTGAGGATAACTATGCAATTGGTCAAAACCACCCGAGATACGCTTCTCCGGCCACTGCAGATCGTGAGTGGTATTGTCGAGCGTCGGCACACTATGCCGATTCTGGCCAATATCCTCATTCGCAAGACCGGCGAGAGCGTGTCCTTCCTGTCGACCGACACCGAAGTGCAGATCACCACGCACGCCAATATCGGCTCGGGCGACGACGTGACCGGCACCACGGTGGCCGCGCGTAAACTGCTCGACATCCTGCGCGCGCTGCCGGAATCGGGCGACGTCACCATGACCCTGCAGAACAAGCGCCTGGCGGTCCAGAGCGGCAAGTCGCGCTTCGCGCTGCAGACCCTGGCGGCCGAGGAATTCCCGACCGTCTCGGTGGCCGACAGCTACAACGCCTCGGTGACCCTGCCGCAGAAAACGCTGAAGCACCTGTTCAATATGGTGTACTTCTCGATGGCCCAGCAGGACATCCGTTACTACCTGAACGGCCTGCTCCTGGTGCTCGACGGCAGCAATATCATTGCCGTAGCAACGGACGGCCACCGCCTGGCGTTCTGCCAGGTGGAGACCGAGCAGCAGTTCGAGCGCCAGGAAGTCATCATCCCGCGCAAGACCATCATCGAGCTGCAGCGCCTGCTGGAAGAAAGCGATGAAACCGTGCGCCTGGACATCGCGGCCTCGCAGGTGAAACTGACCTTCGCCGACATCGAGCTGGTCTCGAAACTGGTTGAGGGCAAATTCCCTGACTACACCCGCGTGATCCCGAAGGGGTACAAGAACGACTTCACGATCAGCCGCGATGAACTGCTGCGCTCGCTGCAGCGCGCCGCGATCATGACCAGCGATAAATTCAAGGGCGTGCGCTGCATCATCGAGCCGGGCGTCATGAAGATCAGCTCGACCAATGCCGACCAGGAAGAAGCGGTCGAAGAACTCGAAATCGACTACGGCGGCGACGCGATCGACATCGGCTTTAACGTCACGTACCTGCTCGACGTGCTGAACAACCTGAAGTGCGACCAGGTGAACATCGCCCTGGGCGACTCGAATTCGTCGGCGCTGATCTCGATTCCCGACAATGGCGACTTCAAGTACGTCGTCATGCCGATGCGTATCTAAGAAGGTTGGCTCGACGGCATCGCGAAGAGTCATGCGTTAGCTTAAACCCGTCATTCCCGCGCAGGCGGGAATCCAAGTGCGGTGTGATCCGCCAGCAATCTTGGGTTCCCGCCTGCGCGGGAACGACGGTTCCGGGGTTGCAGGCCAGTGTTGAAGCCAGCTAGCCGCAGGCAACCGGATCCACCCGTTTTATAGAAAGCAGTCCATGTCCGAGAATATCCCAGCAGAAAAGCCCGTCGAAGTGGCGGATGAATACGGCGCCGCCTCGATCCAGATCCTGGAAGGCCTGGAAGCGGTGCGCAAGCGCCCGGGCATGTATATCGGCGACACCTCGGACGGCACCGGCCTGCACCACCTGGTGTTCGAGGTCCTCGACAACTCGATCGACGAAGCGCTGGCAGGTTATTGCACCGAGATCCACGTCACGATCCACTCCGATAACTCGATTTCGATCACCGACAACGGCCGCGGCATCCCGACCGGCGTCAAGATGGACGACAAGCACGAGCCGAAGCGCTCGGCGACCGAGATCGCCCTGACCGAGCTGCACGCCGGCGGCAAGTTCAACCAGAACTCCTATAAAGTGTCGGGCGGCCTGCACGGCGTCGGCGTATCTTGCGTGAACGCACTGTCAAAGCTGCTGCGCGTGACCGTGCGCCAGAACGGCAAGGTGCACCAGATGGAATTCACGCGCGGCGTCCCGGTGGATCGCCTGATCGAGATCCGCGACGGCTTCGAGGTCTCGCCGATGAAGGTGATCGGCGAAACCGACAAGCGCGGCACCGAGGTGCATTTCTGGGCCGATGAAACGATCTTCACGCTGGTGGAGTTCCACTACGAAATCCTGGCGAAGCGTATCCGCGAACTGTCGTTCCTGAACAATGGCGTCAGCATCAAGCTGACCGACCAGCGCACCGGCAAGGAAGAGCTGTTCGCCTTCGAAGGCGGCACCCGCGGCTTCGTCGAGTACATCAACAAGGCCAAGACCGTGCTGCACCCGACCGTGTTCCAGGCAACGGGCGACCGCATGTCGGACCAGAACACGAATATCTCGGTCGACGTGTCGATGCAGTGGAACGATTCGTTCAACGAGCAGGTGCTGTGCTTCACCAACAACATCCCGCAGCGCGACGGCGGCACCCACCTGACCGGCCTGCGCGCGGCGATGACGCGCGTGATCAACAAGTACATCGACGAGCACGACTTCGCCAAGAAGGCCAAGGTCGAGATCTCGGGCGACGACATGCGCGAAGGCCTGACCTGCGTGCTGTCTGTGAAAGTGCCCGAGCCGAAGTTCTCGTCGCAGACCAAGGATAAGCTGGTGTCGTCGGAGGTGCGCGGCCCGGTCGAGGAAATCGTCGCCAAGACGCTCACCGACTTCCTGATGGAAAAGCCGAACGACGCCAAGATCATCTGCGGCAAGATCGTCGAAGCCGCCCGCGCCCGCGAAGCGGCGCGCAAGGCGCGCGACCTGACCCGCCGCAAGGGCATCATGGACGGCCTGGGCCTGTCCTCCAAGCTGGCCGACTGCCAGGAACGCGACCCGGCGCTGGCCGAGCTGTACATCGTCGAGGGTGACTCGGCGGGCGGTTCGGCCAAGCAGGGCCGCGACCGCAAGTTCCAGGCGATCCTGCCGCTGCGCGGCAAGGTGCTGAACGTGGAAAAGGCGCGCTTCGAGAAGATGCTGTCGTCGGAACAGATCACGACCCTGATCGCGACGCTGGGCACCTCGATCGGCCCGGACGAATTCAACGTCGACAAGCTGCGCTACCACCGCATCATCATCATGACCGATGCGGACGTCGACGGCGCCCACATCCGTACGCTGCTACTGACCCTGTTCTACCGCCAGATGCCGCAGCTGGTGGAACGTGGCCACATCTATATCGCGCAACCGCCGCTGTACAAGGTCAAGGCCGGCCGCGACGAGCGTTACCTGAAGGATGACGTCGAAGAGGCCAGCTACATGATGAACGTGGCGCTGAACACCGCGTCGCTGATTCCACGCGAAGGCGCCGAGCCGGTGACCGGCGAGGCGCTGACCGAGCTGGCGCGCAAGTACAACCTGGCCAACGCCATCATGATGCGCCTGGCGCGCGTGATCGACCGCGCTGCGCTGACCGCGATCTTCAGCGGCGGCGTAGCACTGGACCTGACGACGCTCGAGAGCGCGGAAGCGTCGGCCAAGGCGATGGAAGCGGCGATCAACGATCCGGCGGTGAAGGTCAAGGTGAAGTCGGACGAGCTGTCCGAAAAACACGGCCTGCGCATCGAACGCATCTACCACGGCAACGTGCAGGTGACCGCGATCGACGCCGACTTCGTGGCCGGCGCCGATTACGGCGTGCTGGCCGATTCGGCCGCCACCTTCCAGGGTCTGATGGGCGAAGGCGCGATCGTGCGCCGCGGCGAAGGCGAGCGCATGAAGGAATTCGCGGTGCGCGATTTCCATCAAGCGATGGAATGGCTGCGTGAAGAAGCCGAACGTGGCGTGTCCAAGCAGCGCTATAAAGGTCTGGGCGAGATGAATCCGGAGCAGTTGTGGGAGACCACGATGGATCCGACCGTGCGTCGTTTGCTCAAGGTGCAGATCGAGGATGCGATCGCGGCGGATCAGATCTTTACGACGCTGATGGGGGATGACGTCGAGCCGCGCCGTAACTTCATTGAGACCAATGCGCTGCGAGCTGGCAATATCGACGTTTAAGCGTATTGCGCTTCAAGTCAAAACGGCCTCTTCGTGAGGCCGTTTTTTATTGCTGTTCAATCCTGCTCGGGTATCGGCCGCACCACCAGGAACTGGTACGACATCGCGCCAAGGAAGGCAATGCCGGCGCCCGTCAGCAAGGCCGGCACGAACGACCAGCCCTGCGCAATATAGCCGGTAAAGATCGGCGCCAGGGCGCCGCCGATAAAGCCGCCAAAGTTCTGGATCGCCCCCAGCGAGGCAATGCGGCTGCGCGGCGCCACCGCGGTCACCAGCGACCACGAACAGGCCGACGCCGCATTGGCCAGGAAAATCACGACCGAAATACAGGCAATCGCCGCGGTATTGCTCTCGACCAGCGCGGCGGGAATCGTGAACGCCACCATGCCCAGCATCGACAGCACCACCGCCGTCCGACGACCTGCGACGACCGATTTCGCGCGGCGGGTGATCTGGTCCGACGCCCAGCCGGCCGACAGCGCGCCCAGGAAACCGCACAGGAAGGGAATCGTCGCCGCCACGCCGACATAGGCCACGTCCATCTGACGTTCCGTGCGCAGGTAGCCCGGCAGCCAGGTAAGGAACACCCAGTTCAAATAGACCGATCCGAAGAAGCCAAGCAGCATGCCCCAGGTGGCGCGCTGGCGGAACAGCGCGCGCCAGGACGCGAAGCCCGTTGCCGGCGCGGCCTCCGAGGCCTGGCCTTCGTCCAGGTAGGCACGCTCGGCGTCGGTCAACTCTTCGCGCACCGGATCGCGATACAGCATGACCCAGACGATGGCCGCGACGATGCCCAGCGCGCCAGTGATGAAGAAGGCCCAGTGCCAGCTGGTCGCGGCGATCAGCGGCGACAGGCACAAGGGCGCCAGCGCGAAACCCAGCGGCGAGGCCGAGTTATAGATGCCCGTCGGCGTGCCGCGTGCACGCAAGGGGAACCAGTTGCTCACCACCCGCGCCGCGGCCGGGAATTGCGGCGCCTCGCCGATGCCCAGCACGACGCGCGCCAGCACGAACCAGCCGAAGGTGGAGACGAGTCCGCCCGCGGCCTGGGCCAGCGACCAGACCACCAGTCCCGCGCCAAGCAGCCAGCGCGGCCCGATCTTGTCGACCAGCGCGCCGACCGGCAGCTGGCACAGCGCATAGCTCCACGAGAAGGCCGACAGCAGCACGCCCATCTCGCCAAGCGAGAGGCCGAGGTCGGCGCGGATGAATTCATTGGCGACGGCCAGTGTGGCGCGGTCCAGATAGTTGATGACGCCGGTGACGACCAGCAGCACCAGTGCCAGGTTCTGGCGGTAGCGGATGCGCGGCGTTGCGGTCAGGTAAGTAGGGGTAACGTTCATTTCGGGATGGTATCAAACGACACCAGTCACCGGTTACGCCTTTTTTCTCCATGGCATGTTTGCAACACAGCGGCTGCAGCATGCACATCCCGCGCTGCCATCCGCTCCGGGCTGTGCAGGACGCCCAATCGCGCGAAAGCCAGCGCACCTGCCAACGTCCACAATGCGACCATTCTCGAGGAGTTCGATTCCTGCTCACTCACTGACGCCATAGCGAGAGCGACCAGTATCATGTGAGAAGGACTTGGTATGCGCCTCCACCGAAACACGCTTCCCGATGCCAATACCGATTTCCTGCGCCGCGTGCAAGCGGCTGCAAAGACTGATGTGATGTCATTGTCGAGCGAAAAGCCGCGCGCGACTAATGCGCACGGCTTTTCGGCTCGATCTGATCCTCATATTCATTCAGACGTCTCAGGACAACCGGATTGTCGCCGTACTTTTTCTTGAGACGGGCAAGCCTTGCGTCCGTGCCACGGCAAAACTTGTCGATCTGACGACTCACCTCCTTCATTCGCTCGATATCCTGCGGTTCCGGTATCTCACCGCGGAAGTGGTCGCAAGCGTCTCTTCGCTCGACGAAGGCCGACACGTCACTTGGCATACGTTCAGCAGCGTGAAGAGATAGACAGGTGAGCAGCAGCAAGAGCGTGATTGTCTTCACGGTAGGCTCCTCAAGCACCATTGTCAGCCCAATGTGGCTCGTCTCGTCCACGTCGGTTGTATTTGATGACACCGTAGCTTTCACCTACCCGATGGAGCTGCAAATTCATGCCGCTCCACGGAGGCGCACGCGCCAGCGCGCGTTAGCGCGATCATCCGGGAAGCTTGCACGATCATCCGAAGATGCGGGTCAGCGCCTACGGCAGCCTGATCTTGACCACCGCATTGCCGGACGTGACATACAGATTACCCTTGCCGTCCGTGACGATGCCGCGCACGTCGGCCAGGCTGCCCGGCAGGTCGCCGGTGCGCAGGGTCGTCGAGCGCGTCGATCCCGCCACCGTCGTGACCACGCCCTCCGGCGTGATCCTGCGCACCAGGTTGTTGATCGCATCGGCGGCGTACACATTGCCGCGCGGGTCGACCGTCAGCGCCACCACCTGCTCGAAGCGCGCGGCGTTGCCGATGCCGTTGATCGATCCCCGGGCATTCGGCGCACCGGCCAGCGGGATCATGTTGTTGACGCCGATAAAGCCATTCGGGTTCCAGCGGCTGATCTGGCGATTCAGGTCGAACACGAACACGTTGTTGTTGTTGTCCACCGTCACGCCGCGCGGCTCGAACTGGCTCACGCCAGTCAGGTCGTTCACGACGGATTGACCTTCCAGCATCAGCGTCTCGCCCCCCGCAATCCTGCGTGTACTGTAGCTATTGGTGATGAACAGGTTGTCGTTGGCATCGACCGCGATCGCGCCGGGCACCACGGAATCCAGCCGGCCCGCGCTGACATTGCTCCCGATCGGAATCGTCGCCGTGGTGCTGACGCGTCCAGCGGAAGTAATGCTCCGGATGCGCAGATTATCGGCCACATAGATGGTGCCGCGCCGGTTGACCGCCACGGCCACCGGATCGCTGAAGCGGGCATTGCCCGCGTCGCCATCGACCAGGCCGCTGGTGCCGGCCGCCCCGGCCACCGTCGTGACCACGCCGGCCGGCGTGATCTTGCGAATGACGAAGTTGCCGGTGTCGGCGACATACAGATTGCCATCGGCATCGATCGCAATGCCATGCGGCGATTTGAAGCGCGCAGCCGCACCGGTGCCGTCCATCGTGCCCTCGACCGTCGGATCGCCCGCCAGGATCGACAGCGCGGCCTGCGGTGGGGGCGCTTCGCCGCCATCCCCACCGTCTTCGTCCTTCGGTATGCCGTCGCCACAGGCGGAGCACAGCAGCATCAGCGCGGCGGCGCCGCACAGCTTGAGCCGAAGGCGGGCAGTATCGAGGGCATTATTGAGGGAGGTAGCGGTCACGGCACGGCGGGTCATGAATCTCTCCAGGAAGGTCCGTCTTCGATGCTATCACGCAGCAAACCACCCGCTGCGCCTCTCAGCCATGACGCCAGCATAAAATGCGGCGCCGCCGCTCTAGAACGGCGCCAAAGCGACACTTTCGCCGTGCCGTCCCCGTTCAACAAGATATTGAATTCCCCATACTTTCTTTTCCGCAATCGGCTATTTCCCGCTTGACATACGGTCGGGAGTTCCTTAAAGTCGAAATTATGTCTTTCACCCTGCATCTGTCGACCACCCTACCAGCCGCCGGCGCGCTATCGCTGGCTGCCCTGCTACTACGCGCGTAACGCTTCGCCGTACGTCCCGGCTCCGCCGGCCCCAACAGCAGCAGGATTCGCACCGATGTCTACCACGCCATTTTTCGCACCACCGAATGTCCCCACCGGGTTCGCCGTGGCGGCCGGCTCGCGCGCAGGCATCCGCCTGCTGCTAAAGCTACCGATCGGTTGCCGGGCCTAGCGTTTTCGTGGCCCGTCCGGCAGCCTGTCGCCACCTCTCAGACCTACAAGGTCGCCCAGTGACCACCCCATCAGGAGCCCCGATCATGCTGAACAACCCCGCCACCAAATACCGCCCTTTCCCCGCCGTCCCGTTGACCGACCGCCAGTGGCCGAGCCGCGCCATCACCACGCCGCCGATCTGGATGAGCACCGACCTGCGCGACGGTAACCAGGCATTGATCGAGCCGATGAGCGTCGAGAAGAAGCTGCGCTTCTTCAAGATGCTGGTCAAGATCGGCATCAAGGAGATCGAGGTCGGCTTCCCATCCGCCTCGCAGACCGACTTCGACTTCGTGCGCATGCTGGTGGAAGACAAGCACATTCCGGACGACGTGACCATCATCGTGCTGACCCAGTCGCGCGATGAGCTGATCCGCCGCACGGTGGAATCGGCGGTCGGCGCCAAGCGCGCCATCGTCCACGTCTACAACTCGGTGGCGCCGGTGTTCCGCCGCGTGGTGTTCGGCATGGAGCGCGACGAGATCGTGCAGATCGCGGTCAAGGGCGTCCAGCTGATCAAGGACCTGGTGGCCCAGCATCCGCAGACCCAATGGGGCCTGGAGTATTCGCCGGAATCGTTCTCGACCACCGAACTCGATTTTTCCAAGCAGATCACCGATGCGGTCAGCGCCGTGTGGCAGCCGACGCCGGACAACAAGATGATCGTCAACCTGCCGTCGACCGTGGAAGCGGCCACGCCGAACGTCTACGCCGATCAGATCGAATGGATGTGCCGCCACCTGAACAACCGCGAATCGCTGGTGATCAGCGTCCACCCGCACAATGATCGCGGCACCGCGGTCGCCGCCGCCGAGCTGGCGGTGATGGCCGGCGCCGACCGTGTCGAGGGCTGCCTGTTTGGTAACGGCGAGCGCACCGGCAACGTCGACCTGGTCACCCTGGCGATGAACCTGTACACGCAGGGCGTCAATCCGGGCCTGGACTTCTCGGACATCGACGCCGTGCGCCAGCTGGTGGAAGACTGCAACCAGTTGCCGGTGCACCCGCGCCATCCGTATGCGGGCGACCTGGTGTTCACCGCCTTCTCGGGCTCGCACCAGGACGCGATCAAGAAGGGCTTCGCCAAGCAGCAGCCCGACGCACTCTGGGAAGTGCCGTACCTGCCGATCGACCCGGCCGACCTGGGCCGCAGCTACGACGCCGTCATCCGCGTCAACAGCCAGTCGGGCAAGGGCGGCATGGCCTATCTGCTGGAACAGGAATACGGCCTGCAGCTTCCGCGCCGCTTGCAGATCGAGTTTTCGCGCGCCGTGCAGCGCGTGGCCGACGAAAGCGGCCGCGAGATCAACGCCGGCGACCTGCACGCGCTGTTCGCGCGCGAATACCTGGAGCAGGTCGAACCGTATCACTACATCTCGCACCGCATGGTCGAGGACAGCGAGCATGACGTGCAGCTCGACGTGACCGTGGCGCGCCACCATGCGCAGCAAACCTTCGCCGGCACCGGCAACGGTCCGATCGACGCTTTCGTGAGTGCGCTGGGGCTGGAGATCCGCCTGATGGACTACCACGAGCATGCGATCGGCTCGGGCGCCGATGCGCGCGCGGCCTGCTACGTCGAACTGCGCGTGGGCAATGGCCCGACCCTGTTCGGCGTGGGCATCGACAGCAATATCGTGACCGCTTCGTTCAAGTCGGTGCTGTCGGCGGTGAACCGTCACATGGCGGCCAGCGGAGAGAATTCGGCCGCGCTGGCGGCCTGAAGAAGGGGGACAGGGCGCGCGGCGCCCTGCCGGCGCCGCCAGTCGATCAGCGGCGGCGCTGCGGCGCGCGGCGCGGGCCGGCCGGTCCGCGCGACTCGAGGTGGCGGAACACGATGCGGCCCTTGGTCAGGTCGTAGGGCGAGAGTTCGAGCGTGACGCGGTCGCCCATCAGGATGCGGATGTGGTTCTTCTTCATGCGGCCGGCCGTATAGGCGATCATCTTGTGGCCGTTTTCCAGCTCGACGCGGAAACGCAGTTCCGGCAGCACTTCCGACACTAGGCCGTTCATTTCGATCAGTTCTTCTTTTGCCATGCAGGTTCTCCTGGGTGCGCCGCCGGAAGGATTCGGGCGTCGTTGATGCGGGGGATCGTTGGGCCCGGCATCGAGCGCCAGGAGAGGGATGAAAAAAAAGCCCGCATCCTGCGGGCTTCGTTTCAAAGCATTACCGATGTATCGCCACTCCCGCCCATGCTATCTGCGTGGTGCCGGAGCTATGGACGCCCGCGCTATCTGCGCGGTGCGGCCGCTGTACAGGCTGACTGACATACCGAAAACACGTCCCCCGGAAAGTCGCGCACTGCACAGGCGCGGTCACGGATCAGGGGACTTTCGACCAGGCGTGGCCTGATCGATTGGTCGAGTATAACAGCTTTCTTTGTGCGGCGCACAAATAATTTTCGCCGATGTCAGAGCGGCGCCGGTTCGTCGCCGTCGTCGCGGCCGGCCCTGAAGCGTTCGGCCACGATCGACGCATCGTCGTCGAGTCGGGAAGGGACGGCCGCCTCGGGCGGATCGAGCATGTCGGCCAGCATGGCGTGCAGTTCCGGCGTGTCCCACTCCTCGCCCGCGCGCAGCCGGCGGTGGATATAGTGCTGGATCTCGCTATGCTGTTCGGCGGTCAATGGCAGGCCGTGGAACGTGGTGCCCGGGGTCGCTTCGCGCATGCTGCCTCCTGTGCCCCGCCGACATGGCCGGATGTGTCGACTATACGCCGGCGCGCTCCGGGCGGCGCGCGCTTCACGCCGTCCCGCTCGTCCCGCCCATTCCGCTCATCCGGTCCAGCATCTGCAGCGAGGCGCGTTCGCTCATCACCAGCACCAGTTTCAGGCGCGCGCGCGTCATGCCGACGAAGAGCTTGCGCAGCGCGCGTTCGTCCAGTTCCTCGAAGTCGATCTCGGTGAAGATCAGCGCCGGCGCCGACTGGCCCTTGAAGCGGTACACCGATTCGGCCAGCAAGCCCCCTTCGCGAAACACCGGGTTGCCGAACAGGTCATAGGCCCCCGTGAACGAGCGCAGCGTGTGCGAATCGCTCAGGCGGTCGAGCCTCAGGATCGCCGATTTCTCCCGCCCGCGAAACGCGCAGATCGCGATGTCCTGGCGCCCGAAGCCGGCCGCCAGGCACGAGGTCACGGCGCGCCGGGTCTGCGCCAGCATCGCTTCTTCGTCCCCTTCCGGATACGTCAGCTCCTCGATGTCGGCGCCCTTGAACGGACTGCCCGCCTCCACCGGCTGGCGCGCGGCGCCGAGCGCCGTCAGCATGTCGACGATCTGGCGCGGGCTGCGGTAGTTGGTATGCGAATGCAGGGTGACCCAGCCCGGCAGCGGCACCATCGCGCGGCCGTACAGGTTCTGGTCCGGGTCTTCCATCCAGATCGCGCGCGCGCCCGGCTTGAGCATGCGCAGCACGATGTCGCGCCAGGCCACCGAGAAGTCCTGGCCCTCGTCGACGATCACCACGTCGAACTGCCAGGTCTCGGGCAGCTCGGCGTCCGTCATCGAGTGTTCGATGCGGTCCCAGACGTCCGCCGCGCCATAGTCGGGCGTGACGTCCTGCGCGCGCAGCCAGGCGTCGGACAGCATGTGGAAGGTGGCCACCCGTCCGCCGGCCGGCGCCAGGCGCTCGATGTGGTCGGCCAGCGGCCGGTTGAAGCAGACGTAGAGCGGACGCAGGCCGGCGTCGAGCGCGGCCGTGTATTCGGCCAGCGCCAGCTGGGTCTTGCCGCTGCCGGCGGTGCCGATCACATGCAGGCGGAACGGCGCGAATTCGAGCCGTCGGGCCCATGTCGCCAGGCCGCCCGACAGCCGCGTCACCATGTTCACCGCGTTGCCGATCATGGCGCTCGGGTCGGGCCGCAGGTTCAGCGTGTCGCCCAGGAAGCGCGTGACCTTGTCGAAGTCGTCGGTGCGGTCGGTGACCGGCAGCGACTCGCGGATCACCCGCGCCAGCCGCGGCTTGCTGGTGGCGTCGATGATGTGGTCGGGATCGATCCCGGCCAGCTGCTGGTCGCGCACGATGTAGTCGGGGCAGTACAGCAGATAGTCGACCGACAGCGCGCCATGGTAGCGCTTGGTCAGCCCCTCGACGGTCGCCAGGATCTGGCTGCGGATCTTGCGCGGTTTACCCTGGTAGCTTTTCACCAGGCCTTCCGGGGTCTCGTTGAGAAAGCCGGCCACCTGCTCGATCACCAGCATGCGGCCGTTCGGGGCGAGCACGATGAAGTCGACGTCGCCATACACCGAGTAACCCTGCTCGACGTTGGTCCAGTGCACGCCGTGGTAAATGACGTAGGGGGTGTCGGCCAGGCGCTGCTCGAGATAGGCCAGGGTTTCGATCTCGCGCGCGGCGGCGCCGGTGACCGCCATCTCGCGCCAGCCGGCAGGTTGGATATGGGCCATGGTGTCCGCAAGCGTTAGTATGGTGGAAACTATTGTAAGTCTGTTTCCATCATAGTCACACACCGTTGTGCGGGGAACGCACATCGGGCCATCAATAAGGGGCAATTCATTGCCATAACGAAAAATTCATTGTCGTGGGGCGCCTAACTCATGCACACTTTCGTTCATTAAGCTTTGCAGGATCCTTTGTGCATTTTCCCCCCGTCCCTTTGCCAGTATCGACACGCGCCCCGCTGTGGCGCCTGTGGTCATGCCTGCTTCTCGTCCTGGGCCTGTGCCTGATGGACGCAGCCCATGCCAAGACCTATACCTTTGATGGCGGCAAGGTGCTCAACTGCAGACACAAGGCGAAGGTCTATACCTGCCCCAACCTCCGGTTGCCCGATTGGGACGACAACATGGTCATCGAAGACGGCTATACCGTCAACGTCAGCGACGACGTCAGCTTCGGGTGGAACCAGGGCCTCAGGATGTCGGGCACGGCGCGCCTGACCAGCACCGGCAGCATCAACCTGACCGGCCTCGGGCCCGGCAGCCTCTTCATCAATGGCGGCTCGTTCGAGGCGGGCGGGAACTTCGCGGTCGGGGGGCGGACGCCGTTCAGGGCCGACGTCACCGCCGGCACGCTCACGCTGGGCACCGGGACCGATATCCGGATCACCGGCAAGATGGTGTCGCGCGGCGCGGTATCGGTGGCCTCGAACGCCACCATCATTGGGCCGGTGAGCGGCACGTCGATCATGACCAACTCACCTTTCAAGATCACCGGCGACGTCACGGCCAGCGGCACGCTCAAGATTGCGTCCGGCGCCATCATCGAGGGCGCGATCAAGGGCTCCGTCATCACCGCCGATTCCCCGGTCACGCTCACGGGCAACGTCACCGCCACCAGCAGGTTCACCCTCGGCTCCGGCAGCACGGTCAGCGGCAATATCGTGGCGCCGGAAGTCGAGCTGCATGCCTCGAAGAGCAATATCACCGGTAACATCACCGCCAGCAAGCTCCTGACGATGGGCGACTCCGTCAAGGTCAAGGGAACGGTCGATACCGGGACGCTGACGATGAATGCTTCCAACGCCATGATCGAAGGCGCCGCCAAGGTCAACTTCGCCACGCTGTACTGGAACGGGCGGGTCACCCAGCCCATCGTGTGCAAGGCGGGCACCCGTCCCGGCCATTGCGACTGCGTCGACAACCAGAGCGGCAACCCGGTCAACTCCACCAACGGTCCGCGCTGCGAGGGTCCCAGTCCCGTGGCGGGCACCTTGAGCCATTTCCTGATCGAGCATGACGGCAACGACGCCGCCACCTGCTCGACCAAGGAAGTCAAGGTCAGCGCGTGCACCAATGACAACTGCAGCCAGACGCTCTCCACGCCGACCCGGGTCACCATGCAGCCCGGCGGCGCCAGCGCCAGTTTCACGGGTTCCGGCACGGTCCAGGTAGCGAGCGCCCGCAAGGGTGTCAACCAGCTGTCGCTGACGTCCGACGGCGCGGCAACGCCGGTCCGGTGCCGCAACACCAAGAACAACGCGGCCAGCTGCGACGTCAACTTCACGGGCGATGTCGGTTTCCGGGTGTCCGTGCCGGACCACAAGGCGGGCAACTGGGTGCGCGCCGAACTGCAGGCGCTCAGGACGGACGGCGCCGCCTGCGTGCCCACCTTCGTCGATGTCAAGAAGCCGGTCCAGTACTCCTGCAGCCATACCGAGCCGAAGACCGGCACCTTGCCGGTAAAGCTCCGGCGCACGGAATCCAGCCCCGACACTGCCGTCGCGCTGATGTGCGACCCCAACAAGCTGGTGCTCTGGGAGACCACCTTCGACGGCCAGGCGAGGACGGCCATCGAGCTTACCTATACCGATGCCGGCAAGGTGACGCTCAACGCGAAGACGGATGACATCAGCGGCGCCGACGCGTTTATCGCCGCTCCGGACCATTTCGTCATTGCCACGCCCAGCCCCTTGCGCGCGGGCCTGGACTTCGACGTGACGCTCACGGCGAAGAACGCCGACAACAACACGACCCCCAATTTCGACAAGAACGGCTACACCGCCACCGGCGCGACCACGACGACGGTCAGCATGCCCTGCAAGGCAGGCAACGGTGTCATGCAACCGGTCGAGACCGAGTTCAGCGGCGGGAAGGCCAAGATCGCGGCCAACTTCACCGAGGCCGGCTGGATCAACCTGCAGGCGGAGTTGAACGAGTTTCTCGGCAGCGAGGTGACGACGGTCAGCGCCACCGGCAACAATGCGGTCACGCCCTGCACACTCGAGGTCGGCCCCTTCGTGCCCATGTACTTCCAGGTCGAGCTGAACGACACCGGGCGCATCGTCGCGGCCAAGGACGGCAAGGAACTCGCCTACTACTATTCGCGCGAGCCGATCCCGCTCAAGGTCACCGCCATGAACGCACAGGGCCAGCCGACGACCAATTATCCGGACGTTTATGGATCGGATCACGCATTCGCCCTGAGCGCCGTCGCCACCGACGGCACGTCGCTTGACGCCGGCGCCGGCACACTTGCCGGGACGCTCGCGGAGAGCGATTTCGTGGCGGGCGTCGCCACCTGGACCCCTTCCACCAAGTCGCCACAGGCGACCTTCCAGTTCACGAACCCGCGCGCCAAACCCATGCAGATCCGCGTGCGCGTGGAAAACAAGGCGGCCACCGGCGCCCTGCCTACCGGCCACGACATCACGTCGGCGGGCGCATCCGCGCATGAAAAGGCGCAACCGGAAATCCGCATCGGACGGCTGCGCATCGCCACGGTATTCGGGCGCGCGGCCTCCACGCTCAAGCTGCCGGTCACGGCGGAATACTGGAGCGGCAACAGCTGGCTGCGCAACGACAAGGACGATTTCACCATCGTGCCTGCCGCCGCCATCGCACAAACCTCGCATGCGCACGCCAACGGCAGTGGCGCCAAGCCCAGGACCCAGGTCTTTTCCGACCTGGAGCTGGGGGGCGGCGAGGCCCTCCTGCCAGTCCAGGGCGATGCGGCCGGCTGGATCGACATCGCCTTCAACCTCGGCCCCGGCACTGGCGTTGGACCAGACCAATCCTGCCTGAAGTCGCATCCAACCACCACGTTCGCCGGCATGCCCTGGCTGCAATCGCTCAGCGGCTGCATCGACCCTTCCGGGCGCGCCACCTTCGGCATCTTCGCGCCCGAGAGCCGCCGCATCATCCACATGCGCGAGGTGTTCAATTGAAGCGCGCATGGCGGCGTCAAGCCGGCTTCACGATGGTCGAACTGGTCACGGTGATGGTGCTGGTCGGCGTGCTGGCCGCGATCGGCATTCCGCGGCTGATGGGCGGGAACAGCATCAATGCGGTCGTCTTCGGCGACCAGGTGGCCAGCGCATTGCGCACGGCGCAGAAGAGCGCGGTGGCCAAGCGCCGCATCGTGTGCGTGACGACCTTCGAGCGACGCATTGAACTGCGCATCAGCACGGCTGGCGGCGCGGCCGCCTGCAACCTGCAGCTCGACGGCGCCGGGGACGGCACGTTCGACAGCACCGATGACAAGATCAGCATGAACAATCCGCAGCCCGCGCTGTTCTTCCGTCCGGACGGCACCATCGCCGCCACGGCGGGCGGGGCGCCGCTCGAAGGCTTCGACGTCACGGTCAGCGATGCCAGCGGCGTGCGGCGCACGATCCACGTCGACGGGAGGACCGGTCTTGTCAATTAAGCGCATGGCCGGGATGACCCTGGTCGAACTGATCATCGCCATCGTGATCGTGGGCACGGCGCTGGCCGGCCTGGTCGCGGTCTACAACCGCGCCAACGTCGCCAGCGCCGACCCCTTGATCACCCAGCAGATGCTGGCCATTGCCGAGACCATGATGGAAGAGGTCATGCTCAAGCCCTATATGACGGATGGCAGCAATGCCCCACAGCCGGCAATCCGCGCCGACTACACCGAGATTGACCACTACAACGGGTACGCCACCAGCGGCGGCATCGTCGACGTGGCGGGCGATCCGGTCGCGGGCCTGGGCCGCTACGACGTCGCGGTCAGCGTCACCCCGACCACGCTGACGAACATCGCCAATGCCGCCGATGTCCGGCGCATCCAGGTGGTGGTGACGGAACGCGGCGGCCAGCAATTGCAGCTCACCGGATGGAGGACCAAGCCATGGCAGCCAGCGCAACCATGAGGCGCCCTCGAGCGCGCGGCTTCACGCTGGTCGAGCTGATCGTCGTCATCGTCCTGATCGGCATCATCGGCGGCGTGCTCGTCCTGCAGCTGCTGCCCGCGATCCGCAGCTACCTGCTGGTCGGGCAGCGCGCGGCGCTGACCAACCAGGCCGACACCGCCCTGCGCAAGATCGTCGGTGAAGTGCGCAGCGCGGTGCCCAATTCGCTGCGGCTCGAATCGTCCACGTGCATGGAACTGGTGCCGACCAAGGATGGCGGCCGCTATCGCATGGGTCCCCACGTCGACCGCGACGTCGACCCCGTCGTCGTGGCCGGCGACTTCCTCGACGATACCGGAACCAAGACCCGCTTCGACGTGCTGACCGACGCCGTCAATGCGCCCGTGCCGGGCGACGCCATCGTGATCGGCAACCAGAACACGAGCGACGTCTATAACGAGGTGAACGTCGGCATTGTCAACGCATCGGGCGTTCCCACGAACGCCGCCACCGGGGTGTCCAGCATTACCCTCGATGCCGCGATCCAGATCCCGCCGGGCTACGATGGCGGACGCTTCGTGGTCGTGCCGAAGGACGAAAAAGTCGTCACCTACCTGTGCCTCGGCGCGAAGCTGGACAAGGACACCGGCACCGGTGCGGGCAAGCTGTATCGCCTCGCCGACGCCAACTTCCACCTCGACCCGACCTGCCCGGCCGTGGCGCCGGCCGGCGCGGCGCTGGTGGCGGACAAGGTGTCGCATTGCGCCTTCATCTATTCCCCCAACCAGGGCGCGACCCAGGAAAGCGGCTTCGTCCAGCTGCAGCTGACCCTGAGCGACAAGGGCGAATCGGTCCCGCTCACCATCGGCGCCCACGTGGACAACGTGCCATGAGCCGCCCGCGCCCACAATCCGGCTTCGCCTACATCGCGGCGATCGTGTTCCTGGTGGTGATCGCCGGAATCGCGGTGGCCCTGCTGCAGCTGACCACGACCCAGCAGACCACCGTCAACCAGGCCCTGCTCGGCGCCCGCGCCGGCCTGGCCGCGCGCGCCGGCATCGAATGGGTCTACGAGGACCTTGGCAGCCGCTGCGCGCAAACCGGCACCATCACGGACCTCGGCGATTTCGTCAACGACGCCGGTTTCCACGTCAGGGTCACGTGTTCGTACCGCGTCTATCTGGAAGGCGAGCAACTCGACGCCAGCGGGGCGCTGGAAGCGGTCGTCAAGCACATCTACCGGATCGAGTCGGTCGCCTGCAACCGCAATGGCCCCGGCGCTTGCCCGGACGACGCCAGCGTCCCACGGCCGGACTATGTGGAACGGAAACGGGTCGCCACCGTCTGCATGACCGCCAACAACAACAACAACAACCCGTTCTGCAACTGAGATTGCTATCCATACCGAAACAATGATCTCGGTTTTCGAGGAATGATTTTTTCCCGATAACAGCGCATCATGGAGTCCTCAACCATCCCGAGGAGCATTCCATGACCCCATCCAAAGTCGCCATCGTCACCGGCGCCTCGCGCGGCATCGGCGCCGCCGTCGCCCGGCGCCTGGCCGAAGACGGCTACCGCGTCGCCGTCAACTACGCCAGCAATAGCCAGGAAGCCGAGAAAACCGTGGCCGAGCTGCACGCGGCCGGCCACACGGCCATTGCGATCCAGGCCGACGTCGCCCAGCCCGACCAGGTGCGCGCATTGTTCGACACCACCGAGCGCGAGCTGGGCAAGGTCGACGTCCTGGTCAACAATGCCGGCATCCTCAAGACGGTGCCGCTGGCCGAGACCAGCGACGCGCTGTTCGCGCGCACCTTCGCCATCAATGTGCAGGGCAGCTTCAACACCATGCGCGAAGCGGCCACCCGCCTGAACGAAGGCGGCAGCATCGTCAACTTCTCGACCAGCGTGGTCGGCCTCAAGCCGCCCGGCTATGCGATCTACGGCGCCACCAAGGCCGCCGTCGAGACGATGAGCCAGATCTTCGCCAAGGAGCTGCGCGGCCGCCGCATCCGCGTCAACGTGGTGGCGCCGGGCCCGGTGGCGACCGAGCTGTTCTTTGACGGCAAGACTCCCGAGCAGATCGCCCATTTCGCCCAGCTGCCGCCGCTGGAGCGCCTGGGCGAGCCGGACGATATCGCGCGCGTCGTGTCCTTCCTGGCCGGCCCCGACGCCGCCTGGGTCAACGGCCAGGTGCTGCGCGCCAACGGCGGCGTGGTCTAGCCGGAGCAATCCTTGCGGAGCATTTCACCCGATTTACAGGGTGTAACAGGCGCATCAACGCCACCGCACCGCCAGCAGCACGATGTCGTCGCCGCCTGGCGCTTCACGACATCCTGTATGTAGGACAGGAAGGCCCCCACCAGGTTGGTATCGGATTCTTGGATCATGGGAAGATTGGATGAAATCTGCTTCCCGCTAATCAAGGCGCATGGCATTCGGTCGCCAATCGAACTACCGTTGTTCCGCCCTCTCCTATAATCGGGCCATGACCATTCTTTCACCGGCTTCGCAGATGGGCTACCGCCTGGCGATCTTCGACTTCGACGGCACGCTGGCCGATTCCTGGCCCTTCTTCCTGAGCGTGTTCAACGATATCGCCGACCAGCATGGTTTCCGGCACATCGACGCCGGACAGGCCGAGCGGCTGCGCCACTACGGTCCGCGCGACGTCATGCGTCACGTCGGCATGCCGGCCTGGAAGCTGCCGTTCGCCTCGCGTTCCTTCATCGACCGCATGCGCGCCGTCACCGGATCGGGCCGCATCCCGCTGTTCGACGGCATCGGCGCAACCCTGCGCGAGCTCGACCGCGCCGGCCTGCGGCTGGCGGTGGTGTCCTCGAATGCCGAGGAGAACGTGCGCGCCGTGCTCGGGCCCGAGCTGGCGGCCCTGATGGGCCAGTACGAATGCGGCATGTCGATCTTCGGCAAGGCCGCGCGCATCCGCAAGGTGGTGCGGCGGGCGAGCACGCCGCCATCGCAGGCGCTGTACGTGGGCGACCAGACCACCGACGCCGACGCCGCGCGCCGCGCCGGCATCGCCTTCGGCGCGGTCAGCTGGGGCTATGCGCCGATCGAGATGCTGCGCCGGGTGGCGCCGGAACGCGAGTTCGGCGCGCCGGCCGACCTGCTGTCGCTGGCGCGGCAGTAAGCGTCAACTGCCGAAGTCGGCGTTGCGCTCGATCGCCTTGCGTACCGCCGTGACGAGACCGGGATAGCTGCCGGCGCGGCACAGGTTGTCGGGCGGCGTGCATGGCGCCGGATTGCGCTCCGGATCGCGCTCCGGATCGTGCACCGCGGCGCGTGGCGCAACCGGAGCGGCGCCGGGACGGGCAGTCAGGCTTTGGTCTTCATTCATGGACAGGCTCGCTTGGTGGAAGATGGGAGGCTCAGCCCTTCACGCACACCACCTGCTTGAGGGTGTGGACCACGTCGACCAGCTCGCGCTGGGCGTGCATGACGGCGTCGATGTCCTTGTAGGCCATCGGGATTTCATCGATCACGCCTTCGTCCTTGCGGCATTCGACCCCGCGCGTGGCGCGCTCCTGGTCGGCCACCGTGAAGCGGCGCCTGGCTTCGGTGCGGCTCATCACGCGACCCGCGCCATGGCTGCAGCTGTGGAAGCTTTCTGGATTGCCCTTGCCGCGCACGATGAAGCTGCGTGCGCCCATCGAGCCGGGAATGATGCCCAGCTCGCCTTCACGCGCGGACAGCGCACCCTTGCGCGTGATCAAGACGTCCTTGCCGAAGTGGCGCTCGCGCTGCACGTAGTTATGGTGGCAATTGACCGCTTCTACATGCGTCTCGAAAGGCTTCCTGATCACGCTGCGCACCGCGCCGATCAGGTTCTGCATCATGACTTCGCGGTTGATGCGCGCGAACTTCTGGGCCCAGCCGACCGCCTCGACGTAGTCGTCGTAGTGCCGGGTGCCTTCTTCGAGATAGGCCAGGTCCTGGTCCGGCAGGTTGACCATGTGGCGCCGCATGTCCTGGCGCGCGAGCTCGATGAAATGGGTGCCGATCGCATTGCCCACGCCGCGCGAGCCGGAATGCAGCATCAGCCAGACGAAGTTTTCCTCGTCCAGGCAGACCTCGACGAAGTGATTGCCGCTGCCCAGGGTGCCCAGGTGCTTGTAGTGGTTCGCATGGCGCAGCTTGGGGTACTTGCGGCAGATCTCGTCGAACTCGCTCTTGAGCCTGGCCCAGCCGGCATCGACGGCCGGCGGCGGGTTGTCCCAGGAACCGGCGTCGCGGCCCCGGGCGTGTCGCGTCTTCGGCGACATGCCATGCGGCACCGCCTGCTCGATGGCGCTGCGCAGCTTGCCCAGATTGTCGGGCAGGTCGCCGGCGCGCAGGGTGGTCTTGGCAGCCATCATGCCGCAACCGATGTCGACGCCGACCGCGGCCGGGATCACGGCCCCCAGGGTCGGAATCACGCTGCCGATCGTCGATCCCTTGCCAATATGGACGTCGGGCATGACGGCGACGTGGTGGAAGACGAATGGCAGTTGCGCCAGTGCCGACAACTGTTCCTTCGCGCCAGGCTCGGCCGGCACGCCCCTGGTCCACATCTTCACGGGGCGGCCATCCGCCGGACGAAGCTGGTCCGTAGCGCCGAGCAATTCATAGTCGTTGTGGTCCATGCGGCGCATGATCGCGCAAAACGACAATCCGCGCTGTCCGCCTGAATCGGCCCCGCCTGTATCGCTATTGCTATACTCGGCACACCACACTGTTGCATGAATGAACAATGACACTGCCGATGCGCCTTTCCCTCGTCCTCCTGGCTCCGCTGCTGCTGAGCGGCTGCTTCCTCGAGACGGCCACCTATTCCATCGATCCCAATACCGATCACGCGATCACGGTCAGGGTCGAGAAAGACACCTTTTGGGCCAAGGAGGGAACGTTGCGCGTGATCATGTCGCGCCTGCCGGAATGCCAGCGCCAGCTCGAGCTGGGTTCGGTATGGCTGTCGGGTTTGCAGGTAGAATTGTTCGGCAACGGCAACAACATCTATACCTTGCGCGCCGACGACCAGGCCTGGCAGATCGACACCACCGGCTGCACCGAACGGCAGGCGCCGGATGCCGACGCCGTCACCGGCCTGCCGCTGGGAATCTTCGCACTCGGCGACGACGACAAGCTCACCTTTGAAAAGCCGGAAGCGTCGACCGGCGAGTAATCAGGGCCGCAGCCAGCCGCGCCCGATCGGCAGCGCCAGCAGCCGGTGATAGACCAGCTCGAGCGCCGGCAACGCCCGGGCGCAGGCGGCCTGCGCCAACGGCGTATAGGCCAGCAGCGCAAAGCCGCCCGACACCAGCAAGGCCCCGATCATGTCTTTCGGCCAATGCACGCCGAGATAGACGCGCGACCAGGCCACGACCAGCGACAGCGGCAGCATCACCAGTCCCAGGCTGCGCGCCAGCGGCACGCGGCTGAAGGCCAGCACCAGCGCCACCGAGAAGATGCTGGTCGCGTGGTCGCTGGGGAAGGAGCTGTCGGGGGCATGCAGCAGGAAGGTATGGCCGACCTCGGCCACGAAAGGACGCGGGCTGTACCACAGGTGGCCGATCATGGCGTTCAGCGTCAGCGCACAGGCCGCCGCCAGGAAGGCGCGCAGCGCCACCTCGCGCCGCGGCCCCGTTCCGCTGGCCCACAGCAGCACCAGGGAAAAAGGCACAAGGAAAATCAGCCATTCGGCCGCGAACACCGCCCCCAGCAATTGCCAGCCAGTCAGCTCAGCGTGGGCATTCAGGACAGAAAACAGGATCAGATTGACGTGCTCGAACATGGCGCAGGGCTATTGATGAAAGATTGATAACTTTTTTCATAGCTTAGCCCATCCATTCTTGTGCACCTTTGGCAAAGTGCAACAGAATGTGACAAAAAGGTGACAGCACCCCAGGCTGTGCCTAGCGTTTGTGTAGCAAGGAGCGCAACTGGGCGAGTTCTTCCTGCCGTCCCGCTTTCTCCAGCACGCTTTCGAGCAGCGACTGGCCATTCTCGCGCTGCATGGTCCACTGCGTGAAATACTCGTGCACGGTACGCCAGGGGGGATAGCCGGCCGGCATTGCGCGCCAGGTGGAGCCGGTATGCAGGAAGTACAGCACGGCGCAGAACACATCGTACAGATCATGCTTGCGCGGACGCGTCTTGCGCCGGGCCGCCTCGAGCATGGGGCGTATCACCTCGAACTGCTCACGAGTAATATCGCTGGGATAGGCTGGACGATCCATATTGACCTCCAAAACAACTTGGAGGTCCTGATCTGGAACAGGTTCCCGTTGTATTTACACGGCAACCTGTTCCCGGAATCTCAGTCGCGTGCCAGTGCCAGGAACTCGGTGCGCAGCGCCAGGTTCGGTTGCAGCTCGCCCAGCAGGGTCGAGGTGATGGTTTCTTCGCCGATGGCGCGGATGCCACGGCTCTCCATGCACATATGGCGGCACTTGACGACGACGCCGACGGCCTTCGGTTCCAGCACCTCCATCAGCGCATTGGCGATCTGCATCGTCATGCGTTCCTGCACCTGCAGCCGCTTGGAGAAGATGTCCACCAGGCGGGTCAGCTTCGACAGGCCCACGATCTTCCCGTTCGGCAGGTAGCCGACGGTGGCCTTGCCGAAGAACGGCGCCAGGTGGTGTTCGCAATGGCTGTAGACCGGGATGCCGCGCACCACGATCAATTCATTGTATTCCTCGGCGCCATCCTCGAACGCCTTGAGCACTTCCACTGGATCCTGGTCGTAGCCCGAGGTCCAGTGTTTCCAGGCTTTCGCGACGCGCGCCGGCGTTTCGACCAGGCCCGGACGTTCCGGATTTTCGCCCAGGCTGGTCAGGAGACGACGCCAGTCGTGTTCGGTGAAAGCTTCTTTGTCAGACATGGTGCACCTTAAAAAAACGATTGCCGCAAGTATATAGGGAAGCACTGTGGCCGGCTGCCGGCCGCCTTATTCTTGAGGAAAATTAAATCCTATATCACACGGTTAGCTTAGCGTTGAGCGTGGTTCCAGCCTGGGAGAGCGCTATGTTCGGCAGCACGGTTCTGGAAGTCGCCATCGGCTTGGCATTTTGCTACGGCACCCTGGCGCTGGTCGTCACCACGTTGCAGGAAGCCCTGGCGGCAAGCTTCCGGCTGCGCGCCGGCATGCTGCAGGACGCCGTCAAGCGCATGCTGAACGATCCCCGCTTCGACGCCACGGCGCGGGTGCTGTATGCGCATCCGCTGGTCAACCCGCGCGCCGGTGGGCTCGATCCCGGCGCACGCCTGCCCGCCCGGCTCCGTCCATCCTACATCGAACCGGCCAACTTCGCGATCGCGCTGATCGACGCCATCCGCGGCAGCCACGGCTCGCTCGAGGCCGACATCGCCGCCGTTCCCGACCCCCAGCTGCGGCGCACCCTGCAAACGCTGTACCAGCAGGCGGGCGGCGACCTGCAGCGCTTCCAGGCGGCCCTTGCCGGCTGGTTCGAAACCGCCATGGAACGCCTGTCCGGCGTCTACAAGCGGCGCCAGCTGCTGATCTCGTTCCTGGTCTCGCTACTGCTGGCGATCCTGTTCAACATCGACAGCATCCACCTGTTCCAGATCCTGTGGCAGCATCCCGCCATGGCCGCCCACATCACCGCCGTGCCCGACGGGCTGGACGCCGACGTGATGGCCCAGCTGTGGGTGCTGCCGATCGGCTGGCAAGCCTTTCCTCCGGTGCTCGATGCCGATTTCGCGCTGCAGGCCTCGGGCTGGCTGGTCACCGCCAGCACCACCTTGTTCGGCGCGCCGTTCTGGTTCGACATCCTGCAGCGCGCGATCAACCTGCGCAGCACCGGCGCCAAGCCGGCCCCGCTCAATGCCGAACAGGTCATGGCGCCGGCGCCGGCCACCGCCCGCGCGCCGGATGGCGTGACCGTGGTGGTGGCGCCGACCCGGCCCTGATCCCGCTTCCCTGAATGCGTCCGCCGGTGCGCTCCTGAGCACTAGCGGCCGGGCGGGCGATGGGCGTCCATCAGGACGCTCGAGATCGACATCTGCGGCACCCGCTCCGGCCATTCGTCATCCGGCCCGAACCAGCGCGCCTCCGCGATCTCGCTGGT
The DNA here is from genome assembly GCF_056279385.1 of Massilia sp. UYP34. Lineage (NCBI taxonomy): Bacteria > Pseudomonadati > Pseudomonadota > Betaproteobacteria > Burkholderiales > Oxalobacteraceae > Massilia > Massilia sp. UYP34. Next base: position 738,974 of record NZ_JBWBRF010000001.1, on the reverse strand, counting down.
GTCGACCCGGATCTCGCCGTCGAGGTAGTCGGCCGTGAAGGCCAGCATCAGCGAATGCGGGAACGGCCACGACTGGCTGGCGAAGTAGCGCAGGTTGTGCACCCGCAGGCCCACCTCTTCGAACACCTCGCGGTGGATCGCTTCCTCGATCGACTCGCCCGCTTCCAGGAAACCGGCCAGCGGCACGAAGCGCTGCGTCGCGTGCTGCAGGTGCTTGGCCAGCAGCACCGAGTCGCCCTTGCGGATCAGCACCATCATGGCCGGCGAGATGCGCGGGTAGGCCGCGTGGCCGCAATTGACGCACTTGTAGCAGCGCTCGCCGATGGCCAGCACGGTGCCGCTGCCGCACACGCCGCAGAAGCGATGGGTGCGCGCCCATTCAGCCACTTGCGCCGCACGTCCCGCGACGCCCACCAGCGCCTCGTCGATCACCCCGAACAACGCCCGCAGGCCGCGCCAGGCGTGGCCCGGCGGCAGCGCCGGTTCCAGGTCGAACCAGCCGGCCTGGCAATACCGTCCGTCCAGCAGGCCCAGCGGCTGCAGCGTGCCGGGCGCCACGCCCATGCGTTCCAGGGCCGCCGCGTCCGGCAATGCCGGCCCGTCTTCGCGCACCAGCAGCTGCCCCTTGTGGAACAGGAAGGTCAAGGGTTCCGGGTCGGGATGCGGCGCGAACAGCGGCGTGAAGGTGGCAGGCGTCTGGAGCATGGTCGGAAGAATGGTGGCCGGAGTCCAAGGATGATACCGCCTTTCCGGACGACGTACCGGCGCCGGCGCGGCGCGGCGCGGCCGGCCCGGCCCGGCTGGCCGAATTCGCCGCGTGGCCGCGAACTAATCCTGAACAGTCGCGCTCAAAGAATGGCTGACTACCAATGGCTGACTACCAGTGGCTGACAACCAGTGGCTGACTACCGCACGCTGGCGGCAGCTGTTATCCGCCCTACGACACCGGCGTTCGCCCCCGGTGTTCAACCCACCGATCCGCCGCTGCGCTGACCAGGAGAAGACGATGGACGATACCCCCGTTGTGCTCGGCATAAACCGCGACCGGCATGCGAGCGTCTGTCTCATGCACGGCTCACACGTGCAATGGGCCATCCAGAAAGAGCGCCTCACGCGCCACAAGCACCACCCGGGAGAACCGGGCGACATGGAGGCGTTCTACCTGCCCCACCTGTCCGGGCTCGAACGACCGCTCGACGTGCTGGTCGAATGCCATGCCTCCGGCGCGGTGGACGACACGGTGGCCGGCGACGACGGCGACCGCGTGCTCGCCTTCGCCCGCGGCGCGCGGCGCGCCCGCATCCCACGGCACCTGGCGCAGGCGGTTGGCGCCTTCCACCCATCCCCTTTTCGCGAAGCGGCGGTGATGGTCGTGGGTGGCCGCGGCAGCCTGGGGGCCGACGGGCGGCGCGAAGTCGCCTCCTGCCATCGCGTCGACCGCGAACGCATCGCCTGCATCGGCCGGCAACTGGAGACCGATGGCGACCGGCACGCCGCCGGACTCGGCATGTTCTACGCCCGGCTCACCCAGGCGCTGTTCCCGGGCCAGGGCAACGAAGGCAAGGTGACCGACCTGGCGCCCTACGGCGATCCGCACGCGCTCGGCCTGCCGCCCCTCGAGGTCGACGGCATGCAGGTCGCCATCCCGCGCGCCTGGCCGGCGCTGCTCGAAGACGCCGACCGGTTCCGCTTCGGCTTCGGCTCGCCCAAGGCCAGCTTCACCGACTGCGCCAACCTGGCGGCGGCCGGCCAGCGCGCTTTCGAAGACGCGCTGCTGGCGCTGGCCCGCTGGCTGCACGGGCGCACCGGCCTGGACGACCTGTGCCTCACCGGCGGCGCCGCCCTCAATGGCGCGGCCAATGCGCGCCTGCTGCGCGAGGGTCCGTTCCGCCGCATGTTCGTGCCGCCGGCGCCGGGCGCGGCCGGCGCCGCCCTCGGCTGCGCCCTCTATGGCCTGCTCGAGCTGGCCGGCCGCAGCGTCGACTTTCGCTGGACCCACGACTATCTCGGTCCGGCGCCCCAGCTGGCCGACATCGAGGCGGCGCTCGATGGCGCGAGCGACCTGATCGTCGAGCATCCGCGCGGGCGCGACGCCCTGTGCGCGCGCATGCTCGACCTGCTGTGTTCGGGGCGGGTCGTCGGCCTGTACCAGGGCCGCAGCGAATTCGGCCCGCGCGGGCTTGGCCACCGCAGCATCCTGGCCGATCCGCGCCGCGAGCGCATGCGCGACTGGATCAACGTCCGCGTCAAGGAACGCGAGTGGTTCCGCCCCTTCGCTCCCATGGTGGCCGAAGAGCGCGCGTCCCAGTATTTCGACCTGCGGGCGCCATCGCCCTTCATGCAGTTCGCGGTGCCGGTGCGCAGCAGCGTGATGCCGCTGCTGGCGGCGGTCACCCATGTCGACGGCAGCGCGCGCCTGCAGACGGTCGGCCCGAGCGACGATCCGGTGCTGCGCGCCCTGCTGGCCGGCTTCGAAGTGCGCACCGGGGTGCCGGTGCTGCTGGGCGCCTCCCTGTGCGGCAGGCACGAGCCCCTGATCGAGACGCCGCAAGAGGCCGTCGCCGCCTTCCGGCGCCTGCCCCTGCACGGCCTGGCCATGCCGCCCTACCTCGTCATGAAGCGCCAAGAACCCGGGTTGCCGGCATGATCCGCGGCTACCCACGTCATGCCAGCATCCGGCCCGGCGCTCGCCTGCAGCTGCAGGCGTCGACCGACCGGCCGCGCTTTCGCGCCGCGCTCTACCGCTGGGGCGATGGCTTCGAGCCCGGGATGCGCAGCGACCGGCTGCCCGGCAAGCATGCCGTCGATGAAGGCCCGGCCGACGACTGGCACTGGCCCGACTACGCGCTGGCGCTGGGCCTACCCATGTGTTCCGGTGTCTACCTGGCGCAGGGCGAGCACTTCGGCCACGACACCTGGCCGCCCCTTGCCGGCCCTGCCTGCGACGGCGCGCCGCTCGCCGCCTTCGACCACGACAGCGGCAAGGCGACCCTGTCCGCCTTGTGCCATCGCGCCGGCACGCCGCACAGCTACCAGGTGCTGGCGGCATGCCACCTCGACCGCCACTGGCAAGATCTTCCTTCGCGCGAGTGGCACGCCGCCTGCGAAGGCATCCACGCCGCCACTCTGGGCATCTACCAGCGCGGCGGCGCCGTGTTCTCGGCCGGGACCACCGACTGGGCGCACGTCATTGACGGGCCGCGCGACCGCCGCGTCGAACGCATCACGCGCAATGTGCTCGACCGCTTGCTGGCCTGATGCGGGCACGGCCTTTGCGCGCAAGGCATGGCATGGCGAGCAAGAGGTTTGATGCAAGGAGAAGGGCAATCGGCGAACGACAAGAATTCGCCGCGATGAAAAACGATGTTGAGAGGAGAAAGAGCCATGCTCCGGCGACCATTGCTGCATCGCCTTCCTGTCCACTCGGTCGTGGTGTTCCGTGCGCTGCATGTCGGCGACATGCTGTGCGCGGTCCCGGCGCTGCGCGCCTTGCGCAGCGCCCTGCCCAAGGCCCACATCGCCCTGGTCGGCCTGCCATGGGCGGTGCAATTCGTCCGGCGCTTTCCCGCCTACCTGGACGAGTTCCTGTCTTTTCCCGGCCATCCCCTACTGCCTGAGCAAACCGTGCACCATGACGACCTGCCCCCGTTCTATGCCACGGTGTGCGCGCGCGAATTCAGCCTGGCCGTGCAGCTGCACGGCAGCGGCGACATCGCGAACCACATCGTTTCCGGCTTCGGGGCGACGGCGATGGCGGGCCACTGCCGCGGCAAGCCATTGATCACCGAAAAGACCGTTCTCGTTCCCTACCCCGAAACAGGCGCCGAACCGGAACGCCTGCTGCACCTGGTCGGCCAACTCGGGGCGCCGGTGACCGACACGCACCTCGAGTTCCCGATCCTGCGTGAAGACGAGGACGAGCTTGCCGCCAGCGGCCTGGCGGCAGGCCTCGAGCCGGGCAGCTATATCTGCGTGCACCCGGGAGCGCGCCAGCGCGACACCTGCTGGCCGCCGGAACGCTTCGCCAGGGTGGCCGACCAGCTTGCCGACGAGTTCGGCATGCGCATCGTCCTGACCGGATCAGCCGACGAAGCGCCGCTCGCGCAGGCGGTCGCCGATCGCATGCATGTGCCGGCCATCATCGCCGCCGCCCCGCTCTCGATCGGCGCCATGGCGGCCCTGCTGAGCCGTGCACGGCTGCTGATCTGCAACGACACCGGGGTGTCGCACATCGCGGCCGGGCTGGGATTGAACAGCGTGGTCATCTTCAGCAAGGCCGACATCGCGCGCTGGGCGCCGCTCGACCGCCAGCGTCACCGCTGCATCTGGGATCCCGGCGCCGAGCGCGCCACCGTCGTGCTGCAACATGCGCGCACCTTGCTCACCGGCGCCGAACCCAGCAGGCAACGGGCGGCGGGGATGTGGCCGTACTGGTGACTCACCCAGACCGAATTGATCTTCTTCCCAGCATGTGATTTGCCTGGTCGGCCCAGTGTCCGAGCACTTGCCTTGTGTCGGAATAACCGACACTGTCGCGCACGTTGGCGATCTCCTTGCGCAATGCTTCACCATTGTTCGTCATGAACTGACTATGAACCGATAGCGGACGGCCATGAAGCGCCGCAAACCGGTTTTCCGGGTTATGTTGCAATGCCTGCAGGATACGGCTGTGTTTCATCTCCATGCGCAGTTCGATGCTGGATACAGCAGTTTGCTGGTTGGCTGGGCGAAGAGCGAGGTTTTCAAGCAAGTATACCGCGCGTTGGGTGGTATGAAACCGGTGGCGCCAACGGCGGTGGCAGCAGGATCAGCACGCCGACCACGGCGGTGGTCACGTGCTTGATGCGTTGATTGTTAATGGAGTGAATAGGTAACAAGGCGATTGCCGACAAGCGTTGTATTTCGCGTGAATTTTCATCAAGTTCCACGCAGAAACCCGTCACTCGTCCAGAATAGCTGTCACTCAGTCGAAATTAAATGTTTATGGATAAGTTGTCATCGATGGTTGGTCGTCAGTCCTTCAACGCCCGTATTTTCTACAACGGCACGTTTTGCGACGGCAATCGTTTCATCGGAAATGGGACCTCGGGGCAACTACACCTGGTGCGCTCCGGAACGGTGGACTTCGTGCATGACGACGGTGGCGTCGTCAGCATCACGGAGCCGAGCCTGCTGTTTTATCCGCGCGGCGATAACCACGCCCTGCAGGTGCGTCCCGGCCAATCCGCCAATCTGCTGTGCGCGCACATCACGTTCCAGGACGGGTTGAGCAATCCGCTGGCGCGCGTGCTGCCATCGTGCCTGGTCATTCCCCTTGCGGAAATCGATGGGCTGCGCAGCACAATGGACCTTCTGTTCGACGAAGCGGGCAAGGAAGACCATGGTTCAGACATGATCGTCGACCGCCTGTGCGATGTGCTGCTGATCCAGGTCATCCGCCGCGAATTCGACAACGGCAGGCTGTCGGTGGGCTTGCTGGCCGGGCTGTCCGACCGCCAGTTGTCCCTGGCGCTGGCAGCCATCCACGAGCGGCCGCAAGAACCATGGAGCCTGCAATCGCTGGCCCAGGTCGCCTGCATGTCGCGCGCCGCGTTCACCGAGCGCTTCCGCGACGTGATGGGGGTCCCGCCTGGCGAATACCTGACACGCTGGCGCATCGGCGTCGGCACGCGCCTGCTGCGCGAAGGCATGCCGGTCAAGCAGGTCAGCAGCCGCACGGGTTACACCAGCCCATCCACGTTCACGCGCGCCTTCACGACGATGATGGGCGCCTCGCCGCGCGAGTGGCTCAAGCGGGTCGCCGGCTGATCCAGACAGCGCCAACGACGACGCAGACGGCCCTTGCGGACGCGTCTGCGTTGTGAACATGCCGGCGGCCAGCCAGGCCGCCAAACCGGTTACTTCAGCAGGCGGGTGCGGCACGCCACCATGGCGATCACCAGGGACAGGCCGCCGACGTAGGCGATGGCTGCCTGCATGCCGACGAAGTGGGCGACCGCACCGATTGCCGGCGGTCCCATCAGGCTACCGCTGTAGGCCATGCTGGCCACCGCCGCCAGGGCTGCCGGGCCCTGCGCGCCGGCGGCGCTGAACACGAACGGGAACACCAGGGCCAGGCCGACGCCGGCGATCGCGAAGCCGCCCAGGGCGACGTAGGCGTTCGGCGCCAGCACCGCGAAGAACAGGCCCGACGCCGCGACCAGTCCGCCCAGGGTCACCAGGCGCTTGGCCCCATGGCGTTCCTTCATCTTGTCGCCGACCATGCGCGACATCAGCATCATCACCGAGAACGAGGACAGTGCCAGCGGCGCCAGGCCGTCCGACGCACCGAAGTGCTCTTTCAGGAACAGGCCGCTCCAGTCGGCGATGCTGCCTTCGGCCATCGAACCGAAGAAGCCCAGCAGACCCAGCAGGACCAGCGGGCCGCGCGGCAGCGCGAACTTCTTCTTCTCGACCTTGACGCCGGCTTCATCCGCTTCCAGCAGATTGACGGCGAGCCACAGCAACACGGCCAGCGGACCGGCGAGCATCAGGAAGTGGGTGGCCGGCGCGATCTTCATGCTGGCCATCAGGCTGCCCAGGGTGGCGCCCACCAGGCCGCCGGCGCAGCACAGGCCGTGCAGGCGCGACATTTCCGACTTGCCGCTCGCTTTTTCGCGGCGGGCGGCGGCCGAGTTCATGGCGACGTCGAAGGTGCTGGCGGTGATGCCCAGCATCAGGACTGCCATCATCAGGCGCGACACGTCCGGCGCCATGCCGATCGAGACCAGGACACACAGCAGGGCCAGTCCCGACATCATCAGCGTCTTGCGCGCGCCGAACCGGCCCATCAGGAACGACGAGATCGGATACGAGATCACGGCGCCCAGGCCGCCGCACAGCAACACCATCGACAGCGCCGCATGCGAGATGTTGACGCCAGCAGCCAAGGCCGGAATGCGGCCGGCCCACGAGCCCATGATCAGACCGAACAGGGCGAATACGACCGGTAGCGAGAACAGCTGGGCTTGTACGAGTACGGAAGACGAACGACGTGAAACAGAAGCAGTGGTTTGCATGGAAGCGCGAATTGTTAAATTTCTTGAGATATAAAGTAATTGCCAGAGTGCTTTTTACAGCCCGAACGTGTCTGAAATATTTACGTCAGGAAGCTGATGGACGGCAATTCTAAACCCTTTTTTCGCTTTGGTTTTCCGTGCGGAAAAATATATCGTACCGTTGTATTGCGCTGACGCAAAGATGACAACTTACTTGCCAGGCGCACATGAAAACGTGCTAAATAAACACTGCTTTCGCATGGAGAAGTAAGGATTTAGCGACATATGTAACCATTTATTGCCGAGAACGTTAGCATCGGACAGATAGCTCAAATCGCTGCAATGCAGCATATTTCTTCCAAAAACGGCGTGAACGTGGTGTGCCACGACGTATGACTCAATCAATGCGAACGCTGCCGTGACCGGCCCGTGTTCATGATCGTGGATCGCTGTTAATTGCTTCCCTCCAGCCGGGGAATATTTCCCCAATTGTTAAATCCACCGGCATCAGAGACACTGATCGGCCCGCCTGACGGCGCAAAAAAGGCCGCCCTCAGGCGGCCCGATCAGGGGGCTAACGCACTTTATGGGCCAGGTGCTTTTTCAGTTCGGCGCATAAACGGATCATTTGGCGACAGTGGCGACAGACTGACCATATTCACGATTAAATCGTACGCTACCAATTCAGTCTGGCGAACGGCGTATTGGCAGGTTCCCCTTTCCCCGGCTACCCGGGGAGCGGCGCATCACACCAGTTGCAGGGTCACATCGATATTGCCGCGGGTAGCGTTCGAGTAAGGGCAGACGATATGCGCGCGGTCGACCAGGGTTTGCGCTTCATCGGCCGGCACGCCGGGCAAGCTGATCTTGAGGACGACGTCGATGGCGAAACCGGTCGGGATCGGACCGATGCCGACGCTGCCCTCCACCGACACGTCCGGGGAGATGGTCAGCTTGTCGCGGGCGGCGACGAATTTCATCGCGCCCAGGAAGCAGGCCGAATAGCCGGCCGCGAACAGCTGTTCGGGGTTGGTCCCTGGCAGGCCGGCCCCGCCCAGTTCCTTCGGGGTGGTCAGTTTCACGTCCAGCACGCCATCCGGGGAAACGGCGCGGCCTTCGCGGCCGCCCGAGGCGGTGGCGCTTGCACGGTAGAGGACTTTGTCGATTGCCATGATAAAACTCCTTGTCATTGTTGGCGGCGCTTGCCACCAGGTTTACTAAAGCACTATTTTATAGTGCACTATTTAAAAGCCTTGATAATGCTGTCGATGATGCATTGCTGCCCTGGCCGCCGACCCGTTTGCTGGTCCGTTCGGCGCTGCCATGGAAAGGATATTACATAGCTCACTATTTAATAGCAAGCTATATTTCCAGCTACATGTTACCGGATGTAACCGGGCGCCTGCGCCCGGCTCACAGCAATCTGACGGATTCCCGCACGATCAGGCTCAGTTGCGGCACCTCGCCTTCCGGCTGCTCGTGCGCGAGCATCGCCAGCATGCGGCGTCCGATGCCGATCCCGGCGTCGTACAGCGGCTGGCGCACCGTGGTCAGGGGCGGCGTCGTATACATCGAGCTTTCCAGGTCGTCGAAGCCGACCAGCGAGATGTCTTCGGGCACCCGGATATTGCGCCGGTACAGGGCCAGCCGCGCCCCATATGCCATCAGGTCATTGCCCGCGAAGATCGCGCTGAAGCGCTGGTTGGCGGCCAGCAGCCCATTCAGCGCCAGCAAGCCGCCGGATTCGCTGAAGTCGCCCGCCACCACCAGCCGCGGATCGGCCTCGATCCGGTGCTTGGCCAGGGTGTCGTGGTAGCCGGCCAGGCGCGCCCGCGCGTCGCGGTGGTCGTCCGGACCGGCGATGTGGGCGATGCGGCGGTGGCCTTGCGCGATCAGGTATTCCACCGCCTCGCAGGCGCCGCGGTAGTTGTCGAGGCAAAAGCCGTGGGCGCGCGCGCCCTGGACGTCGCGCCCGAAGGCGACGATCGGCACCCGCTTCGAGAAATCGAGGATCTGCTGGTCGCTCATGTTCCCGGTCAGGATCGCCACGCCGTCGACGCGGCGCCCGATCAGGAGCTCGACCCGCTCGGCTTCTTCGTCGGCATGCCAGTGCCCGCTCATGATCAGGAGCGCATAGCCGGACGCCTTGACCGCATCCTCGATGCCGACCATCGCACGGTTGAAGTAGCCGCTCTCGAACGACTGGGTCAGCACGCCGATGGTGCGGGTGCTGCCGATCTTGAGGCTTTGCGCCAGGCGGTTCGGCTTGTAGTTCAGCTCATCGATGACGCGCTCGATGGTGCGCCGCTTGTCTTCGGACACCTTGGCGGTGCCGTTCAGGAAGCGCGATACCGTGGCGGGAGAGACGCCGGCAGCGCTGGCGACCTGGTACAGGGTGCTGGTGCTGCTCTCGACGTTTTTCATGATGCGTTCCGGACTCATACAAGGCAGATAGTTGCTTGAAGTATATCACCGATACTCACCCGGAAAGGATAGAACGCGCGGCGGCATGACACCCTTTTCATCGAAGGGTCGTCGTTGAGATGCAACAAACCCGGCAAGCGTGTTCACAAATTCTCATTGACATTTTTTTACGGACGAAATTACTATGAAACCGTTTTCACAATTTATGAAATCGATTTCTCGCGATCCATTTGTTAGCGCTCTCAGCGCCCACGATGTACGCATAAAACAATACTCGGAGACAAGCAATGACCATGACTACGCCCGTGGGGGCCGCAGTGCGCACTTCGTCGTCCACCCCCATCCGCCTCGCCATCCTGACCCTGCTCGCCGGCATCGGCAGCGCCCAGGCCCAGAGCGCATCCGACCCGGCATCCGCTGCCGCCGCCACGCCGCCCGCGGTGGTCGACAACGGCCAGATCGCCGAAGTGAAGGTCACCGCCACCAAGCGTTCGACCTCGCTGCAGCGCACCCCGATCGCGGTCACCGCGCTCAGCGCCGCCACCCTGCAGGACAACCACGTGCAGACCATGCTCGACGTGGTGGCGCTGGTGCCGGGGTTCCAGGCCACCGCCCAGGGCGACCACGGCGTCACCACCATGACCCTGCGTGGCATCGGCAACGACAGCGCCAAGACCGAATATGCCGACCCCGAAGTGGCGTCCTTCGTCGACAACGTCTATTCGCCGCGCGCCGAAGGCGCCACCGCGCTGCTGTTCGACGTCGAGGGCATCGAGGTGCTGCGCGGCCCGCAAGGCACGCTGTGGGGGCGCAACTCCACCGTCGGCGCGGTCAACATCCAGACTGTCAAGCCGGAACTGAACAGCAGCGCCGGCTACCTCGAGGGCGGCATCGGCGACTACAACCGCCTGGGCGTGCGTGGCGCGGTCAACATCCCGCTCGCCGACAATGCCGCGCTGCGCTTCGCCGTGGTGCACGAGCGCCACGACGGCTACGTCGACTACCAGCGCTTCCAGAACCCGTCGGTCGAGTCGCAACGCGCCGCCTATCTGGCTTCCGGCGCCGATCCGGCCGGTTTCCGTCCGATCAACCCGAACCACTTCGTCCTGGGCGGTGACAAGTACAGCGCTCAGGACCAGAGCGCGGCGCGCCTGTCGCTGCTGTGGCAACTGGCGCCCAACGTGCGCTGGGACATCGCCTATGAAAAATTCATCGACCGCGGCACCCCGAGCGCCAACCTGATGCAGGTCCCGCGCGCGGGCAAGAAGCACTGGTCGACCCTGTCCGACAGCGCCCCGTGGATCGACCGCGACAGCCACAACGTGCGCAGCCGCCTGAGCTGGGACATCAGCCCCGACGTGGCGCTGCAGTACGTGGCCGGCTGGTCCAAGTACAGCGGCGACATGCGCTTCGACCAGGATGGCGGCACCGTCGTCCCGACCTCGATCACCACCGGCGGCATCTTCCAGGAACACACCACGGTCGACTCCAACTACAAGAGCCACAGCCACGAGCTGCTGCTGCAGTCGACCGGCACGCGCAAGGTCGACTGGCAGGTCGGCGCCTATTATGGCAACGAGAAGAACGACGTCCGCTTCGACATCGCCGGCATGAGAGGCACCCCGGACGGCGCCGTGAACTGGCAGGGCTCCTTCATCCAGCCGAAGCAGACCGTGGACACCTCGGCCGTGTTCGGCCAGGCCACCTGGAACATTACCGATGCCTGGCACCTGACCGGCGGCGTGCGCTACACCCACGACAAGCGCGTCCACACCGGTGGGCGCGGCTACACCTGGGGCAATGACGCCAGCGCGCCGCAAGTGCCGCTCAACCCGCACATCGACCCGCGCGACCCGGTCAACGGCTACGTCGAAGGTGTGCCGAACGACGGCCGCTACAGCGACAACAAGGCCACCGGCCTGGTGCGCCTGAACTACGACATCAACCGCAACAATATGGTCTATGCCAGCGTGTCCACCGGCTACAAGTCGGGCGGCGTGCAGGACCGCGGCCTGCCCTACCAGCCCGAGACGCTGACCAATTACGAGATCGGCTCGAAGAGCACCTTCCTGGACGGCGCCCTGCGCATCAACAACGCGCTGTTCTACATGGACTTCAAGGACTTCCAGTTCAATTCGCCGGTCAGCTTCGCGGACGGCAGCCGTGGCCTGGCCATCGAGAACGCCGACGGCGCCGAGGTGTACGGCCTGGAAACCGAGATCGCCGCCCGCGTCGCGCGGGACGGCCGCCTGTCGATCGCGCTGGCCGTGCTCGACACCAAGCTCGGTCACCTGATCGCCGGCTCGAACGACTACGCGCTGCCGCCGTGCACGGTCGATCCGCGCATCGCGAACTGCCTCGACGTCACCGGCAACAAACTGCCGCACGCGCCGAAGTTCTCGGCCACGGTCCAGTACCAGCACACCTTCCGCCTGGCCAACGGCGGCAGCATCGTGCCGCGCATCACGGCGCGCTACGAGGACGAGGTGCGCCTGAGCGTGTTCGACCTCGGACCGGAAGACCGCCAGAAAGCCTATGCCAGCGCGGACGTCGGCCTGCGCTACCAGCAGGACAAATGGTGGGTCGACGCTTTTGTCCGCAACGTGAGCGACAAGAAGATCAAGACCAGCGCCTTCAACAGCTTCGGTCCGTGGCTGGCGCAGTACAAGCCGCCGCGCACCGTCGGCATCAACACCGGCTTCGATTTCTGAGCCGCAGCACCGCAGGCCCACTCCCCCGGGCCTGCTTTTTGTTTTTTACGCGGGTTCGCCCCGCGATTAGAGATTTCCATGACCAAGAGTCCCGACTTCGACTTTCACAACGACTTCCCATCCGACTTCACCTGGGGCGTGGCCACCAGCTCCTTCCAGATCGAAGGCGCGCACGACGTCGACGGCAAGGGCCCGTCGATCTGGGACACCTTCTGCAAGAACAAGGCCAACATCAAGGATGGCAGCGACGGCACTGTCGCCTGCGACCATTACCACCGCTACCGCGAAGACGTCGCCATCATGGCTTCGTTGGGCGTGGACGCCTACCGCTTCTCGATGGCCTGGGCGCGCGTCCAGCCGGATGGCAAGGGCGCCTGGAACGAGGCCGGCTTCGGCTTCTACGACCGCCTGCTCGACGCGCTGGCGGAAAAGAACATCCGCCCGCACGCCACCCTCTACCACTGGGACCTGCCGCAAGGCCTGCAGGAAGATGGCGGCTGGCTGAACCGCGACACCGCGCACCGCTTCGCCGACTACGCGCATGAAGTGGCGCGCCGCTTCGGCAACCGCATCGAGGCGATCGCCACCCACAACGAACCGTGGTGCACGGCCAACCTCGGCTACGGCAACGCCCAGTTCGCGCCGGGCGTGACCGACCTGAAGCAGTCGATTCAGGTCTCGCACCACCTGCTGCTGTCGCACGGACTGGCCATGCGCGCCATGCGCGAGGCGGGCGGCACGGCGCAACTGGGCATCGTGCTGAACCAGTGGACGGCCGACGCCGCCACCGGTTCCGAGGCCGACCGCGCGATGGCCGAATTCGAGTACGCGCGCTCGGTGCAGTGGTTCATGGACCCCATCTTCAAGGGCCGCTATCCGGAACTGGCCCTGCGCGGCCATGGCGCCAACGCGCCGGTGGTAGCCGACGGCGATTTCGACATCATCCGGCAGAAAATCGACTTCCTCGGCTCGAACTATTATTTTCGCAGCTGGTGCAGCGCCGCTAACCCGCCGGTGCCGCCGCCGGCCAGGCACGGCGTGACCGACATGGGCTGGGAGATCTTCCCGGAAGGCCTGCCCGAACTGCTGGTCAAGCTGAAGGCCGAGTATCCCGACCTGCCGCCGGTGTACATTACCGAGAACGGCATGGCCAATCCCGACGTGGTCGAGAATGGCCGGGTCCACGATCCGGCACGCATCGCCTACGTGCGCAGCCACCTGGCCGCGCTCAAGGCGGCGATGGATGCCGGCGTCGACGTGCGCGGCTACTTCCTCTGGAGCCTGCTCGACAACTTCGAGTGGAATTCGGGTTACGCCAAGCGCTTCGGCATCGTGCACGTGGATTATGCGACCCAGCAGCGCACCCTGAAGGACAGCGCACTGTGGTATCGCGAGTTCATCGCCAATCGCATCAAGACTTGATCGCCACACACAAGAGCGACGAGGAGGAGACATGCAGACAAACACCTATCCCGACGGCCCGCGCCTGCTGGCCGACATCGGCGGCACCAATGCGCGCTTCGCGCTCGAGACGGCGCCGGGCGCGATCCAGGCCGTGCGGACGCTGGCCTGCGCCGACCACGCCCGCTTCGAAGACGCGGTGCGCCTGTACCTGGCGCTCGCCGATACGAAGGTAAGCCACGCGGTGATCGCCATCGCCAATCCGGTGGACGGCGACGCCATCCGCATGACGAACCACCACTGGGCGTTCTCGATCGAGGCGGCGCGCCGTGCGCTGGGCCTGGAGACGCTGCTGGTAGTGAACGATTTCACGGCGCTGGCGATGTCGCTGCCGGCCCTGCAGCCGGCCGACCTGGCCCAGGTCGGCGGTGGCACGGCGCTGGCTGGCAGCACTGTCGGCCTGGTCGGCGCCGGCACCGGCCTCGGTGTCTCGGGCCTGGTGCCAAGCGGCAAGCGCTGGATTCCCCTCAATAGCGAAGGCGGCCACGTCGCCTTTTCGCCGCTCGACGAGCGCGAGGTGACCGTGCTGCGCCATGCCTGGCAACGCTATGACCACGTCTCGGCCGAGCGCTTCGTCTCCGGACCCGGCCTGGTGCTGATCCGCGAGGCGCTGGCCATGAGCCGCGGCATGGCGACCGACAAGGACCTGTCGCCGTCCGACATCGTGACGCGCGGCCTGTCCGGCGACGACGCCCTGTCGCTGGAAGCGATCGACTGCTTCTGCGGCATGCTGGGCACGGTGGCGGCCAACCTGGCGGTCACCCTCGGCGCGCGCGGCGGCATCTATATTGGCGGCGGCGTCGTGCCGCGCCTGGGCGCCTATTTCGTCGACTCGCCGTTCCGCCCGCGCTTCGAGCGCAAGGGCCGCTTCAGCGAATTCACCGCGCGCATCCCGACCTGGCTGATCACGGCGCCGGCGCCGGCCCTGCGGGGCGCGGCGGCGATGTTGGCAGATACCCTGGCGGATCACCTGGCGCAAGAGCGCCCCATGACGCGGCATGCGCGCACGGAGTCCGCCCATGCATAAAATCGCCTCCCCGCTGCTGTGGGTGCCGACCGGCTACTTCACGATGGCGCTCGGCTACGTGATGCTCACCAGCGTCACCGCCATCATGTTCAAGAACCTGGGCATGGACAACGGCCGCGCCGCCCAGTATTCGAGCCTGCTGATCCTGGCGTACACCGTCAAGCCGCTGTTCGCGCCGTTCGTCGAGATGTACCGCACCAAGAAATTCTTCGTACTGTGCGCGCAGGTGGCGATCGGCGCCGGCTTCGCCGGGGTCGCGCTGCTGATGGAACTGCCCGGCTACATGAGCTTCCTGATGGCGATCTTCTTCGCCCTGTCGTTCATCGGCGCGACCCAAGACATCGCCAGCGACGGCGTCTACGTCACCTCGCTCGACGCCCGCGCGCAATCGCTGTACTGCGGCGTCCAGAGCCTGTCCTGGAACATCGGCCCGATCGTGGCCGCCGGCGGCATGGTTTATCTCTCCGGCTACCTGCACACGAACGTCTTCGGCCATGATCCCGCCGTGTTCGGGCCGGACTGGATCGACGCCTGGCGCATCATCTTCCTGCTGGTCGGTGGCCTGACCCTGTTGATGGCGCTGTGGCACTGGCGCACCATGCCGCAAGGCGCGCGCGCGGCCGACACGCCGACTTCGGTGAGGGACGCAGGCCGCATCCTGCTCGACGCCTTCGTCACCCTGTTCCAGAAGCGCGGCGTGTGGCGCATGATCGCCTTCGCCTTCCTGTTCCGCTTCAGCGTGGGCCTGCTGGAAAAGATCGGCCCGTTCTTCATGGTCGATCCCGCCTCGAAGGGCGGCCTGGGCCTGTCCAACGAGATGCTGGGCCTGATCTACGGCACCTACGGTCTGGCCGCGGTGCTGGTCGGCTCGCTGCTGGGCGGACTGTACGTGGCCAGGCGCGGCCTGAAGGCGACGCTGTTCGTGCTGTGCTGCGCGATCAACATCCCGAACGTGGCCTTCCTGGTGCTGGCGCTCACCATGCCATCGAGCCTGGTCCTGATCACGCTCGGCGTCGCGATCGAAAAATTCTTCTTCGGCTTCGGCGCCGTCGGCTTCATGATCTACCTGATGCAGCAGCTCGCGCCGGGCAAGTACACCACCACCCACTATGCCTTCGGCACGGGCCTCATGGGCCTGTGCGGCATGGTCACCGGCGTGATCAGCGGCCACCTGCAGGAGATGATGGGTTACGTCGGCTACTTCGCGCTGGTGATGGTCGCCACCATCCCATCGTTCCTGGCCACCTGGTTCGCGCCGTTCCACCACGCCGACGGCGGCCAGCCGAAAACCAAGCCGGACTCCGGCGCAGAAGGAAAGGCGGTACCCGCATGAAAAGGATGATACTGCCGCTGTTGTGGCTCGCCGCGGGCGCGGCTTCGGCGCAGGCGATCAAGGTCAACCAGGTCGGCTTCCTGCCGCAGGCGCACAAGCTGGCCGTGGTCGCGCAGGCCGGCGCCTTCGAAGTCGTCGACGCCGATGGCAAGACCGCGTTCAAGGGCACGGCGGGCCCGGCGCTGCGCTGGGAGCCGTCCGGCGAAACGGTGCGCGTGCTCGACTTCAGCGCCCTGACGCGGCCGGGGACCTACCGCATCAGGATGCCCGGGCTCCCGTTATCGGACCCGTTCGCAGTGAACGCCGACGGCTACCGCGCCCTGAACGCCGCCGCCCTCAAGGCCTTCTATTTCAACCGCAGCGCGATCGCGCTGGACCCGAAATACGCCGGCGCCTGGGCGCGCCCGGCCGGGCACCCCGACGACAAGGTGCTGGTGCATGCCTCGGCCGCTTCGCCGGCGCGGCCCGCGGGCACGGTGCTATCCAGCCCCAGGGGCTGGTACGACGCCGGCGACTACAACAAGTACGTGGTCAATTCTGGCATCTCGACGTATACGCTGCTGGCGGCCCTCGAGCACTACCCTGCATTCTTCGAGCGCGACACCGGCATTCCGGAGTCGGGCGACGGCGTGCCCGACATCCTCGACGAGGCGATGTGGAACCTCGAATGGATGCTGACCATGCAGGACCCGGCGGACGGCGGCGTGTATCACAAGCTCACCAACCTGCGCTTCGACGGCATCGTCATGCCGCACGCGGTGGCGGCGACCCCGCGCTACCTCGTGGCCAAGGGCACGGCGGCGGCGCTCGACTTCGCCGCCACCATGGCCACGGCCAGCCGCGTGCTGGCGCGCCATGAGGCGAAGTGGCCGGGCATGGCGGCGCGCATGCTGGCGGCGGCGCAGGCGGCGTGGCGCTGGGCGGAGAAGCATCCGGAGCTCGCCTTCAAGAATCCGCAGGACGTCGCCACTGGCGAATACGGCGACGCGCAACTCGGCGACGAATTCGCCTGGGCCGCCGCCGAGCTGTTCATCGCCACCGGCGACCGGCGCTACGCCACGGCGCTGCTGAAGCACGACGCCGCGCTGTCGACGCCATCCTGGGGCGACGTGGCGGCGCTGGGCTGGATGTCGCTGGCCCACCACCGTGCGCGCCTGGCGCCCGGCCTGGAGCGCGACCTGGTCGAGCGCCGCATCGACGGCCTGGCCGCGCAATTGGCAAATGCCTGGCGCGGCAGCGCCTATCGGCTGGCGATGACGCCGAAGGATTTCGTCTGGGGCAGCAATGCGGTGGTCCTGAACCAGGGCATGATGCTGCTGCAGGCGTATCGCCTGAAGCCGAACCCGGATTACCTGCACGCCGCGCAAGCGAGCCTCGACTATGTGTTGGGCCGCAATCCCACCGGCTACTCCTTCGTCACCGGCATCGGCGCGCGCCCTTTCCAGCATCCGCACCACCGCCCCTCGATGGCCGATGGGGTCGCAGCCCCGGTGCCGGGTTGGCTGTCCGGCGGCCCGAATCCCGGCCAGCAGGATGCCAAGGAGTGCCCGCCCTACCCGAGCAAGCTGCCGGCGCTGTCGTATATCGATCACGACTGCAGCTACGCCGCCAACGAAGTCGCCATCAACTGGAATGCGCCGCTGGTCTATGTCAGCGCGGCGCTGTCCGTGCTCACGCCATCGACCATGAACCAGGAACCCACCGTTTCGCTCGACGCCCTGCTGCAGGAAGAACGACAGCTCCAGTTCGAGCGCTTCGACGGGGACACCGCCGCCGCCCTCGGCGCGGCGCTGGTGGCGCGGGCGCGCAGTGCCGGCCGGCCCGTGACGGTCGAGATCAGGCAAGACGAGACGGTCCTGTTCGCGCATGCGATGCCGGGCGCCTCGCCCGACCATGCGGACTGGATCCGGCGCAAGAACAACCTGGTCAGGCGCACCGGACACAGCTCCTTCTACACCCATCACCAGGTGCGCCAGGCCGGCGGCGACCACGACAGCTTGCCCGGTCTCGACATGCGCGACTACGCGGCCCACGGCGGCGCCTATCCGGTCGTCGTGCGCGGCCGCGGCGTGGTCGGCACGGTCACGGTGTCGGGTTTGCCCGGCGCGGACGACCACGCGCTGGTGGTGGCCGCGCTGAAAGACCATCTGGCGTTCGGGGGGCAGCCGTGACGCGCATCATCCGCTGGGGCATCCTCGGCACCGGGCGCATCGCGCGCGACTTCGCGGCCGGCCTGCGCGCCACGCCCGACGCCCGGCTCGCAGCGGTCGCCTCGCGCAGCAGCGAAGGCGCACAGGCCTTCGCGCAGCAGTTCGCGCAGTCACCCTCCGCGCAGTCACCCTCCGAAATGCCGCTGGCGTTCGGCGCCTACGAGGAGCTGGTCGATTCGCCCGACGTCGACATCGTCTATATCGCCACGCCGCACCCGATGCACGCCGCCAACGCCCTGCTCGCCCTGCGCGGCGGCAAGGCGGTGCTGTGCGAGAAGCCGTTCACCATGAACCGGCGCGAGGCGGGGGAGGTCGTGGCGCTGGCGCGGGCCAACAAGCTGTTCCTGATGGAGGCGATGTGGACCCGCTTCATGCCGGCCCTGGCGCAAGTCAAGCGCATCATCGCCTCCGGCGAGATCGGCGCCGTGACCCAACTGCACGCCGACTTCGGTTTTTCGGCCACGCCCGACCCAGCCCACCGCGTCAACGATCCGACCCTGGGCGGCGGCGCCCTGCTCGACCTGGGCATCTATCCGCTGTCGATCGCCTGCGCCCTGCTGGGCCGGGTGGAGGCGGTGCAGGCGCAGGCCGTCATGGGCGACACCGGTGTCGATCTCACCACGGCCTTCACCATGCGCCACGCGGGCGGCGCCTTGTCGATCTGCAGCTGCTCGCTGCGGGCGCGCGCGCCGGGCGAGCTGGTGGTGTCGGGCACGCGCGGCAGCGTGCGCATGCACCGCATGTTCCACATGACCGACAGCGTCACGGTCGACCTGCTGGACGGCTCTTCACGCACGATTGCCACGCCCTGGCTCGGCAACGGCTATACCCACGAGGCGATCGCCGCCGGACAGTGCCTGCGCGACGGACTGCTCGAGCATCCCGACATGACCCACGACGATACGCTGGCGATCATGGGCCTGCTCGACACGATCCGCAAGCAGATCGGCCTGCGCTATCCGAGCGACGCCTGAGACTTCGCCAGCAGCGACTCGAGCCGCTGGATATTGGCCGGCTTGACCAGGTAGTGGTCGAAGCCGGCGTCCATCGCGGCCTGGCGGTCGGCGTCGCTGCCGTAGCCGGTCAGCGCGATCAGGAGCGGCGTGCGTTCGCCCAGCCCGGCGCGGATGCGGCGCGCCAGTTCGCGGCCGTCCATGTCGGGCAGGCCGATGTCGAGGATGCAGGCGTCGGGAACGCCCGTCAATACCCGCTGCAGAGCGGGCGCCGGGGCGTGCTCGACGTCCACCCGATAGCCTTCCGCCTCCAGCAGCAGCGCCAGCGACGCCGCGGCATCGACGTTGTCGTCCACGACCAGCACGCTCGATGCGCACACGCCGTGCGCACGCCCCGTCTGCACCGGCGCCGCCGGCGCCGGAATGGATGCCTCTTCCACGCGCAGCAGCGTCACGGTGAACGTGCTGCCGTGGCCTGGCCCGGCGCTCTCGACACGCACGCGCCCCCCGTGCAGTTCGACCAGGTTGTGCACCAGCGCCAGCCCGAGGCCCAGGCCGCCCTCGGCCCGGTCGGGCGTGCGCCGGGCCTGGGTGAACAGGCCAAAGATGTCCGGCAGCAGTTCGGGGGCGATGCCGATGCCGTCGTCGCGCACCGCCAGCACCGCTTGCGCCCCCTCGATCCGCACCGACACGTGCACATTTCCTTCCTCGGGCGTGTATTTCGCCGCATTGTTGACCAGGTTGGCCAGCACCTGGATCAGGCGCTTGGCGTCGCCCTCGACCAGCACCCGGGTAGCAGGCAGCGCGGTGCGCAGGCGGTGACGCTTCATGTCCAGCAGCGGCTGCACCTGTTCCAGGGCGGCGCCGACCACCTGGCGCAGGTCGACCCGCTCGCGCTTGAGTTCGATCATGCCGCGCGTGACGCGCGACACGTCGAGCAGGTCGTCCACCAGGTGCACCATGTGGTCGACCTGGCGCGCGATGATTTCGCTGGTGCGCCGGACCGCGACCGGATCGCTCGCATACACGCTCCTGAGCAGGCCGGCGGCGGTGCTGATCGGCGCCAGCGGATTTCTCAGCTCGTGCGCCAGCATGGCCAGGAACTCGTTCTTGCGCTCATCCGCCAGGCGCAGCGCCTGCAGCGCCTCGTTGCGTTCGCGCTCGGCCAGGCCGCGCGTCAGGTCCTGGCGGTACAGCTGATAGGCGAAGCGCCACACCACGGCGATCAGGATCACCAGCAGGCCCCACACGAACAGCCAGATCATGGTGGTCAAGTCGATGGCCGGCGCCGCCGCCCGCACCGCGGCGGTGGCGACCAGGCCCAGCGCGATCGGGGCCAGCAGCAGCGGCGCCATCAGCCGGCGCAGCGTGCGGCTGCTGGGCGTGGGGCTGACCAGCGCCACCATCATGCCCTGGTCCGGACGCAGCGCCAGCGCCGCTCCGGAGGCCAGCATGAAGGCGAGCGTGGTGCGCAGGGAGGTGCCGCGCCCAGGGAGCAGCTGGTACAGGAAGGTCTCTTCGGCGGCGAAGCCGGTCAGGGTCAGCACGGAGAACAGCAGCACGCTGGCGGCCAGCGCCTGGGCGATGCCGACGGTGCGGCGCACGTCCATCAGGACCAGGCTGGTTCCGAGCACGGCGAGCAGGCCGGCGGTCAGCGGCGCCGGCAGGCTCCAGGCGCTGGCCGCGCTGCCCAGCCCCAGCGACAGCGGCGCCGGCGCCCAGCCGGACACGCGCAGCGCCAGGCTGCCGGCGCCGATCGCCACCAGCAGCATGGCCGGCGCGCGGCTGGCGCGGGCGAAGGCGCGCACCGGATGCAGCTGCAGCAGCAGGCTGGCGCACGCGCACACGAAGCCGGCCGCCGTGAACGGGTACATCCGCGGGAAGCCGGCGGGGGCGCCGATCAGCGCCGTCGACTGCAGGCTCCAGCCGGCCAGCACGGTGAAGGCGAGCAACAGGCAGGCCAGCGTGGCGCCGGCCGGAATAGCATGCCGGGACAAAAGAGTCTTCATGGGCAGGTGGATGGTGGACGATGCCCGTCCATCCTACCAGTCCCGGCTCGTCAAGCGGGCACGGATGCCGCCAACCAACCCGTCAGGGCTGCAGCGCGCTCCCGTACCAGCCGTATTCCCAGCGCCACGGCATGTCGTTCCGGCCCAGCGCCAGGCGTGCGATCGCGGGGAAGATGCGTTCGGCGCGCACGTCGTTGGACAGCATCACCAGGCAGCGCCGGCGCGCCTCGAGGCAGATTGCCATGTTCCCGGTGCTGTCGTTGTGCCCGCCCTTGAACCATCCGCGCCCGCTGCGGTCCTGGAAGGTGACCACGCCCAGGCCGGCCGCCAGCCCCGGCACCGGCGCGCCGGGCCGCGACGCCAGGGTCGGGAACTGGCCGGCGCTCAGGATCGGCAATTGCGGGCGCACCATCTCGGCGCGCAGCGCGGGGCTCAAGCCGTCGCCGCGCACGAGCGCCGCCCACATGCGGGCCTGGTCGGCGATCGTGGTGTCCATCGAGCCGGCGGCGGTGACGGCGCTGCGCTGGTCGTGCGGCTCCATCTTGCCGTCCATGGTGTAGCCGTCGGCCAGGTTGGCGGCGAAGTCCGACCGCCAGCGCATGCCGGTATTGGGCATCCCCAGGCGGTCGAATACGCGCACCTGCATCTCGCGGCCGGCGTCGAGCCCCAGGCCCTGCTCGACGATCAGCTGCAGGATGTACATGCCTTCGGCCGAATAGGCATAGCGCGCGCCGGGGTCGAAGTGAAAACGCAGCTTGCCGTCCGGCTCGAGCCGGCGGAAGTTGGCGAAGCCGCCCGCGTGCGCGAGCAGGATGCGCGGGGTGAGCCGGCGCCAGCGTTCGTCGCCGGCCAGGTCGCTGAAATCCCTGCGCTCGCCGAGGCGGTAGTCGGGCAAGGGCCTGGGCAGCAGCCGCGTGAGCGGAGCGTCGAGGTCGAGCCGGCCTTCGCTGGCCAGCTGCAGCAGCATGTAGGCGAAGGCGGTCTTGGTCAGCGAAGCGCCATACATGACGGTGTCCGGCGCCAAAGGCAGGTCGCGCTCCAGATTGCGCTTGCCGTAGGCCGCGACCTTGACCACCTGGCCCTCGTCGATCAGCGCCAGCGCCAATCCCACCACCTTCTCGCGCGCCATCAGGGCCGTGATGTCGCGGTCCGAAAAGCCAGGATCGGGCCCGCGCGGCGCGCCCGAACAGCTGACCAGGAACAGCGCCACGACTGCCATAAACAGCGTTTTCATCGGCTTTTCCTCTCGCATTCCGGTATTGACGACAGAAAAACCAAGTGTAGCGCCATGCTCGGCGCCGGACAATCGCCCGGATCAGAAGGCGTGGCGCAGGCCGAGCGCGGCGCCCTTCAAGGTGGCGCCGGGCGCCGCTCCCAGGCCGTTGATCCCGAAGTCGTAGGCGCCGTTGGCCTCGTTGTCGAGGTGGGTGACGTAGGCATGCAGCGCGGTGCGCTTCGACAGCGTGTACTCGTAGCCGAGCGTGAGGTGGGTGGCGCCGGTGCGTGCGCCGCCGCGGATGAAGCCGACCCGGTTGCCGTCCGCGCCATCGCCGTCGCCGGCGCGCGCCAGAGCGAGGCGCAGGCCGTGCGCTCCGAGCTGATGGGTGACCGAGACATACCAGGCATTGCGATCCAGGCGGCCGGCGGCCGTCTCGTATTCGAGGCGTTCGGCCAGCAGCGCCACCCGGGTGTCGCCAAAGCGGCGCGCCACGGCCAGCCTGGCGCCGCTGTCGCTCAATCCCGGCCCCTGGTATTCGTGGTGCCGCTCGTGGGCCAGCGCGGCATACCATGGCCCCTGCTCATAGACCGCCGCGACCGACGTCATGGACGGCTTGGCGCCACTGGCCGGGCGCTCCTCGGCCAGGCCATGCGTGAGACGCAGGCCAAGGCCATTCCAGGGCCGGCTCCAGTAATGGATGGAATTGGCCTGGCGCCGGTCGAAGGACGAGGTGTTGCCGACGTTGTCGGTCGACGCGGCCGAGCCGTTGCCGATGATGCTCGTATAGCCGGCGGTCGTCGGATAGAACGGATCGAGGCTGGACGTGGCGCCATTGTAGGCGGCGGTCCAGTGGCCGGCGAACAGGGTGCCGAAGTCGCCATCGAGGCCGACGCGGGTGTCGCGCCGCGCGAGTTCGCCGGCCCCCGTATCGGGCGCGAGCGCTGCCTCGACCTGGAAGATGGCGCTCACCCCATTCCCGAGGACCTCGCTGCCGCGAAAGCCCAGCACCGAGCGGTTGTTCGATAAGCGCTGCTGGCTCAGGCGCGGGCCGTCGGCGCTGGCGGACGCCTTCATGTATTCGGCCGAGACGTTCAGGCGGCCATAGAACTGGACCTGGGTCTGGGCCTCGGCCTGGGCGAGCGCGCATGCCGCGAGCGCCATCACACTGCGGCGCAAGTATCTACTCATCGTGACCCTCCTTGCGAGAATTGTTGGCCATGCGGCCCGTCCCGGCCTATCCCCAATCGGGGGGATCCATCCCCCGATCGTGTTGGTTCCAGGCCGCTCTGGATTGCCCGACCTGCGCCGCGCCGCCGCTCGACGTCGGCGCTTGACGTGCAATTGCGGCGGGATTGCGGCGGGATTGCGACATGGTTGCCGCTCGATGATGAGCGAAAATGCTGTATCGCATCCGGAGTTATCCGAAGTAAATTCGAAATAACTGAAGAAACGCGTTGTAGTCAGGTCGGCAACTACGGTAGAGTGTCGCCTTCCGACAAGACTTTCCATGAGGCGGCGCATGCCAGATCCCAGCCCGACTACGCCCCCCGGATTGTTGCTTGCGACGGACCTGAGCGCCCGCTGCGATCGGCCGCTGGAACGCGCCAAGCAGCTGGCCGACGAATTTTCCATACCGCTGGTGGTCCTGACGGTGCACGACGCACCCCAGGCGCCCGGCGACGTGCTCCAATGGCTCGACGCCGACGCCGGGCGCGAACACCAGGAACGCGCAGCGCGCGAGGAGTTTGCGCGTGAATTCGCCGGCTCGCCCCTGCAGGTCACCCAGCGCTTCGCCGCCGGTCCGGCGGCCGCCGCCATCCTCGACGGCGCGGCCACCCTGCCCGGCGCCATCGTGGTCGCCGGCGCCTCGCAGCACGACAGCCTGGGTGACCTGCTGCTCGGGTCGACCGTCGAGAAACTGGCGCGCGGCCTGGCGCAACCGCTGCTGGCGGTGCGCCAGCGCGTGCGCGGCCCCTACCGCCGCATCATGGTCGCAACCGACTTCACGCCGGCCTCGAAGCTGGCGCTGGAAACCGCGGCCGGGCTGTTCCCGCGGCGCCGGATCACCGTGTTCCATGCGCACGATTCCGACGCCCTGGCGCCGGACGACGCGCCGCATGCGGCGCTGATGCGCTTCCTGGAAGGCTGCGCGCTGCCGCCCGGAGCGCGCGAACTGGTCGACCCGGCGATCGGCGAAGGCGAACCCGCTTCGCAGCTGGCGCGCCATGTAGTGGATAATGACATCGATCTGGTCGTGCTCGGCCTGCACGAAGAATCGGCGCTGATGCGCCTCCTGACCGGTAGCCGCAGTGAATACCTGCTGCAGGCAGTCGTGTGCGACACGCTGCTTGTGCGTCCCCCTGTGCGCCCTGGAGAATATGATGAGAATGAAAAAAACTGAAATCGCCCCGCGCCTCTGCGCGCGCCGCTATATGTCGCACTGCCCCGAAGGATGATGTCGATGACCTCACTGCCACTGATCCTGCTCGTCCTTCTTCCCTTCGCCGGCGCCTTCGTCGCCGCTTGCCTGCCCAATGGGTCGCGCAACCGTCCCGCCATCGCGGCCGGCGCGTTCACCCTGATGGCCCTTATCTTCGCCATTTCCCAGTTCGGCCGGTTGGAAGCCGGCGAAGTCCTGCAGTCGCGCCACAGCTGGCTGCCGATGTTCGGCCTCGACCTCGTCATCCGCCTGGATGGCCTGGCCTGGCTGTTTTCGATCATGGTGCTCGGCATCGGCCTGCTGGTGATCGTGTACGCGCGCTACTACATGTCCAAGCGCGACCCCGTCGCGCGCTTCTTCGCCTACATGCTGGCCTTCATGGGCTCGATGATGGGCGTGGTCCTGTCCGGCAACCTGATCCAGCTGGTCGTGTTCTGGGAACTCACCAGCCTCACGTCCTTCCTCCTGATCGGCTACTGGCAGGAGAGTAACGACGCCCGCCGCGGCGCGCGCATGGCCTTCACCGTCACCACCGCCGGCGGCCTGTGCCTGCTGGCCGGCGTGCTCACGCTCGGCCACATCGTCGGCAGCTACGAGCTCGACGCCGTGCTGGCGGCCGGCGACCAGATCCGCGCGCACGCGCTCTACGTGCCGGCGCTGGTGCTGATCGCCCTCGGCGCGCTGACCAAGAGCGCGCAATTCCCGTTCCACTTCTGGCTGCCGCACGCAATGGCGGCGCCGACCCCGGTGTCCGCCTACCTGCACTCGGCCACCATGGTCAAGGCCGGGGTGTTCCTGCTCACGCGCCTGTACCCGGCCCTCGGCGGCACTCCGGAATGGACCTGGATCATCGTCGGCGCCGGCGCCATCACCCTGGTGCTGGCGTCGTTCTTCGCGATCTTCCAGAACGACATGAAAGGACTGCTGGCCTACTCGACCATCAGCCACCTCGGGCTGATCACCTGCCTGCTGGGCATCGGCACTCCGCTGTCGGTGGTGGCGGCGGTGTTCCACATCATGAACCACGCGATCTTCAAGGCGTCGCTGTTCATGGCGGTCGGCATCGTCGACCACGAGACCGGCACGCGCGACATGCGCGTGCTGCGCGGCTTGCGCCGTGCGATGCCGGTGACGGCCGCGCTGGCGATCGTGGCCTCGGCCTCGATGGCCGGGGTGCCGCTGCTGAACGGCTTCCTGTCGAAGGAGATGTTCTTCGCCGAGACCGCCCACGTGGGCGGCAGCGAAGACTGGACCATGTCGTACGTGGCGGTCGCCATGGGCATCTTCAGCGTTGCCTATTCGCTGCGCTTCATCAGCGTGTTCTTCGGCCGCCTGACGAAAGACCTGCCCCACGAGCCGCACGAGCCGGCGCGCTGGATGCGCTTCCCGGTCGAATGCCTGGTGGTGCTGTGCATCGCGGTCGGCGTCATGCCCGAGCGCGTGGTCGGCGACGTGCTGGCGGTCGCCTCGGGCTCGGTCCTGGGCAGCGCCATGCCGGAATACGACCTGGCGATCTGGCACGGTTTCAACCTGGCGCTCCTGATGAGCGGCGCCGCGCTGCTGCTGGGCGCCCTGCTGTACTGGTTCCTGTGGCGCCGCCACGACCTGCGCGAGCGCACCAGGGTGCCGGTGCTGCACCGCCTCAAGGGCGCGCAAGCCTATGAAAGCACGATGCTCGGGCTGTCGACCGGCGCCAATGCGCTGATCCGCTGGACCGGCACCCGCCGCCTGCAGCCGCAGCTCCTGGTGCTGATGGCCGTCATGATCGCCGCGCCGCTGCTGCTGGTCGATCCTCTGCCCGCGATTCCCGCGCTGAGCGTGCATTCGCTCGATCCGCTGTTCGCGGTGCTGTGGCTCATCGGCGCCGGCTGCGCCCTCGGCGCGGCCTACAAGGCCAAGTACCACCGCCTGGTCGCGCTGGCCCTGGTCGGCGGCACCGGCGTCGTCACGGCGATCACCTTCGTGTGGCTGTCGGCGCCCGACCTGGCTCTGACCCAGCTGATGGTGGAGACCGTGACCACGGTGCTGATCCTGCTCGGCCTGCGCTGGCTGCCGCCGCGCCTCGCCCCGGCCCGTCTCAACGACAGGGCGCCGGCCAGCACCTGGCTGCGGCGTGGGCGCGACGGCTTCATCGCCATCGCCGGCGGCCTGGGCATCGCGGCCGCCAGCTATGCGGTCCTGCGGATCTCGCCGCCGCCCTCGATCGGCGAGTTCTTCGTGCTGCGCGCGCTGACCGAAGGCGGCGGCTCGAACGTGGTCAACGTGCTGCTGGTCGACTTCCGCGGCTTCGACACCCTGGGTGAAATTACCGTGCTGTCGGCCGTCGCCTTGACCGTCTATGCCCTGCTGCGCCGCTTCCGCCCCGCCACCGAAAGCATCGCGATCCCGGTGCAGCAGGCCAGCGACGTCGACCCGGCCGTCAAGCAAACCCCGGGCGAGCAGGCCTCCAGCGGCTACCTCATGATTCCGGCCATCTACCTGCGCATGCTGCTGCCGGTGATGGGCGTGATGGCCGCCTACTTCTTCATGCGCGGCCATAACCTGCCGGGCGGCGGCTTCGTCGCCGGCCTGATCTTCGCCACCGCGCTGATCGTGCAATACATGGTGGCCGGCACCGACTGGGTCGAGTCGCACCTGCGCCTGCGGCCGCACCGCTGGATCGCCTGGGGCCTGGCGTGCGCCGCCTTCACCGGCATCGGCGCCTGGTTCCTCGGCTACCCGTTCCTGACCAGCCATACCGCCCACCTGACGCTACCGATCCTGGACGAGATCCACGTCCCGAGCGCGTTCATGTTCGACCTGGGCGTGTTCCTGGTGGTGGTCGGTTCCACCATGCTGACCCTCGTCGCGCTGGCCCACCAGTCGCTGCGCAGCCACCGCGCGGCGGCCGACGCCACGCGCGCCACCATCCCGCCCGCCAAGGAGATCTTCTGATGGAGCTCGTCATTTCGCTCGCCATCGGCATCGTGTTCGGCTCCGGCATCTGGCTGATCCTGCGTCCGCGCAGCTTCCAGGTGCTCGCGGGCCTGATGCTGATGTCGTATGCCGTCAACCTGTTCATTTTCATCATGGGCCGCCTGTGGGTCGACGCCCCGCCGCTCACCCTCGCCGGCACGACGCCCAACCCGGCCGTCCTGGCCGACCCGCTGCCGCAAGCCCTGGTGCTCACGGCGATCGTCATCGGCTTCGCCACCACCGCCCTGTACCTGGTGGTGATGATCGGTTCGCGCGGCCTGACCGGCACCGACCACGTGGATGGCAAGGAGCCTGAATTATGAGTTTGCACTGGACCCAGCACCTGATCCTGGTGCCGGTATTGCTGCCGCTGCTGGTGGGCGCCG
Source organism: Massilia sp. UYP34 (assembly GCF_056279385.1). Classification (NCBI taxonomy): domain Bacteria; kingdom Pseudomonadati; phylum Pseudomonadota; class Betaproteobacteria; order Burkholderiales; family Oxalobacteraceae; genus Massilia; species Massilia sp. UYP34. Next base: position 710,809 of record NZ_JBWBRF010000001.1, on the reverse strand, counting down.
TCCTGGCCCCGCTGACGCAGGGCTGGCATCGCCTGAAGTTCTGGCTCAGCTACGCGTCGCTGATCGGCCTCCTGGTCACGGCCGTGGCCCTGATCCAGATGACCGACGGCGGCCACTGGCCGGGCGGCATGGGCGTCTACCTGGCCGCCAACTGGAGCGCGCCGTTCGGCATCGCCCTGCTGGCCGATCGCCTGAGCGCCATCATGCTGCTCCTGACCGCCGTGCTCGGACTGGCCGCGCTGCACTTCACCAAGACCCGCTGGGGACGGATCGGCGTGCACTTCCACACGATGTTCCAGTTCCTGCTGATGGGCATCAATGGCGCCTTCCTGACCCACGACATCTTCAATCTGTTCGTGTTCTTCGAGGTGATGCTGGCCGCGTCCTACGGCCTGGTGCTGCACGGGTATAACGCCGAGCGCATCCGCGCCAGCATGCAGTACATCGCGATCAACCTGGCCGCCGCCCTGCTGTTCCTGATCGGGATTGCGCTGACCTACGCCACCACCGGCACCCTGAACATGTCCGACCTGGCCGCGCGCGTGCCGCTGCTGGTCGGCGATGAGCTGGCGCTGTTCAAGGTCGGCGCCACCGTGATGGCACTGACCTTCCTGACCAAGGGCGCGATGTGGCCGCTGGGCTTCTGGCTGCCCACCACCTATGCCGCGGCATCGCCTCCGGTGGCGGCGATGCTGGTGCTGATGACCAAGGTCGGCGCCTATGTCGTGCTGCGCATGTGGCTGCTGATCTTCTCGGATAACGCGGGCGGCGCGGCCGGCTTCGGCGGCGACGCGCTGATGTATGGCGGCATGGCGACCATCGTGTTCGGCGCCGCCGGGATGCTCTCGACCGACACCGCCGGCCGCATGGCCGGCTATGCCGCGATCGTCTCGTCCGGCACCCTGCTGGCGGTGATCGGCTATGGCCAGCCGACCCTGGTCACGGCCGGCATCTACTACCTGATCGGCTCCACCATCGCGGTGGCCGCCTTCCTGCTGCTGATCGAACTGATCGACCGCATCCGCACCCCGCGCTCGGCCATGCTGGCGCTGACAATGGAAGCCTATGCGGTCGAGGATGCGCCGGACGAACCGGTCGGGCGCGGCGTGCCTGCCGCGATGGCTTTCCTGTCGCTGGCCTTCGCCGCCTGCGCGCTGATGATCGCCGGCCTGCCGCCGCTGTCGGGCTTCGTCGCCAAGTTCGGCATGTTCCATGCGCTGCTCAATCCGCAGATCGACGGCGCCGGCACGATCGAAGGCAGCGCCGCGATCCCGGTCGCCGGCTGGATCCTGATGGTCCTGATCATCCTCTCGGGCCTGATCACCGTGATCTCGATGATGCGCTTCGGCGTGCGCACCTTCTGGGCCAGTGGCGCTACCGAACCGCCCAAGGTGCACCGCTCCGAGGTGGCGCCCATTCTGCTGCTGCTGGGCCTGTCGGTGCTGATGACGGTGCAGGCCGAGCCGCTGTTCGGCTACCTGAGCCGCGCCAGCGACGACATCCATCGCCCCGGTTCCTACATCGACCGGGTGCTGTCCGAACCGTCCGTGCCGGGCCCGACGTCCGCGGCCCCTTCCACCCTCTCGATCCCGGAGGCGCCATGAGCCGCTGGCTCCCTTACCCCTTCGTGTCGCTGGCGCTGTGCGTCCTGTGGCTGCTGCTGAACCAGACCCTGTATCCGGGCCACGTCCTGCTCGGCGCGGCGCTCGGCATCGCCGCGCCGGTCCTGACGCGCCACCTCAATCCGCTGGGCTATCCGCGCCTGCACAAGCCCATGATCGCCGTGCGGCTGCTGGGCTCCGCGGCGGTCGAGGTGGTGCGCTCGTGCTTCAACGTCAGCCGCATCATCGTGCTCGCCGACTACGCCAAGCTGAACTCGCAGTTCATCCGCGTTCCCCTGGACATGCGCGACCCCTACGGCCTGGCGGCGCTGTCCTGCCTGATCAACATCACGCCGGGCACGGTGTGGACCGAACTGCAGCCCGGGAAGATCCCCGGCCGGCACGAGCTGGTGCTGCACGTGTTCGACCTGCACGACGCAAAGTGGTGGGTCGACACCATCAAGACCCGCTACGAACAGCCCCTCATTCACATCTTCGACACGGAGGCCCGCCATGGCGACCCTGCTTGAAATCTCGATCGGCTACGCCCTCGTGTGCGTGCTGGCGGCGATGGCGCTGTGCGCCGCCCGCCTGCTGATCGGCCCCTCGGCCCACGACCGCGTGCTGGCCCTCGACACCCTCTGGATGTGCGGCATGCTGCTGGCCCTGGTGCTGGGCATCCGCTTCGGCACCCAGGTCTATTTTGAAATGGCGATGCTGATCGCGCTGGTCGGCTTCGTCTCGACCATCGCGATGGCGAAGTTCCTGATGCGCGGGGAGATCATCGAATGACCGGCATCGAACAACTGCCCGACTGGGCCGCCCTGCTGGTCTCGCTGCTGCTGATCCTGGGCGCCAGCATCATCCTGATCGGCGCGCTCGGCCTGCTGCGCCTGCGCACCTTCTACCAGCGCATCCACGGCCCGGCGATCACGATCACCCTGGGCGCCGGCAGCCTGCTGATCGCCTCGATGCTGTACTTCACGGTGGCGCAGTCGCGGCCGGTGGTCCACGAGATCATCATCACCGTGTTCGTGCTGCTGACCGCGCCCGTGGTGTCGATGATGATCATGCGCGCCGCCGTCTACCGCGACCTGCGCGCGAAGAAGGGCGATGCCGGCGCGACCGCGGGCGAGGTGTACACCATCACACGCGAATAAGGGCATCGGTCTCGATCCCGACCTCGGCCTGGAAATATTCCAGGCCGTTTCTTTTTGTGCGCCCCAACGTCGAGTAAATACAACATCATGTAAAAATAGATTGCGCGCCGCAACAATGTTAGCGCTATCAGATTTTCATGGCACTTTCTGAGTGAAAAGCCCTCGACCTTCGATGACGCCACATGCAAAGCGGCAAATTCGAATCCAGATCGTATTGCATTGCAACATCGATAACGTGTTTACAAAAGCATTTAGCTGAACAACACTCCAAAAAACGCGATGTTAGCGCTAACGGTCTTGTAAGGAGAAACGATGTCAGCATCAAGCGTCAACACCCCGTCGCAGCTCGCCGGCGCCCTGCGCTGGGTCGTCATGGGCGTCAGCGGATCGGGCAAGAGCACAGTCGGCGCCGCGCTGGCCAGCCACTACGCCGTCCCTTTTCTCGAGGGCGATGCCTACCATCCGGCCAGCAACGTCAACAAAATGTCGGCCGGCATCCCGCTCGACGACGACGACCGCGCCGGCTGGCTGGACGCGCTGGCGGACGAGATCCGCCAGGCCCGCGGCCAGGGCCTGGGCCTGGTGCTGTCCTGCTCGGCGCTCAAGCGGCGCTACCGCGACCTGCTGCGCGCGGCCGACCCGGCGCTGCGCTTCGTGCACCTGGCCGGACCGCGCGAGTTGATCGCCATGCGCATGCATGGCCGCCCCGGCCATTACATGCCGCCCTCGCTGCTCGATTCGCAGCTGAGCATCCTGGAACCGCTCCAGGCCGACGAAGCCGGACTCACCCTGGACATCACCCTGGCGCCGGCCGCGCTGGTGGAACGCATCACCAGACACGACTGAACAAGGACGACTGAACGACGGCGCCTGGACCCACGGGCCTGGCGCCGGGGTTCGGCGAGATTCACCACAAGCAACCAGTTGCACGCTGTCGCGCAGCCGACCACAGAGAAGGCGCGCTCCCAACCAACAAGCATCGAGGAGACATCATGCGTACACCAGTTCAACGGACTCTCATCAGCCTGGCCGTGGCCAGCGCCTGCTGGAACGTGGGCATCGCTCACGCCCAGGCGCAGCCCGAGCCGGCGCCCGCCGCCGACAGCGCGCAGCAGGCCGCGCCGCCCGACGCCGCGCCGACGGCCGACGCCCCTGCTGCGGCCCCTGCTGCGGCCGACGGCAGCGCCAGCAACGTCGTGCGCATCTCCGGCTCGCGCATCGCCGCGCGCGGCTTCACCATGCCGACGCCGACCACCAGCCTCACCAGCGCCGACCTCGAGAAATCGGCCAAGCCGAACCTGTTCAACACCCTGGCCGAACTGCCGGCCCTGCAGGGCAGCACCGGTCGCACCACCAGCACCAACAGCACCAGCAGCGGCATCCAGGGCCTGTCTTCGCTGAGCCTGCGCGGCCTGGGCACGATCCGGACCCTGACCCTGCTCGACGGCCAGCGCGTGGTCGGCGCCAACGTCACCGGCGTGACCGACGTCAGCCAGTTCCCGCAGTTGCTGGTCAAGCGCGTCGACGTGGTGACCGGCGGCGCCTCGGCATCCTATGGTTCGGACGCGGTGGGCGGCGTGGTCAACTTTGTCACCGACAAAAAATTCACCGGCTTCAAGGCCCACGTCCAGGGCGGCCAGACGAAGTACGACGACGACCGCGGCGGCAGCGTGCAGGCGGCCTGGGGCCGCGCTTTCCTGGACGACCGCTTCCACGTGACGGCCAGCGCCGAGTTCACGAAGGAAAACGGCATCGAGTCGCCCGGCTTCGGCGGCAAGGGGCCGAACGGCCGCACCTGGTACCAGAACCCGGCCTACTCGGTGCGCCCCTTGAGCCAGACCGGCGACGGGTTGCCCCAATACCGCGTGATCGAACAGGCGCAGCAATACCAGTACGCCAAGTACGGCCTGATCACCAGCGGCCCGCTGCAGGGCACGGCCTTCGGCGCGGGCGGCGTGCCTTACCAGTTCCAGTACGGCTCGAACGGCCGCCCGACCGGCACCGGCGCCGTCACCAACTGCATCAACCCGTTCTGCATCGGCGGCGACTTGAGCGGCAGCGTGGGCTCGGGCACCAACCTGGCGATGAACTTCAAGCGCCAGGTGGCCTATACCCGCATGTCGTTCGACCTCAATCCCGACCACCAGCTCTACTTCACCGCCAACTACGGCCAGGTGGCGTCGCGCTTCTCGCCCAACCCGGGCGCGGCCAAGAACGCCAACCTGAACATCCAGTGCTCGAACCCCTTCCTGCCGGCGTCGATCGTCGATGCCTGCGCCCGCAACAACATCACCAGCTTCCAGTACGGCACCGCGAACGCGGTCTTCCCCGAGAATATCGACGTCCAGCCGACCCGCACCCAGCGCCGCTTCGTGCTCGGCGCCGAAGGCAAGTTCGCCCTGTTCGGCAAGGACTGGTCGTACGACGCCTACGTGACCCACGGCGAGAACAAGACCAATCTCGACGCCTTCAACATGACGCTCAACGCGCGCTACAACAATGCGATCGACGCGGTGCGCGCGCCGGACGGCCGCATCGTCTGCCGCAATCCGGTGGCCGCGGCGTCGGGCTGCGTGCCGCTCAACATCATCGGCGACAACCCGATCGATCCTGCCGCCTGGGCCTATATCGCGCCGGCCAACGGCCCGCGCCAGCGCACCACGCAAAGCCAGGACGTCGGCAGCTTCAACATCAACGGCGAGCTGTTCGAAGGCTGGGCCGGGCCGATCTCGCTGGCGACGGGCGCCGAATACCGGCGCGAGAAATACCGTGTGCGCGGCGACGCCTACGGCAACGGCGTGACCCCGGATTCGCCGAACAACGCCATGTATCCAGCCGACCCGCTGCTCAATACCACGGTCGGCAACAACTGGTACGCCGGTAACTTCCACAACGGCGAAGGCAGCTACAACGTGCGCGAAGCCTACGTGGAACTGAACATCCCGGTGTTCAAGTCCGAGACCTGGGGCGAGGCCAACCTCAACCTGGCCGACCGCGAGACCAAGTACAGCACCGCCGGCAGCGTCGGCAGCTGGAAGCTCGGCGCCACCTGGCAGACGCCGATCGACGGCCTGCGCCTGCGCGGCGTGACCTCGAAGGACGTGCGCGCGCCGAACCTCTCCGAACTGTTCGCGGCGCCGGTGGTGGTCAACAACGTGGTCCAGTACCAGGGCAATACCATCAGCGTCCAGGAGCGCACGGTGGGCAACACCAACCTGCGGCCCGAGATCGCCCGCAACAACACCTTCGGCATCGTCCTGAGCCAGCCGAAATGGGCGCCGGGCTTTTCGATCTCGGCCGACTACTTCGACATCGAAGTGAAAAACGTGATCTCGGCGCTGACGATCCAGCAGGAAGTCGACCTGTGCGTGGCCGGCAATCAGGAAATCTGCAACGCCATGGTCTTGAACAGCCCAGGCAACAACTACGTCACGGTGCAAAACTTCAACCTGGCCTCGCTCAAGGTCAAGGGCTTCGACATCGAGACCGCCTACAGGACGGGTCTCGAGCGCCTGAACCTGCCGGGGCGCTTTACCTTCCGCGCGCTGGCCACGCGCAATCTGCACTACATCACCGAGTCGGGCGTGGTCGGCACCATCGCGGTGGATTCGGCCGGCTCGAACATGGGCAACACGCCGAAGTGGAAGGTGCTGGCGCAGCAGACCTGGGAAAACGACAAACTGAGCGTCACGCTGACCGAGCGCTGGATCAGCGACGGCACCTACCGCAACGACTTCATCGAGTGCCAGACCGGTTGCCCGATGTCGACTCTGATCCACCCGACCATCTACGACAACAAGATGAAGGGCGCGGCCTATCTCGACATCGGCGCCAGCTACAACCTGTCGAAGCAGCTGCAGGCCTACTTCAAGATCGACAACGTGACCGACCGGGCGCCGGAAGCGGCGCCGCAGACCAACGCCAGCTACGGCATCAATCCGGCGCTGTACGACGTGGTCGGGCGCACCTACCGGGTCGGCCTGCGTTACGGCTTCTGACGCGAGCCTGCCGTGTGGAACATCGTTTCCGTGCTGCTGGCGGTCGGCCTGCTGACGCTGCTCATCGCCTGGGGCAAGGTGCAGCCCCTGCTGGCCTTCGTGGCGGCATCGATCGCGGCGGCGTTGCTGCTCGGGGTGCCGCCGTCAAAGATCCCGGGCGCGATCGAGAAGGGCATCGGCGACCTGCTCGGCTCCCTGGTGGTGATCATCTGCCTGGGCGCCGTGTTCGGCAAGCTGATCGCCGACAGCGGGGCCGCGCGCCGCATCGCCACCTGCCTGGTCGACGCGCTGGGGCCGTCGCGCATCCCGGTGGCGCTCACCGTCACCGGCTTCGTGGTCGGCATCCCGCTGTACTACAACGTCGGCTTCGTGCTGCTGGTGCCGCTCATCTTCACGCTGGTATACAGCTCGGGGCGGCCGGCGGTGGCGCTGGCGATCCCGCTGCTGGCCGGGCTGTCGATCGCCCACGGCTTCCTGCCGCCGCATCCGTCGCCGGTGGCGCTCGTTTCGGCGGTCCACGCCGACATGGGCACCACCCTGCTGTACGGGATCGTGGTGGCGATACCGACGCTGATCATCGCCGGTCCGGTGTTCGCGATGTCGCTGCGCCGCATCCAGGCGCAACCGGCGGCCATGTTCCAGGATGGCCGCGCGCTGCAGGAAGGAGAACTGCCGGGCGTCTTCAACAGCTTCGCCACCGCTCTGCTGCCGGTGCTGCTGCTGGGGGCGACCACAGCGCTCATGATGGCGCGGCCCGACCTGAACGGCAGCCTGTCGTTCCTGGCCAATCCGCTGGTGGTGATGCTGGTGTCCTACGTGATCGCGATCTGGACCCTGGGCCTGGCCCAGGGCCGGCGTTTTTCCACCGTGATGCAGGGCCCGGCCGAGGCGATGCGCGAGATCGCGCCGATCCTGTTGATCATCGCCGGCGCCGGCGCGCTCAAGCAGGTGCTGGTGGAATCGGGCGTCAGCGCCGATCTCGGCGCGCAGCTGGCGGACATGCCGGTGCCGCCGCTGGTGCTGGGCTGGCTCGTCGCGACGGTGATCCGCATCTGCCTGGGATCGGCCACGGTCGCGGGCGTGACGGCCGGCGGGATCGTGGCGCCGCTGGTGCACGGCTCGGGCGTCGACCCGAACCTGATGGTGCTGGCCATCGGCGCGGGAAGCCTGATGTGCAGCCACGTCAACGATTCCGGCTTCTGGATGTTCAAGGAATATTTTGGTTTGTCCCTGAAGGATACCTTCCGCTCCTGGACCCTGATGGAGACCCTGGTGGGCGTGTTCGGCCTGCTGTTCGTGATGCTTCTGTCGCTGTTTCTACAATAGCCGAGGAAAAGATCAATGATGACAACACATACCAATCTTCCGCGCGCCCTGGCGCTGTCGCTGCTGGTGGCCGCCAGCGCACTGGCCCCTGCGCTGGCGGCGCCATCGCCTTCGGTGTCCGCCTACCAGTTGATGCCCGAGGATCCACGCGCGGTCGTGGTGAGCGCCAGGGGCGACGGCCAGGCCGACGACACTGCCGCGATCCAGAAGGCGCTGGATGCCGCCGCCAACAAGGGCCAGGGCGGCATCGTGTTCCTGCCGTCGGGGCGCTACCGCATCACCCGCTCGCTCCTGATCCCGCTGGCCGTGCGCCTGTATGGCGTCGGGCCGACCCGTCCCGTGTTCGTGCTGGCCGAGAACACGCCCGGTTTCCAGAAGGGCGTGGCGAATATGGTCATCTTCACCGGCGGCGACCAGTACAGCGTCGGCAAGGTGCCGATGCCGGTGCCGAGCGCGGTGCCGTTCAGCGCGGAGGAAGGCAAGGCGGTGCGTAACGCCAATTCCTCGACCTTCTATTCGGCGCTGTCGAACGTGGACTTCGAGATCAAGGACGGCAACCCGGCCGCAGCCGCGGTGCGCATGCACACGGCCCAGCACTCCAACCTGAGCCACATCGACTTTCATCTGGGCTCAGGCCTGGCCGGCGTCTACCAGGTCGGCAACGTGGCCTACAACCTGCGCTTCTACGGCGGCCGCTACGGCATCCTGAGCGAGAAGACCTCGCCCGCCTGGCAGTTCACGCTGATGGATTCGACGTTCGAGGGCCAGCGCGACGCCGCGATCCGCGAGCATGAAGCCAGCCTCACGATGATCAACACGGAAATCAAGGACACGCCGGTCGGCATCGAGATCAACCGCGGCTATGGCGACTGGTTGTGGGGCAAGGACGTGCGCTTCGAGAACGTCAGCAAGGCCGCGCTCGTCGTCAGCAACGAAGACAATGTGTATACCCAGGTTGGCATGGAAAATGCCATCGCGCGCAACGTGCCGACGTTCGTGCGCTTCCGCGACAGCGGCAAGACGCTGGCCGGCAAGGGCCGCGACTATACCGTCAGCGAATTCAACTACGGGTTGTTCATCAAGCAGATGGGCGAGCCGGGCACGTTCTCGACCAACTACAAGACGGCGGCCCTGTCGTCGCCCTTGAAGGCTCCGGTCCGCGCCCTGCGAGCGCTGCCGGCCTCGAAAGAATGGGCCAACGTGCACACCTACGGCGCGAAAGGCGACGGCAGGACCGACGACACGGCGGCGATCCAGAAAGCGATCGACGCCAACCGCGTGGTCTACCTGCCGCTGGGCTTCTACCTCGTCAACGACACCATCCGCATGCGGCCGGACAGCGTGATCATCGCCCTGCACCCGGGGCTGACCCAGCTGCTGCTGCCGAACGGATCGCCCAGGTTCCAGGGCGTCGACAGCCCGAAGGCGCTGCTGGAAAGCGCGCGCGGCGGCGACGGCATCGTGTCCGGCATTGGCCTGGCGACCGGCGAGATCAACAACCGCGCGGTGGCGCTGCTGTGGCGCGCCGGCGAACACTCGCTGGTGGACGACGTGCGCATCCAGGGCGGCCACGGCACCCGCCTGTATGACGGCCGGCGCGCCGACCCGTACCAGAAGGATGCGAAATTCGACACCACCGCGCACTGGGACCGCCAGTATCCGAGCGTGTGGGTAACGGACGGTGGCGGCGGCACCTTCTCCGGCATCTGGTCGCCCAGCGGCTATGCGCAGGCCGGCTTCTACGTGACCAATACCAAGACCCCGGGCAAGGTCTACGAGCTGTCGGCCGAGCACCATATCCGCGCCGAGATCGTGCTGGACAATGTGGAGAACTGGGAATTCCTGGCGCCGCAGACCGAGGAAGAAATCCGCGACGGCGCCGATGCGGTGTCGCTGGAGATCCGCAATTCGAAGAATCTCCTGTTCGCGAACTACCACGGCTACCGCGTGACGCGCTCCTATAAACCGATGCCGGCGGCGATCCTGATCACCAATTCCAGCGACATCCGCTTTCGCAATGTCCACGTGAACGGCGAGAGCGGCTTTGCCACCTGCGACGACAATGGCTGCACCACCTACCTGCGCGCCAGCAAGTTCGCCTACGAGAACGCGATCCGCGACGTCACCAACAAGTTGGAGGTGCGCGAGCGCGAGTTCGCCGTGTTCGACTACACCGGCAAGCAGCGCAAGGCGCCGGCCGCGCTGGGCAAGGTCGACAAGCTGGAAGGCGGCTTCTATTCGATCGCCGGCGCTACCGTCGACCCCAAGGGCAAGCTGTACTTCGTCGACCGCCACTGGAAGCGCATCTACAGCTACACGAAGGACGAGGGCCTGGTCGTGGTGCGCGACGCCCCGCTCGATCCGGTGAACCTGGCCATGGACGACAGCGGCAACCTGATGGTGATCTCGAACTACGGCCCGCAGGCCAGCGTGTATGCCTTCAAGCCGGGCACGCCGGGAACGGAGATCACGATGATCAAGCCGACCCCGGTCGCATCTCGCCAGGGCGCGCGGGTCGCGGTGCCGGTCAACTTCTGGCAGAACGGCGAATTCAAGGACCAGCTCAACTACGACACCTTCGAATTCACGACCCTGGCCGAGATGTTCGCGCGCGACGTCGCCCTGCCGAAGAAGGAAGAATACGTGTCGCCCGACGGCAGCCTGGTGCTGCCCGCCTACCGCGTGCTGCGCCAGGGCGCGCCGGATCACCTGGGCTGGCGCTGGGCCGACTCGCTGCAGGCGTTCGGTTTCGTGACCGCGCCAGTGGGCCAGCGCGTGGTGTTCACCAACGGTTCCGAGAACCGCACCTTCAGCGGCACCGTGAACCAGGGCGGCGGCATCACCGACCTCAGGCTGCTGGCCAACCGCGGCGGCGAAAGCGCGGCGGTCGGCCCGAACGGCGACGTCTATGTGGCCAATGGCCAGGTCTTCATCTACGGCAAGGATGGCAAGCAAAAGGGCCGCATCGACGTGCCGGAGCGTCCGCTGCAGCTGATCTTCGGCGGTTCTGACAAGCGCACGCTGTTCATCCTGAGCCATCACTCGCTGTACTCGACCCGGATCGACTGAGGAGAACCCATGGTACGCGTGACAACGATGCTGGGCGCCGTCGTCCTGATGACGGCGGCGGCGCCCAGCCTGGCCGAAGACCAGTTCAAGCTGCTGGTACTGGCCACGCCCGGCAAGTATCACTACGAATACATTCCGATCGCGCGCGACAACCTGGAGCGCCTGGCCAAGCTGCATTCGTTCGCGCTGTCCTACACCAACAAGACGCAGGTGTTCGAAGGCGACCTGAGACAGTATGCCGCCGTGATGTTCCTGAACACGCCGGGCGAAGAGTTGAACCCGGCGCAGCGCGCCAACTTCGAGGACTACATGCGCGGCGGCGGCAATGCCGTGGTGGTGCACCGCGCGGCGATCGCCAAACCGAACGACTGGGTCTGGTTCGAGAAGATGGTGGGGCGCACGGTCGGCCTGCATCCGAAGCTGCAGACCGGGGTGGTGACCGTCGTCGACAAGCGTTTCCCCGCCACCTTCGGCCTGCCCGAGCGCTGGGTCTGGAGCGACGAGTTCTACACGTTCACCAATCCCTACAACGTGACGATCAACCCGGTGCTGAACGTGGACGAGTCGAGCTACGACCCGACCCTGATCTGGCCGGGCCAGACGGTCAAGGGCATGGGCAAGGACCATCCGATCGCCTGGCACCACCAGCACGAGAAGGGCCGCGTGTTCGTCACCACGCTCGGGCACAACGGCGAGATGTACCGCGACCCGCACTACCTGGGCCACCTGCTGGGCGGGATCTACTGGGCGGCGACCGGCCGCGGGCAGCAGCGCTGATCGGCGCACGGCAGGGCGCTCGCCGCGGCAAACGGGCGGGGTCGGCAACCGGCGTTCACTGTTTGCTCTCGGTTTGCGCGGGTTCGATCAGCACCAGCTGGCCGGTCGCGGGGTCGCGATAGACTTCGCCGACGCGGTCGTAACCGCTGCCGTCCCGGGTCACGCCGCTGGCGGGACGCTCGATCTGGCGCCCCTTCTCCACCGGCTGCGGCGTCGTCAAGGCCCCTTGCGCGCCGGCGATGGCGGCGATCAGGCCGCAGGCGAACACCAGCATCACGTCGACCAGGTTGACCAGGCTGGCGCGCGGATCTTCGTCGCCCTGGTCGAAGCGCGCGTCGAGGTGGCGGTACAGCCGCAGTTTTGCGCGCGTAGTCATGCCCGGGACTCCATCGCGTCCAGCGTCTCTTCGTACCAGCGGCGGCGCAGCTTGCCGATCACCAGGCCGCCGATGCCGGCCACCAGGCCCAGCACGGTGGCGTCGAAAGCGACGGTCACGGCGCTGGCCAGCTTGGCGGGGTCGCCTTCTCCCAGCGCCGCCAGGCCCGGCCCGAGCGGGATGATGGTGGCCATCAGGCCCAGCATCGGCGGGATGCGCGCCAGCAGATCGGCGCGTTCCAGGCGGTGGCGGGCAATCCGCTGCACCGCCTCGACATCGCCGCTGTCGCGCAGCCTGGCCAAGCCGTGGAAGCGTTCGCCGACGGCGATGCCGGATTCGACCAGCGCGATCGCGCAGCCGGCCAGCAGCGCCGCCAGGGACGGCGCGAGCAGCCAACTGACGGCGTCGTGCAGCCAACCATAGGAAATAAAGTCCGAAGAAAGGGTTTCGATCATGGATGACTCCTGAGAGGTTGAGGGATGTGCCGGCCGCGCCACAGGCCGAGCGAGAACAGGGCGAGGCAGGCGGCCAGGATGGCCAGCGCCTGCACGATGCGCCCGGCGGCGGGCTGCGCGGGTTCGGGTCGCTGGGTCAGTTCGTAGACGCGCATCGGTTCTGGAGCGGGCGCGGGCGGCGCCGGTTCTGCCGTCGCACCGGCGCCGGATACCGCCGCCTGCCGCGCTGGCGCGGTCTGCGCCGCTGCGGGAACCGACGCGGCGGCCACCGGCAGCATCTCGCCGCGCGCCTTGGCCAGCGTCACGCCGAGGCTGGCGGCGTCGGCGCCATCGAGTTGCGGCGCCAGCCAGCCCCACATCGGATGGTGTGGCGCCGTATGGCCGCTGCCCGGCAGGCCGTTGGCCGCCACCAGGCGCGCGAGCTCTCCGCCCATGCGGCGAATCGTCTCCGGGTCGGTCTTCCAGTAACCCTTTTCGGCGGCCACCATGAACACCGCCAGCATGTGCGCCTTCACGTGCGCGTTGTGGCGCAGGCCCAGGAATTCGGGCAGGCCGAGCTTGTGCCGGTCATCGAAGTAGACGGCTTTGACTTCGTCCCAGGCCCAGTTCTTGACCAGGTCGGGGCGCGTGACCTGCCAGCCCCACAGGTTCTCGATGAATTCCTGGCCCATGGTGCGCGCGCCCGAGTAGCCGTTGTCCATCAGCGGCCGCAGCCAGGCCGGGTTCAGGAAGCGTCCGCGCAGCTCGCCCAGCAGGGCGCTGGCGAGCGGCTCGACGTCGGCCTGGCCCGGTCGCGCATGCTGCAGGATCAGCGCGTCCGGCACGCGCCCGGTGCGCATCTCGACCGCCAGCGACAGGCCGCCCAGGTAGTCGAAGGCGTCGTTGTTGTCGAGCAGGCCATACAGGTTGCTGGCGCGGCCATGATAGGTGCGGTGGATGCCGTCCAGCGCCACGTCGAAGGCCTTGTGGCGCGATTCGCCGTCGGCATCCAGGCCATAGGCATGGCCCATGCGGTTGCGGTAGGCGCGGCCGATCTCCTCGCGCTCGCGCCAGGCGCCGGAGCGCTCGGTCAGGCGATTCACGCCGGTGCCGTAGGCGCCCGGCGCATCGCCGAACACGCGCAGCGCGGCGGCCTGCCCGGCCTCGCCCGCCGCCATGCCGCCCGCCGCCAGCGCGCGCTGGCGGGTCAGCCACTCGCGCGCCACGCGGTTGTCCGTGGCCGGCTCGCTGCCCCAGCCCTTGCCATCCCCTGCGCCTTCGATCGGCGCCAGCGCCGCCTGAAGCGCTTCGCGCAAGGAGGGGTCCTGCTCGACCAGCGCCTGCGCCGACGCCGCCAGCGCCAGGCGGCCGGCGCGGTCGATCAGGCGGATCAGGTTCGGGTACAGGTCGCGGAACAGGCCGGAGGTGGTGACCACCGCATCGCGCCGGATGGCGCCGGGCGTGAGTTTCACGTCGGTGACGATGCCGCGCGCGTTCCACACCGGCTCGGCGCCCATCATCGCCAGCGCGAAGCCGACCATCACGCCTTCGTCGCGCACGGCGTCGGACGCCCACAGGATGATGCCTTCGCTGCCCACCCCTCCACCATTGACCTGGTCGCGCCCGGCGGCCTTGCCCGCCATCTGCCGGCCCAGGCCAAACCCCAGGCGGGTCGGCAGGATGTCGCCGTCGACCGCGTGGAAGTTGCGGCCCGTCGGCAGCGCCTCGGGCGAGCGCAGCGGATCGTTGCCCTTGCCCGGCTCGATGTAGCGGCCATCCAGGCCGGCCAGCAGCGCCGCCATCTCGCGCCGCGGCGAATCGCGCAGTTTATGCACGACGTCGGGGTCGTCGATGCCGCTCTTCTTCATCGAATCGAGCATCAGGTCGAGCGACTCGCGGCTCCACGGCCGGCCGAACACGTGCAGGCCGTGGGGCATGAATTTCTCTTGCAGCTTGGTGAGATAGTGGCCGATCTCGTGCGCGAGCAGGTCGTCGTCGGCGGCATCGAAGCCGATGCCGCGCACCGCCAGCACGTCGGACATCGACGCTTCCAGCTCGGCGCGCAGGTTCAGGGCGACGACCCGCTCGCGCATCAGCTGCGCGGCCTGGGCCTTGAGCGATTCGGACGATGCGGCCTCAAAACTCTCGACGAGCTGGCGCAGCGACAGCAGCTCGTCGTACAGCGGCGTGGCGGCCAGCGGCGGCGTGAGGTGGTCGACGATGACGGCCAGGCCGCGGCGCTTGGCCTGGGTGCCTTCGCCGACGCCGTCGACGATATACGGGTAGATGCCCGGCAGGTCGCTCGCGATCAGGCTCGGATAATCGTCGCTCGACAGGCCGACGGCCTTGCCCGGCAAGAATTCATAGGTCGAGTGGCGGCCCACGTGCACCACGGCGTCGGCCTTGAAGCGGTCGCGGATCCAGTGATAGAAGCCCAGGAACTGGTGCGGCGGGGTGATGCTGGTGTTTGCGTGCAGCAGTTCCTCGTCCACTTCCCAGCCGCGCGGCGGCTGCGGGCCGATGAAGACGTTGCCGAACACCAGTCCCGGCACCAGCATCTTGCCGCCGTCGACCATCACCTTGCCCGGCGCCGGCCCCCAGCCGCGCATGCCTTCGATGCCGTATCCGATCAGGCGCCGGTAAAGGGGCGCAAGCGACTGGCAGGCACGCGCCCTGGCTTCGTCGAGGCAGGCCATATAGCCGTCTTCCAGCGCATGCAGGTCGCGTGTGGCCTGCACGCGCTGCGGGTGATCGACGCCTTCGACCAGGTGCAGCAGCTCCTCGATCACGGTCGCGGCCTGCTTGCGGCCCAGCGCGCGTTCGCCGGCCTTTTCGGCCGCCAGCACGTCGGCATGCAGGCGCCCCAGCAAGCCGTCCCGCATCTCGCCCCGCACCCGCGGCGACAGGGTCGCGAACCAGCGCGCGTACTCCTGCGCCGGGACGCCGTTGACGGCGCCGGCCATTTCGCGCAGGGCGGCGCGGTCTTCCGGCAGGTTGACGCCGCGCGCCATGATCATGTCGAGCAGCGCCTCGGGCGAAGCCGGCAGCTCGCCGACCGTGTAACCCGCCGCCTTGAGCGCATGCAGCATCCCGAACAGCGACTCCGGCACGTTGAGGTTGTCGGCGCCGATGTTCTGGCGGCCCGGCGGATGGTTGTAGTAGACCATCGCGATCTTCTTGTCCGCGTTCGATTTGGCGCGCAGCGCCAGCCAGCGCGCCACGCGCCCCGACAGGCGGTCGACTTCGGCCGGCAGCAACACGGGCGGACGGTTCTCGATGCCGGTCTGGCGGTCGCGCCGGGCCTGGCCCAGGGCCGCCACCACCATCGGCTGGCCGATGCCCTGCAGCTCGGGCAGGGCCACGCGGTACTGGACCGAATCGGGCGGCAAGCCGTCGGGCGACAGCTGCCACTGCATCGCGGTGCGGTCCGACAGGCGGATCGCCTTGAACACCGGGATGTCCAAACGCTTGAAAGCATCCTCCACCGCCTCCCGGCCCTCGGCGGCGCCGACCACGAAGTCCTGCAGCACCACCAGCGCGGCCGGTTTCGCCGGCGCCACCAGCTCGGGCAGCCGTTCGAGCGCTTCGCGCGAGGCGCCGCCCCAGCGCGTGAGCAGTTGCACGCAGGGCTGGCCGAACTCTTCGATGCGCCGGCACAGCGCCGCGGGCACCACGCCATCCATGTTCGCCAGGTCGAGCACGACCACGGTCGGGCGCTCGCGCAAGCCGAGCGTCGACGCATTGCCCCAGGCGCCGGCGTCCTGCAGCTCGCGCTGCCCCCTGCGCAGGCGCAGGGTCGGCTCCGGCCGCGGATCGGCCAGGGGCGTGCCTGGCGCGAGCAGGTGCCGCATCAGTTCCGCGGTGTTGTCGACGCCGCCCGCCTGCCACACGCGGCGCGCGGCCAGCCAGTGGCGGGCGGCGGGGTCGCCCTCGGCCGCCCGCAGCGCGGCCTGCGGCGGCGCTTCGCCCGAGAGCTGGCGCAGCAGCTCGGGCGAGAAGCCGGCCAGGCTGCCGTGGCGCGAGCGCGTCATGAGGTTCAGGGTCGCTTCGCCGTTGAGCGCCAGCACGGCGGCGTGCGGCCTGGCGTGGCGCGCAAGGGCATCCTTCATGCGCCGCGCCGGGTCGCCGAACAGCGACACCGCCAGGATGGTGTCGGCGCCGCCGATCCACTGCGCCACTTCGCGCTCGCCCGCGGCCATCAGCTGGGCCGGGGTGCGCAGCAGGATGCGGTCTTGCGGATGGCTGGCCAGGTGGCGATGGGCGGCTTCGACGGCGCCCGGCGCGGCGCGCTCGGTGACCACCGCGAACAGGGTGGCGGCGCTGGCGTGCTGAAAGCCCGCCATGCAGGCGAGCAGGAACGAGGTGAGCAAGAACGAGGCGAGCAGAAACGTCAGCGCAGCGCGGATGCGGACCAGGAGAAGCGTGTTCATGTGAACGTCGACCTTTCAGCTGCGCGCTTGACGCGCGCACGACAACAGGCAGCCGTCATCCTTCCACGATGAACAGGGACGCTTGCGCGCGCCGCATGGGCGAACGATCGCAGCGCATGATGCGAGCAAACGAAGAAGGAACGACGAACAACCGACAGGCACGCCCTCACCCCGGGACGTACGGATGCATCGTGGATGGCCGGTCTTCTGGCTCGCCGTCTTCCTTCCCCGGTCCTGCCTTCCCGTGCACGGGGCACAGTGGCGTTCGACCGGGGTCGTCAGGCTTACAGCAGCGGGGGCTGCGCCGGACTGGCGCGCGATGGCTATCGCGCACGTCACCGGCTTCCCGTTTCACCTCCCTGCAGACGAGCAGGAAGGCACCATTCACTTGATTGGGCGCGATTCTACCGCCAAGTTCGATCGCTTGTCACCGCATTATTTCTTGGCAGGCAAGCGCGAAGAGGCCCGGCGCGGCAACCAACCGCGCCCGATCGGCCCGAAAAATAAGTCGCATAGGTTTATTTAGCGGAAGGACGTATACTTGCCGTCTCCCGCTGCCCTGCCCATCGAACGCCGCGCCATGCCGCCCTATAACGCACCGTCTCCCGCCGTTGATCCCGCCACGATGCCGCTGCTGCGCACCGTCGGCTCGAACCAGGTGGGCATGCGCGAGTTCAACGAGCGGGTCGTGCTGCAGGCGATCCGCACCCATGGCAGCCTGCCCAAGGCCGAAGTCGCGCGCCTGACCAAGCTCAGTACGCAAACGGCCTCGGTGATCATCAACCGCCTGCTGGACGAGCAACTGGTGGTCAAGCGCGACGCCGTGCGCGGCAAGGTCGGCCAGCCGTCGCAGCCGATCGCCCTGAATCCGGAAGGCGCGTTCTCGATCGGCATCCAGATCGGCAGGCGCGCGCTGGACGTGGTGCTGCTAGATTTCACGGGCGCGCTGCGCTGGCAGTCGTCGACGCCCTACGCCAGCCCCGACGTGGAACAGGTTTTCGCCGCCATCGACGCCAGGCTGCGCGAGGTGGACGCCTTTCTTGGCCCGGAACTGGCGCCGCGCCTGACCGGCATCGGCCTGGCCGCCCCGCTCACGCTGGGCACCTGGCATGGCCTGGAAAGCCTGCTGCCGCATCAGGCCGAAGCCTGGCGCCGGGTCGACCTGCGCATCCGCCTGCAAGCCATGACGCCGCTCCGCGTGGACTTCGCCAAGGACACGATCGCAGCCTGCGTGGCCGAACTGGTTGCCGGCCGCGGACGCACGCTGAAAAGCTATCTGTACGTGTTCGTCGACACCCTGGTCGGCGGCGGCCTGGTGATCGATGGCGAGCCGCACAGCGGCCAGTTCGGCAACGCCGGCGCGATCGGTTCGATGCCATTGGGCCTGGCTGGAACGGACGAACGCGGCGTGGCGCCGCAATTGCTCGGGGCGGCTTCGCTGGTGCGGCTGGAAGAAATGCATGCGCAGGCGGGCTTGGCGCCGCTCGCCTTCAACGACGACCGCCTGTTGAGCGGCCCGTGGGAAGCGGTGACCCTGCAATGGATCGAGGAAGCCGCCAATGCGATCACCTTCGGCGTGACCGGTGCGGCCTGCCTGCTCGACCTGGATGGCGTGATCGTCGACGGCGCCGTCAGCCGGCCCCTGCTCGAACGCCTGATCGCCGCGATGCAGGAGCAGATGACGCGCTACAGCTGGCAGGGCACCGAGCGGCCGCTGGTGATGGCGGGGACGATCGGGATGACGGCCAAGGTGATCGGCGCGGCTTACCTGCCGCTGCATGCGAACTTCGCGCCGGCGCACGGGTTGTTCCTGAAGGCGGAGCGGCGCTAGCAAGGCGAGCGCGGGGTGTCGTCTACCCCTCCGGGTACGGCGGCATGAATCGGGCGAGCGCCATCACGTGGGAGGCCGGCGACGAGTTCGACGACATCGTCGCCGCACTGCGGGCCAAGGGCGGACGGGAATATTTTGCATATCAACGGTAGCCGAGTGCCGTTCCAGGCCAGGCGAGTGGATCACCGCATATAAAAAAACCCTGCGAGTGGTGCACTCGCAGGGTTCGTCGTACTGATCAGACTGGCAGCCTCAGAACGGAATATCGTCATCCATATCCGAGAAGTTCGGCGCCGGTTTCGGCTGCGGACGTGCGGCCGGGGCCGGTGGCGCCTGGCGCGGGGCCGGACGCTGCGGGGCCGAGTAGTCGTCGTCCATGCCGCCGCCCATACCGCCGCCCATGCTGTCGCCGCCCATACCCTGGCGACCGCCCAGCATCTGCATGTTTTCAGCGATGATGTCGGTGGCGTAGCGCTCGATGCCGTCCTTGTCGGTGTATTTGCGAGTCTGCAGGCGGCCTTCGACGTAGACCGACGAACCTTTCTTGAGGTACTGGCCCACGATCTCGGCCAGGCGGCCGAAGAAGGAGATGCGGTGCCACTCGGTCAGTTCTTTCTGTTCGCCGGTATTACGGTCTTTCGACTTGTACGACGTGGCGACCGCGATGTTCGCGATGGCGTCGCCGCTCGGCATGTAGCGAATTTCCGGATCGCGGCCCAGGTTGCCGACGATGATGACCTTGTTGACTGATGCCATGATGTGTCCTTGGATAATGTTGTGAGCCCTGACTCTGCAGTTGACTAAGCGTCAGGGAACTGTGGTGTTGCAATTCAATATTATGAGGCCAGCGACGCGGTTTCAAAAGTGGATTTTACTGGCTGGAGTCAGCGTTCTAAACGGTGCAATCCAGCCCGAAAAACGGTCATCGCATTCCGGATCCAACAATTTTTTCGCTTTCTGAGCGTTTTGTCATTGAAGCGCCCGGAGAATGGCCCACATACGACAGACCCGGCTGTCTGCGGCGCTCGCCGCTTTCCAGAAAGGCATGCCATACGGGCATCCATGGTACGCCAACCACTGGATAGATGTACAGCCGAAACAAAAACGCGCTACACTTACGGGTTCTCCCCGATTGGCCCGCCTACCGCGCCGCTGGCGTCTGCGGCCCCGCAAAAACTGATAGAAAGTCTGCCCAACTTAATGGAAGAAATTCGCATTCGTGGTGCCCGCACGCACAATCTGAAGAACATCAACCTCGACCTGCCGCGCAACAAGCTGATCGTGATCACCGGCCTGTCGGGCTCGGGCAAGTCGTCGCTTGCCTTCGACACCCTGTATGCCGAAGGCCAGCGCCGCTACGTCGAATCGCTGTCGGCCTATGCGCGCCAGTTCCTGCAGCTGATGGAAAAGCCGGACGTCGACCTGATCGAGGGCCTGTCGCCGGCGATCTCGATCGAGCAGAAAGCGACCTCGCACAACCCGCGCTCGACCGTCGGCACCGTCACCGAGATCCACGATTACCTGCGCCTGCTGTACGCGCGCGTCGGCACGCCGTATTGCCCGCAGCACCCGCACCAGCCGCTGGCGGCCCAGACCGTGTCGCAGATGGTCGATGCCGTGCTCGCCATGCCGGAAGGCACCAAGCTGATGATCCTGGCGCCGGTCGTGGCCGGCCGCAAGGGCGAGCACGGCGACCTGTTCCAGGCAATGCAGGCCCAGGGCTTCGTGCGCTTTCGCATCGCCAGCGGCGTCAATGCCGCGAAGATTGTTGAAATCGATGAACTGCCCAAGCTCAAGAAGACCGAGAAGCACAGCATCGACGTCGTGATCGACCGGGTGAAAGTGAACCCGGACATCAAGCAGCGCCTGGCCGAAAGCTTCGAGACCGCCCTGCGCCTGGCCGATGGCCGCGCCGTGGTCTATGAAATGGATTTCGAGAAGGAAACCGTCTTCTCGAACAAGTTCGCCTGTAATGTGTGCGGCTACTCGCTGCAAGAGCTGGAACCACGCCTGTTCTCGTTCAATAACCCGATGGGCGCCTGCCAGGAATGCGATGGCCTGGGCCATATCGAGTTCTTCGATCCGAAGCGGATCGTGGCCTTCCCGCACCTGTCGCTGGCCTCTGGCGCCGTCAAGGGCTGGGACCGCCGCAACCAGTTCTACTTCCAGATGCTGCAGAGCCTGGCGGCCCATTACGACTTCGACCTCGACCAGCCTTTCGAGCAATTGCCGAAATCGTCGCAGGAAGCCGTGCTGTTCGGTTCCGGCAAGGCCACGATCCCGTTCAGCTATGTCAACGAGCGCGGCCGCACCGTGATCCGCGAGCATACCTTCGAAGGCGTGGTCAACAACCTGCAGCGGCGCTACCGCGAGACCGATTCGATGGCGGTCAAGGAAGAGCTGGCCAAGTTCATCAACGAAAAGAAGTGTCCGGCCTGCGAAGGCGCGCGCCTGCGCACCGAAGCGCGTTTCGTCAAGATCGGCCAGGGCGAGCAGCAGCGCGCCATTTATGAGGTGTCGGACAAGCCCCTGCGCGAAACGCTCGACTACTTCGACAAGCTGGAGCTGAGCGGCGCCAAGCGCGACATCGCCGAGCGCGTGATCAAGGAGATCGTGTCGCGCCTGAAGTTCCTGAACAACGTCGGCCTGGATTACCTGTCGCTCGACCGCAGCGCGGACACCCTGTCCGGCGGCGAAGCCCAGCGTATCCGCCTGGCCTCGCAGATCGGTTCGGGCCTGACCGGCGTCATGTACGTGCTCGACGAACCGTCGATCGGCCTGCACCAGCGCGACAACGACCGCCTGATCGCCACCCTCAAGCATTTGCGCGACATCGGCAATAGCGTGCTGGTGGTCGAGCACGACGAGGACGCGATCCGCACCGCCGACTACATCGTCGACATGGGTCCGGGCGCGGGTGTACATGGCGGCCAGATCATTGCCGAAGGCACGCTCGAGCAGATCATGAACAACGAGCATTCGGTGACCGCCCAGTACCTGGACGGCCGGCGCAAGATCGAAGTGCCGAAGAAGCGCACCAAGGCCGACCCGGCGCGCCAGTTGGTGATCACGGGCGCGAAAGGCAATAACCTGAAGGACGTGACCCTGACGTTGCCGGTGGGCCTGATGACCTGCGTGACGGGCGTCTCGGGTTCCGGTAAATCGACGCTGATCAACGACACGCTGTACCCGGCATTGTCGCGTCACCTGTACGGTTCGCAGACCGAGCCGGCGGAGCACAGCGCGATCCACGGCCTGGAACACTTCGACAAGGTGATCTCGGTCGACCAGGCGCCGATCGGCCGCACGCCGCGCTCGAACCCGGCGACCTATACCGGCCTGTTCACGCCGATCCGCGACCTGTTCGCGACCGTGCCGACCGCCAAGGAACGCGGCTACTCGGCCGGGCGCTTCTCGTTCAACGTCAAGGGCGGCCGCTGCGAAGCCTGCCAGGGCGACGGCGTGATCAAGGTCGAGATGCACTTTTTGCCGGACGTGTACGTGCCATGCGACGTCTGCCACGGCAAGCGCTACAACCGCGAAACGCTGGAAGTGCAGTACAAGGGCAAGAACATCACCGAGGTGCTGGACATGACGGTCGAGGATGCGCACGAGTTCTTCAAGCCGGTGCCGGTCATCGCGCGCAAGTTGCAGACCTTGCTGGACGTGGGCCTGGGCTACATCAAGCTGGGGCAGAGCGCCACCACGCTGTCCGGCGGCGAGGCCCAGCGCGTCAAGTTGTCGCTCGAGCTGTCCAAGCGCGACACCGGGCGCACCCTGTACATCCTGGACGAGCCGACCACCGGCCTGCACTTCGCCGACATCGACCTGCTGCTGAAGGTGATCCACCGCCTGCGCGACCAGGGCAACACGCTCGCGATCATCGAGCACAACCTGGATGTGATCAAGACCGCGGACTGGATCGTCGACCTGGGGCCGGAAGGCGGCGCCGGCGGCGGCATGATCGTGGCGTCGGGTACGCCGGAGCAGGTGGCCAAGGTCAAGGACAGCCCGACCGGCAAGTACCTCAAGCCGCTGCTCAAGGCTTGACCTTCACGGTTCGGCCCAAGTAAAACAGGGGCAACGCCACCGGCGTTGCCCCTGTTCTTTTTTTATATGGCCGCTTTCAACAGCGGCCTCTCCCCCACTCGGCCGGCCTTAGCCGGCCAGTTGTTTCTCCAGACGGTCCCTGGTGTCCACCAGCTCTTGCGGCAGGCGGTAGGCCAGCTTGTCGAACAATTCGCCGTGCAGCTTCAGTTCTTCGGCCCATGCGTTCTTGTCGATCGAGGTGATCTGGGTGAACTGCGCTTCGCTGAACGCCACCCCATCCCAGTTCAGGTCGCCATACGACGGCGAGGTGCCGAACAGGTGCCGGTTGCCGGCGGCGGCGCTGCCTTCGGTACGGTCCAGAATCCACTTCAGCACGCGCATATTGTCGCCGTAGCCCGGCCATACGAAGCGGCCGTTGTCGTCGGTGCGGAACCAGTTGACGCAGAAGATCTTCGGCAGCGCAGCCGGATCGATCGCGGCCACTTTCTTGCCGAGATTGAGCCAGTGCTGGAAATAGTCGCTCATGTTGTAGCCGATGAACGGCAGCATCGCGAATGGATCGCGGCGCACCACGCCCATCTGGCCGGCGGCGGCGGCGGTGGTTTCCGAACCCATGGTCGCGGCCATGTACACGCCGTCCACCCAGTCGTTGGCCTCGGTCACCAGCGGCACCGTGGTCGAGCGGCGGCCGCCGAAGATGAAGGCCGAGATCGGCACGCCGGCCGGATCGTCCCAGGCCGGGTCGATCACCGGATTCTGGGTCGCGGCCACGGTGAAGCGCGCATTCGGGTGCGCCGCCTTGCCGCTTGACGCCGGGGTCCAGTCCTTGCCCTGCCAGTCGATCAGGTGTGCCGGCGCTTCCTTCGTCATGCCTTCCCACCATACGTCGCCGTCGTCGGTCAGCGCCACGTTGGTGAAGATCACGTTCTCGCGCAGCGAGGCCATGCAGTTCGGATTGGTCTGTTCATTGGTGCCCGGGGCCACGCCGAAGTAGCCGGCTTCCGGGTTGATCGCGACCAGCTTGCCGTCCGCGGCCGGCTTGATCCAGGCGATGTCGTCGCCGATGGTGGTCACCTTCCAGCCGTCGAAGGTCTTCGGCGGAATCAGCATCGCGAAGTTGGTCTTGCCGCAGGCCGAAGGGAAGGCCGCAGCCACGTATTTCTTGTCGCCCTGGGGCGACTCGACGCCCAGGATCAGCATGTGTTCGGCGAGCCACCCGGTGCCGCCGGCTTGCGCCTCTTGATAACCCATGTTCGAGGCGATGCGCAGCGCGAAGCATTTTTTGCCCAGCAGCGCGTTGCCGCCGTAGCCCGAGCCGAAGGACCAGATCTCGCGGGTTTCCGGATAGTGCACGATGTACTTGGTGGCATTGCATGGCCAGGCGACGTCTTGCTGGCCGGCGGCCAGCGGCGCGCCGACCGAGTGCACGCAGGGAACGAACTCGCCATCCGGGCCCAGCACGTCATAGACGGCCTTGCCCATGCGCGTCATGATGCGCATGTTCACGGCAACGTAGGGCGAATCGGACAGTTCCACGCCGATGTGGGCGATCGGCGAGCCGAGCGGGCCCATCGAGAACGGCACCACGTACAGCGTGCGGCCAGCCATGCAGCCGTCGAACAGGCCGTGCAGGGTGTGGCGCATCTCGCTCGGCTCCATCCAGTTGTTGGTGGGGCCGGCCTGCTCCCTGGTGGCGGAGCAGATGAAGGTGCGGTCTTCGACGCGCGCCACGTCCGACGGATCGGACCAGGCCAGGTAGGAATTCGGACGCTTGGCGGGGTTGAGCTTCTTCATCGTGCCCGCGGCGACCATCTGTGCGCACAGGCGGTCGTATTCTTCTTCCGAACCGTCGCACCAGTAAATGCTCTCAGGCTTGGTCAGCGCTGCAATTTCTGCGACCCAATTGATGAGCTTTTGGTGTTTGATGTAAGCTGGAACGTTCAGTGCGGCGACGCCGCCCATCACGGGCTGATTCATGGGGAGTCCTCCAAATGCCAATTAAGAATTCGGGTGGATCGCTGGGTCGGGATCAATCAATGACCAGAGTGCCTATGGTCGGAACCCTGTATGGGTCGGGATCGACGGTGGGCAAGCGGTCTGGTCAGGATCGCGGTGGGACAGCGGTCGGATCGGCAGCCTTTGGCCAGGCTGAGCGGCACGTCTCATGAGCGCCGTTAAATACGTGTCATTCCTTTAAGTTCTGAGCCGATTGTACACCCCAAAAACCGCCTCACGGCCCCTTTCACTACAAAAAAGTAGGAAAAATGCCCTAGTAATGTAGTAGGCTATTTGGGCAAATGCCCTACCCTGTTATTTGTTTACATTTAACTGATATAACTCTGACAACACCAATGAAAATCGCGATTCTTGACGATTATCAAGACGCAGCACGCGGTCTTGACTGTTTCCGACTGCTCGACGGCCATGAGGTCAAGGTCTTCACCAGCACCACCCGCGGCCTGGGCCAGCTGGCGATTCGCCTCGCCCCGTTTGACGCCCTGGTGCTGATCCGCGAACGCACCGCCTTCACCCCGGCACTGCTGGCGAAGCTGCCGAACCTGAAGCTCATCTCGCAGACCGGCAAGGTCAGCGGCCACATCGACGTGGCCGCCGCGACCGCGCACGGCATTGCCATCGCCGAAGGTGTCGGCTCGCCGCTGGCGCCCGCCGAGCTGACCTGGGCCCTGATCATGGCGGCCAGCCGCAAGATCGTGCCGTATGCGAACAATCTGAAGGATGGGTTGTGGCAGACGGCATCGATCAATCCGGCGCTCAATGGCGTGGGACGGGTGCTCCATGGGCGCACCCTTGGCCTCTGGAGTTACGGCAAGATCGGCAAACTGGTGGCCGGCTATGCGCGCGCCTTCGGGATGCGGGTGCTGGTCTGGGGCAGCGAGGCCAGCCGCGCGACGGCGGTCGCCGACGGCCTCGAGGCCGCGCCGACGCGCGAAGCGCTGTTCGAGCAGGCCGACGTGCTGAGCCTGCATTTGCGGCTGGCGGAATCGACGCGCGGCATCGTCACGGCCAGCGACCTGGCGCGCATGAAGTCGGATGCGCTGTTCGTCAACACCAGCCGCGCCGAACTGGTGGCGGACGACGCGCTCGAGCAAGCCCTGAAGCAGGGGCATCCGGGCGCGGCGGCGCTGGACGTATTCACCAGCGAGCCGCTGGCGCCGGATGCGCCGCTGCTGCGCATCCCGACGGTGCTGGCCACCCCGCACCTGGGCTATGTTGAGAAAGACAGTTACGAGATGTATTTCCAGGCGGCGTTCGAGAACATCGTCCAGTTCGCGCAAGGAAAACCTGCGAACATCCTCAATCCGGAAGCGCTGGGCAAGCGTTGAAACCGACGCGCCCCGCGCTCAGCGCAGTTCGGGCTCGCCCGTGAGCTTGATTTTTGGCGCCGGCATCACGTGGGTGCCGGTCCACAGCCCCGCCCAGCCCGGCGGCCAGCCGATGTCGGGGCCGCTGTAGCCTTTCAGGCCCGCGCGCACCGGCACGATCGGCACCGCCGGCGCCTCGACCAGCCCGCCGCCCACGGGACGCTCCATATTGAGGCTGTACATATAGCCCGGCAGCAACAGCTCGCAGGCGCGCGCAAACCAGGCGGTATGGTCTTCGTCGCGACCCAGCGCCTGCGCCAGCCCTTGCGGATCGAACTTCGCCAGTGCGTGGATCAGCTCGTCCGTGGTGGCGCCCGGCACGTCGCCCCAGCCCATCACGGGATTGTTGTTGTACTCGGCGCCCGAGCCATACCAGCCTTCGCGCCAGGTGCGCTGCATCCAGTTGCGCGGCCCCGTGAACAGGTGCCAGCGCCAGTGCAGGCCGGAGGGCTTGGGCCAGGAATACAGGTACAGCTTCTGGTAGCCGGCCTCGTGCAATGCGCGCACCACGGCCATCAGGCGCGCATGCGGCATGCGGTCTGGCGGCGCGCGGCGGAACAGGATCGGCTCGCCGTCGGCGTGCTGGACTTCGTCGCTCGACAGGTTCAGGTCGAGGGCGCGCGCCTCGTCGTTGAAACGCGCCGAGATCCAGCCGGTCAGCAGGTTGACGTGGGTGATCACGCCATAGCCGCGATGGCGGTGGAAGATGACGGTGCCGGGTGCAACTACTTTCATGGCGGGCGAGAATAAAGAGAAGAAAAACGATGAGTGTACTCATCCGATCCAGACGATTCTAGCGCAGTCACGGTCGGATACACTATGGTTTGCGGCTATCATGACGCACCTTTTTTCTGCGAGTAGATAAACCAACATGACTTTGCGACTCATCGCCACCGGTGGCACTTTCGACAAGCATTACAATGAACTGAATGGCGTGCTCGGCTTTGCTGAAAGCCATCTGCCAGAGGTGATCAAGCGCAGCCGCATGACGGTGCCCGTCGCGCTCGACGTGCTGCCGCTGCTCGATTCGCTCGAGATGGGCGATGCCGATCGCGAGCGCGTGCTGGCCAGTTGCCGCGCCGCCAGCGAGAAGGCGATCGTGATCGTGCACGGCACCGACACCATGCGCGAGACCGCCGCCGTCCTCGGCGCCGCCAGGCTGGACCAGACCATCGTGCTGACCGGCGCCATGATCCCGTATTCCATCGCCAATTCGGACGCGCTGTTCAACCTCGGCTTTGCCTGCGGCGTGGCGCAGACCCTGCCGGCCGGCGTGTACGTCGCCATGAACGGCCAGGTATTCCCATGGGGTAACGTGACCAAGAACCGCAGCGAAGGCGTGTTCCAGCAGTTGTAGCTGTCAGCCGGAGTTCCGTCGACTTTTACCGGAATTAAAGCGGGGTCAGCCGCGCGCTGCCTTCTCGTTCGCTTTCCTATACTGCATTGCTCCATCAGCGATTCAGAGGAGAAGGCAAATGAACGACCAGCGTCCCACGCTGACCACGCGCCAGGGTCATCCCGTCCACGACAACCAGTCCCTGCGTTCGGTCGGCGAACGTGGCCCGGCCACGCTCGAGAACTACCAGTTCATCGAAAAGATCACCCACTTCGACCGCGAGCGCATCCCCGAACGCGTCGTGCATGCGCGCGGCACCGGCGCCCACGGCTTTTTCGAAGCTTATGGCAAGATCGGCGACGAGCCCGCCTCCAGATACACCACTGCGCGCGTGCTCAACGAGACCGGCGTGCAGACCCCGGTGTTCGTGCGCTTCTCGACCGTGATCGGCGCCAAGGAATCGCCCGAAACCGCACGCGACCCGCGCGGCTTCGCGGTCAAGCTGAAAACCGTCGACGGCAACTGGGATCTGGTGGGCAATAACCTCAAGGTGTTCTTCATCCGCGATGCGATCAAGTTCCCGGACATGATCCACGCCTTCAAGCCCGACCCCGTCACCAACCAGCAAGAGCCGTGGCGCTTCTATGACTTCATCTGCAGCCATCCGGAAGCGCTGCACATGATTACCTGGGTCAAGAGTCCATGGGGCATCCCAGCCAACTACCGCGAGATGGAAGGTTCGGGCGTCAACACCTACAAGCTGGTCAACGACCAGGGCGTCGCCCACCTGGTGAAATTCCACTGGCAGCCCAAGCAGGGCGTGCGCAACCTGACGGCCAGCCAGGCGGCCGAGATCCAGGGCCGCGACACCAGCCACGCCACGCGCGACCTGTACGACGCGATCGAGCGCGGCGACTACCCGGAATGGGAATTCTGCGTCCAGATCATGGTCGACGGCGCGCATCCCGAGCTCGACTTCGACCCGCTGGACGACACCAAGCGCTGGCCGGAAGACCAGTTCCCGCTGCTGCCGGTGGGCCGCATGGTGCTGAACAAGAACCCGGACAATGTGTTTGCAGAAACCGAGCAGTCGGCCTTCGGCACCGGCGTGCTGGTCGACGGCATCGACTTCTCGGACGACAAGATGCTGCAGGGGCGTACCCTGTCGTATTCGGACACCCAGCGCTACCGCGTAGGGCCCAACTACCTGCAGCTGCCGATCAATGCGCCGCAAGAGAAGGCGAAGGCGCGCACCAACCAGCGCGACGGCCAGATGACGTTCTATGTGGACGGCGTCGACGGTTCGGACGAGGACAAGCACATCAATTACGAACCGAGCCTGATGGGCGGCTACAAGGAAGCCGACCGCCCGGCTCGCGAATACCACCAGTGGGTGGAAGGCCACCTGGGCCGCTACCAGACCACGACCACGCGCGACGACTACCGGCAGGCCGGCACGCGCTACCGCACGTTCGAGGACTGGGAGCGTGACGACCTGGTAAGCAACGTCGGGGGCGACCTGAAACAATGCCCGGAACCGATCCAGCTGCGCATGGTGTGGCATCTGTGGCACTGCGACGAGGATTATGGCCGCCGCGTGGCCGAAGTCGCCGGGATCGACCTGGAGAAGGCGAAGGCGCTGCCGCCATTGCCGAACCGTCCGGCCCCGCATGAGGATCGCCAGGGGTCGACCTATACCAGCGGGGAGCTGGAGAGTGGCGCCGCCGCGGGTGGGAAGACGGAACCTGCCACGAGCGAAGAAGTCGCAAAGTAGGGTTGGCGGCTTCGCCGCCGACGCGTTCAACCGCGTTTGCATGCCACACGGCCGTGCATATGCCGGTTGAACGCGTCGGCGGGAAACCCGCCAACCCTACGTGAACGGGGTTTGATCCGCCGTCGATCAGGCCTTCGCTTCGCCGCCCAGCGCCTCGACCACGTCGGCCAGCAGCTTGGCCAGCTCGCCCGTCATCAGCACGATGTCGTTGTCGAAACGCTCGTCGTCGCTATGGGTCGGGCTTTCGCCTTCCTTGATCACGTCCAGCGGCTTGATGCCCTTGATCGCCAGCGACTCGGTCAGCACGAAGCTGATGCGGTCGTTCCAGGTCATGGCCAGGCGGGTGCACTGCTTGCCGGCGGCGATGTGGCGGCGGATGTCGTCCGGCTCCAGCGTGTGCTTCACGTAGCGCACCGCGGCGCGGCTTTCGCCGGTCGCGCGCAGCTCGGTGTCCTGGTCGATCGTGAAGCCATACGGCGCTTCATCGGCTTCGAGCCAGCCGGTCATCACGGCGACCGGCGACTTCTGCACGCGCAGCGATTCCAGCGGCATCTTGTCGACGGCCTTGAGCAGCAGCTTCACGATGTCGTCGGCCTTCGCCGGGCTTGCCGCATCGACCACCAGCCAGCCGTTGACCGGGTCGATCCAGGTCCAGACGTTGCTGCGCAGCGTAAAGGCGCGCGGCAGCAGTTCGTCGGCCACGCGCTCCTTCAGTTCCTTCATTGCCTTTTTGCCGGGCGGGAAGCCCTGCTGCTCTTCGAGCTCGGCCGCCTTGGCCTTGGCCACCTGGTTGATGACCGAGGCCGGCAGCAGCTTCTTTTCGGTGCCCAGCATGATCAGCATCTGCTTGTTGACCACGTGGACCAGGCCGCCGTTCGGGCGCGGCTTGTCCCAGCCCTGGCGCAGCAATTCATTGCTGGTGGCAGGCACGAAGCTCTGCGGCTCGAGGGCTTTTTCCAGTTGTTCGGGGGTATAGGCCCATGGGGCCGGCAGACGGTAAATCTGTAGATTCTTGAACCACATAGGTTATCCGATTGTGTCAGTATTTCGAAGGATCGATATTCTACGCTGCTATACGGCAACGTCGCATAAAAAGCTCAGGACCCGATCGACTCGTCCTGAACGTCGTCGAACAGCCGCAGCTGCTCGACGGTCTCGGACTCGCCCAGGCGCACGCCCACGCCCAGCAGGCGCACCGGGCGGCTGGCGCGAGCCCAGCCGGTTTCCATCAGGCGCGCATAGGTCGGAATATGTGGCGCATAGCCCACGCACTCGACCGTCGTCTGCTGGAAATCCGAGAATTTGATTTTCACGAACAGCTTGTTGATGAATTTTTCGGCATGCGCGCGCTTGATGCGGCCCAGCAGGTGCTCGTACAAATCGGGCAGCAAGGCCAGGCAGCCGGCCAGGTCGGGCACGTCCGGGGTATAGGTTTCTTCGGTGCTGATCGACTTGCGCTCGCGCGAGACGTTCACTTCGTGGTGATCGATGCCGCGGCTCAGGTCGTATAAACGCGCGCCGAAGCTGCCGAAGTGTTCTTGCAGCTGGTCGATGTTCCACCCACGCAGGTCGGCGCAGGTCTGCAGCCCGAGCCGGTGCATCTTTTCCGCCGTCACCTTGCCCACGCCATGCAGCTTCTTGACCGGCAGCGCCGCAACGAACGCGTCGACTTCGTCGGGCCGCACCAGGAACAGCCCGTCCGGCTTGTTCCAGTCGCTGGCGATCTTGGCCACGAACTTGTTCGGCGCCACCCCGGCCGAGGCGGTGATGCCGACGGTCTCGAAGATGCGGCGCCGGATCTCTTGCGCGATCAGCGTCGCGCTACCCTTGCAGTGCGGCGAATCGGTGACGTCCAGGTAGGCTTCGTCGAGCGACAGCGGCTCGACGATCTCGGTGTAGTCCTGGTAGATGGCCATGATCTGGGTCGAGGCGATGCGGTACTTTTCCATCGCCGGCGGGATCACCAGCAACTCCGGACACAGCTTGATGGCGGTGGCGGTGGCCATCGCCGAATGGATGCCGTAGCGGCGCGCCTCGTAGTTGCAGGTGGCGACCACCCCGCGCTGGTCGGGCCGGCCGCCGACCGCCAGCGGACGGCCGCGCAGCAGCGGATCGTCGCGCATCTCGACCGACGCATAAAAACAATCGCAATCGCAGTGGATGATTTTTCGAAGCGGGGCGTTCACTTTAGGGAAGCGCTGATTTATTCATGGCGGCGGTCTTGGCACGGAAAAAGCGCCCTGCTGCGTTGTAAATCCTCGCCATACCACGCGGTATGGCTGCGGTTTATGCGCGGCCGGCGAGGCCTTGCCGGGCGCCTTTTCCGTCGCCAATCCCATCCGCCAGAATAAATCAGCGCTTCCCTAGGGCCGCGCCCCGGGAACGGGAATTGGGGCCGGCTACTGTAATTGCATACAGTATTATCCGAAAAGCTGTTTCGTGCAAGCCGCCTTGCCCCAGAAATCCTCGTGGCGCCACCGCAGCTGCTCCAGGTCGGGCGCGAAATCGAGGGCGCGTTCGGCGCGCGCCATCGCCAGGCAGGCGTGGCGGCGCGCCACGGCGCGCGTCTGCTCGTGGCCACAGCAACCGAGTTCGCCCAGCACCCGCTGGATGCGCATCGCGACCTCGACGGCCCCGGCGCCATCGCGGGCCATGGCGGGAAACACGTCGTCGAACAGATCGTCGACCGACAGGGCCGGCACCTCCACCAGGTCGTACTCCGGCGCCTCGGCGTCGACCGGGCGCGCCCATTCGCTCAGGATGCGGTACACCGAACCGAGCACCCCGATCGCGGTCCCGGGATCGTTGATGCCCGGAGACAGGGCGCGGCTGCCGATTTCCGCGAGCGCGACCAGGCCGAAACGGGGGTCGTCGTCGAAGTGGCGCAGCGGGCCGATGGTGAAGGCGTCGCGCAACAGGCCCGGCTCGACCGCTTCGCTGCAGGCGCCGTCCGGCAGCACGTAGCCCAGCGGCCGGGACGGCACCACCATCGATCCCGGCACGACCGCCAGCGTGATGCGCAGCTTGCGCGCCGCCGCGATCCGCTGCAGGGCCTCCATGTCGACCCGCTGCAGGTAGCCGCTGGTGTCGCTGTGGAAGGCCAGGCCGATGGCCGGGCCGAAAGCGGCCATGCCGCCCAGGCAGGGACGCCGGCTGCGCCGGGCCATGGCGCGCGACGTGGCTTGTTCGACCTTGGCGATGACCGCGCCCAGGCGGCCGAGACGCGCGATGCTGTCGACCCAGCGCACGAACACCACGATCACGAGCGCCAGCGCGGACAGCGTGAGCATGAACAAGGTGAACCGCCCGGCCTTGCCGAAATAATCGTTGGTGGTGGCGCTCAGGCCCACGATCGCGAAGATGAAGGTGCCGACGAAGATCGACAGCGCGTTCTGCGAGACGTCGTCGGCGACGATCAGCGGAAAGGCGCGCGCGGTGGCCGACTGGCCGGTCGACGCGTAGGCCGCCACCATCGACGCGACCGCGAACGTGGCCACGCCCAGCATGCTGGCGGCAATCACCTTCAACAGTTCGACGACCGAGTCCTGTGCGATCTCCGGCACCTTCCAGTCGACCGGGACGCTGTCGGCCAGATGCGCCAGCGCCACGCCCGCGACGGACAGGACGCAGGCGACCAGCGGCTTGACCCACAGCCGCTCGCGCAGGCGATTGAGCAGGAACTGCAAACGGTTCGGAAGCTGCATGGATACGCTCAGGACGGCGCCGCGTGCGGCTGTTCCGGCCAAGCGCCGATGGAATTGCCCAGGATGTCGTACCGCATTGAGTTCCTTGCATATGGGATTGGTCGGAAAAGGGCGTCGGCGATGGCGCGCGCCCCCCGATTGCATGCAGACATTCTATGGGCATCAAAACATTTGCACAAATGTCAAACGCGCGCAGCGGTTCCCATCCGGACAGCCCTTCCCAGGAAGCCGGCGCGATGGGTATGCCGGCGTGGCGGCGGCGCGCCCGACGGGCACCGGAAAAAAAACGCGCGGTCGAGACCGCGCGTTCCCCTCATCCTGGCGCTGGCGCTTACCAGGTGAGCTTCAGGCTGTACTTGCCGTTGGTGGCGCCGGTGCCGCCGCTGTAGTAGGTCACGCGCACATAGCGGGTCGAGGCGCTGGTGCCGGTATTGCTGGAGTTGACGCTGTCCACCGCGCCCGCGCCGTTCTGGCTGGTGCCCAACTGCGTGCCCGATGCGTTGTACACGTACAGGTCGTAGTCGGCATTGGACAGGCCCGGGGTCAGCACCGCGCTCAGGGTGCGGCCGGCCGGCAGGTCGACGCGGAAGAAGTCCGTGTCGGTGGTCGAGCCGAGGTTGCCGTTCACCGTCGTGTTGCCGACCGTGACCAGGTTGGCGGTGGCGAGGGTGTTGTTCGTCTCCGCCTCGTTCACGGTGGTGGCTGGGGTGCCGCCGCTGGTGGCCGCGTCGACAGCCGCGTTGGCGTCCACGATGCCGGTGCCGCAACCCGAGCAGGTGGCCGGGAAGGCGCGCGCCGTCGATTTCAGTTTCGACTCGATCTCGTCCGGCGTCAGGTTGGTGTTCCGCGCCAGCATCAGCGCCGCCACGCCGGCCACGTGCGGCGTGGCCATCGAGGTGCCCTGGTAGGCCGCGTAGCTGTCCGAAGCCGGCGCGGTGGTGCCGGTGTTCAGCGTCGACAGCACCCCATTGGCGCCGTCGCCGCCTGGCGCGGCCACGTCGATCAGGGTGCCGTAGTTCGAGTACGAAGCGCGCCCGCCCGTGCGGCCGGTGGCCGCCACCGCGATCACGCCCGAGCAGTTGGCGGGGCTGGCGTTGCTGACGTTGACGGCGGAGTTGCCGGCGGCGACCACCACCACCGCGCCGCGCGAACGGGCGCCGTTGATGGCGTTCTGGGTGGTCGCGCCGCACGCGCCGCTGCCGCCCAGCGACAGGTTCAGCACGCGCGCCTTGTTGGCATTGGCCGGCACGCCCGACACGCTGCCGCCCGACGACCAGGTGATCGCGTCGGCGATGTCCGAGGTGTAGCCGCCGCACTTGCCGAGCACGCGCACCGGAACGATCTTGGCGTTGTAGGCCACGCCGGCGACACCCGTGCCGTTGTTGGTGCGCGCCGCCACGGTGCCGGCGACGTGGGTGCCATGCCAGCTCGAACCCTGGTCGCGGGTCGGCTGGCCGCTGCCGCATTCGCCGGCCACCACGGCGTCGCCCGGATCGCTGGCGTCGCTGTCGCGGCCATTGCCGTCGTTGCCGATGGCGGCGGTGCTGATGAAGTCATAGCCGGCCAGCAGCTGGCCCGAGAGGTCGGCGTGCGGCCGGTAACCGGTGTCGATCACCGCCACCACCACGCCGCTGCCGGTCGACTTGTCCCAGGCGCTCGGCAGGCGCAGGCCGCCGGCGGTTTCATAGTAGTGCCACTGGTCGGTGTAGCGCGGGTCGGTCGGCGTGGCCAGATGGGTCATGATGCGGTCCGGCTCGGCGTACTCGATGGCCGGGTCGCGCGCCATCATCTCGGCGGCCAGCGATTCGACTTCCTTCAGGTGGCGCCGGCGGTCCAGCTTGAACACCTGGGCGCCGGTCGAGATGGCATGGCTTTCCTTGACCACCATGCCGAACTGCTGGCCGGCGCGGTCGAGTTTCGCCTTGCGCTCGGGGCTCAGGCTGGCGACCCGGGCCACGACGCCATTGGCGGCAGGCTTCGCGTCGCGGTATTTCACGATGAGTCGGTCTGTCTCCACGACGAACTGCGGCGCGCTGCTGCCGTCCCCGCCGGCGGCGGCGAAGGCGGCTCCGGCTCCCAGCGCCAGCGCGACTGCTGCACACATCTTCAACACGGTCGGACGAATCGAATGCGTTTGCTTCATGGTTCTTCCTTGTTCAAGGTTTTCCGTCAAGCGATGGTTCGCTTGTGTCGTTGTAGGACCGGCAAGCCGGTGCCGTCTCGAAGCGGCGAACTCAGCTTAGCTTGAAGAAAAGAAACGGCAGGAATAATTTCTCATCGCTTTCGGCGTGCATACAACAGTTAACTCGGCACATCCAGCAAAAACATGATTTATTCGGTTAAACGTTAAATATACAAAATATTTACTGGTTCAACAACGATAGAAAACGCATATGCATTGCGAATAAGGTAATTATCAGATAAATATTCATGTAACACTTCTGGTCGTGATGCCATGCACCGCGGGCCAAAACGAAAAAAAGGCCGCGCAGTGCGCGGCCTTTCCCATTCAGGCGAGCTGACTGTTTACACGATCAGAAATTGCCCTTGAACTGCATACCCCATTGGCGCGGCTCGTTGGTAAAGCCCGTCAGGTTGTTGAAGTCGATGGCGCCGGTGATGCGGCGCTGGTCCAGGACGTTGCGGCCGAACGCGGCGACTTCGTACTTGCCGTTGCCGAAGATGTAGCCGACGCGCACGCCGCCTTCGGTCAGCGGAGCGCCGGTGAACTCGGTGGCCTCGTACAGGAAGAAGTTGATCTTGCTGCGGTACGACCAGTCGGTGAAGACGTACAGTTCGCCATCGCGGAACGGCACGCCGTAGCGGGCGGTCGCGTTGAAGGTCCAGCGCGGCGCCTGCGGCAGCGGGTTGCCGTCGATGACCACGCGGCCGACGGCGTTCAGCGGGTTGGTGATGGTGCACTGGGCGCACCTGTTCACCGACAGGCTGGCGTCGCGGATCTGCGTGTAGTTGTAGCTGGCGCCGGCGCTCACGCGCAGGGCGGTGCTGACGGCCGCTTCGAAGTCGAACTCGGCGCCCTTGCCCTTGGTCTTGTCGGCGTTGATCAGGCGGTTGACGTTCGAGTTGCCACCCACCACGGTCAGTTGCTGGTCTTCGATCGTGTAGTCATAGATCGAGAACGAGGTGCGGGCGCGGCGGTCGAACAGGTCGGCCTTCACGCCCAGCTCGAACGACTTGATGGTTTCCGAATCGGCCACGGTGATCGGCACTTCGGCCGAGGCGGCGGCGATGCTCGGCGCGCGGAAACCGGTCGCGGCGCGGCCATAGACGTTCACGTTCGGGGTCAGCTTGTAAGTGGCCGACAGGTCCCAGTTGATCTTGTCCTTGCTTTCTTCCACCGACGATGGGCCGATCTGGACGACGTTGGTCGCCTCGATGGTGCGGAATTCCTTCTCGTCCTTGGTGTAGCGCAGGCCGCCGCGGATGGTCCAGTCCGGGGTCAGGTCGTAGCTTGCCGATGCGAACGCGGCCCAGGCTTCGTTCTTCTGGTTCGAACGCAGGCGCGAGGTGCGCGCATAGGTGGTGCTGTTGAAGTTGTCGCTGCCGCCAGTCACGTCTTCATCGAAGAAGTACAGGCCGGCCTGCCAGTTGAGCGGACCGGTGTATTGCGACTCGAGGCGGAATTCCTGGGTGTACTGGTCCAGGTTCTCGATGTAGCCGTTGGTCTCGACCTGGAACGGAATGAAGCCCGGGCCGGCCGGGGTGCCGCCGTCGATGTCGCCGCGGCTCGAGTAGTCGACGATGTGCTCGTAGCCGGTGATCGAGTGCAGCCTGTAGTTGCCGAGATCCCACTGCAGGCGCAGGTTGATGCCGTTGGTCTTCAGGCTCTGGAAGTTCTGGGCGTTGGTGACGATCTTGTCGAGATCGGTGCCATCGGCGAAGGTATTGCTGCCCTTCTTGATCAGGTTGGCGCGGAACAGGCGTGCGCTGCCGTTGGTCTGGCGCTGATGAAAGCCCAGCAGGCCGCTGAAGCCATCCTTGCTGTACAAGAACTGGACGCGTTCGGCATGCTCGTTGTAGCCGTCGAGCTCACCGCGCTTCTGGGTCATGGCCACGTCGCTGAAGTTGTCGACGTAGTCGTCGCGGTGCTGGCCGACGGCCGACACGCGCATCGCCACATTGGTCGACAGCGGCACGTTGACGGCGCCCTCGGCGTTCATCGTGTAGTGCGAGGCGGCCGACAGGTTGTAGTAGCCCTCGACCTTCTTCAGGTTCGGCTTCTCGGATTCGAATTTCACGACGCCGGCCGGGGTGTTGCGGCCGAACAGGGTGCCCTGCGGGCCGCGCAGCACTTCGACGCTGGCCAGGTCGAAGATCGGGAAGCCCTTGAGGATCGGGTTTTCCTGCACGATGTCGTCATAGACGAGCGAGACCGGCTGCGAGGCGAAGGTGTTGAAGTCGGTATTGCCGTAGCCGCGGATGTAGAAGCGCGGGAAGGTGCGGCCGTTCGACGATTCGACGTTCAGGCTCGGCACCTTGCCGGCCAGCAGGCGGATGTCGTCGCCGCCGGAGACCAGCACGTCCAGCTTGTCGCCCTTCAGGGCGGTGACGGAAACCGGCACGTCACGGATGTTCTCGGTGCGGCGCTGGGCCGTCACGGTCACGGATTGCAGCTGGAGAGACTGGTTCGAATCGGTCGTCTGGGCGAACGCCGGTGCGATCGGCAACGCGGCGCAGGCGGACAGCGCCAGCATTGCGCCATGCGCACGGAGGACGCGCTTGTGCATCTTGGACATCTTGGTCATGGAGTGTTTCCCTGGTGATTAACAAAAGAACCGATGTCCCCGTTCCTCTTCTTATGGACGCCCCCCGCCGGGTGCGCGAGCGGATATCGACCCGCCCTCGGCCGCGCGTCTAAGGCGCACATCTTTGCGATGTTTGTAAGTTGCCGACTTGTCAAAGGCGGTATTGTCCGTGATGGGTATGTGTGGCGGCAAGTAAATATCGCGGGTGTCGCCTTGATTACAACACATACGGATCTGCCGATTTGGCTTGCGCCTTCCGGCCCATCCGCCATCGGTCGAAACAGGTTTCTGATATTTTTTC
The DNA here is from genome assembly GCF_056279385.1 of Massilia sp. UYP34. NCBI lineage: Bacteria > Pseudomonadati > Pseudomonadota > Betaproteobacteria > Burkholderiales > Oxalobacteraceae > Massilia > Massilia sp. UYP34. The sequence continues at coordinate 672,493 of NZ_JBWBRF010000001.1, read as the reverse complement.
GAAAAACTCTTGCAGACCTTGAAAGCCACCCTCTATAATTCGGGCCTCTTCGGACGCAATGACAAGCGTCAGATGGAAAATCACCGAGATGGGCGCTTAGCTCAGTTGGTAGAGCGGATCCCTTACAAGGATTAGGTCGGGAGTTCGAGCCTCTCAGCGCCCACCAAGCATCTCGATGATTGATCGAAGGTACGATCAGAGTAAACGGAGCGGTAGTTCAGTTGGTTAGAATACCGGCCTGTCACGCCGGGGGTCGCGGGTTCGAGCCCCGTCCGCTCCGCCAGCATCAAGGAAAAAGGGTCCGATTCGTCGGGCCCTTTTTCTTTTTCCGTTCCGGTTTTATCGCGCATCCGCGCTTTCGGTTCACGCCCGGCGCCGTACCGGATCCCCGACCTCCACCCGATCGCGCCCCGTGCGCTTGGCCGCATACAGGGCATGGTCGGCGCGCGCCAGCGCCGCGCTCAGGTCTTCGTTCGGATCGAGCACCACCACGCCGATACTGACGGTCATCGTGTAGCTCGGCCCGCTGGTGATCACGGTGGCCGCGCGCACCGCCTGGCGCAGGCGCTGGGCCGCCTGCACCGCGGCGTCGATGTCGGCGCCGGGCAGCATCATCGCGAATTCCTCGCCGCCCAGGCGGCCGATCGTCTCATGCTCGCGCATCACCTCGCGCGCGGTGCGGGCGAACACCTGGAGGGCGTGGTCGCCGCTGGCATGGCCCCAGCGGTCGTTGATCTGCTTGAAGTGGTCGATGTCGATCATCATCAGCGCCAGCCGATGGCGCTGGCGCTGGGAGGCCAGGCGCGCGCGCTCGGCGCGCTCCAGGAAGGCATGGCGATTGGGCAGGCCGGTCAGGCAGTCGGTCGAGGCCAGCCGGGCCATGCGCGCGTCGTCCTTCTGCTTGCACAGCAGGAGGAAACCGAATCCATTGACGATCATGAGCATGTAGCCGGCGAGATAGGCGGCTTCGCGCGCCTGCACGTGGTCGAACGGCCCCCTGCCCAGCAAGGCCGAACCGGCCCACAGCGCGACGGCGACGGCGAACAGCGCGTCGTTGATGCCGATGATCCGCTGCAGCAGGGACGCATGGCGCCGGCGCAGCAGCACCCAGGCCATGGCGGCGGCGAACAGCGCCACCACGCCCGCCACCAGGGCGCCCAGCTGGGCGTGGCTGGCGCCATGGAAGCCGGCCGCGATCACCACCCCGGACGACAGCACGGTGATCGGAAACAGTACCCGGCCCCAGCGCGTGAAACCGAAGAACACGCAGTAGGCCGCCATCTCGAGCGAGATCGACAGGATCCAGCCGATGCCTTCCAGGCCGCCCAGGAAGGACAGGCCCGCCATCGGGCGGACCCATCCGATCAACTGGCTCAAGCCCATGCCCAGGCGCGCCCACATCCATAGCTGCAGACCCGGATTGCGGGCCGCGCCCCGGGTATATCCTGCCATCAGGATCGCAAAGCCGACGTTACCGATCCCGAGCGCAAGAAGAAAAGTTGGTATATCGATCACTGCCTGTCCTCTTCGGGAACGTTGGCCTGGCCATGCGCGACGGCTCACATGGACAAATATCATTACAACAACGACTGTTGCTGTAAAGAATTAATGTTACACGATTTTCAACCTCGTGGCGCGCACGTTTGAAGGAGTTTTTGAACAACGCGCCACACTGTCGTGCACGGCTGCAGCTTTTTGATGCGCAGCAGCATCCGATCGAGGATAATCAAACAGACAACATAGCGCACCACGCCGGAGCATCACGTGATTTTTCGTTTCCTCAAGCCCCCTCGGATGTCGCCGCGCCAGCACCGGCTGAAGAGTTCTTCGCTATTCAGTGCGCTGACGCCGCTGGAATTGAAGATCGTCGATGGATTGCTGCACGAGCGCCGCTATCTGAAGGATGAGATCGTTTTCGACGAAGGCGAGGAAGGCCAGGCCCTGTACCTCCTGATGAGCGGCCGGGTGCGCATCAGCCGCCTGCATGAGGGCATGACCCAGGTGGTGGCCGAGCTGGAGCCGGGCGGCTTCTTCGGCGACCTGGCCCTGCTCGACAACTCGCCGCGCAATGCCCAGGCGCGCGCGATGGAGCCATGCGAGGTGGCGGTGTTCTTCCGCGCCGACTTCCTGGGCCTGATGGAAACCGACGCCGTCCTCGGCTACAAGATCTCGCTGGCGCTGGCGCGCCACATCGGCCTGCGCCTGCGCGAATGGATGGGTACCGGACGGCCGCAACTGGAAGCGCTATGAGTCCGGTGCCGGGCATCGTCAACGGCCCCGAGCGCGCCGGTCCCGTGGTGTGGACCGGGATCGTCGCCGCCACCTGCCTGCTGCTGCTGGTCGTCCAGCAGCTGCTGTGGTTGTTCCTGCCCTTCATCTTCGGCGCCGTGCTCTATTACATCCTGCTGGGACCGATGCAGCGCATGGTGCGCTCGGGCTTCAGCCGCAATGCCGCTGCGGTCTGGGTCTGCGCCCTGTTCTTCACGCTGGCCGGGCTGGCGCTGGCGGCGGCCCTGAGCTGGAGCGACGGACCGGAAGAAGACTCGTGGGAAGCGACCATCGGCCTGTACCTGGACGGCGGCGTGGCCTTCGTGCGCAACTCGCTGGCCATGCTCGAGGCGAAATTCCCGATCCTGGCCGAGATGCGGCTCACCTCGACCGTCGACATGGCCTTCACCACCTATACCAACGACTTCGCGCAGAACCACCTGGGCGACATCGTGGTCGGCGTCGTGACCTGGGTGCCATCGCTGCTGCTGGCGCCGTTTCTCACCTTCTTCCTGCTGCGCGACGGCGTGCGCTTCAAGAAATTCTTGGCCCGCGCGGTGCCGAACGCCTATTTCGAGCGCGCGCTGTATCTGCTGCACGAGGTCGACCAGACCGCGCGCCGCTATTTCGAGGGGTTGCTCAAGCTGACCGTGCTCGACACGCTGGTGCTGGCGCTGGGCCTGTGGGTGATCGGCGTGTCGTCGCCCTTGCTGCTCGGCCTGATCTCGGCCGTGCTGGCCTGGGTGCCGTTCATCGGGTCGATTGCCGGCTGCGTGCTGGTGGTGATCGTCGCGTCGACCGACGCGCCGGGCAATCCGTTGATGGCGTATGGGGCGATCGGGGTGTTCGTGCTGGTGCGGCTGCTGGACGATTTCCTGTTCATGCCGCTGACGCTGGGACGCAGCCTGCACATCCACCCGCTGGTGACGGTGCTGATGATTTTTATCGGCGGCATGCTGGCGGGCGTGGTGGGGCTGATGCTGGTGCTGCCGCTGCTGGGGGTGGTGATGGTGATCGGCGAAACCCTGGGGACGCTGGTGACCAATCCACGGCTGCGCGCAAGGCACCGCTATGCGCGCGCCTTGCGCACCAGGCAGGCCAGCGTCGACCTGGACATCGCGCGCGAGCGGCGCGGGGCGCCGACGCCGAACGCGACGTCCAACGCGATGCCGAACGTGACGCCAGCCGCGACGCCGACCGCGACGTTCAAGGAATGATCAGTTCCTGACGGTCTTCGGCTTGGACTTGATGGTCGACAGGATCGACGGCTTCACCTTGGCAGGTGGTGCGCTGGCCGAACCGTTGGCCAACCCTGCCGGGGTGCGCTGGCCGCGGCGGTCCGCACCTGGCGCAGCGCGGCGCGGCGCCACCTCGACCGTGCGGCCCTTCGGCGGCGCACCGGCCGGACGACGCTCTTCACGCGCCGCACCCGGCAACTCGCCGCCCGGCGGCGGAATCAGGTGCCGCTCGCCATTGCCGATCAGGTCCGACCGTCCCATGCGCTTGAGACCCTCGCGCAGGATCGGCCAGTTCTCCGGATCGTAGTAGCGCAGGAACGCCTTGTGCAGCTTGCGCGTCTTGCCGCTCTTGGCCGTTTCGACGACTTCGGAATCCTCGGTCACCTTGGCCAGCGGATTCTTGCGCGAGTGGTACATCGTGGTCGCCATCGCCATCGGCGTCGGCGTGAAGGTCTGCACCTGGTCCAGCTTGAAGTTGTTCTTCTTCAGCCACAGCGCCAGGTTCAGCATGTCCTCGTCGGTCGAGCCGGGGTGGGCCGCGATGAAGTACGGGATCAGGTACTGCTTCTTGCCCGCTTCCAGCGAATACTTGTCGAACAGGCGCTTGAACTCGTCATAGGCGCCGATGCCCGGCTTCATCATCTTCGACAGCGTGCCCTGCTCGGTATGCTCCGGCGCGATCTTCAGGAGCCCCCCCACGTGGTGGGTCACCAGCTCTTTCACGTACTCGGGCGAGCGCACCGCCAGGTCGTAGCGCAGGCCGGAGCCGATCAGGATCTTCTTGATGCCGGGGATGGCGCGCGCCTTGCGGTACAGCGAGATCAGCTTGCTGTGGTCGGTGCCCAGGTTGGAGCAGATGGTCGGGTACACGCACGACAGGCGGCGGCAGCTTTCCTCGATCTTCTTGTCCTTGCAGGCCAGGCGGTACATATTCGCCGTCGGGCCGCCCAGGTCGGTGATGGTGCCGGCGAAGTTCTTGGTCGTGTCGCGGATCAGCTCGATCTCGCGCAGGATCGACGGCTCCGAGCGGCTCTGGATGATGCGGCCTTCGTGCTCGGTGATCGAGCAGAAGGTGCAGCCGCCGAAGCAGCCGCGCATGATGTTGACCGAGTAGCGGATCATTTCCCAGGCCGGGATATGGGCCTTGCCGTAGCTCGGGTGCGGCGCGCGCGCATAGGGCAGGTCGTAGACGTTGTCCATCTCGTCCATGGCCAGCGGCAGCGGCGGCGGATTGAGCCAGACGTCGCGGTCGCCATGCGCCTGCACCAGGGCTCTAGCGTTGCCCGGGTTCGACTCCAGGTGGAACACGCGCGAGGCGTGCGCATACATGACCGGGTCTTCGCTGACGATTTCAAAACTCGGCAGGCGCACCACGGTCTTGGCCGCCTTTTCGCGGGCCGCGGCCTGGCGCTGCTCGCGCGTCATGATGACCACCGGCTTGACTTCCGGCTCGGGCGCGGCATTGTCCAGCGCGCAGGTCTTCGGATCTTCCAGCGCCATCGCATACGGGTTCGGCTGCCTGTCGATGCGGCCCGGCACGTCCACCCGGGTGGAGTTATGCACCGACCACTCTTCGTCCGGCAGCCAGCCCTGCGGCACCAGGAAGGCGGTGCCGCGCAGGTCGCGGATGGTCTTGATGTTTTCGCCAGCCGCGATGCGGCGCGTGAGGTCGACCAGGGCCCGTTCGGCATTGCCGAAGATGACCAGGTCGGCCTTCGACTCGAACAGCACCGAGCGCCGCACTTTATCGGACCAGTAATCGTAGTGGGCGATGCGGCGCAGCGAAGCCTCGATGCTGCCGGCGATCACCGGCACGCCAGGGAAGGCTTCGCGCGCGCGCTGGCAATACACGGTCACGGCGCGGTCGGGGCGCTTGTTCGGTTCGGCGTTCGGGGTATAGGCGTCGTCGGAACGGATCTTGCGGTCGGCCGTGTAGCGGTTGACCATCGAATCCATATTGCCGGCGGTGATGCCCCAGTACAGATTGGGTTTGCCCAGCGCGCGGAACGGTTCGACCGAGGTCCAGTCGGGCTGGCTGATGATGCCGACGCGGTAGCCTTGCGCTTCGAGCAGGCGGCCGACCAGGGCCATGCCGAAGCTCGGGTGGTCGATGTAGGCGTCGCCGGTGACCAGGATGATGTCGCACGAATCCCAGCCCAATTTGTCCATTTCGGCACGGGACATCGGGAGAAAAGGTGCGGCAACGGCGCGGCTGGAGCGCTTGGCGACCGTCGCGAAGAGATTGGCTGGGGAGTTCATTGTCCGGCATTGTACCGGAAAACCATTTATGGGGCAGCGGACCGCCCCGAAAAATGGCTTAAAATCAATGACTTGTGGCGTGGATGCCTACGGGCCCAACGGCCCTCATATTAGATACCCATGTTCGACAGGATCTGCCCCAGTTCGCGCAGGCCGGACTCGACGCGCGGGTGGCGGGCGGCAAAGCGGGCCGCCAGTTCCTGGGTGCGCGAACCGAGGCCGTAGGTGTTGGCGTCGAGCTGCTGCTCGGCGCGGCGCTCCAGCACCTTCTCGATGTCGCCATCGAGCTGGCGCAGCAGGGTTTCCAGTTCGACATCGGTGTCGCCCGTTTCTTGCAGCTCGCGGTGCAGGGCTTTCAGGCGTGCCTTCAGGTCGGCATCGTGTTCGGATTGCATCGTGGTCTCCGGTGTTGGCTCGATGTCATTGTAAGCCATGGGGGCCGGGAGGAGGAACACGGCTGTGGCGCGGCGGATCGGGGCGCAGGTTGAACGCGTCGGCGGCGAAGCCGCCAACCCTACGACTTGGGCTTCCGCCCGGGCGGGAGCGACGTGCATGCGTTGTTGGCTGAAGAGTTACGGTCAACTCTCCCCCACCCTCAAACAACGTCGCTCCCGCGAAGGCGGGAGCCAAAGCTATGCATGGTTGCCGGCCGCGTTACACGACCGGCACCGGCATCACTCGCCGGTCAAGCCACGACGCTCCAGCAGCGGCTTGATGTCCGCATCCTTGCCGCGGAAGTTGCGGTACATCTGCATCGCATCCAGCGTGCCGCCGCGCGACAGCAGGGTCTTGCGGAAGTGGTCGCCGTTCTTGCGGGTCAGGCCGCCATTGGCCTTGAACCACTCGACGGTGTCGGCGTCCAGCTTTTCGGCCCACAGGTAGCCGTAGTAGCCGGCCGAGTAGCCGCCCGAGAAGGTGTGCGAGAAGTAGGTGCTGCGGTAACGCGGCGGCACCAGGGCGAAGTCGACGCCGGCCTTCTTGAGCGCCTCGGCCTCGAAGGCCAGCACGTCCTGCGGCATCTGGTTCGGGGCCAGCTGGTGCCAGGCCTGGTCCAGCAGCGCCGCGGCCAGGTACTCGGTGGTGCGGAAGCCTTCGTTGAACTGGCTTGATGCCTGCACCTTGTCGAGCAGCTCCTTCGGCATCGGCTCGCCGGTCTGGTAGTGCTTGGCGTAGTTGGCAAGGACCTCCGGCCAGGTCATCCACATCTCGTTCACCTGCGACGGGAACTCGACGTAGTCGCGCGGCACGCGCGAACCCGAGAAGCGTGGATAGGTCACATCCGAGAACATGCCATGCAGCGCGTGGCCGAACTCATGGAAGGTGGTGCGCACTTCGTCGTACGTCAGGAGCGTCGGCTCGCCGGCGGCCGGCTTGGCCACGTTCAGGTTGTTGGCGATGACGGGGCGGGTGCCCAGCAGTTTCGACTGGGCGACCCAGGCGTTGGCCCAGGCGCCGCCGCGCTTGTTCGAGCGTGCGTACGGATCGAAGGTGAAGATCGCCAGCTGCTTGCCGTCGACGTCGAACACGTCGAACATGCGCACGTCTTCGTTGTAGCCCGGCAGGTCCTTGCGCTCCTTGAAGGTCAGGCCGAATTCCTTGTTGGCGGCGAAGAACACGCCGTCGACCAGCACGCGGTTCAGTTCGAAGTAAGGACGCAGCTGGCCGGCGTCGAAGGCGTAGCGCTGGGCGCGTACCTTGTCGCTGTAGAAGGCCCAGTCATGCGCGGCGGCCTGGAAGCCTCCCTTTTCGGCGTCGATCACCTTCTGGATGTCGGCCGCTTCCTTCCTGGCGTTGTTGACGGCAGGCGGGGCCAGCTCGGACAGCAGGCTGTTCACGGCGTCGGTGGTCTTCGCGGTCTGCTCTTCCAGGTTGTAGGCGGCGTGGTTCGGATAGCCCAGCAGCACGGCGCGCTCGGCGCGCAGCTTGGCGATTTGCAGCACGATCTGGCGGGTGTCGAACTCGCCGCCGCGGCTGCCGCGCGCCATCGAGGCCGACAGCAGCTTGGCGCGGGTGTCGCGGTTGGTCAATACCGACAGCGCTTCCTGCTGGGTGGTGTTCACCACGGGAATGACGAACTTGCCGTCCAGGCCGCGCTTCCTGGCCTCGACTGCGGCGGCGTCGATCGCCTTGTCGCTCATGCCGGCCAGCGCGGCGCGGGTGTCGACCACCAGCGCCGAGGCATTGGCTTCCTTCAGCGTGTTCTGGGCGAACTGGGTCTGCAGGGCGGCCAGCTTGCTGTTGTATTCCTTCAGCTTGACCTTGTCCGCTTCGGAGAGCTTGGCGCCGGCGCGCTCGAAGTCGTTGTTGTAGCGGTCCAGCAGGTAGGCCGATTCGGCGTCCAGCTTGAGGCTGTCGCGCTTGTCGTACAGGGTCTTGATGCGCTGGTACAGCCTGGCGTTCAGGCGGATCGCGTCGCTGTGCTGCGACAGCTTCGGCGCCATCTCGCGGCCCAGGGCGATCAGGGTGTCGTTGGTGTAGGAGCCCGACAGGGTGCCGAAGGCGGTGCTCACGCGCGCCAGCATGCGGCCCGAGCGCTCCATTGCGACGATGGTGTTCTCGAACGTCGGCGCGGCCTTGTTGTTGGCGATCTTCTCGATTTCAAGCGCGTGCTGGCGCATGCCCTCTTCGTAGGCCGGCGCGAAGTGCTCGTTGCGGATCTTGTCCCAGGCCGGGTAGTTGAACGGCAGCGGGCTCTCTTTCGCGAACGGGTTCGAGGCGTCGAACCTGGCCGGGGCGGCGGCTGGCGCGGCGGCTTGGGCCGCCGCCTGGGCAGAAGATGCGGCGTGGGCGACGTTCAGGACAGCCGCGCTCACGGCGGCGGCCAGCAGGAAGTGGGTACGTTTCATATTGTTCGGTTCTCGTTGTGAATAGTGCAAAAGGAAGCCGGCGCACGGCCGGCCTCCCTCACGTCATCAATTCAGGCCGCGGCGTTCCAGCAGCGGCTCGACGACCGGGTCGCGGCCGCGGAAGTCGCGGTACATCTCGACCGCATCCATCGTGCCGCCCCTGGACAGCACCTTCTGGCGGAACACGTCGCCGTTCTTGCGCAGCAGGCCGCCGTTTTCCTTGAACCACTCGCCGGCGTCGGCGTCCAGGCGCTCGGCCCACAGGTAGCTGTAGTAGCCGGCCGAGTAGCCGCCGCCCATGGCGTGCGAGAAGTAGGTGCTGCGGTAGCGCGGCGGCACCGGCGCGAAGTCCAGGCCGGCGTCTTTCAATGCCTGTTTCTCGAACGCGATCACGTCGCTCGGCATCTGCTTCGAACCCAGCTGGTGCCATTTCTGGTCCAGCACCGCGGCCGCCAGGTACTCGGTGGTGCGGTAGCCTTCGTTGAAGCGCTGGGCGGCGCGCAGCTTGTCCAGCAGTTCCTTCGGCATCGGCGCGCCGGTCTGGTAGTGCTTCGCGTAGTTGGCCAGCACTTCGGGCCAGGCCATCCACATCTCGTAGACCTGCGACGGCAGCTCGACGTAGTCGCGCGGCACGCTGGTGCCCGAGAAGCGCGGGTACTTCACCTTCGAGAACCAGCCGTGGGTGGCGTGGCCCAGCTCGTGGAAGGTGGTGCGCACTTCGTCCCAGGTGAGCAGGGTCGGTTCGCCGGCGGCCGGCTTGGTCAGGTTCAGGTTGTTGGTGATGACCGGCTTCTGGTTCAGCAGGAAGCTCTGCTCGACCAGGGAGCTCATCCAGGCGCCGCCGCGCTTGTTCGAACGCGCATACGGGTCGATCACGAAGATCGCCAGGTGCTCGCCGTTCTCCTCGAACACGTCGTACACGCGCACGTCCGGATCATAGGTCGGCAGGTCGTTGCGCTGCTTGAAGGTGATGCCCCACAGCCGGTTGGCGGCGAAGAAGGCGCCATTCTCCAGCACGTTGTTGAACTCGAAATAGGGCTTGAGCTGGTTGGCGTCGAACGCGTACTTGGCGGTGCGCACCTTGTCGCTGTAGTAGCTCCAGTCCTGGGGGCCTACCTGGAATCCACCTTTTTCGGCATCGATCACCTGCTGGATCTCGGCAGCCTCTTTCCTGGCGTTGCGCACGGCCGGCGCGGTCAGGTCGCCCAGCAGCTTGTTGACGGCGGCCGTGTTCTTGGCGGTCTGGTCTTCCAGCGAATAGGCCGCGTAGTTGTCGTAGCCCAGCAGTTCGGCGCGCTCGGCGCGCAGCTTGGCCAGCTGCAGCACGACGTTGCGGTTGTCGAATTCGCCGCCGCGGGCGCCGCGGATCATCGAGGTGTTCAGGAGCTTCTCGCGGGTGCCGCGATTGCTCAGCTGCGCCATCGCCGGCTGCTGGGTGGTGTTAACGACCGGGATCACGAACTTGCCGTCCAGGCCGCGCTTCTTCGCTTCCACGGCGGCCGCTTCGATCGCCTTTTCCGGCAGGCCGGCCAGCTCTTCACGGGTGTCGAGCACGAAGGCCGAGGCATTCACTTCCCGCAGCACGTTCTGGCTGAACTGGGTCTGCAGCGCCGCCAGTTGGGCGTTGTAGCCTTTCAGCTTGGCCTTGTCGGCATCCGGCAGGCTCGCGCCGGAACGCACGAAGTCCTTGTAGTAGCGCTCGAGCAGGAACTTCGATTCGGCGTCCAGTCCCAGCGAATCGCGCTTGTCGTGCAGGGTCTTGATGCGCGCGAACAGCTTCGGATTCAGGCGGATCGCATCGCCGTGGGCGGCGAATTTCGGCGCCAGGTCCTTCTGCAGCGCCTGCAGGGTGTCGTTGGTGTACGAACCGGTCAGGGTATAGAACACCGCGCGCACGCGCGTCAGGAGTTCGCCCGTACGCTCCATCGCCACGATCGTGTTCTCGAAGGTCGGCGCGGCCTTGTTGTCCGCGATCTTGGCGACCTCGAGCGCTTCCAGGCGCATGCCTTCGGCGAAGGCCGGCGCGAAGTGCTCGTTCTTGATCTTGTCGAAGGCCGGGTAGCCGTATTGCAGGGTGCTCGGCTTGGCGAACGGGTTCGAGGCCTCCAGGGCCGCCGCGGCGGGTTGGGCGAAGGAGAAAGTGGCCATGGCGACGCTGGCTGCGATCAGCAGCAGTTGTGGACGGTGCATAGGGTCTCTTGTGCGTTGTGGGAAGGAAGTACTGCAAATGGCGCGCCGCCCTCACCCGCTGCTCGTGACAGCGAATGAGCGCGGCGCGATATCAATTGCCGGAAGGCCTGGACTCAACCAGGCCACGGCGCTCGAGCAGCGGCTCGATCACCGGCGCACGGCCGCGGAAGTCATGGAACAGGTCCATGGCTTCGCGCGTGCCGCCGCGCGACAGCAGGGTCTTGCGGAAGTGGTCGCCGTTCTTGCGCGACAGGCCGCCGTTTTCGTTGAACCACTGGACGGTGTCGGCGTCCAGGCGCTCGCTCCACAGGTAGGCGTAGTAGCCGGCCGAATAGCCGCCGCCCATCGAGTGCGAGAAATACGTCGTGCGGTAGCGCGGCGGCACCGGCGGATAGGCCACGCCGGCGTCCTGCAGCGCCTTCGCTTCGAACGCCAGCACGTCGGTCGGCACCTGGCCCGGGGTCAGCTGGTGCCAGCGCTGGTCGAGCAGCGCCGCGGCCAGGTATTCGGTGGTGCGGTAGCCCTGGGCGAACTTCTTCGAGGCGACCACCTTGTCCAGCAGCGCCTTCGGCATCGGCGCGCCGGTCTGGTGGTGCCGGGCGTAGTTGGCCAGCACCTCGGGATAGGTGACCCACATCTCGTTGACCTGCGACGGATACTCGACGAAGTCGCGCGGCACGTTGGTGCCCGAGAACTTCGGATAGGTCACGCTCGAGAACATGCCGTGCAGCGCGTGGCCGAACTCGTGGAAGGCGGTGACCACTTCGTCGTAGGTCAGCAGGGTCGGCTCGCCGGCGGGCGGCTTGGGGATGTTCAGGTGGTTGCCGACCACCGGCTTGTGTTTCAACAGGTGCGACTGCGAGACATATTCGTTCATCCAGGCGCCGCCCTGCTTGTTGCCGCGTGCATAGGGGTCGAAGATGAAGATCGCCAGCGGCTGGCCGTCGACGTCGAAGACGTCGTACACGGTCACGTCCGGGTTGTACACCGGCAGGTCTTTGCGCTGCTTGAAGGTGATGCCGAATTCGCGGGTCGCGGCGAAGAACACGCCGTCGACCAGCACGCGGTTCAGCTCGAAATACGGACGCAGCTGGCTTTCGTCGAAGTTGAAGGTCGCGGCGCGCACCTTGTCCTGGTACATCGGCCAGTCCCAGGCCGCGACCTGGAACTTTCCGCCTTCCTTGTCAATGACCTTCTGGATCTCGGCCGCCTCCTTCCTGGCGTTGTTGACGGCAGGCAGCGCCAGGTCGCCCAGCAGCTTGTTGACGGCGGCCGGATTGCGCGCGGTTTCCAGTTCCTGCGAATAGGCCGCGAAGTTCGGGTAACCCAGCAGCACGGCGCGCTCGGCGCGCAGCTTGGCCAGGCGCAGCACGAGCTGGCGGGTATCGAACTGACCGCCCTTGGCGCCGCGTTCGAGCGAGGCCTTCATCAGGCGCTCGCGCGTCGCGCGGTTGGTCAGCACCGAGAGCGCCGGCTGGCTCGAGGTGTTGACGATCGGGATCGCGAACTTGCCCTTGTGGCCGCGTTTCGCGGCTTCCGCCGCCGCGGTGTCGATCTCGGCGTCGCTCATGCCCGCCAGTTCGGCGCGGGTATCCACGACCAGGGCGGCGGCGTTGGCGCCCTTGAGCACGCGCTGCTGGAAGTCCGACTGCAGCGAGGCGATCTCGCCATTGAATTTCTTCAGCCTGGCCTGGTCGGCCCGGGACAGGTTGGCGCCGGCGCGCACGAATTCCTTGTAGTAGCGCTCGAGCAGGAAGGTCGATTCGGCGTCCAGGCCCAACGCATCGCGCTTGTCGTGCAGCGCTTTCACGCGCGCGAACAGTGTCGGGTTCAGGTGGATGGCGTCGGAATGGGCCGCCAGCTTGGGCGACATCTCGCGGTCGACCGCGTCCAGTGTGTCGTTGGTATTGGCGCCCTGCAGGTTCGAGAAGGTCGCGACCACGCGCGCGAGCAACTGCCCGGAGCGCTCCAGCGCCACGATGGTGTTCTCGAACGTGGGCGCGGCCTTGTCGTTCGCGATCGCCTCGACTTCACGCAGTTCCTCGCGCATGCCGGCATGGAAGGCGGGCAGGAAGTGCGCGTCCTTGATCTTGTCGAAGGCCGGGTAGTTCAGCGGCAGACTGCTGGGCTGGGCGAAGGGATTGGCGGCGTCGAGCACGGGGACGCTTGGCGCGGCAATGGCCGCTGCATGCGCCAACGCCACGCTGGCTGCGACGATGAGCAGTTGTGGACGGGTCATGAGGTCTTTCGCGAACACTAGGGAAGGCGCCGTCGGGCCAACCCAACAGCAGTGCGCTGAAGATCATAGCAGGCTTGCATGCCCACCGTCACAATTAAAAAGTAGCGCAATGTATCAGGCGGCGCGCCTGTATTGACGGGCGTGATGACACGTATGCATGGCCGGGCCGGCCATGCGGCATCGCGTCAGTAATGCGGGGGACGTTCGTTGAGGGGCGCCTGGCCGGCGTCGCGCAGGGTCCGCACGTGGTCGGCCAGCTTGGCCACCATCGCCTCGAGCCCGTCGATGCGGCGTTCCTGGCGGTAGATGGTCTTGTTCAGTTCGTCCAGCAGGTCTTCCTGCTGGGCGAGCTTGATTTCGAGACTGATGAAACGGTCTTCCTGGGTCATGGCGGCGGCATCCTGCGCAAAACCGGCATTATGCCAGCCGGGCTCAATCCTGCGGGCCAGCATCGAGCCATCAGCCTCGCCATGGTACGAACGCCAGGCCCGTGGCCAAGGCACGCGCCCGGCTTTACCGACGGCTTATTCAGGAACCGGTCGTGGCGTTGCCAGCAATGCTTTCAGGCTCGCCAATCGTTCCTTCGGGCTCAGGATTTCGCTGTCCATCGGCGCCGCCTCGCCGACGTCCAGCGCCATTTCCTTGATGAAGCGCGAGGGGTCGCAGTTGACCAGTTCGCCCGCGCGTTTCCTGCGCTTGCACCAGCTCACGTGCAAGGTGCGTTGGGCACGCGTGATGCCCACATACATCAGGCGCCGCTCTTCCTGGATGCGCGCCGCGATCGACTCGACCGACGCGTCCGGATCGCCCTTGTGCGGCAGGATGCCCTCTTCCACCCCGACCAGGAAGACGTGCGGATATTCCAGCCCCTTGGAGGCGTGCAGGGTAGACATGCGCACGGCATCCTGTTCCTCGTCCTGGCCTTCGAGCATCGACATCAGGGCCACCATCTGCGTCAATTCCAGCAGGTTCTTTTCTTCGCCATCGCGGTCGCGTCCGCCACGGCCGCGGTCCTTCAGCCAGTTGGTGAACTCGAGCACGTTCTGCCACTTGCCCTGGGCTGCGCGATCGTCGAAGTTTTCGTACAGGTAGTGCTCGTAGTTCATCTCCTTCATCATGTCGTCGAGCACTTCGGCCGCATGGTCGCCGCTGCCCGATGGTCCCGGCCGGGTGGCGCGGTCTTCCAGCTCGGCGATGAAGTGGCAGAAGTCGCGCAGCGGTCCCAGCTGGCGCTCGGCCAGCTTCGCCTCGATGCCGCCCTTGCGCGCCGCCTCGAACAGCGAGCAGTTCCACTGCTTGGAAAATTCGCCCAGCACTTCCAGCGTGGCCATGCCGACGCCGCGCTTGGGGGTCGTCACGGCGCGGATGAAGGCCGGGTCGTCGTCCTGGTTGGCGATCAGGCGCAGGTAGGCGATGATGTCCTTGATCTCGGCCTTGTCGAAAAAGCTCTGGCCGCCGGACATCGTGTATGGAATGCGCTCCTTGCGCAGCGCCTGTTCGATCACGCGCGCCTGGTGATTGCCGCGGTACAGGATCGCATAGTCCGCCCATTTGTTCTTGCGCTGGAAGTGGTCGGCCGAGATCATGATCGCGACCTGGTCGGCTTCCTGGTCGTCGTTCTGCATGCCCAGCACCTTGATCGGTTCGCCCAGCCCGTGCTCGGACCACAGCGACTTCTCGAACAGCTTCGGATTGTTGCCGATGACGGCGTTGGCCGCCTGCAGGATGCGGGTGGTGGAGCGGTAGTTCTGCTCGAGCTTGATCACCTTCAGGTCGGGGAAATCGTCGCCCAGCGTCTTGAGGTTTTCGACCGAGGCGCCGCGCCAGGCATAGATTGCCTGGTCGTCGTCGCCGACTGCCGTGAACATCGGCTTCTTGCCCAGGCCCGTCACCAGCAGCTTGACCAGCTCGTACTGGCAGGTGTTGGTGTCCTGGTATTCGTCCATCAACAGATAGCGCAGTCGCCGCTGCCAGCGGTCGCGGATCGGCTCGTTATTGCGAAACAGTTCCACCGGCAGGCGAATCAGGTCGTCGAAGTCCACCGCCTGGTAGGCCTGCAGGGTGGCCACGTAGCTGCGGTAGACCCGCCCGGCCAGCGCTTCGTCCTCGTCGCGCGCCGCCTTGATCGCGTCTTCCGGGTCGACCAGGCCGTTCTTCCATAGCGAGATGGCATTCTGGATGGCGCGGATTTCCTGCTTGTCGGTGGTCAGGGCCAGGCTGGAGACGATCGTGTAGCAGTCGTCGCTGTCCATGATCGAGAACTTGTCCTTCAGGCCCACCCCGGCCGCTTCCTGGCGCAGGATCTTGACGCCCAGCGAGTGGAAGGTGGACACGGTCAATTGCTTGGCCTGCTTGGGCTGCTTGAGCAGCTTGCCAATACGCTCTTGCATCTCGAGCGCCGCCTTGTTGGTGAAGGTCAGGGCGGCGATGGTGCGCGGATCGTAGCCGCAATGCTCGATCATGTAGGCGATCTTTTGCGTGATCACGCGGGTCTTGCCCGAGCCGGCGCCGGCCAGCACCAGGCAAGGGCCGTCGAGATATAGCGCGGCTTCGCTCTGCGGCCCGTTGAGGCCGAATCTTGGTGCGTTGGACATTGGGAATTATTTCTGGAGGGACAGGCAGCGATTGTAACAATCTGGCGGCCCCCGCGCCGACAAACAGGCTGCCGGACTTCGCTGCGCGGCGCGATTGCAACAGCACGGCGCTTGACTTTACCGCGCGGGCGGGAGCGGGCGTGGCGGCGCGCAATCGGTTACCATGCGTCCTTTGCGGCGCGCTGCGCCGAAGCCTTTTACTACCGGACATTTGCCCATGAAATTCGAACATCTCATCGAAATCAACGATCCGATGAACCCGCTGCTCGACACCCTCACCCGCGAGCAGCTGTGGCGCGGCCTGGTGCTGCGCGCCGAACAGCCGACGATGTTCATTCCCCACCTGGACGAATGCACGATCCTGGAGCGCGAAGCCGGCCTGCTCAAGCGCCGCCTTACCTTCGGCGAGCTGGTGATCGATGACGTGGTGCACATGAGTCCACTGCAGGAAGTGCGCTACGAAGTGCCGGCCCAGGGCGAGATCGCCGCCTCGAGCCTGCGCATGATCATCGAGGCGCCGACCAATGCCATGCTGCTGGTGCGCTTCTGCTACGACGACGGCCAGGGCGAGCATACCGATCCGGCCAACGCGATGTATGACGATTTCAAGAAGTCGGCCTACCAGGAAGCCGACATCGACACGGTGCGCATCCTGCGCCAGCTGGCCGGCCAGGGCAAGCTGGACCCCACCCTGCTGAACTGAGACGCCCCTTTCGGAGCGAGGCGCCCCTGGCGCCAAGCGTCACCGGGTAGAGGGCGGAATCCCCCGCCCGGCGTCAGGTTCCGGGCTCGGTATCGGCCGCATCGGTCCGGCTCTCGCCTGTCGACAGATTGGCGGCCAGGTCGCGCAGCGCGGTGCGCACGCCCTCCTCGATCACCGGGTGGTAGAACGGCATGTCGAGCATCTGGTCGACCGTCAGGCGCATCTGGCATGCCCATGACAGCAGATGGGCCAGGTGTTCGGCGCGCGGCGCGATCATCTCGGCGCCCAGGAACAGCCGGGTGCCATACTCGGCGTACACCCGCAACATCCCCTTGTTCTGCAACATGACCCGGCTGCGGCCCTGGTTGGCGAAGGACACGCCGCCGACCGCGAACTTGCGCTGGCCGCCGGCGCACAAGGCCCGGTAGGTCTGGCCCAGGGTGGCGATATTCGGCTCGGTGAAGGCGACCGCGATCGGCGCGCGGCGCAGGCCGGGACGCACGTCCGGGAAGCGGCCCGCGTTGTCGCCGGCGATCTTGCCGTGGTCGGCCGCGTCGTGCAGCAGCGGGCGTTCGTCGTTGGCGTCGCCCGCGATGAAGACGTTGCTGGTGCCGCACTGCATGGTGCGCGCATCGAACACGGGGATGCCGTCCGGCCCGCGCTCCAGGCCGCTGTGCTCCAGCCCCAGGTCGTGCACGTTCGGCGTGCGGCCGGCCGCCATCAGCACGTACTGGAAGCGCTCGGTGCTTTCCTTGCCCAGCGCATCGCGCACCGTCAGCGCCACCTCGTCACCCTCCTGCACCGCCCCGACCACCTCGGTCTGGAAGGCGATGTCGAGTTCTTCCATCAAGACCCGCCCCGCGCAGCGCAGCACTTCGGGATCGGTGATGTTGGCGATGCTGCCGCCGCGCGCGTAAAAGCGCACGCGCACGCCGAGCCGGGCCAGGGCCTGGCCCAGCTCGAGGCCGATCACGCCGGTGCCGATCACGGCCACCGAGCGCGGCAGGTCGTCCCAATAGAACACGTCGTCGCTGGTGACGACGCCGGGACCGACGTTCTGCAGTTGCGGCAGGCGCAGCGGCGTGGAACCGGTGGCGATCACGATGCGGCCGGCGTGGATCTCGGTGTGGTCGTCGACCATCAGCGTGCAGGGGCCGGTAAAGCGCGCGCGGCCCTGCAGGCGGTCCTGCGCCGGCATCGCCTCCACGCCTTCGAGCACGAAGCCGACGAAGCGGTCGCGTTCACGCTTGACCCGTTCCATCACGGCGCGGCCGTCGATGCGCTTTTCGCCGGCATGCACGCCGAATGGCGCGCAGGTGTCGATCACGTGGGACGCCTCGGCCGCCGCGATCAGGAGCTTGCTCGGCATGCAGCCCACCCGGGCGCAGGTGGTGCCGTACTGGCCGCTCTCGATCGCCACCGTCCGGGCGCCTTGCGCCCTGGCCGCGCGGTAGGCGGTCATGCCGGCGGTGCCGGTGCCGATGACGGCGACGTCCACGTTCAGTTGTTTCATTGCTGGTCTCCACTGCTGCGCTGATGTCAGGCGAACGATACGCTATTTTTCCGCCGCCGGTGGCGAAACTCCCCTGCCGCCAGCCCCCGGTATCCGAGGCAGTATCCATATGGCATGTCGAGCAACTTTACATACCTCATGGCATTGGATTCAAATTCTATCAATTTCTTGTTAGAAATCAGACGATTGCAGCAAGCGATCTCCCCCGGCACGCTTGTTGCTCTCTGAAAAATACCAAAACCAGGGGGATCGTCATGAAACTTGCTACCTTCAACAAGCTGCTTGTCAGCTTGTCGTTACTCGCCTCGTCGTCGCTGTTCGCGGCGCCGATCACGTTCGACGTCGGCGGCATCCAGAGCCATGGACCGCGCGGCGACGCCGACAATACGGTGGCCCTGCTCGACGTCGGCGCCAATTCGCTCGTCACCAGCGTGGCCTACGATTTCACCCTCACTGCCTACACGCCGAGCTGGCTGTCGGACATGGTCATCAGCTTCGAAAATTCCAAGCAGACCGAGGGCGTGTTCTTCACGCCGGGCATCGTGGAGTGGTTCCCGGGCACCCGGAGCTACGCGGGATTCGCCGACCTGGTCGAGCTGGGCCTGGCGTTCGAGGTCGGCGTCGACGGCATCCTGCGCCTGGAATTCTTCGAAGACTGGGACGATCTGCCGGGCGTGGACGGCCAGTGGGACTTCGGCACCATCACCTTCAACGTGGAACCCGTGGCCGGCGACGTGCCCGAACCGGCCAGCGGCCTGCTGCTCGGCGCCGGCCTGGCGCTGATGGGCTGTGCCAAGCGCCGCCGCGGCGCCGCCGCCAGGGCCGCCGCCTGATCTAGATGTCGAGCGGGTCGACTTCGAGCGACCATTTCACGCGCGACTTCATCGCCCGCAGCTCCAGGGTCCAGACCCGCAGGAAGGCCTGCAGCGCGGGCCGCGAGCTGGACTCGACCAGCAGCTGGGCGCGGTCCACGTTGTGGACCCGGGTCATCGTCATCGGGATCGGGTCGTTGATCAGGATGGCGTCGCTCGGCAGGCAGTCGCGCGCCGCTTCCAGGAATGCGATCGCGACCGGCAGCTCCTTCGCCTCGGCGCGCAGCAAGGCCTGGTACATGAACGGCGGCAGCCCCGCTTCCTTGCGCTCTTCGAGCAGCTGGCCGGCGAACCGTTCGTAATCGTGGCGCATCACGGCGCCGTACAGCGGATGCTGCGCATACCGGGTCTGCACCAGCACCTCGGACGGCGCGCCGGCGCGGCCGGCCCGCCCCGCCACCTGCATCAGCTGGGCGAACAGGCGCTCGCTGGCGCGGTAATCCTGCGAGAACAGGGCGGTGTCGGGGTTCAGGATCCCGACCAGGGTCAGCCTCTTGAAGTCATGGCCCTTGGCGACCATCTGCGTGCCGATCAGGATGTCCACCTCGCCCCGGTGCACGCTGTCGAAGGCGGCTTGCGCGCTGCCCTTCAGGCGCGTGGAGTCGGCGTCGATGCGCAGGATGCGCGCCTGCGGGAACATGGCTTGCAACCCTTCTTCGACCCGCTGGGTGCCGCGTCCCAGCGGCTGCAGGTCCACGTTGCCGCAGGTCGGGCAGGAATGCGGAATGCGCAATTCGAGGCTGCAGTGGTGGCAGCGCAGCCGGTGCTCGGGCTTGTGCAGCACCATGAAGGCGGTGCAGCGGGTGCAGTTGCTGATCCAGCCGCAGGCGTCGCAACAGATCACCGGGGCATAGCCGCGCCGGTTCAGGAACAGGAGCGACTGCTCGCCACGCTCCAGCCGCGCGCGCAGGGCGGCCAGCACCTCGCTCGTGAGCCCGTCGCGCGGGCGGTCGCGTTCCATGTCCACCAGCCTGACTTTCGGCAGCACGGCGTCGCGCACGGCGCGCTCGCGCAGGTCCAGCCGCCGATAGCGTCCCGAGCGCGCGTGATGCCAGGATTCGAGCGACGGCGTGGCCGAGCCGAGCACGATCGGGATCCCCAGCTGATGCGCGCGCCACACGGCCAGGTCGCGCGCCGAATAGCGCAAGCCTTCCTGCTGCTTGTACGAGGGGTCGTGCTCTTCGTCGATCACGATCAGTTGCAGGTTCGGCAGCGAGGCCAGGATCGCCAGCCGGGTGCCGAGCACGATACGCGCCTGGCCTTTGTGCGCGGCCAGCCAGTGCAGCATGCGCTCGCCCTCGGACAGGCTGCTGTGCAGGGTGGCCAGCATCATGCGCGGGAAGCGGGCCCGGATATTCCCTTCCAACTGGGGCGTCAGGTTGATTTCCGGGACCATGATCAGGATCTGCGCCTGCGGGTCGCGCGCCAGCACCTGCGCGCAGGCCTGCAGGTAGACCTCGGTCTTGCCGCTGCCGGTCACGCCCCACAACAGAGCCGGCGTGAAGCCGTCGGCGCCGCCGATCGCGGCGGCCGCCTCTTGCTGGGCCGGGTTGAGCACCGGCATGCCGACCGCCGTCGCATCTTGCGCATGTTCTTCCTGGTCGAGCTTGGCCAGTTTTTTCAGGGCGCGGTCCAGCGCCACCGTCGTGGGCACCCGCAGGTTCTTGGGCAGGCCCGGCAGCGCCACCTCGCCCAGCGGACGCTGGTAGTAGTCGGCGGCAAAGCGCGCCAGCGCGATCCAGCGCTCCGGCAGCGGAGACAACTGGCTGCGCACGGCCAGCGCATCTTTCAGTTTCTCGGGCGCAATACTGGTCTCGAACTTGACCGCGACGATCAGGGCCATGACCTCGCGGCGCGCGAACGGCACCAGCGCCAGCTGCCCGGGCAGCGGTTCTTCGCCCGGCCGGCAGGGCCAGCGGTAGTCGAAACTGCTGTTCAGCGGTGTATCGAGCACTACCTCCAGGATGCAATGCGCGAGGATGCAATGCGCGACGGTGCTATCGGTGCTGGTTGACAATCTGGGCCCTGTGCAAATCTGTGGAAAACTTTGTGAATAGCGTGGGACTTGACCCCATCAAAGGTTTACGTTAGATCAAGTCATCATCGATAATTCTCAAATTCAAGACAATTTTTTTCTTATGAATCAATGACTTGCATATTCGTCCTCAGACCTGTTAACAAGCTCGGGCGCTTTTCCCGCATTGTGCATAACTGGTGTATCCAGCATGGAAAACTCGCTGCGTTGCATCACAAAGCTAAGGCAATACTTGAAGAAGCGCGCTAAGTCCCGGTAAACCAAGCACTTTTCGTCATTGCCAGAACGTCTGTTGATAACTTTGTGAACAAGAGCCCAATTTGGCTCGATTCTACTGGACAACCTTGTGGCACAGGACACACTCAGCGCTGAATCTCATTAAAAAACGCTTATAAATCATCGACTTATACTGATTCAGACGATGCTGAGATGTCCACAGGAATTTTTACCCGCTTTTAGGAAGTTGTGAACAAGTGAGGGATCGCGTGGCGGCCTTGTCGGCAAGGCCGCCAGCCGGCGGGGATAATCAGGCGGCGCGTTGCTTGCGGCTGAAGTCATGGACGGCATCGACCATGGCGCTGACGGATTCCGGCGGCGTGAATTGCGAGATGCCGTGGCCCAGGTTGAACACATGGCCATGGCCGCTCGACGGCGCACCATAGGCGGTGAGCGAGCGCTCGACTTCGGCGCGGATCTGGTCCGGTCCGGCGAACAGGATGGCCGGATCGAGATTGCCCTGCAACGCCACGCGGTCGCCCACCAGCTTGCGCGCGCGGCCCAGGTTCATGGTCCAGTCCAGGCCCAGCGCATCGGCGCCGATGTCGGCCATCTCGTCCAGCCAGATGCCGCCGCCTTTGGTGAAGACGATGGCCGGGATGCGCACGCCATCGTGTTCACGCTTCAATCCGGCCAGGATCGTCCGCATGTAGCGCAGCGAGAATTCCTGGTAGGCGCCGTCGGCCAGCGCCCCGCCCCAGGAATCGAAGATCATCACGGCCTGGGCGCCGGCGTCGATCTGGGCGTTCAGGTACTGGGTCACGGCCTGCGCATTGATCTCCAGGATGCGGTGCATCAGGTCGGGACGGCTGTACAGCATCTTCTTGACCGTGTGGAATTCGCGCGAGCCACCCCCTTCGACCATGTAGCAGGCCAGCGTCCACGGGCTGCCCGAAAAACCGATCAGCGGCACGCGGCCGTTCAGCGCGGTGCGGATCGAGGTCACGGCCTTGAACACGTAGGCGAGCGAGGCCATGTCGGGCACGCTCAAGGCGTTGACGTCGGATTCCAGGCGCAGCGGACGCTCGAACTTCGGGCCTTCGCCGTCGGCGAAATACAGGCCCAGGCCCATCGCGTCCGGCACCGTCAGGATGTCCGAGAACAGGATCGACGCATCCAGCGGATAGCGGTCGATCGGCTGCAGCGTGACTTCGGTGGCGTAGTCGGGATTCTTCGCCAGCCCCAGGAACGAGCCGGCGCGCGCGCGGGTGGCGCGGTATTCCGGCAGGTAGCGGCCCGCCTGGCGCATCAGCCACACCGGGGTGTAGTCGGTCGGCTGGCGCAACAGCGCACGCAGGAAGGTGTCGTTCTGGAGCGGGGCAAATTGTGGCATGGCTGACAATGGCGTTGATAAGGAAACGGCTATTATCGCATTCTTGGGCAAACACTATAATGCGGGTCCGACCAAGGAAAGAGTCCCGATCATGACGATTGCCACCAGCAAACAACCAATGCCGTGCGGCGCCTGGCCTTCCCCGATCAGCGCCGCGGTGGTCGCGGCCGGCGCGGTGCCGCTGTCCCAGCCGATGCTCGACGGTCCGCGCCTGGGCTGGCTCGAGGGCCGCGCCAGCGAGGGCGGACGCACGACGCTCATGGTGCACGACGGCGGCGGCACGCGCGAACTGACGCCGGCGCCCTTCAACGTGCGCAGCCGCGTCCATGAATACGGCGGCGGCGCCTGCCTGCTGGCCGGCGGCGTGGCCTGGTTCTCGCACCATGCGGACGACCGCCTGTACCGGGTGGCAGCCGATGGTGGGCCGAACTGCACGCCGGTCGCCGTGACGCGCGAAGGCACGGGCCACCGCTACGCCGACTTCGTGCTCGACGCCGCCCGCCAGCGCGTGATCGCCGTGCGCGAGGACCATTCGGCCGGCGCCGCCCACCCCGTCAATACGCTGGCCGCGGTCGGCTTCGACGGCGTCGAGACCGTGCTGGTGGACGGCAACGACTTCTATGCGGCGCCGCGCCTGTCGCCCGATGGCCGCCAGCTGGCCTGGCTGTGCTGGGACCACCCGCGCATGCCGTGGGAAGGCACGGAACTGTGGCTGGCCGACGTGGCCGCGGATGGAACGCTGGTGAACGGCCGCCTGATCGCGGGCGGCCCCGACGAATCGATCTGCCAGCCCGAGTGGTCGCCCGGCGGCCTGCTGCATTTCGTGTCGGACCGCAGCGGCTGGTGGAACCTGTACCGCTACGACCACGGCGTGACCCATGCGCTGTGCCCGGTCGAGGCCGAATTCGCCGGCCCGCACTGGAGCTTCGGCAGTGCGCTGTATGGCTTTCGTTCCGAGGACGAGATCGTGTGCGCTTACGTCGAGAAAGGCGTCAGCTACCTGGCGCGCCTGTCCAACGGCAACCTGGCGCCGCTGGAGTCGCCGTATGAAGAGATCCGCGAGCTGCGCGTGCAGGGCGACGTCGTGGCCCTGCTGGGCGGCGCGCCGACCATCGCGCCGGAGCTGGCGCGGATCGACCTGGAGACCGGCGTCAGCGAAGTGCTGGCGCATTCGATCCCGCAACTGCCGGCGACCGGCTACCTGTCGGTGCCGCTGGCGATCGACTATCCGAGCGAGAACGGGCGCACCGCCCACGCTTTCTACTACGCACCGGCCAATGCCGACCATGTGCCCGCGGCGGGCGAACTGCCGCCGCTGATCGTGATCGGCCACGGCGGCCCGACCGGCATGGCGACCAGCACCCTGAAGCTGTCGACCCAATACTGGACCAGCCGCGGCTTTGCCGTGCTGGACGTGAACTATGGCGGCAGCACCGGCTTCGGGCGCGCCTACCGCAACCTGCTCAAGCATCAATGGGGCGTGGTGGACGTCGAGGACTGCGTGGCCGGCGCGCGCCACCTGGCGGCGCAAGGCGTCGTCGACCCCGAGCGCCTGCTTATCCGCGGCAGCAGCGCCGGCGGCCTGACGGTGTTATCGAGCCTCAGCTTCCACGATGTCTTCAAGGCTGGCGCCAGTTACTACGGGGTATCCGACCTGGCCGGACTGGACGCCGATTCGCACAAATTCGAGTCGCACTACAACCAGTACCTGATCGCGCCGCCGGACACCGCCGCGGCGGTGTACCGCGCGCGTTCGCCGATCCACCACACGGATAAACTGCGCCGGCCGATGATCTTCTTCCAGGGCCTGGACGACAAGGTGGTGCCGCCGCAGCAGTCCGAGAGCGTGGTCGAGGCGCTGCGCGCGCGCAAGCTGCCGGTGGCCTACCTGACGCTCGAGGGCGAAGGCCATGGCTTCCGCAAGGCCGACAGCGTGGTGCGCACGCTGGAAGCCGAATTGTATTTTTACCTGCGCGTGTTCGGCATCCCGGTGCCGGACGGCCTGCCGGCGATCGAGATCGAGAACCTGGGCGCATGACCGACAGCGAAGTGCGCGCGCGCCTGGGCGCCAGCAGCGCCGAGGAACACGCGATCCTGGCGCTGTTCGCCATCGCCGGCGAGCCGATGGGCCGCCAGCGCATCATCGAGTACATGCGCGCGCTGTCCGCGCCGCTGCCGCAGGCGCAGTGGGCGGACGAACTGGCGCGCCTGCGCGAGGCGGGCCTGCTGGCCGACGCCAACGAGCGCGGCATGGCGCTCGCGCCCGGCGCGGCCTGGCCGGTGCTCGACTTCGCGCTCGACAGCGGCCTGTTCGGCGTGGTGGCCACCGCCTATGGCCAGGTGTCGACGGTGCGGCGCGACTGGCAGGGCAACCTGATGCTGCGCAGCTACCGCCAGGGCCTGGCCCTGCTGCGCATCGCCCTGCTCGGCGGCGAGGACCACGAGGTCGTCACGCCGCTGCTCGACGCCTGCCTGCGTTGTCACGAGGCGAGCTACCTGCATCCGCTGGTCGACGCCTGCGCGCGCCCGTTCGCGCCAGGCATGATGGAGCGCATCCATCCGCGCCTGCGCGAAGGCATCCTGCACGTCCTGGTCATGCATGCGCGCAGCGAACCCCAGCTTGCGCCGGCGGTGCGCGACTACGCCGAGCGGCTGGTGGAGCGCAGCAGCCCGGAAAGTCCGTTGCGCCGCTCGCTTGGCGAGCACTACATCCTGTGCGGGCGCCTGGACGACGCGCTGGCGCTGGTGAACGAGACCGGCGACTCGCCCGGCCTGTTCCTGCGCAGCGTGGTGCAGGTGCTGCGCGATGATCTGGACAGTGGCCTGGCCGGGATCGACGCCTCGCTCAAGCAGTTGCGCCGCGAAACCGGCAAGCGCAAGGCTGTATTCGACGGCCACTGCGCGCACATCGCCGTGGCCGCCCTGCTGCGCAGCAGCGATCCGGCCTACCGCAAACTGGCCGACGCCTGGCTCGAGATCGAGACGCGCGCGGTGCAGCGGCCCGATAACGCGGTGTGGTTCCAGCTCGGCATGCTGCACGAGATCCAGCGCGGCACCGTCGACGCCGCGCTGTTCGGCACGCGCAGCTGGGAAATGTCGCTGGAACCGACCGTGTTCCGCGCCCTGATCCATCACTGGCTGGCCCTGCCGGCGCTGAACAGCCAGCGCGCGCGGCTGGAAGACATGCTGCTGCAGTCCGAGGCGGCCGGGTTCGACCTGTGGTCGGCCCAGCTGGCCGGCGTGCTGGCGCAGATGGGCCAGGCCGGCCACCTGGCGCATGAACAACGTGCGAGCGAACTGCGGCGCCGGCACCGCCTGCCCGACATGACCGGCTGGTTCGCGCGCGAGGAACCGTGGGAACGCCAGCTCAATGCCCTGATCAACCTGCAGCCGGCGGCGAACGTGGAGAACGTGCGCGAATCCCGGCTGGTCTGGCTGGTCCGCTACGACCCGCACCTTGGCGTGCAGGAACTGGAGCCGCGCGAGCAGAAGCGCGACGCGCAGGGCGGCTGGAGCCGCGGCCGCGCCATCGGTCTCAAGCGCCTGGCCGAGGAAGGCGCCGGGCTCGACTTCCTTACCGCGCAAGACCTGCAGGCCGTGAACGCGATCGCCGGCCGCCGCCACTACGCCGGCAGCGGCATCCGTTTCGAGCTCGAGGTGCACAAGGCGCTGGCAGCCCTGGTCGGCCATCCGCTGCTGTTCTGGATGGATTCGCCCGGCACCCGGGTCGAGCTGCTGCCGGGCGAGCCGGAACTGCTGGTCAAGAAGCACGGCGAGACGGTAGCGATCATGCTGAACCCGCCGGTCGGGGACAGCGACGGCGACGTGGTGGTCACACGCGAGACGCCGACCCGCCTGCGCCTGGTGCAGGTCAGGGACGAGCACCGGCGCATCGCCGCCATCGTCGGCGAAGGCTTGACGGTGCCATTGGCGGCCGAGCGCCGCGTGCTGCGCGCGATCGGCGCGGTGTCGTCGATCGTCACCGTGCAGTCGGACATCGGCGCCAGCAGCAGCGACATCGAGACCGTGCCGGCCGACCCGCGCCTGCACGTGCTGCTGCGTCCCTACCAGCAGGGCATGCGCATGCAGCTGCTGGTGCGTCCCCTGCCGGGCGGCGCCTATTACGGCCCCGGCGAAGGCGCGGCCAATGTGATCGCCGACGTCGAAGGCATCCGCACCGAAGCCCGGCGCGACTTGAACGCCGAGCGCGAAGCCGAGCGCCAGCTGGTCGCCCAATGCCAGGCGCTCGAACTCGCGGAACCGGACCACGGCGAATGGCTGCTCGGCCAGCCCCTGCTGGCACTGGAACTGGTCGACCAGCTGCGCGCGCTGGATGGCGAGGCCATCGTGGTCGCCTGGCCCGAGGGCGAAAAATTCAGGGTGACGAAGAAAGCCACGACGAAATCGGTGCGGGTGCAGATCCGGCGCGAGCGCGACTGGTTCGCGGCCAGCGGCGACGTCGTGATCGACGAAGGCCGCGTGATGAACCTGCGCACCCTGCTGGAAAAGATCCAGGAGAGCGGCAGCCGCTTCGTGGCCCTGGGCGAGAACGAATACCTGGCCCTGTCCGACGAGCTGCACCGGCGCCTGACGGAATTGAAAGCCTATGGCGAGCTGCACGGCGACGGCATCCGCACCCCTGCGCTGGCCAGCTTCGCGCTGGACGAGCTGGCGCGGGACGCCGGCAGCGTCGACGCTGACAAGGCCTGGCAAGCCCACTTGAAACGCATGGCCGAGAATGCCGCCTTCGCGCCCGCACTGCCGTCCACCTTGCAGGCCGAGCTGCGCGATTATCAGATCGAAGGCTTCCAGTGGCTGGCGCGCCTGGCCCACTGGGGCGTCGGCGCCTGCCTGGCCGACGACATGGGTCTCGGCAAGACCTTGCAGGCGCTGGCGCTGCTGCTCACGCGCGCCAAGGACGGCCCGGCGCTGGTGGTGGCGCCGACCACGGTGTGCCTGAACTGGATCGACGAGGCCGCGCGCTTCGCGCCGACCCTGAACCTGAAGCTGTTCGGTCCCGGCGAACGCGCCGCCACGGTCGACGACGCGGGGCCGTTCGACGTGGTCGTGGTCAGCTATGGCCTGCTGCAGCTGGAGGCGGCGCGCTTCAAGGGCCGGCGCTGGCACAGCATCGTGCTCGATGAGGCCCAGGCGATCAAGAACATGCATACCAAGCGCTCGCAGGCGGTGATGGCGCTGCAGGGGGACTTTCGCATGGCGGCCACCGGCACGCCGCTGGAAAACCACCTGGGCGAGCTGTGGAACCTGTTCCGCTTCATCAATCCTGGCCTGCTGGGCAGCGCCGACCAGTTCCAGCTGCGTTTCGCCGGCCCGAT
This sequence comes from Massilia sp. UYP34, assembly GCF_056279385.1. Classification (NCBI taxonomy): domain Bacteria; kingdom Pseudomonadati; phylum Pseudomonadota; class Betaproteobacteria; order Burkholderiales; family Oxalobacteraceae; genus Massilia; species Massilia sp. UYP34. The sequence goes on along the minus strand of NZ_JBWBRF010000001.1, from coordinate 644,791 downwards.
CGAGAAGGCACAGGATAAACGGCTCGAGGCCGGCGCCCGCGCGCGCCTGCGGCGCCTGACCGCCCCCTTCATCCTGCGCCGCACCAAGGCGCAGGTGCTGTCCGAGCTGCCGCCGCGCACCGAGATCGTGGTGCCGGTGGAACTGAGCGTTGAAGAGAACGCGCTCTATGAATCGCTGCGGCGCCAGGCCCTGGACAAGCTGGCCGCGCTCGAGGCGCCCGAGGGGCAGAAGGCGATCGAGATCCTGGCCGAGATGATGCGGCTGCGCCGCGCCTGCTGCAATCCCGAGCTCGTGGCGCCCGGCGCCGGCATCGCCAGCAGCAAGCTGGCGACGTTTGCGCGCCTGACGACCGACCTGCTCGAGAACCGGCACAAGGTGCTGGTGTTCAGCCAGTTCGTCGACCACCTGAGCCTGATCCGCCAGTACCTCGACTTTCATGGCATCGCCTACCAGTACCTGGACGGTTCGACCCCGATCCAGGAGCGCAAGCGCCGCGTGGACGCCTTCCAGGCCGGCGAAGGGGACCTGTTCCTCATCAGCCTGAAGGCGGGCGGCGTCGGCATCAACCTGACCGCGGCCGACTACGTGATCCACATGGACCCATGGTGGAACCCGGCGGTCGAGGACCAGGCATCGGACCGCGCGCACCGCATGGGGCAGCAGCGGCCGGTGACCATCTATCGCCTGGTCGCGCGCGGCACGATCGAGGAAGCCATCGTCGACCTGCACCGCCACAAGCGCGATCTGGCCGACAGCCTGCTGGAAGGGACCGAAATGGCGGCGCGCATGTCGCCGGGGGACATGCTGGAGATGCTCAAGGCGGGACTCGGAAGCTGATTTTGCATTTCAGTCAACGTTCGTGTTCTGCGTGTCGGAATGTTTCAACTGCCCGCAAATAACGCGATTAGTGCTAATCTGCACGCCTTCGCGCCTCCCGCGAGCCAAGACACCTCCTTTGTTACAGGGCCTGAATACGATGATGAAAACGAAAATCGCGCTGGCAGCCTTGCTGGCGTGTTTCGCGCTGACGCCGGCCGTCGCCGCCACTTCCAAACCGGCCAAGGGCAAGGCCAAATCCTCGAAGGTCGTCAAGAAGAAGACTTCCAGCACGGGCAAGAAGGCCCTGGTGGGCGCGGCGGCCGTCGGCGCCGGCGCCGCGGCGGCGGGTACGGTCGGCGCCAGCGCCGCCGAAATGCGCCTCGACCGCCGCATGTCGACCCTGAGCATGCAATACCTGACCGCCCTGTGGCGCATGGATCCCGAAGGCGGCATCTACGTCGGCAAGTTCGACCACGCCGCCAACCTCACCATCCCGAACGCCGACACGCGGGCGAAACAGCTTGCCTTCGCCAACGAGTGGCTGGAAAAATTCGGCAAGCTCGATCCCAAACAGCTGTCGCCGCGCTACCGCACCGACCTGGCCCTCCTGGTCAACAAGCTCGAGAAGGACCGCTGGCGCCTTTCCACCTGGCGCGAACACGAGTGGAATCCGTCGCAATACAACGTCGCCGCGCCGCTCGACCTGATCCTGAACACCGACTACGCGGCCAAGCCGCAGCGCCTGCGCACCATCCTCAAGCGCCTGGCCGACGTGCCGGCCTATTACGCGGCGGCGCAGGCTTCGATTACCAATCCGACGCGCGAGCACACCCAGCTTGCGATCGGCCAGGCGCCGGGCACACTGGCGGTGCTGGCCGACCTGGGCAAGGCGGCCGCGGAATCGATCCTGACCGCGCAGGAAAAAACGATCTTCGCCCAGCGCGTCGCCAACGCCGGCAGCGCGGTGCTGGGCTATGTCGACTTTTTGAACGGGGTCGAGAAGCGCCAGGCGGCCAGCGGCCAGGCGCGTCCTTTCCGCGCCGGCAAGGCGCTGTACGAGCAGAAGTTCGCGCTCGACATCCAGTCGTCCGCCAGCGCCGAGGAAACCTTCCGCAAGGCCCTGGTCACGCGCGAGGAACTGCTGTCGAACATGGACCGCATCTCGGATGAGCTGTGGCCGCGCTACATGGCGGGCGTGGCCAAGCCGCAAGACCGCTTCCAGAAGATCGGCATGATGATCGACAAGTTATCAAGCCGTCACGTCGCGCGCGAGAACTTCTTCGCCGAGATCCGGCGCCAGATCCCGCTGCTGCAGGACTGGGTGATCAAGCACGACCTGTTGACGCTGGACCCGAGCAAGCCGCTCGAGGTGCGCGAAACGCCGATGTACCAGCGCGGCGTGGCCGGCGCCAGCATCGACGCGCCGGGCCCTTACCGCTCCAAGGACAAGACGTATTACAACGTCACGCCGATGGACAACCTGACGCCGGAACAGGCCGAGAGCAGCCTGCGCGAGTACAACGAGTGGATCCTGCAGATCCTGAACATCCACGAGGCGATCCCCGGCCACTATGCGCAGCTGGTGCACGCCAACCGCTCGCCTTCCTTGATCAAGTCGCTGTTCGGCAATGGCGCCATGGTCGAAGGCTGGGCCGTGTATGGTGAGCGCATGATGCTCGAATCGGGCTACGGCGACAATGCGCCCGAGATGTGGCTGATGTACTCGAAATGGAACCTGCGCAGCGTGACCAACACCATCCTCGACTACAGCGTGCACGTGAACGGCATGGGACGCGAGGCGGCGATCGACCTGCTCACCCGCCAGGCCTTCCAGACGCGCCAGGAAGCCGACGAAAAATGGCGCCGCGTGACCCTGACCTCGGTGCAGCTGACCAGCTACTTCAGCGGCTACCACCAGATCATGGAACTGCGCGAGCGCCGCAAGCAGCAGCTGGGCGAGCGCTTCCAGCTGAAGGAATTCCACGACCAGTTCCTCAGCTATGGCAATGCGCCGGTCAAGATGATCTCGGAGTTGATGCAGTAACCCTCTCCGCATGGTCCATCGTGGCCGTGCAAAAACGCACAAGCGGCGTGCTCGCGCGCCCGCTTGTGCACCCTTTCTCCCGAACTATGATGAATGTGGCAGGTCGCCCGGCCGGCCCACGACAACCATATTCGGAGACACCGCATGCACCCCTTTCACCGACAGGCGGCGCGAGCCGCGATCTGCCTGGTGCTGTGCGCGCCGATCGGCGCCCTGGCACAGACCCCGGTCCAGGCCGGCCCCGGCGCCTGGAGCGCCAACCAGGTCTGGGCCAACGACACCACCCATGGCGGCGCCCTGAGCGGCTACTACTACTGGCCGGCCACGCCCCCCATCCTGGACAACAAGCGCGCCCTGGTGCTGGTGCTGCACGGCTGCGCGCAGACCGCGGGCGGCGACGTGATCAACGGCAGCGGCGACGCCGGCTACAACTGGAAGGCGGTGGCCGACCAGTATGGCGCGGTGATCCTGGCGCCGAACGCCACCGGCAACGTCTACGGCACCCACTGCTGGGACTGGGCCGCCACCAACCACAGCCGTTCGTATGGCCACACCGCGGTGCTGCTCGACCTGATCAACCGCTTCCTGTCCAACCCGCAGTACGCGATCGATCCGAAACAGGTGTACGTGGCCGGCCTGTCCTCGGGCGGCGCCAAGGCCATGGTGCTGGGCTGCACCGCGCCCGAGATCTTCGCCGGCCTGGGCCTTTCCGCCGCCCCGCCGCCGGGCGTCACCACCAGCCAGATAGCGCTGGTACCTTCCGGCTATACGGCGACCACCGCGGCCAATGCCTGCCGCGCGATGGCGGGCACGGCGAGCGACCATTTCACGACCCAGGTCACGGGCGTGATCTGGGGCACGAGCGACTACACGGTGGCGCAAGCCTATGGGCCACTGGACGCCGCCGCCATGCGCCAGGTGTATGGCGGCGCCTGGACGCAGGGCGCGGCGGTGACCGTGCCGGGCAGCGGCAGCAATGTGGAATACACCGACGCGAACGGCAAGGTGCGCACCTCGCAGATCACGGTGACCGGCCTGGGCCACGCCTGGCCGGCCGGCACGGGAGGCCAGAACGCCAATTTCGTGAATGCGACCCGCGTGAACTACCCGGCCTTCATCATGGATTTCTGGTTCAACAAGAACCTCCGGGTGAGCCAGGCGCCGGCGCCCGTCATGACCGCGTGCAGCGCCAGCGTATCGGGGTCGACGGTCACGGTGAACGGGGCGGCCAGCTTCGCGCAGGGTTCCATTACCGGCTACCGCGTGGTGCTGAGCGGACCGTCGCCGGTCGACGATGCTGCGGCCGGCAGCGGCGCCGCCTTCAGCAAGGCGTATGCGAACCGCGCGGACGGCAGTTATGGCGGCAGCGTGCGCGCCATCGGCAGCAATGGGCAAACCTCCAGCGCCTGCGCCCTCCCCGCGTTCCAGGTGGGTACGGGCACGCCGCCGCCGGTGTTTACCTGCACCACCAGCACGGCCAGCAACTACGCCCACGTGCAGGCCGGCCGCGCGCACGCGAGCGGCGGCTATGCGCTGGCCAACGGCTCGAACCAGAACATGGGGCTGTACAACACCTTCTACACCAGCACGCTGGCGCAGACGGCGCAGGGGTACTACATCGTGGGGAATTGTCCTTAGAACCGCAGGTTCCTGGCGCCGGGCGGCTGCCCGGCGCTATTCATGCTATGCGCGCTATAGGCGCTAAGCGCACCATGCTTACGCGGTTTCTTCCGGCGCAGTCGTGGCGCGCTGGAAGATCGGCGCCACCAGCAGGCCCAGCTCGTAGAGCAGGCACATCGGAATGGCCAGGGCCAGCTGGCTTACCACGTCCGGCGGGGTGACGATCGCGGCGATCACGAAGGCGCCGACGATCACGTAGGAACGGACCGCGCGCAGCTTCTCGAGGCTGACGATGCCCATGCGCACCAGGATCACGACCACCACCGGCACCTCGAACGAGGCGCCGAAGGCCAGGCACATCGACATCACGAAATCGAGGTAGTTCTCGATGTCGGGCATGACCGCGATCGAGGTCGGCGCGAATTCGCCGATGAAATGGAACACGCGGCCGAACACGAAGAAGTAGCAGAACGCCACGCCGGCGATGAACAGGACCGAGGATGAAATGACCAGCGGCAGCACCAGGCGCTTTTCGTGGGCGTACAGGCCGGGCGCGATGAAGGCCCAGGCCTGGTAGAACACCCAGGGCAGCGCCACGATGAAGGACAGCAGCAGCGTGACCTTCATCGGCACCAGGAACGGCGAGATGACGCCGGTGGCGATCATGGTCGAGCCGGGCGGCATCGAGGCGATCATCGGCGCGGCGATCAGGTCGTAGATATGCGATGGCCCCGGCCACGCCATCAGCGCGGCGCACACGATCGCGATCCCGATCGAGGCCTTGACCAGGCGGTCACGCAGCTCGACCAGGTGCGAGATGAAAGTGTCTTCGCCGGCGGCTTGCTCAGTCATTTAGAAGAAGGAAGAGTTGGATTTGCCGGCGCTGCCGGGGCGGAACTTGCGCACCCGGGCGGCGCCCGACATCACATGGCGCTTGGTGCCATGGCGGTTCTTGTACCAGGCCGGCACGCTCGAAGTGCGCACCAGCTTCTTGCGGCGGAAGTCCTTGGCCTTGCGGTCGATGTCGGCCACGGTCGGCGTGACCGTCGTGGCGCCGCCGCCGTCGTGCGCGGTGCGGTCATCCCACAGCGCTTCGACCTCGTCGACGTGGCTGGTGACGGACGACTCGAAATCGCTGGTGGCCGACTCGACTTCGCTCTTGAACGATTGCGCTCTCTCCTGCACATCCTTGTGCAGGTTGCGCAGCTCGTCGAGCTCGATCTCGCGGCTGACCTCGGACTTCACGTCATGCAGGTAGCGCTGGGCGCGGCCGTACAGCGTCCCGGCCATGCGCGCCACCTTGGGCAGCTTTTCAGGGCCGATCACGATCAGCGCGACCACGCCGATGATCGCGATTTTCGACAGTCCAAGATCGATCATGGAACTCGCGACTTACAGACGGGTCTTGTCGCGGGCTTCCACGTCGATGGTCGACTTGTCGGCCACCTGCTGGGTCGGCTGAGCCGGCGCCGCCGGATTCGCTTCCGCAGCCTTCTCTTCGTCGCCCTTCACGCCGTCCTTGAAGCCCTTGACGGCCTTGCCCAGGTCGGAACCCATATTGCTGATCTTCTTGGTACCGAAGATCAGCATCACGACCACCAGCACGATCACCCAGTGCCAAATACTCAAACCACCCATGTTGTTCTCCTAGCAAGGCGCATGCGCCTGAAAAATCGGGAAAGCGTCTACGACAGTATACGCGAAGCGGGGGCCGCCTGCCCCCTTTGACACTTAGTCCTGGCTTAGCGAGAGCTTCACAGCCCCAGACCGCGCCATGGGCGCGGACCGCCATACATATGCAAATGCAGGTGATACACTTCTTGACCGCCATCCGGACCGGTATTGATCAGCGTCTTGAAGCCGCCTTTCGGCTTGCCATCGGCGCCGATCTTGACGTCAATACCATTCTCTTTTGCAAGCTTGGGCGCCAGTGCGAGCATCTTCCCCAGCAGCACCGCGTGTTCCTCGGTGCAGTCGGACAAGGTGGACACGTGCTGCTTCGGAATCACCAGCAAGTGCACCGGCGCCGCCGGGTTGATGTCCTTGAATGCCAGCACGTCCTCGTCTTCATAGACGACGGCGGCCGGGATCTGCTTGGCGACGATCTTGCAAAAAATGCAGTTATCCATCTTGTCTCCAGTTCGTGACGATGCTCCAGGGCCGGGCCGGCCGTCGCCGCCGAGGCATCGTATCAACGCGGCATGACATCGATATGACTGAGCGGTATGACGGCCAGAAGGCGATTATGACACCGGAACGCGACGCGCGCACAGTGAGCGCGTGCTCACTTGCAACGCACGCGGAATTATTCATTCCTTGCGTGCGGCTTTTTCCACCATGCCGGACACGCCCTCGCGCCGCGCCAGCTCGTCCAGCACCTGTTGCGGCGTGAGGTCGAACTTGGCCAGCAGCACCAGCGAATGGAACCACAGGTCGGCGCATTCATACAGCACCTTCGATGGATCGCCCGCGATGCGCGCGTCCTTGGCGGCCATCACCAGCTCGGTGGCTTCCTCGCCGATCTTCTTGAGGATAGCGTCGTCGCCCTTGGCGAACAGCTTGGCGACGTAGGACGTCGCAGGGTCGCCGCCGTGCTCGGGCTTGCGCGATTCGATCACGGCCGCGACACGGGCCAGGGTAACGCTCATGGGGTCTTCTTCTTGTCCGAGGAGTAAATGGTTTCAGGATCTTGCAGCACCGGTTCGACGCTGTGCCAGTCGCCATTGTCGTACTTCTGGAAGAAGCAGGAATGGCGGCCGGTATGGCAGGCGATGCCGCCCACCTGCTCGATCTTGAGCAGGACCACGTCCTCGTCGCAATCGAGGCGGATCTCGCTCACCTTCTGGATATGGCCGGACTCTTCGCCCTTGTGCCACAGTTTCTTGCGCGAACGGCTCCAGTACACGGCTTCGCCCGTCTCGACGGTGCGGGTCAGGGCGTCACGGTTCATCCAGGCGAACATCAAGATGTCGCCGGTCGCCGCCTCCTGGGCGATCACCGGCACCAGGCCGTGCTCGTTCCAGCGCACCTTGTTGAGCCACTTGGTATTGGTCGACATGCGGCTTCCTTAATCGAGGCGCATCGGGATGCCACGGTCAAGCATGAAGCGCTTGGCCTCGCCGACCGTGTGCTGCCCGTAGTGGAAGATGCTGGCGGCCAGCACCGCGTCGGCATGGCCTTCGAGGACGCCGTCGGCCAGGTCCTTCAGGCCGCCGACGCCGCCGGAAGCGATGACCGGGATGCCCACGGCGTCCGAGACGGCGCGGGTCAGGCCCAGGTCGAAGCCGATCTTGGTGCCGTCGCGGTCCATCGAAGTGAGCAGCAACTCACCGGCGCCGAGGCGCTCCATCTCGCGCGCCCATTCCACCGCATCGAGCCCCGTGGCATTGCGCCCGCCATGGGTGAAGACTTGCCACTTGCCGGGACTGGTCTCTTTGGCGTCGATCGCCACCACGATGCACTGCGAGCCGTGCTTGCTGGCGGCGTCGAACACCAGTTGCGGATTGGTGACGGCCGAGGTGTTCATGCTGACCTTGTCGGCGCCGGCATTGAGCAGGCGGCGCACATCCTCGACCTTGCGCACGCCGCCACCGACGGTGAGCGGAATGAACACGGTCGAAGCGACGGCCTCGATGATCGGCAGGATCAGGTCGCGGCCGTCGCTGGAAGCGGTGATGTCGAGGAAGGTGATCTCGTCGGCGCCCTGGGCGTCGTAGCGGCGCGCGATCTCGACCGGGTCGCCGGCGTCGCGCAGCTCGGTGAAGTTGACGCCCTTGACCACGCGGCCGCCGGTGACGTCGAGGCAGGGGATGATGCGTTTGGCTAGCATAAGAATCTCTGCGTCAGCATATGAACGTCGTCCCCGCGCAGGCGGGAACGACGCATTCAGGCCCGCGTCCCTTCCGTCAGTTCATCGGCGCGCTCCTGGGCCGAAGCCAGGTCGAGCGTGCCTTCGTAGATCGAACGGCCGCAGATCACGCCCTCGATGCCTTCGTCCTGCACCGCGCACAGCGCTTCGACGTCGGCCAGCACGTGCACGCCGCCCGAAGCGATCACCGGAATCTTCACCGAGCGCGCCAGCTTGACGGTCGCCTCGATGTTCACGCCGCCCATCATGCCGTCGCGGCCGATGTCGGTATAGATGATCGATTCGACGCCATAGCCTTCGAACTTCTTGGCCAGGTCGATGACTTCGTGGCCCGACATCTTGCTCCAGCCGTCGGTCGCGACCTTGCCGTCCTTGGCGTCCAGGCCGACGATGATGTGGCCCGGGAAGGCGCCGCAGGCGTCGTGCAGGAAGCCCGGGTTCTTGACGGCGGCGGTGCCGACGATGATGTAGCTGATGCCGTCGTCCAGGTAGCGCTCGATGGTGTCGAGGTCGCGGATGCCGCCGCCCAGCTGGACCGGGATCTCGTCCAGGCCGTTGTCTTCGGCGTATTCCTGCACCACCTGCAGGATCGATTTGATGGCGGCCTCGTTCTTCGGTTTGCCCGCGAATGCGCCGTTCAGGTCGACCAGGTGCAGGCGGCGCGCGCCCTTCTTCAGCCAGTGCAGCGCCATGTCGGCGGGATCTTCGGAAAACACGGTGGCAAGGTCCATATCGCCCTGTTTCAGGCGAACGCAGTGACCGTCTTTCAGGTCGATGGCGGGGATCAGCAGCATGGTCGTTGTCGGTTGGTTGACGGGGTTATTTCGGGAAATGAGTCAGCAAATGATTCAGGAAATGCGTCAGAAACTGAGTTCGGAATCACGGATTCCAGTGAATGAAATTGCGGTACAGGCGCAGGCCGGCGGCGGCGCTCTTTTCGGGGTGGAACTGGGTGGCGACGATGTTATCGCGGCCGACGGCGCAGCAGAACGGGCCGCCGTAGTCGGTCTCGCCGATCACGTCGTCACGGTTCTCCGGCGCCGCATAGTAACTATGCACGAAGTAGAAATAGCTGCCGTCCTCCACGCCTTCCCACAGCGGGTGGGCGCGCGCCTGGCGCACCCGGTTCCAGCCCATCTGCGGGACCTTGAAGCGCGAGCCATCAGGCTGCAATTTTCCGTCGAGCTGGAAGCGCACCACCTTGCCCGGCAGCAGGCCCAGGCCGGGAGTGCCTTCGTTCTCTTCGCTCTCCTCGAACAGCATCTGCTCGCCCACGCACACGCCCATGATCGGACGGGTCCTGGCGGCGCGCAGCAATGCTTCCTCGAGGCCGGACTCGCGCAGGCTGCGCATGCAGTCGCGCATGGCGCCCTGGCCCGGCAGCACGACGCGGTCGGCGCGGTCGATGTCCGCGGCCGAGCTGGAAATGAGGACGTCGGCCTCGGGCGCGGCGGCGCGCAGCGCCTGCGCCACCGAGCGCAGGTTACCGAGTCCATCGACGACGACGATCTTGTTGGCCATGATTACAGGCTGCCCTTGGTCGACGGGATGATGCCGGCCGCACGTGGGTCCAGCTCGGTGGCCATGCGCAGCGCACGACCGAAGGCCTTGAACACGGTCTCGCACTGGTGGTGGGCGTTCACGCCGCGCAAGTTGTCGATGTGCAGGGTGACGGCCGCATGGTTCACGAAGCCGCGGAAGAATTCGCCCGTCAGGTCGACGTCGAAGGCGCCGATCATGGCGCGGGTGAACGGCACATGCAGCTCCAGGCCGGGACGGCCCGAGAAATCGATCACCACGCGCGACAGCGCTTCGTCCAGCGGCACGTACGAATGGCCGTAGCGGACGATGCCCTTCTTGTCGCCGATCGCCTTGGCCACGGCCATGCCCAGCGTGATGCCGACGTCTTCCACCGTGTGGTGGGCGTCGATATGCAGGTCGCCCACGGCCTCGACCTCGAGGTCGAACATGCCGTGGCGCGCGATCTGGTCGAGCATATGGTCGAGGAAGGGGACGCCGGTATTGAGCTTCTGGCGGCCGGTGCCGTCGAGGTTGATCGAGACGCGGATCTGCGTTTCGTTGGTATTGCGCGTGATGTCGGCGGTGCGGATCATTGCTAAGGGCGCTAAGGGCGGTCGTCGGCCGGTCTTTCGCTGGGGAGAAACCGGCTGGATTAAATGGTGTCCGTCAGGGGCGCTGGGTTACAGCGACGTCTTCAGGGCTGCCAGGAACTGATCGTTCTCTTCGGGGGTGCTGACCGTGACGCGGATGCAGTTGGCCAGCAATGTATGCATTTTACTCAAATTTTTGATCAATACCCTCTCGCCATGGAGAATCGCGCAGGCGCGCTCGGCATCGGGCACGCGCAGCGAGATGAAATTGGCGGCCGACGGGAACACTTCCACGCCCGGCAAGGCCGCCAACGCGGCGGCCAGGCGGGTGCGTTCTTCGTTGATCAGGCCCGCCTGGCGATCCAGCACGTCCAGGTGGTCCAGCGCGAATTCGGCCGCCACCTGGGTCAGGACGTTGACATTGTACGGCGGACGCACCTTCTCGAATTCAAGCAGCAGCGGCGCGCTTGCCGCCATGTAGCCGAGGCGGATGCCGGCCAGGCCCAGCTTGGACAGGGTCCGCATCACGACCAGGTTCGGGTGCTGCGGCAGCCGCTCCATGAAGCTGACCCTGGCGAACGGTTGATACGCCTCGTCGACCACCACGATGCCGTGCTCGCCCAGGGCCTCGATGATCGCGACCATGGCGTCGGCATCGTACAGGTTGCCGGTCGGGTTGTTCGGATAGGCCAGGAACACCAGCGACGGCCTGTGCTCGGCAATGGCCGCCAGCATGGCCGGCAGGTCGAGCGAGAAGTCGGGCTTGATCGGCACGCCGACGAAGTCGGCGCCCGCGAACTGGGCCGAACGCGAGAACATGACGAAGGCCGGGACCGGGGCCATCACGACGGCGCGGCGGCTGCCGGCCTCGCGTTCCTGGCGCGCGACCGCGGTCGCCAGGATCGTGATCAGCTCGTCCGAGCCATTGCCGAGCAGAACGTCATAGCCGGCCGGCACGCCCAGCTTGCTGCAGATGCGGTCCTTGAGGCTGCGATAGGACGGCACCGGATAGCGGTTCAGGGCCGCTTCGGCCAGGCGCGCGCCCAGTTCGGCGCGTAGCGGCTCGGGCAGCTGGTACGGGTTTTCCATCGAGTCGAGCTTGACGTAGCCGATCGAGTCCGGCACGTGGTAGCTGCCCACGGCGCGCACGTCGGCGCGGATGGTGTTCTCGATCAGTCTAGTAATGTCGGTCATGATGTTTCTTCCGTGGTGGTGGCGGCCTTGGCGGCCTTGCGTTTTTTTGCTCCCGCGACCGGCACTTCGGGCGCGGCCAGGCGCTCCTGGATAATGGCGCAGTAGTCGGGATTGAGCTCGAAGCCGGTGTACTGGCGGCCCAGGCGCTTGGCGGCGATGGCCGTGGTGCCGCTGCCCATGAAGGGGTCGAGCACGACGCCGCCCGGCGGGCACGAGGCCTTGACCATGCGCTCGATGATCTCGAGCGGCTTCTGAGTAGGATGGTCGGCGCGCTCCGGATGCTCGCGGTGCAGGCGCGACACGCTCCACACGTCCTTCGGGTTGTAGCCGACTTCCAGCCACTTGGCGCCCACGAAGATCGAGCGCGAGCGCGCCTTCTTGGTCTCGGCGTCATACGGGATGCGCACCGCGTCCAGGTCGAAATAATAGTCCTTGCGCTTCGCGAAGAAGCCGATGGTGTCGTGCACCGACGAGAAGCTGCGCACGCTGCCGCCCATCGACGGCACGCGGCGGTCCCAGATGATCTCGTTCATCATCGTCATGCGTTTTTTCAGCATCACGAAGATCTCGGGCGCGAAGCGCCAGGTGAGGAAGATGTACAGGCTGCCGTTGGGCTTGAGCTTGGGGATGGCGGCGTCGATCCACTGCTCGGTCCAGGCGAGATACGCCTCCACGCTTTGCTGGTCCGACGTGTTGCCATAGTCCTTGCCCAGGTTGTAGGGCGGGTCGGTCAGGATCAGGTCGATGGACCCGTCCGGGATGCGCGGCAGGCCGGCCAGCGCATCCTCGCAGAATACCTGGTTGACCCAGGACGTCATGATGCCTGCGGCAGGTTTTGCAACTGCGTGGGGTTCAGGCGAAGCTCGGCACTGCGCGCGTGCGCCTGCAGGCCCTCGCCATAGGCGAGGGTGGCGGCGACCTTGCCCAGCGTCTGGGCGCCCGCTTCGCTGACCTGGATGATCGACGACCGCTTCTGGAAGTCGTACACGCCCAGCGGCGACGAGAAGCGCGCCGTGCGCGAGGTCGGCAGCACGTGGTTCGGGCCGCAGCAGTAGTCGCCGAGCGACTCGGACGAGAAGCGGCCGAGGAACATCGCGCCCGCGTGGCGGATCTTGTCGGCCCACTGCATCGGCTCGAGCGCCGAGATTTCCAGGTGCTCGGCGGCGATCGAGCTGGCGATCTCGCAGGCTTCATCCATGTCGCGCACGAGGATCAGCGCGCCGCGGTCGGTCATCGAAGTGCTGATCGTGTCCTTGCGCGGCATCGTTGGCAGCAATTTGTGGATGCTCTGCTCCACCTTGGCGATGTAGTCGGCGTCGGGGCACAGCAGGATGGCCTGGGCCAGTTCGTCGTGCTCGGCCTGCGAGAACAGGTCCATCGCCACCCAGTCAGGATCGGTGGTGCCGTCGCACAGCACCAGGATCTCGGACGGGCCGGCGATCATGTCGATGCCGACCACGCCGAACACGCGGCGCTTGGCGGCGGCGACATAGGCGTTGCCGGGGCCGACGATCTTGTCGACCGGCTGGATCGTTTCGGTGCCGTAGGCCAGCGCGCCGACGGCCTGCGCGCCGCCGATCGTGATCACGCGGGTCACGCCGGCGATCGCGGCGGCCGCCAGGACCATCTGGTTCTTCACGCCGTCCGGGGTCGGCACGACCATGATGATTTCCTTGACGCCGGCGACGTGGGCCGGGATCGCGTTCATCAGCACCGACGACGGATACGCCGCCTTGCCGCCCGGGACATAGATGCCGACGCGGTCGAGCGGGGTCACGCGCTGGCCCAGCAGCGTGCCATCGGGCTCGGTGAAGGTGAAGCCGGTCGAGGCGTCCTTCTGGCGCTCGTGGAACGCGCGCACGCGATCGGCGGCGACTTGCAAGGCCGCGCGCTGCGCTTCCGGCAGCGCGGCCAGCGCCTGCTCCAGCTCGGCCTGGCCAACGTCGAATTCGGCCATCGACTGCGCGCCGCCGTTCGGGATGCGGTCGAACTTGTTGGTGTACTCCAGCACAGCCGCATCGCCGCGCGCCTTCACGTCGCGCAGGATATGCGCGACCGCGGTTTCGATGGCGTCATCGGTTTCCGCTTCGAACGCCAGCAGGGCGTCGAGGGTGGTCTTGAAGTCGGGCGCGGTGGAGTCGAGCTTGCGGATCTGTACTGCCATGATTGTTCTTCAGCCTTGTCGTTGGGAGACGTTGCGACGCCCGGCGCGTTCGAACGCCTCGAGAATCGGTTGCAGGCGCTCGCGCTTGAGCTTGAGCGCGGCCTGGTTCACCACCAGGCGCGAGGAAATGTCCATGATCTTTTCGACTTCGACCAGGTTGTTGGCGCGCAGCGTGCCGCCGGTCGAGACCACGTCGACGATGGCGTCCGACAGGCCGACCAGCGGGGCCAGCTCCATCGAGCCGTACAGCTTGATCAGGTCGACGTGCACGCCCTTGCTGGCGAAGTGCTCGCGCGCGGTGTTGACGAACTTGGTCGCCACCCGCAGGCGCGCGCCCTGGCGCACGGCGCTGTCGTAGTCGAAGCCGGCGTTGACCGCGACCGACATGCGGCACTGGGCGATGCGCAGGTCGATCGGCTGGTACAGCCCCTCGCCGCCATGCTCGAGCAGCACGTCCTTGCCGGCCACGCCGAAATCGGCCGCGCCATGCTGGACGTAGGTCGGCACGTCGGAAGCGCGCACGATCAGCACCCGCACGCCGGGGTCGTTGGTCGAGAGGATCAGCTTGCGCGAAGTCTCGGGGTTTTCCAGCACCTCGATCCCGGCCGCCGACAGCAGCGGCAGGGTGTCTTCGAAGATGCGGCCCTTGGAGAGCGCCAGGATCAGCTGGGGTTCCCCATGTACGCCATTGAATGTCATTTGCTTGAGCTTATTTAATACGTACGATATCGGCGCCGACCGCCGACAGTTTCACTTCCATCCGGTCGTAGCCGCGGTCGAGGTGGTAGATGCGGTCGACCAGGGTCGTGCCCTCGGCCGCCATGCCGGCGATCACCAGCGAGGCCGAGGCGCGCAGGTCGGTCGCCATCACCGGCGCGCCGACCAGGCGTGGGACGCCCTTGATGAAGGCGGTATTGCCCTCGGTCGAGATCTGGGCGCCCAGGCGGTTCATCTCCTGCACGTGCATGAAACGGTTCTCGAAGATCGTCTCGGTGACCGTCGACGGACCGTCAGCGATCGTGTTCACGGCCATGAACTGGGCCTGCATATCGGTCGGAAAGCCCGGATACTCGGTGGTGCGGAACGACACCGGACGGGCACGGCCGTCCATCTTCGCGCGGATGGTGTCGCCATCCACGGTCAGCTGCAGGCCGATCTCGCGCAGCTTGTCGAGCGCGACGTCGAAGATGTCGGTGCGGGTATTGGTGAGCACGATGTCGCCGCCGGTGGCCGCCACCGCGCACAGGAAAGTCGCGGCCTCGATGCGGTCCGAGATCACCGCGTGCGATGCGCCGTGCAGTTCATCGACGCCCTGGATCACCAGGCGGTCGGTGCCGATGCCCTCGATCTTCGCGCCCATGGCCACCAGCAGCCTGGCCAGGTCGGTCACTTCCGGTTCGCGCGCTGCGTTCTCGAGCACCGTTTCGCCTTCGGCCAGGGTGGCGGCCATCAGCAGGTTCTCGGTGCCGGTCACGGTGATCATGTCGGTGAGGATGCGCGCGCCCTTCAATTTCCTGGCTTTGGCATGGATGTAGCCGCCCTCGATCGTGATCTCGGCGCCCATCGCGCGCAGGCCCTTGATGTGCTGGTCGACCGGACGCGAGCCGATCGCGCAGCCGCCCGGCAGCGAGACCTTGGCTTCGCCGAAGCGCGCCAGCAGGGGCCCCAGCACCAGGATCGAGGCGCGCATGGTCTTGACCAGCTCGTACGGCGCTTCGAGGGTGTCGATCGCGCTGCCGTTCAGGGTGACTTTCTCGTCATTTTGGGTCACCTTGAGACCGGTCTTTTCCAGGAGCTTGAGCATCGTGCGCACGTCATGCAGGCGCGGCACGTTCGACAGCTGCAGGTCGCCGGCGGTCAAGAGGCCTGCGCACAGGATGGGCAGCGCCGCGTTCTTGGCGCCGGATACCGGAATCTCACCAGCCAGGCGCTTGCCGCCGACGATCTGGAGCTTGTCCATGCTTATCCTCCGAATTCTTCAGGGGTCAGGGTTTTCATCGACAGCGCGTGGATTTCCTCGCGCATGCGGTCGCCCAGCACGGCATACACGATCTGGTGACGCTGGATGGGACGCTTGCCGGCGAAGGCATTCGACACGATCACGGCCTCGAAGTGATGGCCATCGCCCTTCACGTCGAGGTGGGTGCATTCGAGGCCGGCGCTGATATAGCCGTGGATCAGTTCGGGTGTGGTCGCCACGATAACTCCAGTTAAACTTTGTACGATTAATGGCGCAGATTGTAGCCGCGCTTGAGCAGATTGATCGCCACGCCCGTCAGCACCACGAAGAACACGGTCACGACGGCCAGGCTGGTCCATGGCGAAACGTCGGACTGGCCGAAGAACCCATAGCGGAACCCGTCAATCATATAAAAGAACGGGTTGAAATGCGAGACGGCGAGCCAGAAAGGCGGCAGTTTTTGAACGGAATAGAACACACCGGCCAGGAAGGTCGCCGGCATGATCAGGAAGTTCTGGAAAGCCGCCAGCTGGTCGAACTTCTCGGCCCAGATGCCGGCGATCGTGCCCATGGTGCCGAGAATGGCCGCGCCCAGCAGGGCGAACACCACGATCCACACCGGCGCCACGAACTCCAGATGGGCGAACCAGGCGGTGATGACGAACACGCCGGCGCCGACCACGATCCCGCGCAGCATCGAGGCCAGCACGTAGGCCGACAGGATCTCGGCGTGCGACAGCGGCGGCAGCAGGATGAAGACCAGGTTGCCGCTGATCTTGGACTGGATCAGCGACGAGGACGAGTTGGCGAAGGCGTTCTGCAGCACGCTCATCATCACCAGGCCCGGGATCAGGAACGAGGTGTAGGCGACGCCGTCGAGCATCTCGACCCGGCCGTCGAGCACATGGCCGAAGATCAGCAGATAGAGCATGGCGGTGACCACCGGCGCGGCCACGGTCTGGGTCGCGACCTTCCAGAAGCGCAGCGACTCCTTGTAGAACAGGGTACGGAAACCGATCGAGAACATTATTTACCTTCCTCCATGATCTGGATGAAGATGTCCTCGAGGTCCGCCTGCTCCAGCTGCATCTCGTCGATGACGGCGCCGTTCTCGCGCAGGCGCGCCAGGATCGGCTCGACCTCCGAATAATCGTTCACGCGCAGCGTGTACTTGTTGCCGCCGCCGTTGCCGTTCGTGTGCTCGTCATGCGAGACGAGATGACGCAGCGCCTCGGGCAGGTCGCCCGACTTTAGGTGCACCACCAGCTGCGAGCCCGACACGCGGCGCAGCAGCGCGCTCATGGTGTCCAGCGCCACCACGTTGCCGCGCCGGAGCATGGCCACGCGCTGGCACATGGCTTGCGCTTCCTCGAGGTAGTGGGTGGTCAGCACCACGGTGTGGCCGCCTTCGCGGTTCAGGCGCGCGATGAACTTCCACAGGGTCTGGCGCAGCTCGACGTCGACGCCGGCGGTCGGCTCGTCGAGCACGATCACGGGCGGCCGGTGCACCAGGGCCTGGGCCACCAGCACGCGCCGCTTCATGCCGCCCGACAGCGCGCGCATGTTGACGTCGGCCTTGTCGGTCAGATCGAGGTTGTGCATCACCTCGTCGATCCAGGCGTCGTTGTTGCGAATGCCGAAGTAGCCCGACTGCAGGCGCAAGGTTTCGCGCACCGTGAAGAAGGGATCGAACACCAGCTCCTGCGGCACCACGCCCAGGCGCTTCCGCGCTTCGCGAAAGTCGCCCACCACGTCGTGGCCGTGGATGCGCACGCGGCCGGCATCGGGCCGGATCAGGCCCGCGATGGTGGAAATCAGGGTGGTCTTGCCGGCGCCGTTCGGGCCCAAGAGGCCAAAGAACTCGCCTTCCTCGATGTCCAAGGAGACGCCCTTCAGGGCCTTGAAGCCCTTGTAGCTCTTCTCGACGCTGTCAATCTGGATTGCTGTCATGCTTGTTGGATGGCGCGGCGCGCGCAAAATGGGATGGAACCCGAAGCGCACCGTGGGAACCGTGCGGTGAAACGGTCCATTATAGGGGAAATCGCCACGTCAAGCGGCCAGAGGGGGATTTGCGCCGAATGGGGAAATGCGGTGCGCGCAAAAAACCATCGGCGGCCAATGGCCGCCGATGTCGTCAGGCTTGCGGCAGCAGCGTGTCGACCCCGTACAGGGCCGCCAGCTTCTGCACGTTGTCCGGCACGTTCATGAAGGTGAGCCGGTGGCCGGCATCCAGCGCGCGGCGCTGCCAGGCCAGCAGCAGGGCCACGCCGGACGAATCGGCCGCCTGCACGCCGCCGAGATCGAACACGGTCTCGCCGGCGCGAATCGCCGCCGCGCCCTGCTCCAGCGCCTGGTGGGCGGTCAGGAAGGTCAGGGCGTCGATCGACAGCATCGGGTTGGATTCAGCCATGTTGATGAATCACTTCGCCGGCGCGGCCAGCGGCCTCGAGGCCAGTTGCGCATTGCGCTCGGCCAGGCGCTTGATCAGGCCATCGATGCCGTTCTTGCTGATCTCGCTGTTGAAGGTGCTGGTATAGGTCTGGACCAGCCACGCGCCCAGCACGTTCACGTCATAGATCTTCCAGCTGCCTTTTTCGTTGCTCAGGCGGTAGTTCAGGGTGATCGGTTCACCGCGGGCGACGTTCACCTGCGAACGCACTTCGACATCGGTGTCGGTCGGCGAACCGCGCATCGGCTTGAACTCGACGGTCTCGTTCTTGATGGTCGACAGCGCGCCGGCATAGGTGTACACCAGCAGGTCGCGGAACTCCTTGGTCAGCTTCTGCTTCTGTTCCGGGGTCGCGCTGCGCCAGTGGCGGCCGGCCGCTTGCTGGGTCATTTTCTCAGCATCGACATACGGCAGGATTTTTTCGTTGACCAGGCCCATGATCTTGTTGCGGTTGCCGGACTGGATGTCCTTGTCGGCCTTGACGCTGTCGATCACTTCATTGCTGATGCGCTTGACCAGCGCGTCCGGCGCCTCGGCGGCGGCCACCGGAGCGGCGACCAGGACGGTGGAGAACGCCACGGTGGCGGCGGCGGCGACCAGGTGCATGAATGGCTTCATCGGTTTCCTTTCGGTTGGCGGCGGCGGAGGCCGCGCGCACGGTTGATCTTGTTGTTACTGCTCGGGGTCGGTGGCCTGGCGCGGCACGTCGCCGTCATAGACCTGGCTCTGGCGGCGCTGCAGGTAGCCGTCGCGCAGGAACTCGTAGCGGTCCAGGGCGGCGTCTTCGAGCAGGCCGGACGCATCGAGCAGGCTGGCGCGGGTATCGACCACGCGCACGGCCGCGCCGATATTGCGCCAGTTGTCGGGCTGCTTGTATTTCCAGATATCGCCACCCACGTCGGCGGGCAAGGCCGCGGTATCACGTACCGTAGATGGGCCCAGCAGTGGCAAAATCAAGTAGGGGCCGCTTGGCATGCCCCATTTGCCCAGGGTCTGGCCGAAGTCTTCGTCGCTTCTCTGCATGCCCGCTTCGGAAGCGATGTCGAGCAGGCCGAAGATGCCGAAGGACGAGTTCAGCGCGAAGCGGCCGAAATCGGTGCCGGCCTGCTCGGGCTTGCCCTGCAGCAAGTTGTTGACCGAGCTCCAGGCATCCGACAGGTTGCCGAAGAAATTGCCAACGCCAGTCTGGGCAAAGCCCGGCACGACGTTCTTGTAGCCGGTGGCCACCGGTTTCAGGACGGCGCGGTCGACCGCGTCGTTAAAGCTGAACATGGCGCGGTTATAGCCTTCCAGCGGATCCTGCGGGTTGGAGGCAGTCGTTGCACAACCTGTCAGGACCAGGATGGCGGCGGCGGCAGCGCCAAGGCGCAAGTGCGAGAGCGTGACGGCGTGGTTCATTCACTACCTTCCTTTCCTTCAGCAGCCTTGCTGTAGATAAATTGATTAATTAAGTCTTCCAGGACCGTCGCCGACTGGGTGCGAATGATGCGATCGCCTTCCGCCAGATTCTGTTCATCGCCACCGGCTTCGATACCGATGTATTGTTCACCCAACAAACCAGCGGTCAAAATCTTGAGCGAGCTATCTTTCGGGAATTTATATTCGCTCTCCATATCAAGACGTACCGATGCCTGGAAGCTCTCGTCGTCGAAGGTGATCTCACCGACGCGACCCACCACCACGCCGGCGCTCTTGACCGGCGCCTGCGGCTTCAGTCCGCCGATATTGTCGAAACGGCTTGTGATCGAATACGTCTGCCCGAACGACAAAGTCCTCATATTTCCTGCTTGAAAGGCCAGGAACACCAGCGCGGCCAATCCCAGCAGAACGAACAGGCCGACCCAGACGTCGATAGTTTTGCGATGCATTTTGAATACCCTACAGTAACCGTTTTAACCGTTGTTAAACTTATTTATTGAACATCAGGGCCGTCATGACGAAGTTCAGCCCCCAGACCAGCAGCGATGCAATCACGACGGTGCGCGTGGTCGCGCGCGATACGTCTTCTGGCGTCGGCTGGGCCTGGTAGCCCTGGAACAGGGCGGTAAAGGTCACTGCGATGCCAAATATAAAGCTTTTGATGACGCCGTTCAGTACGTCAGCTCGCACATCGACGCCAGCCTGCATCTGCGACCAGAACGACCCTTCGTCGACGCCGATCAGTTTCACGCCGACGATGTAGCCGCCCAGCACGCCCACCGCCGAGAACACGGTGGCCAGCACCGGCATCGCGATCACGCCGGCCCAGAAGCGCGGCGCCAGCACGCGCTGCACCGGATTGATGGCCATCATTTCCATGGCCGACAGCTGTTCGCCGGCTTTCATGAGGCCGATCTGGGCGGTCAGCGAGGTGCCGGCGCGGCCGGCGAACAGCAGCGCGGTCACGACCGGGCCCAGTTCGCGCACCAGCGCCAGCGCCACCACCTGGCCCAGCATCTGCTCGGCGCCATACTGGTTCAGCGTGTAGTAGCCCTGCAGGCCCAGCACCATGCCGACGAACAGGCCGGACACGGCGATGATCACCAGTGAATAGTTGCCGATGAAATGGATCTGCTCGGAGATCAAGCCGGGGCGGCGGAAGGCGCCCGGCGACACACCCAGCAGGTTGAAGAACGAGCGCACGGCGAAACCGAGGCCGGCGAAGCCTTCGCGCACGGTGCAGCCGACCAGGCCAAGGAAGCGGGTGATCATGTGCGCGCTCCCAGGCCCAGGTCGTCGGCCAGCGACGTGCCGGGATAGTGGAACGGCACCGGACCGTCCGGGGCGGCATTGACGAATTGTTTCACGTAGGGGTCTTCCGAGACGCGCAGGTCGTCCGGCGTGCCCTCGGCCACGATCTTGCCGGCAGACATGAAGTACACGTAGTCGGCGATCGCGAAGCACTCGTGCACGTCGTGCGAGACGAGGATCGAGGTCGAGCCCAGCGCGTCGTTCAGGTTACGGATCAGGTTGGCGGTCACGCCCATCGAGATCGGATCGAGGCCGGCGAAGGGCTCGTCGTACATGATCAGTTCAGGATCCAGCGCCACCGCGCGCGCCACGGCCACGCGGCGCGCCATGCCGCCCGAGATCTCGGCCGGCTTGAGGCGGTGCGCATTGCGCAGGCCGACGGCGTTGAGCTTCATCAGGACCAGGTCGCGGATGAGTTCTTCGGGCAGGTCGGTGTGCTCGCGCAGCGGGAAGGCGACATTGTCGAACACCGACAGGTCGGTAAACAGCGCGCCGAACTGGAACAGCATGCCCATGCGGCGGCGCAGCCGGTACAGGCCCTCGGTATCGAGCTGGTGCACCACCTCGCCGCCGATGCGCACTTCGCCGCGCTGGGGGCGGATCTGGCCGCCGATCAGGCGCAGCACCGTGGTCTTGCCGCAACCCGACCCGCCCATGACGGCGACAAGCTTGCCGCGTGGGAAGTCCATACGGAGATTCGACAGGATGGAACGCTCACCGTAAGCAAAATGCAGATCGCGGATTTCGACTAGGTTCGACACAGCATAATTAATGTTTGGGTAATCCGGTATTGTAGTGCAGAAAGCTATTTGCCTGCTTGAGGGACCCGATTTTACCCCTCGGCGGCGACGTACTATTACAACACTAATAACTAATGAGTCAGCTAATCCGACGCATAAGCCATTGTTTTTGTTGATATATGTATGTTAAGCAATATTGTTATTATTGAATTTTATCAATAAGCTGCATTCAAAAAACGCCCGAAGGAGCGGGTTTAAGCTCCTCCTGATTACTATTTCGATGAGCCTGGTTTTTTGCGCCGCACCATAATCTGGGGGTGGCGTAATGAAATAGCAAGTCACAGAATATGCAATACTCTGTCGCTATTTTGTCAACGTAAGATACAACCCCGGACCAGCGCCTGGTCAACCGGGCGGTCGGGCGCATGCAGAGCGCGAGGCCCGGCAGCGCCTGGACGCGGATCGACGGTGTTCTTGCCCGAGCGCTGCGAACTGGCAGCTGCGGCCGACGCTGGTGATGGGCTTGCCGCCTTCGACGAGGCAGAGATGAGGCGGGAGCGAAGGCGGAGGCGGCCGCCTTGCGCGGCCGCCCTCGGGTTGCTGCGCTTAGCGCGGAAGGTTCGAGACACCCATCAGGAACTCGTCGACGGCGCGCGCGCACTGGCGGCCTTCGCGGATCGCCCACACCACCAGCGACTGGCCGCGGCGCATGTCGCCGGCTGCGAACAGCTTCGGGTTCGAGGTCTGGTAGGCGCCCTCGCCTTCGGTGCCGGCGCGCGCATTGCCGCGCGGGTCCTTCTGCACGCCGAAGGCGTCCAGCACCTGCTGCACCGGCGAGACGAAGCCCATCGCCAGGAACACCAGGTCGGCCTTGAGCTCGAATTCGCTGTCCGGCACTTCCATCATCTTGCCGTCCTTCCATTCGACACGGCAGGCGATCAGCTTCTCGACCTTGCCGCCCTTGCCTTCCAGGCGCTTGGTCGCCACCGCCCAGTCGCGCGCGCAGCCTTCCTCGTGCGAGGACGAGGTGCGCAGGCGAGTTGGCCAGTAAGGCCATACCAATGGCTTGTTTTCAAGTTCCGGCGGCTGCGGCATCAGCTCGAACTGGGTCACGGACAGCGCGCCGTGGCGGTTTGAGGTGCCGACGCAGTCCGAGCCGGTGTCGCCGCCGCCGATGACCACCACGTGCTTGCCCGTGGCCTTGATCTGGTCCTTCAGCTTGTCGCCGGCGTTGACCCGGTTCTGCTGCGGCAGGAAGTCCATCGCGAAGTGCACGCCCTTTAACTGGCGGCCGGGGACCGGCAGGTCGCGCGGCTGCTCGGCGCCGCCGGCCAGGATCACGGCGTCGAAGTCCTTTTCCAGGTCTTCCGGGAAGATCGTGTCGCGCGCCATGTTGCTGACCGTGGCCGGGAAGTCCTTGCCGATCAGGACGCTGGTGCGGAAGGTCACGCCTTCGGCCTGCATCTGCTCCACGCGGCGGTCGATCAGGTCCTTCTCCATCTTGAAGTCGGGGATCCCGTAGCGCAGCAGGCCGCCGATGCGGTCGCTCTTCTCGAACACCGTCACGTCGTGGCCGGCGCGCGCCAGTTGCTGGGCCGCGGCCAGGCCGGCGGGGCCGGAGCCGACGATGGCGACCGTCTTGCCGGTCTTGCTGCTGGCCGGCTGCGGCACCACCCAGCCGTGTTCCCAGCCGGTGTCGATGATCTTGCGCTCGATCGACTTGATGCCGACCGGGTCATCGTTGATGCCCAGGGTACAGGCCGATTCGCAGGGCGCCGGGCAGATGCGGCCGGTGAACTCGGGGAAGTTATTGGTCGAGTGCAGATTGTCCAGCGCCTGGCGGTAGTTGCCATGGTAGACCAGGTCATTCCAGTCCGGGATCATGTTGTTGACCGGGCAGCCCGTATTGCAGAACGGGATGCCGCAATCCATGCAGCGCGCGCCCTGCACCTTGGCCTGGCCGTCGGTCAGGGTGACGACGAATTCCTTGTAGTTCTTGAGACGGACGGGAGGATCGAGGTATTCCTCTTCCTGCCGTGCGAATTCCATGAAACCGGTGATTTTGCCCACAATGTTTTCCTTTTCATCTGGCCCGCGGCCTTGGCTCGTCGTTCCCGCGCAGGCGGGAACCCAAGTCTGCGTGCCAGGCCAGTCATCTTGCGCTGGCGGCACGCTACGAAACTTGGGTCCCCGCCTTCGCGGGGACGACGTTGGTTGATGTCGCCGTCAGGCGGCCAGTTCGATCTTGTCGTTCGCTTCTTCCATGCTCGAGTTGTGCATCTCCTCGAGGGCGCGCTTGTAGTCGGTCGGGAACACCTTGACGAACTTGCCGCGGCTGTTGGCCCAGTCATCCAGCAGGTTGCGCGCGCGCGTGCTGCCGGTGTACTTGAAGTGAC
Organism: Massilia sp. UYP34; assembly: GCF_056279385.1. Classification (NCBI taxonomy): domain Bacteria; kingdom Pseudomonadati; phylum Pseudomonadota; class Betaproteobacteria; order Burkholderiales; family Oxalobacteraceae; genus Massilia; species Massilia sp. UYP34. The sequence continues at coordinate 620,695 of NZ_JBWBRF010000001.1, read as the reverse complement.
GCTCGATCAGGCGACGCAGGATGACTTCGTCGCATTCGCGCTCGCCGCCCCGGGTCTGGCTGTGCCAGGCTGCCGGGTCGCACTGCTCCTTCGCCGACAGCACCGGTTCCAGGTTGACCATCGTGGTATTGCAGCGGCCCGCGAACTCGCCTTTCGGATCGTAGACGAAGGCCACGCCGCCCGACATGCCGGCCGCGAAGTTGCGCCCGGTCTCGCCCAGCACGACGACGGTGCCGCCGGTCATGTATTCGCAACCGTGGTCGCCGCAGCCCTCGACCACCGCGACGGCGCCCGAGTTACGCACCGCGAAGCGCTCGCCGGCCACGCCGTTGAAGAAGGCCTCGCCCGAGATCGCGCCATACATCACGGTATTGCCGACGATGATGTTGTCCACCGCCCAGCCGCGGAATTCGGTGTTCGGACGCACGATGATGCGGCCGCCCGACAGGCCCTTGCCAACGTAGTCGTTGCCTTCGCCGACCAGGTCGATCGTGATGCCGCCTGCCAGGAAGGCAGCCGCCGACTGGCCCGCCGTGCCCTGCAGCTGGATGTGGATGGTGTCGTCCGGCAGGCCGGCATGGCCGTAGCGCTTGGCGACTTCGCCCGACAGCATGGCGCCGACGGTGCGGTTCAGGTTCCTGACCGGCGAGATGAACGAGACGCGCTCGCCCTTTTCCAGCGCGGCCCTGGCTTGCGCGATCAGCTTGTGGTCCAGCGCCTTGTCCAGGCCGTGGTCCTGCTCGCTCGTGTGGTACAGCGCGCTGCGGGACTCGACCTGCGGCTGGTAGAAGATGTTCGAGAAATCCAGGCCCTGCGCCTTCCAGTGGCCGATCGCCTTCGATTTGTCCAGCAGGTCGGCGCGGCCGATCAACTCGTCGTAGGTGCGGATGCCCAGCTGGGCCATGATCTGGCGCGCTTCCTCGGCGACGAAGAAGAAGTAGTTCACGACATGCTCCGGCTTGCCCTGGAACTTGGCGCGCAACACCGGGTCTTGCGTGGCCACGCCCACCGGGCAGGTATTCAGGTGGCACTTGCGCATCATGATGCAGCCCTCGACCACCAGCGGCGCGGTGGCGAAGCCCACTTCGTCGGCGCCCAGCATGGCGGCGATGACGACGTCGCGGCCGGTGCGCATCTGGCCATCGGCCTGGACGCGGATGCGGCTGCGCAGGCCGTTGAGCACCAGGGTCTGCTGGGTCTCGGCCAGGCCGAGTTCCCACGGGGTGCCGGCATGCTTGACCGAGGACAGCGGCGAGGCGCCGGTGCCGCCGTCATGGCCCGCGACCACGACGTGGTCGGCCTTGGCCTTCGAGACGCCGGCGGCGACGGTGCCGATGCCGACTTCCGAGACCAGCTTGACCGAGATCGAGGCGCGCGGGTTGGCGTTCTTCAGGTCGTGGATCAGCTGCGCAAGGTCTTCGATCGAATAGATGTCATGGTGCGGCGGCGGCGAGATCAGGCCGACGCCCGGCACCGAGAAGCGCAGCGAAGCGATGTATTCCGAGACCTTATGGCCCGGCAGCTGCCCGCCCTCGCCCGGCTTGGCGCCTTGCGCCATCTTGATCTGGATCTGGTCGGCCGCGTTCAGGTATTCGGCGGTGACGCCGAAGCGGCCCGAGGCCACCTGCTTGATCTTCGAGCGCAGCGAGTCGCCCTCTTCGAGCGGGATGTCGACCATGACGCGGTCCTTGCCCAGGACCGAGGACAGGCTCTCGCCCTTCTTGATGGCGATGCCCTTGAACTCGTTCAGGTAGCGCGCCGGATCCTCGCCGCCTTCGCCGGTATTGCTCTTGCCGCCGATGCGGTTCATCGCGATCGCCAGCGTGGCGTGGGCTTCGGTGCTGATCGAGCCGAGCGACATCGCGCCGGTGGCGAAGCGCTTGACGATCTCTTTCGCCGATTCGACTTCCTCGATCGGGATCGCCTTGTCGCGGTCGATCTTGAATTCGAACAGGCCGCGCAGGGTCAGGTGGCGGCGCGTCTGATCGTTGATCAGCTGCGCGTATTCCTTGTAGGTCGAGAAGTTGTTGGCGCGGGTCGAGTGCTGCAGCTTGGCGATCGCGTCCGGCGTCCACAGGTGGTCTTCGCCACGCACGCGGAAGGCGTACTCGCCGCCGACGTCGAGCGCGTTGGCCAGCACCGGATCGTCGCCGAAGGCCAGGGCGTGCAGGCGCAGCGCTTCCTCGGCCACTTCAAACAGGCCAATGCCTTCCACGTTCGACGAGGTGCCCTTGAAGTACTTGTCGACCAGCGACTTGTTCAGGCCAATCGCCTCGAAGATCTGGGCGCCGCAGTACGACATGTAGGTGGAGATGCCCATCTTCGACATCACCTTCAGCAGGCCCTTGCCGATCGCCTTGATGTAGTTGTAGCTCGCGGTTTCCGCCGACATTTCGTGCGGCAGGCCGTGGGCCAGTTCGGCCAGGGTTTCCAGCGCCAGGTACGGGTGGACGGCTTCGGCGCCGTAGCCCGCCAGCAGGGCGAAATGGTGGGTTTCGCGCGCCGAGCCGGTCTCGATCACCAGGCCGGTCGAGGCGCGCAGGCCCTTCGCCACCAGGTGCTGGTGCACGCTGGAAGTGGCCAGCAGCGCGGGAATGGCGACCAGGTCGGGCGACATGCGGCGGTCCGACACGATCAGGATGTTGTGGCCGGACTTGACGGCGTCGACCGCTTCGGCGCACAGCGAGGCGAGCGAGGCTTCGATGCCTTCCTTGCCCCAGGCGACCGGGTAGCAGATGTTCAGCTCATAGGCCTTGAACTTGCTGCCGGTGTGCTGGCCGATGGCGCGCAGGCGCGCCATGTCGTCGAAGCCGAGGATCGGCTGCGCCACTTCGAGGCGCATCGGCGGGTTGACGTTGTTGGTGTCGAGGATGTTCGGTTTCGGGCCGATGAAGGACACCAGCGACATGACCATGCTCTCGCGGATCGGGTCGATCGGCGGGTTGGTCACCTGGGCGAACAGCTGCTTGAAGTAGTTGTACAGCGGCTTGAGCTTGTTCGAGGTGACGGCCAGCGGCGAATCGTTGCCCATCGAGCCGGTGGCTTCCTCGCCCAGCACGGCCATCGGCGCCATCAGGAATTTCAGATCTTCCTGGGTATAGCCGAAGGCTTGCTGGCGGTCGAGCAGGGTCAGCGGCTGCTTCTCGCCTTGCGCGTCCCTGGCCCGCGCGGCCAGCAACTGCGATTCGGACAGCTTGATCTCATTGAGCTTGATGCGCACCGACCTGATCCAGGCCTTGTACGGCTTGGCGTTGGCGAAGCTGTCCTTGAGCTCCTTGTCGTCGATGATGCGGCCGGCCTCGAGGTCGATCAGGAACATCTTGCCCGGCTGGAGGCGCCACTTCTTGACGATGCGCGACTCGGGAATCGGCAGCACGCCCGACTCGGACGCCATCACGACCAGGTCGTCCTCGGTGATGACGTAGCGCGCCGGACGCAGGCCGTTGCGGTCGAGCGTGCCGCCGATGTGGCGGCCGTCGGTGAAGGCCATGGCGGCCGGGCCGTCCCATGGTTCCATCATCGCCGCGTGGTATTCATAGAAGGCGCGGCGGTTGTCGTCCATCGCGGTGTGGTTTTCCCAGGCTTCCGGGATCATCATCATCATCGCCTGGGCCACCGGGTAGCCGGCCATCACCAGCAGCTCGAGCGCATTGTCGAAGCAGGCGGTGTCGGACTGGCCTTCATAGATCAGCGGGAACAGCTTGTTCAGGTCTTCGCCCAGCACGGCCGACTTGAGCATGCCTTCGCGCGCGCGGGTCCAGTTGAAGTTACCCTTGACGGTATTGATCTCGCCGTTGTGGGCGATCATGCGGTAAGGGTGGGCCAGCGGCCATTCGGGGAAGGTGTTGGTCGAGAAGCGCTGGTGGACCAGGGCCAGGGCCGAGATGCAGCGCGGGTCCTGCAGGTCCCTGTAATAGACGCCGACCTGGTCGGCCAGCAGCAGGCCCTTGTAGACGATGGTGCGCGCCGACATCGACGGCACGAAGAATTCCTTGCCGTGCAGGAGTTTCAGGGCCTGGATCGCGTGGCCGGACGACTTGCGGATGACGTAGAGCTTGCGTTCGAGCGCATCGGTCACCATGATGTCCGGGCCGCGGCCGATGAAGATCTGGCGGATGACGGGTTCCTTGGCGCGGACAAACGGCGACATCGGCATGGTCTCGTCGACCGGCACGTTGCGCCAGCCGAGCACCACCTGACCTTCGATGCGCACGGCGCGCTCGATTTCCTGTTCGCAGGCGATGCGCGAGGCGTGCTCTTTCGGCAGGAACACCATGCCGACGCCGTATTCGCCGGGCGGCGGCAGTTCGACGCCCTGCTTGGCCATCTCGTCGCGGAAGTACTGGTCCGGGATCTGGATCAGGATGCCGGCCCCGTCACCCATCAGCGCATCGGCGCCGACGGCGCCCCGGTGATCGAGGTTCTTCAGGATCTGCAGACCCTGTTCAATAATCGAGTGACTCTTGTTGCCCTTGATGTGGGCGATGAAGCCGACGCCACAGGCGTCGTGTTCATTGGCGGGGTCGTACAAACCTTGGGCAATCATGAGGCTATCTCCACTACTTTACGGATCGAACGAGGAGAATAGTGCACTGCAAAATACCCCGTCAACCAGAATAATTAGGGTCAGAGTCGAATTGTTTGACAACTTTTTCACTGGCCGATTAATTGGGGACAGAGTCAATCGAGGTTGTTCATAATCAGGCTCCTGCCACCTAAGCCTATGATATTACAGGGATTTTTTCGCAAAAAAGGGCACGAATAACCGTGCCCTTGTGTCAAGAATTATATGCTTCAGGCTGCCGAAAGCGGCGGTAATGGCGGGTTGAACGGGCGTCCGCGCTTGGCCGGCAAGATCTGGCGCTGGGTTTTATGCTCGAGTTCGGCCTTGAAGGAGAGCGAGCCGAGCGGTTGGTTCTTGAGGATCGCCGCCGTGATGAAATCGACCTCTTCCGTGCTGAGGCCTTGCCGGACCATGTCGATATAGGCCGCCTCGCGCTGGAACGGCGTGTTACCCAGCGCCCAGAACAGCGGATGGTCGGCGACCAGGGTGTCGGTGCGGATGCCGGCGTGGTGGGCGTAGCTGGACCAGGGATAGTCCTCGGGGGCCGCGGTGAGTTGCGCGCGCACCGGATTGAGCTCGATATAGCGGCTGCAGGTCATGAAATAGCGGTCCGAATCGATCAGCGAGGTACGAAAACGCCCTTCGAACAGGCCGCCGCTGCGCTCGTACTTGTGATTGAACCAGGGGACATACAGCCGGCCTACCTTCTGCATCATCAGCGCCAGGCCGGTGGCGTCGCTGGGCGTGGCCAGCAGGTGCAGGTGGTTCGGCATCAACACGTAGGTGTGGATCGCCACGTCGTAGAACCTGGCGCCTTCCTTGAGCCACACCAGGAAGCACTGATAGTCGGCTTCTTCGCGAAAGATCACCTGGCGGTTATTGCCGCGCTGGATGACGTGGTGCGGCTGCTCGGGAACGATGAGTCGGGGTTGGCGTGCCATGACGTTTGCTCAAATGTTGAGCAGGGGATTCTACAATAGAAAACGACTCTGTCCCTCATTAATCGCAAGCGGCGGCAAAAACACGCTGACTCTGTCCCTATTTAATTGACACATAAGCCAGGGGCAACAGAAGCCGAGCAATTTTGCGAGAATTTGGGTGAAAAGGGCAAGGTTGCCAAAGATATTGGCCAATAATTCTACTCTGACCCTAATTGTCCGAGCGGCTATTGGCCAATAATTCTACTCTGACCCTAATTATTATGAGAGGGTGAAGCCGGCGGAGAGGCTGTAGCCTTCGCCGTAGGCGCTGCGCAGGGGGAGGTCCTGGCCGAGGCCGGATCGGGCTTTCTTGCGCAGGCGGTAGACCAGCATGTCGACCCGGCGGCTGGCGTCCGGATCTTCGCCGCCCATGCCGGCCACGATCACATGGCGCGGCACCGGACGGGTGTTGATCGTCAACAGGTGCAGGAAATTGCACTCTTTTTCGGTCAGGTCGACGACCTTGCCCATCAGCTCGAGTTGGCGCGCACTCACGCGCAGGATCCACTTGCTCGGCGTCGGGACCGGATCGGGCGGACGCACCCGGCGGTCCAGGGCTTCGATGTGGGCCGCCAGTTCGGGGAACTTGATCGGCTTGGTCAAATAATGGTCGGCGCCCAGGCGCAGGCCCAGGATGCGGTGGTCGAACGCCACCCGGCCCGTCAGCACCAGCAGGCCGATCTCGGGATACAGCTGGCGCATGCGCGGAATGACGTTGAACCCGTCCTCATCCGGCAAGCCGAGGTCGAGCACGACCACCGCGGCCGGGGTGCGCGTCAACGCCGCCCACATTTCGCTGGCGGTCCTGGCGATCGTCACTTCATGGTCGAGCTCCTTCAGGAACTCGGCCATGTCGTCGGCGTACTCGCCATTGTCTTCAACAATCAGTATCTGCGTCATTCCCTGGCCATATCGTTCAATCACTCGACAATGATACCAATGGTAGCGTTATCCTTGCCGGGTCGCGGTCCGATTATCGTTGCTGAGGCGGTCTGAAGCAAGGAGTTGTTCCTCTACTGAGGCACCGATGTATTGTGGCGAAAGGGATTGGCACAGAAAAAAGCGGCCGGCAAGGCCTCGCCGGTCGCGCATCCACCTCAGCCATACCGCGCGTGGTTGGCGAGGATGTGCAACGCGGCAGGACGTTTTCATGTGCCGAACCGCCGCCAAGACTGGATCAGCCTCCCTACAGGCCCAAGGCAGGCATCCACAGGCGGAACTCGGCGCCCGCGCCTTCCTCCCCCGGCGCCAGGCTCAGCACTCCGCCATGCACCTCGACGATCGAGCGCGCCATGTACAGGCCGAGGCCGCTGCCGGCCAGGCCGGCGGCGTTGCGGCCGCGGTAGCCTTTGTCGAAGACCCGCAGCGCGTCTTGCGGCGGCACGCCGGCGCCGCCGTCGAGCACCGCCAGCTCGACCCCGCCGCCGCTGCGCCGCACACGCAGGATTACGGGCGCCGACGGCGGCGAAAACGCCAGCGCATTGTCGATCAAGACCTTGAGCGCCAGCCGCAGGCCTTCCGGCTCCCCGCGCAGGGTCAGTGGCAGTTCCTCCAGCCGCAGCACGGCTTCGCGGCCGGCCGCGCGGATCTGGGTGGCGCCGCTGTCGACCAGGCCGTTCACGGTGATCGTGTTCGGCTGGCGCGCGCGGCCGAGCGCGGCCATGCGGTCCGGAGACAGGTATTCGTCGAGCATCCCGATCAGGCGATCGACCGCGGCGCCGATCTTGCGGTAGCGCGTGCGCGTGGGCTCGTCGGCGTGGCTCGAGGTCGCCTCGAGGCGCTGGATGGCGCCGTCGATCGTGGCCAGCGGGGTGCGGAATTCGTGGTTGAGCATGCTGGCAAAACGCTTCTGCTCGCTTTGATGGGCGCGCTGCGCCGACAGGTCGCGCAGCAGGCCGACCAGGGTCGGGGCAGGGCCGGCCGCCGCATCGGCCACGGCATCGGCCAACACCGTGGCCAGGCCGTCCAGCGCCAGCGGCCGGCCTTCGGCGTCGAACAGGTCGAATTCGCGCCGGCTGCGCGCGCCGGGCTCGCCGCCGGCCGCCTCGCGCAGCCAGGCCGCGAGCGGCGCCAGGGGCGACACGCCCTCGCCGTCGAGCGCACGCTGCAGCGCCGCGCGGTCAAAGCCGCTCAGCGCGCCGAAGGCGGGGCTCAGATACACGAGGCGGCGCGCCGGCAGCGCGATGGCGAAGGCCACGTCGCCGCCCAGTTCGGCGATCGCGCGGAACTGGGCGGCCGGCAGCGCATCGTCATCGAGGCGGCCCGTGACGGGTGAGGAGCCTGGTGACGGGGCGGCGGCATGGGGGCTGGACTTCATCGGGGGTCTTTCTTAACCAGCTGACAAGGATGTCAGGTTTGACACCAAGTATACAGCCACGAAACAATGTTTTCGGAATATCTCTCGATGGCGCGCCTGATTCGCGCGAGCCCCGGCCACAAGCGGCCCGTACAAAGAAATGCGCCATGTCCCGGCGAGTTGAGGGATAATTCGCGCACCATGAACGATACCGCAACCCTCCCCCCGCTCCCAGACCGGCTGTCGATCGATCCGAGCAGCCCTTTCCACAACCGTGACGTGTTCCAGCACGAAATCGGCATCCGCTTCAACGACAAGGATCGCTACGACGTCGAGGAATATTGTCTCAGCGAAGGCTGGATCAAGGTTGCCGCCGGCAAGACGCTCGACCGCCGCGGCAAGCCGATGCTCATCAAGCTCAAGGGCAAGGTCGAAGCCTTCTACAAATAAGCCGTCTTGACGGCGCTGCACGCGGCCTTGCGCCGCGTGCATTCTTTCCGGGCCACGCTCACGCCAGCGAGCGCGGCCCCACCCAACCCACTCAATCGTCCAGCGGCGCGAAGATCGCCTGCAGGTCTTCCTGCGTCAGCGCCATCTTCTGCGATTCGCCTTCGGACAGGATCGACTGCGCCAGTTCCGACTTCTTCTGCTGCAGCAGCTGGATTTTTTCTTCCAGCGTGCCTTTCGCGATCAGCTTGTACACGAACACGGGCTTGTCTTGCCCGATGCGCCAGGCGCGGTCGGTCGCCTGATTCTCGGCCGCCGGGTTCCACCACGGGTCGTAGTGGATCACGGTGTCGGCCGCGGTCAGGTTGAGCCCGACGCCGCCGGCTTTCAGGCTGATCAGGAAGATCGGCACCGCGCCCTGCTGGAAGGCCGCCACCTGGGCCGAGCGGTCGCGCGTCTCGCCGGTCAGGATCGCGTACGGGATGTTGCGCGCGTCGAGTTCTTCCTCGATCAGGCCGAGCATGCTGGTGAACTGCGAGAACACCAGGATCTTGCGGCCCTCGCCCAGCAGGTCTTCGACCATCTGCATCAGGTCCAGCAGCTTGGCCGACACGGCGGCCGTGTTCTTCTTGGACGGCATCGACTTGACCAGGCGCGGATCGCAGCAGACCTGGCGCAGCTTGAGCAGCGCCTCGAGGATGACGATCTGGCTGCGCGCCACGCCCTTGCGGTCGATCTCGTCGCGCACCTTCTTGTCCATCGCCAGGCGCACCGTCTCGTACAGGTCGCGCTGCGGCCCGGACAACTCGATGCGGCGCACCATCTCGGTTTTCTCCGGCAGCTCCTTGGCCACATGGTCCTTGGTACGGCGCAGCAGGAAAGGCCGGATGCGGCGATTGAGCAGGGTGCGGCGCACCGGGTCATCCTGGCGTTCGATCGGATGGCGGAACTGCGTGTTGAAGGTCTTTTCGTCGCCCAGCAGGCCAGGGAGCAGGAAGTGGAACTGCGACCACAGCTCTCCCAGGTGGTTCTCGAGCGGCGTGCCCGACAGGCACAGGCGATGGCGGGCGTCGAGCGAGCCGGCCGTCTGCGCCGCCTTGGAGCGGGTGTTCTTGATGTAGTGCGATTCGTCGAGGATCACCAGGTGGTAGTGGTGCTTGCGCAGTTCTTCTTCGTCGCGCGGCAGCAGCGCATAGGTGGTCAGGACGATGTCGGCGTCGTCGATCTGGCCGAACAGGTCCATGCGCTCCTTGCCCTGCAGGAGCAGCACCTTGAGGCTCGGCGCGAAGCGCGCGGCTTCGTCGAACCAGTTGGTCATCAGGCTGGTCGGGGCGATCACCAGGGCCGGGCTGGTGAGGCGGCCGGCTTCCTTCTCGGTGAGGATGTGCGCCAGTGTCTGCACGGTTTTACCAAGACCCATGTCGTCGGCCAGGATGCCGCCCAGGTCGTACTCGCGCAGGAACTGCATCCACGACAGGCCGTCGAGCTGGTAGTCGCGCAAGGTGGCCTGCAGGCCGGCAGGGGCCTCGACCTTCTTGACCGCCCCGAACTGGCTCAGCTTGCGGCCGGTCTCGCGCAGGCGCTCGCCGCCGGTCCAGCGCAGCTCGACGCCGCGCGCCAGTTCTTCGAGGCGCGCCGCATCCAGGGTCGACAGGCGCAGCTTGCCCTTGATCTTGTCGTTGAAGTACAGCTCGCCCAAGGTGGCGAGGATCGGCTTGAGGCGGGCCCATGGCAGCGCCACGCGCACACCGTCGGGCAGGACGGCCAGCATCTGGTCGGCCTCCTGGTGGGCGGCCAGCACGCTTGGGTCGAATTCGAGCGGCGCGCCGCGGATCAGCTGCACCAGCACCGGCAGCAGCGGCACGCGCTTCTTCGCCACCACGATGCCCAGCTCCAGCTCGAACCAGGCATTGCCTGCCTCGGCCGGCTCGTCGATGTCGGCATACCAGTCTTCGACCGGGACCACGTCGTAGCGGTACTTGTTCGATTTCTGCAGATGCCAGCCGGCGTCGGACAGCGCGTCGACGTCGTTCTCGGCAAAGCGCAGCCAGTGCGCCTGGCTGTCGAGCTGCAGCGCACCGGCCATGGCGTTGAACGGGGCGGTGGCCGGCTTGCGAAAACCGATCTCGCCCAGTTTATCGAGGGCGTCGCTTTCGGCCTTCGGATCGCGCTCGATGATTTCGGTGACGTCGCCGATCTGGCGCACCACGCGCTGCGACGGGTCGAACGAGACGCGCTGGCCGTCGTAGTCGAAGGCCAGCACGGCGAAGTCCTGCCAGCGCGTGACGTTGCCGTCGGCCAGCTGGACGGCATCGAGCAGCAGGTGCGGAATCGGCTTGACGTCATTCCTCAGGCGCTGGGTGAGCGGCTGCGGCAATGGCATCAGCTGCTGCAGGCCGTGGGCCAGCAGCAGCTGCGAGACGCGCTTCTTGTCGGTGCCGGTCAGGGCCGGGGCTTGCGCCACCAGGGCCTGCAGTTCGGCCAGCGAGATGTCGATGCCGCCGCGATTGAGTTCGAGCGGCCCGCAGGACAGGTTGTCGATGTACCACGGCGGATCGGTCGGCAGCATGTAGTCGATCTGGTCGGCCGCGCTGTGGGTGGCGGCGCCGCCGACCGGCTCGACCGACCATCCGAGCTTGGACACGCGGCCTTCGTCGCGCCAGGCCAGGCTGGCCAGGCGGGTCGGGCCGCCCTGCAGCGGATACACCAGGCCGCTGGCCATGTCGGACCACGAGTTCGCCCACAGCAGCTTGCCCTGCTCGAGCAGCATCTGCAGCAGGATCGCGCCCACCTTGCCCTTGGGTTCGGTGGCGCTGGTGCCCTGGGCCGAGCCGCTGCGCATGGCGATGAAGAAGCGCACCAGGTCGACGTCGTCGCCTTCGAGATAGCTGGGCGGCGCCGACAGGAGCGAAAACACTTCGCTGACCGGGCTGGCCGCGGCCACGTCGCCGTTCGGGCGCAGGCGCGCCTTGCACAGGCACAGCGCGACGTGGCGGCCGCCGCTGGTGGGCGCCATGACATAGACGAACTTGTATTGCGCGGCCTTGGGGTCAACGACTTCGTCGGTCAGCTTCGGCTGGGGGTGGGCCGCGGCCTCGACCCGCTGCAGCCAGCTCACCACCGGCGCCGGAAGGGCCGGGGAACGTGCGGGAGCGCGGGCCGGAGGTGCGTCGCTGGCTTTCTCGCGAAGATAATCGACTGTGGTCATTGGGTCTCGTGGCTTCGTATCAAAAAAGGCAATAAACGGCATTATCTCGCATACGGACACTTCCGTTTTGTTCGGAATCGCACGTAGTGGACAAATCTCATCCGTGCGCAAAGCGCACGCTTACATGTCAACCGGTTGTTCTCTCATGTTCGTGTGGCGCTGTCAAGACTGGCGCATCGTCGATGAGCGCGTATCATTGGCCGCTTGGGAAGCGCTGATTTATTCTGGCGGATGGGATTGGCGACGGAAAAAGGCGCCCGGCAAGGCGTAAACCACAGCCATACCGCGTGGTATGGCGAGGATTTACAACGCAGCAGGGCGTCTTTTTTCCGTGCCAAGACCGCCGCCAGAATGAATCAGCGCTTCCCCCACCTTCGATACAACGATTCACGATCCATGCTGCCCTCCATCGAACAACGCCTCGCCCAAGAACTCGCCGCCCGCCCGGCCCAGGTGGCCGCCGCCATCGCCTTGCTCGACGAAGGCGCCACCGTGCCCTTCATCGCCCGCTATCGCAAGGAAGCCACGGGCGGTCTCGACGACATCCAGCTGCGCCTGCTCGAAGAACGCCTGCGCTACCTGCGCGAGCTCGAAGACCGGCGCGCCGCGATCGTCGCGTCGATCACCGAACAGAACAAGATGACGCCCGAGCTGATGCAGGCCATCGCCATGGCGGAAGACAAAACCCGGCTCGAAGACCTGTACCTGCCCTACAAGCAGAAGCGCCGCACCAAGGCCCAGATCGCGATCGAGGCTGGCCTGGCGCCGCTGGCGGAAGCGCTGCTGGCCGACCCGACCCTGAACCCGGAACAAGCCGCGAGCGGCTACCTGCGCGAGGCGTTCACGAATCCGGACGGCGGCGCCAACCCCGGCGTGCCGGACGCCAAGGCCGCCCTGGACGGCGCGCGCCAGATCCTGATGGAGCGCTTCGCCGAGGATGCCGAGCTGCTGCAGTCGCTGCGCGAGTACGTGGTCGAGCATGGCGTGGTCGAATCAAAGGTCGTCGCCGGCAAGGAAGACGAGGGCGAGAAGTTCGCCGACTACTTCGATTACAACGAGCCCCTGAGCGCCGTGCCGTCGCACCGCGCGCTGGCCCTGCTGCGCGGCCGCCGCGAGGGCGTGCTGGACGTGAGCCTGCGCCTGGATTCGGAACCCGAGAAGCCGAAGTGGGACGCGCCGCTGAACCCGTGCGAGGGCCGCATCGCGGCGCGCTTCGGCATCAAGGCGCAGGGCAGGCCAAGCGACAAGTGGCTGCAGGACACCGCGCGCTGGACCTGGCGCGTGAAAAGCTTCATGCACCTGGATACGGAGTTGATGGGCGCCCTGCGCGACAGGGCGGAACTCGACGCGATCGGCGTCTTCGCGCGCAACCTGAAAGCCCTGCTGCTGGCGGCGCCGGCCGGCCAGCGCGCCACCATGGGCCTCGATCCGGGCCTGCGCACCGGCGTGAAAGTGGCCGTGGTCGACGCCACCGGCAAGGTGCTCGATACCGCCACCGTCTATCCGCACCAGCCGCGCAACGACTGGCATGGCGCGCTGCACACGCTGGGCCAGCTGGCGGCGAAGCACAAGGTGTCGCTGATCTCGATCGGCAACGGCACCGGCTCGCGCGAGACCGACAAGCTGGCGCAAGACCTGATCAAGCAACATCAGGAACTCAAGCTCCAGAAGATCGTGGTGTCGGAAGCGGGGGCTTCGGTGTATTCGGCCTCGGAGTTCGCCTCGCGCGAGCTGCCCGACATGGACGTGTCGCTGCGCGGCGCGGTCTCGATCGCGCGCCGCCTGCAGGATCCGCTGGCCGAACTGGTCAAGATCGATCCGAAGTCGATCGGCGTCGGCCAGTACCAGCACGACGTGTCGCAGACCCAGCTCGCGCGCTCGCTCGACGCGGTGGTCGAGGACTGCGTGAACGCCGTGGGCGTGGACGTGAACACTGCCTCGGCGCCGCTGCTGGCGCGGGTGTCGGGCCTGTCGAGCACGGTGGCCCAGGGCATCGTGGCCTACCGCGACGCCAACGGCGCTTTTGCCTCGCGCGCCGCGCTGAAAAAAGTGCCGCGGCTGGGCGACAAGACCTTCGAGCAGGCGGCGGGCTTCCTGCGCATCGTGGACGGCGCCAATCCGCTGGATGCGTCGGCGGTGCACCCGGAATCGTATCCGGTGGTCGAGAAGATCCTGGCCGACGTCAAGCGCGACATGAAGGCGGTGATCGGCGACGCCGCGCTGCTCAAGGGCTTGAATCCGTCGAAGTACGCCGACGAGAAGTTCGGCGTGCCGACCGTCAGCGACATCCTGAAGGAGCTGGAAAAGCCGGGCCGCGACCCGCGTCCGGAATTCACCACCGCCACCTTCAAGGAAGGCGTGGAAGAAATCTCGGACCTGCGTCCGGACATGATCCTGGAAGGCGTCGTGACCAACGTCGCGGCCTTCGGCGCCTTTGTGGACATCGGCGTGCACCAGGATGGGCTCGTGCACATTTCGGCGCTGTCGAACACCTTCGTGAAGGATCCGCACACGGTGGTCAAGGCCGGCCAGGTGGTCAAGGTCAAGGTGCTGGAAGTGGACCCCAAGCGCAAGCGCATCGCGCTGACCATGCGCCTGTCGGACAGCGCGCCGCAGGCCGGTTCGCGGCCGGAGCAGCGCGGCGACCGCGTCGATGCCAAGCGCGTGGTCCAGCATCAGCGCCAGGAACGGTCGGCGCCGCCGTCCAACAATGCGATGGCGGACGCCTTCGCCAAGCTGCGCAAATAGCTGGCAGCTTCATCGTAAGGTGGGCGGGCTTCCCGCCCACGCGTTCGACCTCGATCCGCTCTGCCGCCACGCCTGCGTGATTTGAATGCGTGGACGGCACAGCCGCCTACGCTACGACATCGCGCCGCTGGCCCGTTGTCTCGTTTATCCGCTGTGCTTCATGAACATGCCGATCAGGTAGACCGTCAGGCAGCCGAAGCCGATCAGGAGCATGCGCGCCTGCGGGATGGCCGGCAGGCCGGTCTTCCTGATGTGGATGGCGTCGCGCACCAGCAACACGGCATACACCAGGGCCGCCGCGCCGGACAGGATGTCGCCCACGCTGGAGCGCGTGATGCCGCCATAGATGTTCAGCAGGCCGGGAATGCCCAGCAGGGCGGCGATCACGAAGTTCATGTTCGGCGACGGTACGCGCGGGCGGGGTTGCTGCATCGTTACTCCAATAATCGAATGACAAACCAGGCGATCATACCGCAATGCCGGCTGCATACCGTTACATCCCGGGCAGTTTCAGGGTCGCGCCCTGGGTCATGATCTTCACCAGGAAGCTGCCGACAAAAGCGCCGAAGCAGATGTAGCCGATCAGGGCGACACGCGGCGACTCCAGCAGCGCCGTGCGGCCGGCGCGGCGCTGCCAGGCGCACCAGGCCAGGTACAGCGCCATCATCAGGGGCCCGAGCGCGAAGAACATGCCGGCGAACCAGCCGCGCGCGAGGGCGCTGGCGATATCGAACAAGGCAGGCAGCCCGAGCACGGCCGCGAACACCCACATGGCCACTGGCGGCAAGGTAGCAAACGTCTTCATCGTGTTTCTTGATAATCTTGAACTGATCGATGATACCGCAGTCCACCAGCGGCCGACGGCGATGCGAACCTGCCCCCCCACCTGCGTGGGGGCGACTTGGCCAACTTTGTCGGCCAAGTCGTTATAGAATGTCGCCATCTACTTATTCCTTTTCTTCAAAGGCAGAATCAAATGAGCGACGTGCAAACCTGGATCAAAGAAACCGTGACCTCCACCCCGGTCGTGCTGTTCATGAAGGGCACCGCCCAGTTCCCGCAGTGCGGCTTCTCGGGCCGCGCCATCCAGATCCTGAAAGCCTGCGGCATTGACAACGTTGCCACCGTCAATGTGCTGGACGACGCCGAAGTGCGCCAGGGCATCAAGGACTACTCGAACTGGCCGACCGTTCCTCAGCTGTACGTGAAGGGCGAGTTCATCGGCGGCACCGACATCATGAACGAGATGTACGAATCGGGCGAACTGCAGGCCCTGCTGAAAAACGGCTGATCCCATGGCGGAAGGTCTCCGCCGCGGCGGCGAGCGCCGGATCGTTGTCGCCATCACCGGCGCAACCGGCGCGGCCTATGGCGTGCAGCTGCTGCGGCGGCTGCACGCCACCCCGGGCGTCGAGACCCACCTGGTCGTTTCCGACGCCGCCTCTCTCACCCTGCACCAGGAACTCGGCCTGCAGCGGCGCGACGCCGAAGCACTGGCCCACGTCGTCCATCGCAACCGCGACGTCGGCGCCTCGATCGCCAGCGGCTCGTTCCAGACCGACGGCATGGTGATCGCCCCCTGTTCGATGAAAACGCTGGCAGCGGTCGCCCATGGTTTTTCTGACAACCTTGTGACACGCGCGGCCGACGTGATCCTCAAGGAACGCCGGCGCCTGATCCTGATGGTGCGCGAAACGCCCTTCAACCTGGCCCACTTGCGCAATATGACGGCCGTGACCGAAATGGGCGGGATCGTCTTTCCTCCCCTGCCCAGCTTCTACCACCGGCCGGCGACGATCGCGGACATGGTCGAGCACACGGTGGACCGTGTCGTGGATTTGTTAGGGATAGAAAATGCCCAGGCCGCCCGCTGGGGTGGCATGAAGGGCGAACAAGACGCCTGAATGGCGGCGCCAGCGTCCGGCCGGCTCCCCGCGTTCAGCGTTTGTCGTCGTACTTGTCCTGGGACTTCTTCAACTCGCGCGCCTCTTCAAGCATTCGTCGCCGGGCATTGCGCTCTCGCATGACCTCGGCATGACGCGCTGCCGTCATGGGCGGCGCCGTCATCAAATCCTTGAGCTGGGCGGTATTGGCGTAGTTGTTTCGCATGCGTCAGCTGCTCCTGGGTGGACCTGGGGGCGGTGGCGAACAGGCTGCCACCTGAACAGATTATGACCCAGCTGCGGCCGTTTGTGCGGCACGGCATGACGAAAAGTGCAAGCCCCGGGCAAGCCGGCTTACTTCGCTTCCGCTTTCTGGTGGTTCATGCGCACCAGCATGCGGATGAACTCGCGCGCCAGCTGGCGATGGTGTTCATCCAGGCGCTGCAGGTCGGCAATGAGCTTGACGTCGGCCGATTCGAACCGGGCGCCGCCGTTGGCGGCGTCAAGGCTCGCGGCCTGCTCGGCGCCGCCGAAGCGCAGCCAGTCGGCAGGCACGCCCAGCCACTGGGCGATCATGCGCAACTTTTCCTGGGTGGGAATGGCTTCACCTACCAGCCATTTGCGGGCCGCGTGGACCGTGATCGGACGGCCTTCGAAGCGAATATTAAATTCTCGTGCCAGGCGGGTCGGGCTGTCAGGCGAGTAGTGTGCGTTCTTCAGGGCCTGCTGCAGTCGCTCGCTGAAGCTCTCCCGTTCATTCGTTGAATTCATCGTGATACTGGGTTATTGAGACTTGGACGGGCGGCTTCGTCTCCCTGTGGATGAGAAGCCAAAGGTCCAAATCATACAACCAAAATGTAACAATGATGTGGTTTTTTAATAGTTTTTACGCTTCGTGCAACTAATACCCAACAGCAATCCCGCAAAGTAGGATTTTTACAAAATTTTCTACGATGCGAAAGAATCAATCTACGCACCATTGGTTAGACCGTTCCTCGGGAATGCGCATGCCAAAAAAATTGTATCCGCCCGTGACAAATTGGATGTTAGATTTCCTGAAATCTCACCACGCCGTCGTCACCGGTCATGCGGCGCAGGCGGCCGCCGTACCAGAGCATGTGCAGGTGGGCCAGCGCCTCGCCCAGCGCGAAGCTGAGCTGGTGCGCATCGAGCGGCCGCCGGAACATGACCGGCACGATGTCGGTCGCCGAGCATGGCGTGGCGCAGGCCGCGATCACCTCATCCAGGCGCGCCGCGTGGTGGTCGCGCAGCTGGGCGATGCGGGTATGCAGACCGCGGAAGGGCTTGCCGTGCGACGGCAGCACCAGCACGTCTTCGGGCAGGCCGGCGAACTTCGACAGCGAATCGAGATAGAGCTGAAGCGGATTGCCTTCGGGCTCGACGGCGAATACCGAGACATTGGTCGAGATCCGCGGCAACACCATATCGCCCGAGACCAGCACGTTCAGCGCCGCGCAGTAGAGCGAGGCGTGTTCCGGGGAGTGACCGAAGCCGGTGATCACGCGCCAGGCCTGGCCGCCGATCGTGACGAGCTGCCCATCCTGCAGCCGGGTATAGGCTTGCGGTACCGCCGGCACCAGCGAAGGATAGTAATTGCGGCGGCTGCGCATCTGGTCCAGCAGCGCCGCATCGACCAGGCCGTGGCGCTCGAAATGGGGCACGGCCGACGGTCCGTCCACGCCGGGCAGCGCCGCCGCCATCATGCGCATGAAGCCGAACTCGCCGGTGGTGGTCCAGAACGGCGCCGCAAACCGCGCGCACAGCCAGCCGGACAGGCCGACGTGGTCGGGATGGCAATGCGTCGCGATCAGGCGCAGCAGCGGCCGGTCTTCCAGGCCCTGCGCCACCACCTGCTCCCAGGCGGCGCGGGTGGCGTCGGTACCGGCGCCGGTATCGACCAGACTCCAGCCGCGTCGCTCCTCGAGTTCGTCTTCCAGCAGCCACACATTGACATGGTCCAGCGCAAACGGCAACGGCATGCGCGCCCAGCGCAGGCCCGGCATGACGTCGTGCACGGCGCCGGGTACGGGGATGGCGTCGCCAAACGGATAATCCAGCTGGGCTTCAAGGGCATTCATGGCAATCTTTCGTTTTCGGGGTCGGAGACCGCGCTACAATGTGGCGACACTGTCAGTTAACGTAAACGGCAATCACGGTATCGTTTTGCGATTCTAAGCGATTCCCGCAAACGTTTCCCAACCGCCTGAAAACTCATGCCCACTACCTATACCATCGCCGAACTGGCGCGCGAATTCGACATCACCGCAAGGGCGATCCGTTTTTATGAAGACCAGGGCCTGCTCAGCCCCATGCGCGAAGGCGTGGGCGGACGCAACCGCGTGTACACCCCGCGCGACCGCACCCGCCTGAAACTGACCCTGCGCGGCAAGCGCCTGGGCCTGACATTGTCCGAAATTAAGAGCATCGTCGACATGTATGAGTCCCCAAGGGACACGGTGGCCCAGATCAACCGCTTCCTGGGCGTGCTGGCCCAGCAGCGCCTGACCTTGGAACAGCAGCGCGCCGACATCGACATGGCGCTGGAAGAAATCTCGGCCCACGAGGAAGAATGCCGTCGCCTGCTCTCCGAGGACGAGACGGCGCGCGACACGGCGTGACATTCGCCTGGCCATGTTGGCAGGAAGACCTGCAGTGATTCGGCTGATCAGAAGTGGTCGATCAAGTCAGCTGTCGGAGAACGAACAATTCCAACCCGCATGGCCATGAGCGCCGTGCGGATGGAATCAATATCGGTATCAGGACCGACGTCGAGGGCCGATCGATAGGTCGGCTAAATATTGAAGCACCCTCCAGCCCATCCCGAATTGGCTTTCCGAAATTCGGCGAGCGCCGTACGGCATTGCCCCAGAGTAGCGTACTTTCCGATACTCTTGAGATTCTGATTATTGCTCTGCCAGACCTTCAGCTCATAATGCACTGTATTGGCGGACGCAAAGCTTGCATGAGTTGACAGCAACAATATCATCAATAGCGCTTTCATGGTTTGCCTCCTGCTATGTAACATCAGAATCTTATACGTGGCAGAATTTTCTTGACTTCCCTCCCAATATTCTTGCCTGCCTTTTCCATTTCACGCACCGAATGATTAACAATCTTGACCGCTTCGTTATTCGGCCCAGGCATGGTGGTCATGGCATTCCAAGCCTGGACTGCCGCACTGTTCTGGCCAAAATGCTGTCCGATTTCATTTCCAATATTCCGAGCAGTGCTGACCAATGTATTCCCATCACCAAAACAGCCATTTCCACCGATGCCGTGCGTAAAACACTTGTTCAGCTCATTCGTGGCGAGCTGTCCACCAGTGCAGGTAGCAAACGTCATCGGATCACCACCACTAGCCATGGCACATTGCATTGCTATCAAGGACTCCTGATTCATGCCTTTCATTAAATCAGGCCCGGCATAGCACACCCCCATTCCCAGATAATCTATTCCGTTGCCACCGGCGCTCTTCTCAAGACACTGGATGGCGCGCGCCGTCCGTTCATCGAACGGCAGATTGTTCTGCAAGGCGCAAGCGGGGTATTGTTGCCAGGCCGTGCCGTATTGCCGATAACAAGCCTCTGCAGCATTCAGGGCCGCCCTCTCGTTCTGGCCCATTGATCTGCCGAGCATGCACAAGGCAAGTTCATCCTGGTTACCGCCATGCCGGCGCATGCAATCGTAGTAGCCATGTTCGCGGCTCCCCATCATTTTCGGCGCCATGCAATCCATGAATCCGTTGTGATTTCCCTGGCTCACATAGGACTGGCATTCCTGTGCTGCCGACAACTGGGGAACGAGCGGTTTGACAAACGTGATTTCTTGAATCAAGAAATTTGCCGGGATCGTTGCCGATCTTGTCATCCCATTCGTGCCCGGTGATTCGAAAACCACCGCATTATATTGCTGCGGCATCGGGAAGGTGACGATCGCCATACTCTGCACAAATTGTGGATTCATCTGGCATTTTCCGATGACATGCCACCCCATCTGGTCGATCTGGATCATGTTCATGTCCCAGGTCACCCAGACCGCGATACTGCTCACCGAGGGAAACCGCATGAAGGCCTGGCCGGAAGGATCGCGATAACCCTGACCTTGGTTTGCTGGGAAAAACTTTTGTTGTACAAAAAAATTTTGATAGACGCCAAAGATCTTTCCATCCCCTTGCAAACATTCACCGACGATCTGCTGCGCATGGGAAGGACGAGAAAAACCAGCAAACAAGAAACACAAAATGATTGCCAAATAACAATTCTTCATTTGTTATCCCCTAGCCACATCATTTTAATTGTTTTTTAAGAATAACAATAAAGGTAGCTTGATGCTTAGCTTATGATGCAAATACAACATTTAATACATATCAAGCCGGGCACCTGACTTTATGCTTTTTAGAGATCTTAGAATTTTTATTCCCTGCTTTACCCAGTTCCCGCTAGTTCATTCTCACCGACTTAAGTTGTTGTCGTTCCTGTCAACAATGGCTCCATCATGCGGGCTGGTTCGCTCACTAAACCATGAGGTCGCCACAGTGGCCTCACTTTACGTTTACGTTAACGTAACAGGCGAGTATGATATTCGTTCACTGGCTGCCCCACTCTGCCCAACCACCGTTCACCGTGAGGACGACATGCTGCATCTCCCAGGCTTGACCTTTGACCATGGCGACGACATCGCCGCGCTGCGCGAAGCGGTTCAACAATTCGCGGCAAGCGAAATCGCGCCGCGCGCGTCTGAAATCGACCGCAGCGACCAGTTCCCGATGGACTTGTGGAAGAAGATGGGCGAACTGGGCCTGCTGGGCATCACCGTCGGCGAGGAGTACGGCGGCGCCAATATGGGATACCTGGCCCACATCGTGGCCATGGAAGAAATCTCGCGCGCTTCGGCCTCGGTCGGCTTGTCCTACGGCGCCCACTCGAACCTGTGCGTCAACCAGATCAAGCGCAACGGCAATGCGGAACAGAAGCGCAAATACCTGCCCAAGCTGATCTCGGGCGAGCACGTCGGCGCGCTGGCGATGTCCGAGCCGAACGCCGGTTCCGACGTGGTCAGCATGAAGCTGCGCGCCGACCTCCAGGGCGATCGCTACGTGCTCAACGGCAGCAAGATGTGGATCACCAACGGTCCCGACGCCGATACCCTGGTGGTGTACGCCAAGACCGACCCCGAGGCGGGCCCGCGCGGCATGACCGCCTTCCTGATCGAAAAAGGCTTCAAGGGTTTCTCGGTCGCCCAGAAACTGGACAAGCTGGGCATGCGCGGCTCGCACACCGGCGAACTGGTGTTCCAGGATTGCGAAGTGCCTGTGGAAAACGTACTGGGCGGCGTCGGCAAGGGCGTCAACGTCCTGATGTCGGGCCTCGATTTCGAACGCACCGTGCTGTCCGGCGGTCCGCTGGGCATCATGGCGGCCTGCATGGACGTCGTGGTGCCGTACATCCACGACCGCAAGCAGTTCGGCCAGGCGATCGGTGAGTTCCAACTGATGCAGGGCAAGATCGCCGACATGTATTCGACCATGATGGCTTGCCGCGCCTATGTGTACGCCGTGGGCCAGGCTTGCGACCGCGCCACCGCGCCGGAACAGGTGCGCGCCCTGCGCAAGGACGCCGCCGGCGCCATCCTGTACAGCGCCGAGAAGGCCACCTGGATGGCGGGCGAAGCGATCCAGGCCCTGGGCGGCAACGGCTACATCAATGAATACCCGGTCGGCCGCCTGTGGCGCGACGCCAAGCTGTACGAGATCGGCGCCGGCACCAGCGAAATCCGTCGCATGCTGATCGGCCGCGAGCTGTTCGGCGAGACGATGTAATACTTGGGTTCCCGCCTGCGCGGGAATGACGGTTCACAGCTTCCAACTTTGGAGACTTTACAATGAATGATCCAGTCGTCATCGTCGGCGCAGCGCGCACCCCGATGGGCGCCTTCATGGGCGATTTTTCTTCCAAGACCGCGAGCGACCTCGGCGCGGTGGCGATCAAGGCCGCGGTCGAGCGCGCCGGCGTCGCGCCTGACGCGGTCGAGCACGTCTACTTCGGCAACTGCCTGATGGCCGGCCAGGGCCAGGCCCCGGCGCGCCAGGCGCTGATCAAGGCCGGCCTGCCGCTGTCGACCGGCGCCGTCACGCTGTCCAAGATGTGCGGTTCGGCGATGCAGGCCGCCATCTTCGCCCACGACCAGCTGGTGGCCGGCAGCGCCGACATCGTGGTCGCCGGCGGCATGGAGTCGATGACGGGTGCGCCCTACCTGATCCCGAAGGCGCGCGGCGGCTACCGCATCGGCCACGCGCCGATGTTCGACCACATGATGCTCGACGGCCTGGAAGACGCCTACTCGCGCAACGAAAAGACCGGTGAAGGCCGCTCGATGGGCACCTTCGCCGAAGAGTGCGTGGCCACTTATCAATTCACGCGCGAGGAGCAGGACGCGTTCGCGATCGCCTCGGTCAAGCGTGCCCAGGCCGCCAGCCTCGAGGGCGGCTTCGACTGGGAAATCGCGCCGGTCACCGTCACCAGCCGCGCGGGCGACACCGTGATCGACAAGGACGAAGGCCCGCTCAAGGCCAAGGTCGACAAGATCCCGTCGCTCAAGCCCGCGTTCAAGAAGGACGGCACCGTGACTGCCGCCTCGTCGTCGTCGATCAACGACGGCGCCGCCGCGCTGGTGATGATGCGCGAATCGAAGGCGAAAGAGCTGGGCCTGACCCCGATCGCGCGCGTGCTGGGCCACGCCACCCACGCGCAGGAACCGAACCTGTTCACCACCGCCCCGATCGGCGCGATGCAGAAGCTCTTTAAAAAGACCGGCTGGACCGCCGGCGACGTCGACCTGTTCGAGATCAACGAAGCCTTTGCCGCGGTGCCGATGGCCGCCATGCGCGACCTCGACATCCCGCACAGCAAGGTCAACGTCCACGGCGGCGCCTGCGCGCTGGGCCACCCTATCGGCGCCTCCGGCGCGCGCATCGTCATCACCCTGCTCGGCGCGCTCAAGCGCAGCGGCGGCAAGCGCGGCGTGGCCTCGCTGTGCATCGGCGGCGGCGAAGCCACCGCGATGGCGATCGAGCTGGTGTAATCCCGTTCGACCGGGTGTACGGCAATGATGAACGAACCATGCGAACATTGAGAATTCAACCGTTCACAAGGAGTTCATCATGCCTACCGTATTGATCGTCGGCGCCTCGCGCGGCATCGGGCAAGAAATGGTTCGCCAGTACCGCGCGGACGGCTGGCGCGTGATCGCCACCGCGCGCAAGCAGGAAGACTGCGACGCGCTGGTTCAACTGGGCGCGGTGGCGCACCAGCTGGACGTCACGAGCGCCGAATCGATCGCCGCACTCGGCTGGCGCCTGGACGATGAAAAGATCGATAGCGCCTGGCTGGTGGCGGGCGTCTACGGCCCGGACCACGGAAGCTTCCCGACCGGCCCCGAATTCGACGCCGTCATGCACACCAACGTGCTGGCCGCAATGCGCCTGATCCCCATCATCGGCCCGCTGCTGGCCGACACGCGCGGCAAGCTGGCCGTACTGTCCTCGCGCATGGGATCGATCGGCGAGCGTTCCGGCACAGACGGCACCTTGTACCGCGCCAGCAAGGCGGCGCTCAATTCCGTGCTGAAGGACGCTTCGATCACCTATGGCGCGCAGGGCGTCACCTGCGTCGCCTTCCATCCGGGCTGGGTCCAGACCGATATGGGCGGCTCGGGCGCCAGCCTGACGCCCGAACACAGCGTGCGCGACCTGCGCGCCACCCTGGCGAAGGTGGACGCCAGCGCCAACGGCAGCTTCCTGAACCACGATGGCGCCGCCATCGCCTGGTGAGTCATCCCCACACATAAAAAACCCACGAGACACCATGATCCTGAGCGAAGAACACCAGATGATCCGCGACGCCCTGCGCAGCTTCGCGCAGGAGCGCCTGGCCCCCAACGCCGCGCGCTGGGACCGCGAGCACCATTTCCCGAAAGAGGAGCTGAAGGAACTGGCGGCCCTGGGCGCGTTCGGCGTGGCGGTGCCGGAGCAGTATGGCGGCGCGGGCCTGGACTACGTGGCGCTGGCGCTGGTGCTCGAAGAAATCGCGGCCGGCGACGGCGGCACCTCGACCATCATCTCGGTCAACAACTGCCCCGTGTGCAGCATCGCCATGATGTATGCGAACGAGGAACAGAAAGCGCGCTGGCTGCGGCCGCTGGCCCAGGGCGAACTGCTGGGCGCCTTCGCCCTGACCGAGCCGCACACCGGCAGCGATGCGGCGGCGCTGCGCACCACCGCAGTACGTGACCAGGACGGCGCCGGCTACGTCATCAACGGCGCCAAGCAGTTCATCACCAGCGGCAAGCATGGCGACGTGGCCATCGTCATGGCCGTAACAAGCAAGGAAGCCGGCAAGAAGGGCATCAGCGCGTTCTGGGTGCCGACCGATACGCCCGGCTACATCGTGGCCGGCATCGAGCAGAAGATGGGCCAGCACTCGTCGGACACGGCGCAGATCGTGTTCGACAATTGCCGCATCCCGGCGGAGAACCTGATCGGCGAGGAAGGCATGGGCTACAGGATCGCCCTGTCCGGGCTGGAGGGCGGCCGCATCGGCATCGCCGTGCAATCGGTCGGCATGGCGCGCGCGGCCTACGAGGCGGCGCTCGGCTATGCGAAAGAACGCGAGAGCTTTGGCAAACCGATCTTCGAGCACCAGGCGGTGCAGTTCCGCCTGGCCGAGATGGCGATGAAGATCGAGGCCGCGCGCCAGCTGATCCTGCACGCCGCCGCGATGAAGGATGCGGGCCTGCCGTGCCTGAAGGAAGCGGCGATGGCCAAGCTGTTCGCTTCCGAGATGGCCGAGAACGTCGTGTCGAGCGCGATGCAGGTGTTTGGCGGCTATGGCTACGTGGCCGACTTCCCGGTCGAGCGCATCTACCGCGACGTGCGCGTATGCCAGATCTATGAAGGCACGAGCGACATCCAGAAGATCCTGATCGCGCGCGCACTGTGAGCCTGCCCCTCCTCCAGATCGCGCCGCTGGCGCCGGAGCGGCTGGCGCAGCTTTTTCAGTATCTCGACGACCAGCTGCAGGAAAATGGCCGCGCCGGCATGCCGCTGTTCCAGCCACTGTCGCGCCTCCAGTCGCGCGTGCCGCCCGAGAAAGCGGCGGCCTTCGCGGCCAGCTTCGCGGTGCCGTTCGGCCAGCCGGGCTGGCGCCGCATGTGGGTCGCGCTCGACACGCTGGGCGCGATCGCGGGCCACATCGACCTGCGCGCGCGGCCCGATCCATCCTCGAGCCATCGAGCACTGCTGGGCATGGGCGTGCACCGCGACTACCGGCGCTTTGGGCTGGGCCGGCAACTCGTCGAGACGGCGCTGGCCTGGGCCGCCGCCACGCCGCCGCTCGAATGGGTCGACCTCGACGTGCTGTCAGTCAACCTCGCCGCGCGCCGGCTGTATGAGCGCGCCGGCTTCGTGGTCACGGGCGACGTGCCCGACCTGTACCGCATCGATGGCGAGTCGCACGGCTCGGTCATGATGAGCCGGCACGTAGGGTTGGCGGCTGCGCCGCCGACGCGGTGAGCGCTACCGGCTCCGATATCGCGCCGGATGATCTCGCTGCCAACCATCAACGCGTCGGCGGCGCAGCCGCCGACCCTACGATACAGCAGCCTCCAGCAACGTGATCGTCTGCGCCCGGGTATCGATCCGCGCCTGGATCCCCATCGGCAGGGTGAACTGGTTGCGGATATGCCCGATCGAGTAGCCTGACACCGCGGGGATGGTCAACGGATGCAGGTGCAGGCCCAGCGTGCGCTCCAGCGTGAGCGAGATGTCTTCGTGCTCCGGCCCGCAGTTCTCGCAGATGCCGACCACCAGCGCCGCCGCATTCCTGAAGCCGCCCGCCAGGTCGAGCTGGGTCATCCAGCGGTCGATCCGGTACGGCGCTTCGTTCACCTCTTCCAGGAACAGGATGCTGCCCGCGATGTCGGCCGCGTACGGCGTGCCGGCCAGCGCCGCCACCAGCGACAGGTTGCCGCCCATGAGCGGACCGGTGGCCACGCCGTGGGTGAAGGTGTGGACGCCGAAGTGCGGTTCGCTCAGCGCGCGCTCGGCGTTCTCCCGCGACATCGGGATCGTGTAGCTGGCCTGCGGATCGGTGAGCACCGCCATCATGTGCTCGGTCGAATACGGCGTCATCGTCGACGACGCCACCGGGCCGTGGAAGGTCACCAGGCCGGTCTGCTTGAATATCGCCAGGTGCAGCGCCGTGATGTCGGAGTAACCGATCAAGACCTTGGGGTTGCGGCGAATGAGGTCGACATCCAGGCTCGATACCAGCGAGATGCAGCCCGAGCCGCCGCGGATCGGCCAGATCGCCTTGACCTCGGGGTCGAGGAACATCGCATGCAGGTCGGCCAGGCGCTGCTGGACCGAGCCTGCGTAGTTGCCGAACACTTCGCGCAGGTAGGCGCCCTGCTTGACGCGAAAGCCCAGCGCTTCGATATTGCGCACCGCCTTCTCGATGGCGCGCTCGTTGGTGTAGCCGCCGGGCGCGATCAGTCCGACGACGTCGCCGCGCTGCAGGCGTGGCGGCTTGATGAGTTTTTTCATGGGACGCGAGGAAGGCGTGCGCGCCGGGGCAACGCCGGGCAAGGCAAGGGACAAGGCGGCGGCAACGGCGCCGAAGCTGCGGCGGCTGATCTTCATGCGTGAGGCAACGCTCCAAAAGAAAAACGGCCCGCGCCGGGAGGTCGACCACCTCCCCGGCGCGGGCCATCAGTGTAGAGCAATCAGAAGAACTTGTAGGTCGCCATCAGGGTGAACGAGCGGCCACGCGGATCGGCCACGCGCGGTTCCCAGGTGCTGCCGGCGCCGGTATTGCTGTCGTAGGTGATCGCGAACGGCGGATCCTCGTCCAGCAGGTTCTTGATGCCGCCGGTCAGGGTCAGGTTCTGGAAGCCCGTGTAGTTCACCGTCAGGTTGAAGATCGAGTAGTCGTCGACCTTGCGCTGGTAGTTCGACGGCACGACGCGGCCGCTGGCCACGCCCGGCAGCACCTGGTCGTCATAGCCCGAACGGTAGATGTTCTGCAGCATGCCGCTCCAGTTGCCGTGCCTGTAGGTGGCATACGCGCTGTGCTTCCACTTCAAGCCCAGGTCGCCGGTGAACAGGAAGCGGCCCACTTCGCTCTCGCCGAATTCGGCGTTGCGGGTGGCGCGCGATTTCTTCTCGAGCAGGCGCGAACCGTCCAGGCCCACGCTCCACACCGCGCCGGTGCCGAGCTTGCCGTTCAGGCGGGCGCCGACTTCGACGCCGCGGGTGATGCGCTCGCCGGCATTGAGCCAGCGCTGGTCGATCGCCACCAGGTTGCCGGCCGGGTCGCGGAAGAACTGGTCCTGGAACAGGTTGTAGTTCGCGACCATGGTCGCCACATTGAACGAGTCGATCGTGTTTTCCTTGCGGATCTCCCACAGGTCGGCGTTGGCCGAGAAGTAGTTGGTCGGCTCGAACACGACGCCTAGGCTGGCCTGCTTGGCCGTTTCCGGTCCCAGCGTATCCTTGCCGCCGGTCAGGGTGATCGGGTTGACCGCGTCGCAGCCCGGCACGGTGGTATCGACGCGGCCGATCGAGCAGGTAGCCGGGTCGACCAGGTCCTTGCCCGCGTACGACGACTCGGTGATGCCGTTGAACAGCTGGTTGAACGACGGCGCGCGGAAGCCTTCGTTGTACGAGCCGCGGAACATCAGTTGCGGGATCGGCTGGTAGCGGAACGACACCTTGGGATTGGTGGTGGCGCCAAAGCCCGTGTAATCGTCGCGGCGGATGGCGAAGGTCAGTTCCAGCGCCTGGGTCACCGGCACCAGCACCTCGGCGTAGACCGCCTTGATGTCGCGCTTGACCTGGTCGAGCGCATTGACGTCGTCGAACGGCGCGTTCAGGATCGCCGGGCGCGCATTGGCGGCGCGGCGGTCGCCATTGAATTCGTACTCTTCACGACGCAGGTCGGTGCCCACCGCAGCCATGACCGGGCCAGCCGGCAGGTTGAACAGCTCGCCCGAGATCGCGGCGTCGAACTGGGTCAGGGTCTGCTTGCCGCCATACATCACCACGCCCGCGGCCGAGGTGGCGCGGATCGCGTCGATCGCTTCCTGGCTCTGGCTCTGGCCCGGCAGCAGGAAGGGATTCACGATGCCCGAACCGAGCACGTCGGCCAGTGCGCGGGTGTAGTTGAAGCCGGTGCCCAGCGTCGATTCGGATTCGCTATAGGCGCGCGACAGGCCGACACGGTAGTCGTAGCGCTTGCCGAACAGGTTCACCGGGCCGTCGGCGCCGACCAGCATGCGGCCGGCCTTGGTTTCGGTCTCGATCTCGCGGTTGCCGCATTCCATGCAGCGCCAGCGGTAGGCGATCGGCAGGCCGTAGTTGGCCGAGATGCTCGGGAAGACCTTGACCAGCGCGTTGTACACGCCGTCGTAGGCGGCGCCGGTGCTCGGATAGAACGAGGCCGGGCCGAAGGTCGAGGCGGAAGGAGAAACCTGGTTCGGCGAGAAGCGCTTGGCCACTTCGACGCGCGAAGCCACGCCTTCGGCGAAGAACTCGTGCTCGCCCATGCGGAAGGTGGCGCGCGCCAGCGCATTGGTATTCTTGACCGGCTGCTGCAGCACGGCGGCGCGGCCGGTATCCCAGGCGCAGCCATAGGCCGAGCCGGGCGAATCCCACAGCTTCTCGTCGTAGGCGCCCATGCCGTCGATGCTGTCGCAGCCCGGGCCGCCCGGCAGGTCGAGCAGGCTGATCCCATTGTAGGCCACGGTGCCGCCGCCCGGAATGGTCGGGCCAGTGCCGGTGCGCGACAGCAGGGTCGGCGCCAGGGTAGTAGCGAACACGTTGGCGCTCGGCGCGCCGCGCGTATCGACCGACACGCCGCGGTTCGGCTGGAAGGTGTTCACGAAGTCGCGCTGGTCGCCGCGCAGCGCCTTGTTCTCGCTGTGCGCGGCCGTCACCAGCACATTCCAGCCCTGGGTATCCAGGTCGCCCCAGCCGCCGGTGATGGAGGCGCGGCCGATCTCGCCGCCGCTCGCTTCGGCGACATCGGTGAAGGCCTGGGCTTCCAGGCCCTCGTAGTTCTTGCGCAGGATGAAGTTGATCACGCCGCCGATCGCGTCGGTGCCATACACGGCCGAGGCGCCATCCTTCAGCACTTCGACGCGCTCGACCGCCGCCATCGGGATCGAGTTCAGGTCGACCGCCGAGCCTTTCATGCCGTGGGTCGCGACGCGGCGGCCGTTGAGCAGCACCAGGGTGGAATCGGAACCCTGGCCGCGCAGGTTGGCGCTCGAGGCGCCGTTGTTGCCGCGCTGGGCGCCGGACGTCACGTCGGCGTTCGACGCCAGGTTGTCGGAACCGTTGCCGTTCACGTTCAGCGTCGCGATCAGCTGCTCGGCCGTCACGATGCCCTGGTCTTCGAGCTGCTTGCGCGAAATGATCTCGACCGGCAGCGCACCTTCCTTGGCGATGCGCTTGATGCTCGAACCGGTGATTTCCACCCGCTGTATCGACGCGTCGCTTTGCGCCTGCGCCTGCGCCTGCGCCGCGATCGGGGCAATCGCGCCCATCAGGGCCATCAACCGTGCCAGTTCCTTTAATTTCACCGTGTTTCTCCTAATGTTTCCCGTGGCGGTCTTGGGCCAGTCGGGTGCACCGCAGGGGTGCAACGCCTGGCCTGCTCTCTTCGCAATAGCTATTTCGCTCTTAGCATTACGTTATGTTATGAATCCAGAGTACGCCGACAAAAATCTCAGGTGCCAATGAATTATCCGGAGGGCAGTATAACCAGCAGGAATATTTTGTTTAGGAAAAACTAACGAAATCTAACGTTTAGCTCTGGCAGAGCGTGCTCTTTGCGCAACATCGACATCGAGGTAACGCCAGGTCGTGAATTCAACCGGATGCCGTTTGTAGTTTTTCAGCCACGGATGACGCAGGTCACTGGACAGCACATGGGTCAATGGCACCCACGGGTTATAGGCGTGGATGAGCTGGTTCATCTCGACATACAGCTTGTTGCGCTCCGCACCATCGCTGAGCAGGCGCGCTCTTTCGTAGCGCACATTGTATTCAGGCAAGTTAAAACGGGCGTAGTTGGCGCGGCCGGCATTGGGCCCGTACAGCAGCTGGTAAAAATTGTCGCCATCGGGAAAGTCGGCGATCCAGTTACTCTCGAACATCTGCACCGTGCCCAGGCGCGAAGCCTTGATGATCTCGGTCTTCTTGTCCGACTTGAACACAACGCGCAGGCCGATCGCGTTCAGGCATTTTCTCCACAACTCGTCGCGCAGGCGGCCGCCGACCGTGGCTTCGCTGTGCATGGTGAGCGTCAATGGCTTGCCGCCGGGCGCGCGCCTGAATCCATCGGCGTCGCGCTGGTCGTAGCCGTAGCGGTCCAGCAGCGCATTGGCCAGCGCCGGGTCGTACGGCACCGGGCTGCGATAGGCCGGATCGTAGCCGAGCACGTTCGGCGGCAGCGGCGATTCGGCCTTGATCGCGAATCCCTTCTTGAGCAGCGCGATGTCTTGCGCGCTGTTGTACGACATGGAGATCGCGCGCCGCAGCGCCACCTTGTCCTTGCCGTAGCCGCCGACCACCGGGTCGTTCATGTTCATCCACATGTAATAGGTCTGCAGCACCGGGAAACGCGACAACACGATGCCGCGCGCCGCCAGCTCGGGTTTCAGTGCGCCGTCCCGCACCACCATCTCGGTCATCGATTCGGGAATCTGTTCCAGGTAGTCGTATTCGCCATTCAGGAAGCCCAGCATGCGGCCCTGGAATTCTTCGGCGATCTTCACGTCGATCCGGTCCACCCGCGGCAGGCGCTTGCCCTCCAGGGCGGCGGCGATGGCCCGGTCTTCCGGGTCGTCTCCCGGCGTGGCATGGAACACGGCCGTCGAATACGGGTTGGCCAGCAGGACGATCCGGTCGCTGCGCTTCCACTCCTTGACCATGAAGGGCCCGGTGCCAACCGGGTGATTGCCGGCCTGGCCCGGATAGGCGTCGATCACCTCGCGCGCGACCACGCCGGTGGCCGGGGTGGCGAGGTAGAACAGGAAGTTGTTGTCGGGCGCGGCAAGGCGGATGCGCAGCGTGTAGCGGTCGACTGCCTCCAGCTGCTTGCCTTCGACCAGATACGACCACGGCGACCTGAGCGACGGATCGCGCAGGCGCCCGAGGCTGTACACATAGTCGGCCGCGGTGACTTCGCGTTTCACGCCCTTGAAGGCCGGGTCGGGCGTGAAGTAGATGCCGGGGCGGATGCGGAAGGTATACGTCAGGCCGTCGGCGCTGACCTGTGGCATCGCGCTCGCCGTGTTCGGCCGCAGCTTGGCCGGCCGCGCCAGGTAGTCGTAGCGCAGCAGCGGATCGA
The DNA here is from genome assembly GCF_056279385.1 of Massilia sp. UYP34. Lineage (NCBI taxonomy): Bacteria > Pseudomonadati > Pseudomonadota > Betaproteobacteria > Burkholderiales > Oxalobacteraceae > Massilia > Massilia sp. UYP34. The sequence goes on along the minus strand of NZ_JBWBRF010000001.1, from coordinate 589,138 downwards.
ACAGGTTTTCCAGCAGCGACAGGGTGGCGTTGTCGGACGCCATCGCCGGATCGAGGCCTGTTTCGCTGGTGGACAGGAACATGCGCAGCACTTTCTGCGGCGCTTGCGCGGGCGGCTGCGCCTGGGCCTCGGCCGCCTGCGCTCCGAAGCAGGAGGCGGTGAAGGTGAAGGTGAAGACGAGGGCGGCGGCGTAGCGCAATGTCATGACGGCGGCTTGTGTTGGGCGTTGCGTATCATAGGCCGGCGCCCATCCCCGAGGCAACGCTCATAACTTTTGTACATGGTGCGGCTGCATTCTTTCATCTATGCAGCTTGCCCTCAGTCTCTGTCCACTGCACAATCGTGCGATACCCAGCAGCGATACATGACATGGCACTCAATTACATCTGGACAGGCTTCTTTCTCGTCGGCTTCATCGCGGCATTGGGACAATGGATCTTCCTCGGCGATACCGAGGTCTTCAAGCGCATCATCGACGGCACCTTTTCCTCGGCCAAGATGGCGGTGATGGATATCGCGCTGCCGCTGGCGGGCGTCATGACGCTCTGGCTGGGGATCATGAACGTGGGCGAAAAAGCCGGGGCGATCAATGTGTTCGCGCGCGTCATCGCCCCCTTCTTCTCGCGCATCTTCCCCGGCGTGCCGAAGGAACACCCGGCCAACGGCCACATGGTGATGAATTTCTCGGCCAATATGCTGGGCCTGGACAATGCCGCCACGCCCTTCGGCCTGAAGGCGATGGAAAGCCTGCAGTCGCTCAATCCGAAGAAGGACGAGGCCAGCGACGCCCAGATCATGTTCCTGGTGATCCAGACCTCGGGCCTGACCGTCATCCCGCTGGCCATCATGGCCCAGCGCGCGATCCTGGGCGCGGCCAATCCGGCCGACATCTTCATCCCGACCCTGATCGCCACCTATTGCTCGACCATGACCGGCATCATCGCAGTCAGCCTGCGCCAGCGCATCAACCTGCTCGACCCGGTGGTGTTCGGATGGATCGGCGGCGGCACCGCGCTGATCGGCGCCCTGGTCTTCGTCTTCACCCATTTCCTGGACAAGTCCCAGATCGAGCTGGTGTCGGTGGTCGCCGCCAACCTGATCCTGTTCTCGGTCATCGCCGTCTTCATGACCGGCGCCCTGCTCAAGAAGGTCAACGTGTTCGACGCCTTCATCGAAGGCGCCAAGGGCGGCATCGAGACTTCGCTCAAGATCATCCCTTATCTCGTCGGCATGCTGGTGGCCATCAGCGTGGTGCGCAACTCGGGCATCCTGGGCCTGATCGTGAGCGGTTTCGCCTGGATCTTCAATGCACTCGGCCTGCCGACCGACTTCGTCGGCGCCCTGCCCACGGCCCTCATGAAGCCGCTGTCGGGCAGCGGCTCGCGCGCCATGATGATCGACGCCATGACCACCTATGGCGTCGATTCCTTCGTCGGCCGCCTGGCCAGCATCCTGCAAGGCGCGGCCGACACCACCTTCTACATCGTGGCCCTGTATTTCGGCTCGGTCGGCATCCGCAAGACGCGCTACGCGATCGGCTACGGCCTGCTGGCCGACCTGGCCGGCGTCATCGGCGCCATCTTCGTCGCCTATCTCTTCTTCGGCTAAGTCTTCTTCATTCAGGAACAGCATGTTTCGACGCTACGCACTCGCCCTCGCCCTCCTTACGAGCATCTCGTTCGCCCACGCCCAGCTGCCGCAACCGGTGGCCCAGGCGCTGCAGCAACACGGCATCGGCCAGGACGAGATCGGGGTGCTGGTGCTGCGCGGCGACGCCGCCGTGCTCGAACACCGGGCCGGCCTGCCGATGCAGCCGGCGTCGACCATGAAGCTGGTGACGACCCTGGTCGGCCTGGAACGCCTGGGCCCCGCCTTCCGCGGCCGCACCGAGCTGCGCACCACCGGCCAGGTCGAGGACGGCGTGCTGCGCGGGAGCCTGTACCTGAAGGGCGGCGCCGACGCCGACTTATCTGGCGAACACATCGCCGACATGCTGCGCGCGCTGCGCTACGCGGGCATCGAGCGCATCGAGGGCGACCTGGTGCTCGACCGTACCCTGTTCCAGCCGGACCGCCCGGACGTGGGCCTGCCGCCCTTTGACGAGTCGCCCGAAGCGTATTACAACGTGATCCCGGACGCCCTGCTGGTCAACAAGAACATGCTGCAGCTCGACATGCGTTCGACCGCGTCAGCCCTGCAGCTGCGCATGCATCCGGAGCTGGAGCGGGTCTCGGTGGCCTCCGAGATGACCCTGGTCGACGCCGACTGCGCCCGCTGGGAGGCCGGCTGGCAGCTGCCCGAGGCGCGGCGCCAGGCCGATGGCCGCATCAAGGTGGTCTTGCGCGGCACCTTCCCCAGGAACTGCAACCGCAGCTACGGCGTCAACGTGCTCGATCGCGACGATTACGTGAGCCGCCTGGTGCGCCAGGTCTGGAGCGACCAGGGGGGCGTGCTGAGCGGGCGCACCATCACCGGCGCGACGCCGCTCGACGCCCGCCTGCTCGCCGCCCATGTGTCGCGGCAGCTGCCGGAACTGGTGCGCGACATCAACAAGCCGTCCGACAACGCCCTGGCGCGCACCCTGTTCCTGAGCCTGGGCAGCCTGCAGGACGACCCGGTGGCGGGCAGCCTGGCGCTGCCGCTGGCCGAGGAATCGACCTTTGCCCGCGCCGACGCCGCCGTGCGCGGCTGGCTGCGCGAAAAAGGGATCGACGACACCGGCTTCGTGATCGACAACGGCTCCGGCCTGTCGCGCATCGAGCGCATCAGCGCGCAGCAGATGGCCCGCTTGTTGCAGGCCGGGCTGCGCAGTCCCTGGGCGCCGGAATTCCAGTCCAGCATCCCGATCGGCGCGGTCGACGGCACCATGCGCCGTCGCCTGCAGGACAGCCCCGCCGCCGGGCGCGCGCGCCTGAAGACCGGCACCCTGCGCAACGTCACCGCGCTGGCCGGCTACGTGCCGGACGCGAACGGCATCCCTTGCGTGTTCGTGGCGATGATCAACAGCGAGCAGAGCGGCAATGGCCGCGGACGCGTCGTGCTCGACACGCTGGTGGACTGGGTGGCGCGCTCGGGCGCGGCGCCGTGAACCGGGAATGCACAGGTTAATGTTGCTTTTGAAATAAATTAATTGTCAAATTGCTATAATTTGTTAGTTTTCGATAGAAAAAGCTGACACAATAGCGGCCTGGCGCGTGTCCCGCGCCACCGGTTTCCGCCTCCGCAGGACGCGCTGCCGACTGTCAAGTTTGGCTGTCCTGATCATCCATGAAATTCCATCCCCTGACCGGAGAATTCGCGCGCGCCGCGGACGAGTCCGAATTCCTGAACAGCCAGTTGCCGCGCACGCGAGCGCTCCTCGGCTTCACGCTGCTGTTCTACGTCGTGTTTTTCCAGTTGTTCTTCCTGACCGATATCGCGGCGCTGGGCCTTTACACCGCGCTCAGGGAAACCCTGCCGGCGCGCCTGGGCGTGGCGCTCAGTAGCGGCATCTGCGCCTGGCTGGCCTATCGCCGTGCGCTGTCGGTGCGCGGCACGCGGCTGGCCGCGTCGAGCGCCGAAATCCTGTCGCTGGGCTGCTTCATGGTGGTGGCGCTGGCGCGTCCGAACGAAGTGCACTGGCATGCGCTGTCGATGGTGGTGATCCTGGTCGTGATCTACCTGTACATCCCGAACCGGCTGGCCTACGCCACCGCGATCGCGAGCGGCGGCATCATCGTTTTCGTGGCGCTGGTGCACTACATGCTGCCGCCGCGGCCCGTGGCCGACCTGCTCACCATGGGCATGCTGCTGGCGATGATCAATACCTTCGGCATCCTGGCGGCGCGCCGCTTCAACCGGGTGGCGCGCGAGGAATTCCGCCTGCAGAACCAGCTCAAGCGGCTCGCCGAGCGCGACCAGCTCACCGGCTGCTACAACCGCCACTACCTGCACGACCACCTGCTGGGCCCCGAGCTGGCGCGGGCGCGGCGCTTCGGCCATCCGGTCTCCGTCGTGCTGTGCGATATCGATCACTTCAAGCACATCAACGACACCTTCGGCCACCACCAGGGCGACAACGTGATCCGGAACTTCGCCACGCTTCTGCAGCGGATGACGCGCGAGGGCGTCGATGCGGTGGTGCGCTACGGCGGCGAGGAATTCCTGCTGATCCTGCCCGGGACCGGACTGGCGGGGTCAAGCGCCCTGGCCGGCCGCCTGCGCGACGCCTTCGCCGCCAGCACCTTCACGGTCGACAGCGAACCGGTGCCGACCAGCGCCAGCTTCGGCGTGGCCGCCTTCGATTTTTCCAGCGCCGACCTGCGCGTCACCCTGCCCGACCTGATCGTGGCGGCCGACAAGCAGCTGTATGTGGCCAAGCGCAACGGCCGCAACCGGGTCGAGTCGGTGGAGTTGGCGTAGACCCTACAGGACGCGGCGGAAGGTGGCGCGCACCAGGTCGCGGTCGCCGCAATCGAAGTGCCACCACTCGGTCTTGATGCCGAGGAAGCCGGCCTGCAGCATCGCCGTGCGCAGCAGGCGGCGGTTGGCCAGCTGGTGCCCGGTGAGCCGGCCGGCCAGCACGAAGCCCTCTTCCAGCGCCGGATGCGACAGCTCCGTCATGTCGTCGAAGGCGGTGCCCATGTCCAGCTCGACGCCGTCGGCGTCCACCAGCGTGATGTCGAGCGCCATGCCATACGAGTGGATCGAGCCGCGCGCCGGATCGGCCAGATACAGGCGCAGGTCGGTGCCCTCGAGCGCATCCCACAACTGCTGCTGCACGCGCTGCGGACGCAGGGCGTCGAGCACCAGCGGCCGCAGCCCGGGCGCATGCACGGCCAGCCAGGCCACCGCGCGTTCCAGCGCGGCCGCCGCCTCGACGTGCAGCCAGGCGCAGTCATGGGGCGAATACAGGTCGCGTCCGACGAAATTGTTGGCCGTGGCATAGCGCAGGTCGACATCGATGCCGGCGATGCTGTCCAGGTGGCGAAATTCCGGGCTGCCGGCGATGTCTTCGCTGGCGAGGGTCAGGTTCATTCAGGTATCTTCAAGACAGGCGCGCGCGGTGGCGCCGATACAGTTGGCCAGCTCGCGCGCCCCGTGCGACAGGGGTGAATGGCTGGCGGTGAGCAGGTACAGGTGCACCGGGATCGACGGCGACCACTGGCGGCACTGCACCCTGGCCGGGGCCGCCGAAGCGGCGGTAAACGGATCGAGGATGGCGGTGCCGGCGCCGGCCTCCACCAGCGAGCGGGCGATCTGGTAGGTCTGCACCACGGTGCGAAACACCGGCTGCACGCCCTGCGCCTCGCAGGCGGCGACGACCATCTCGCCCAGCGGATCGCGGTCGGCCAGGCCGATCAGTTCGCCGCTCAGGTCTTCGGCCGAGAGCGGCTTCCTGCATTCGTCTTCGGTCCAGGTGCCGGCGGGCGCCACCACGGTCAGCAGGCCATGGGCGATCGGCTCAGCCACGATGCCGGGATGGCGCGGATCCTGCAGCGACAGGGCGAGGTCGGCTTCGCCCAGGCGCAGCGCATTGACGATCTCGCTCGTGTGATGCGTTGCAAGTTCACAACGGGTATCGGGGAAATCGCGGCGCCAGGCCGTCATCCCCACCGGCAGCACGCTGACCGCGATGGTCGGCGTCGACACCAGGCGCACGGTCTCGACCGCGCGGCCCTTGAGGCTGGCGGCCAGGCGGCGGATGCCCTGCAGGTCGCGGTTGAGCTTCTCGGTTTCTGCGAACAGGCGGTGCGCTTCCGGCTTCGGATAGAGCTTGCCGCGCACGCGCTCGAACAGCGGCATGCCCAGCTGCAGCTCGGCGTGCTGCAATACCTTGGTCACCGCCGGCTGGGAGATGTGCAGCACCTGGGCGGCGCCGCTGATGGTGCCGACTTGCATGATGGCGTGGAACACCTCGATATGACGCAGACGCATTGCTTCATCCTTCAGTAGAAAATCCACCCTGCTTACGCACCGGGCGGATGGGCGAAGGATACAGTGAAACTTGCCGTCCGGCGATGGTCACGGCGGTGGTCATGGCATATTGACTGGCGGTGTCGCGGGCACTGGCGCAGGCACCGGCGCGGTCGGCGGCACGTTCTCCAGCGCGCCTGGCAGCGGCTCTGCGGTCGGGGCCGGCGCCGATGGCGGCACCGGCGTCGGCGCAGGTGCAGGTACAGGCGCCGGAGCAGGCGCCGGTGCAGGTGCAGGTGCCGCAGGCGGGAGCGGCGCAGCCGGCTGGCCGGGCACGGCCTGCCATGGCTGCGGCGGCGCCGGGATCGCCGGGATCGCCGGGATCGCCGGGATCACCGGCATCGGCGGCGGCGGCGTGCCGGCCGGCGTGGTCAACACTTCGAGCAGCGTCGCCGTTTCGGCGTCCGGATTGCCCGCGATATCGAGCGGACGGTATTTCATCTGGAACGCCGCCAGCGTGGTGCGGGTGGCCTCGTCGTACACGCCGCTCTGCTTGACACCGAAGCCGTGCATGGCCAGCTTGCGCTGGAACCAGCCGACGTCGGGCAGCAGGGCGTCGAAGGCCGGGCGCACGGCCGCCACGCGGACGGCGTCCGGCCACAGCACCAGGCCCTCTTGCGCCAGGCGCCGCCACGGGAATTGCGGCCCCGGATCCTGCTTCCTCAGCGGCGCGATGTCGCTGTGGCCCAGCACGTTCTCGGGCGCGATGCCGTGGCGCTGGACGATGTCCTTCACCAGCGGAATCAGGGCGTCCACCTGCGCTTGCGGGAACGGCGCATACACGCGCCCGGCCGGCGTGTCCTTCCAGCCGGCGTTGACGATCTCGATGCCGATCGAGCTGTTGTTGAGCTGAGTGAAGTTCTTCCAGCTCGAGTTGCCGGCGTGCCAGGCGGCGCGGTTCTCGTCGACCAGGCGGTAGATCTTCGGCGTCGCCTCGTCGGTCAGCAGGTAGTGCGAGCTGACCTGCTGCTCGGTCAGGATCTTGATCGAGCTCGGCGTGTTGGCGACCGTGTAATGCAGCACCAGGAAGCGCGCCCGGCTCGACTGGCCCTTGGCGGTATAGGTGGTGTCGTAGCGCGGGACGGTGGTGCAGCCCGCCAGCACGGTCAGGGCGAGTAAGGCGGCGATCGATTTCATGTTGTTCTCCTTGGTGGTTTCTTGTCGTTCAACCCAGCGCCAGGCGCGCAGCCGCGTGGTGGGCCCGCTGGCCGGTCTGGCTGAACGCGGTATTCGGGGGCAGCGCCGCGCGCATGGCGCCGGCGACCAGCGGATGCAGTTCGGCGGCGCGCCCGCTGAGCGCCACCGGACGCGCGCCGAAGCGCGCGATCAGGGCCGATGCCAGGCGCGCCAGTTCGCCGCCCGCCGCGACCAGGATCGCGCGCGCTACCGGATCGTGCTCTGCGCTGGCGGCGACGGCCAGCGCCAGCTTGCCGATGGTTCCGCGCTCGCTCTGATAGATAAATGTTCGCGACTCGGCCCAGTCCGATCCGCCGATGTGCGCGAACACGGCATGCGCCATCGGCGAATCGCGCCAGCCGCCGGGACGCTCGTCTTCGTTGCGCCAGATCTGGCGCAGCGCTTCGCGCGCGATCCAGAAGCCGCCGCCGCCATCGTCCAGCACCACGCCGCGGCCGCCGGCGCGGTGGAACACGCCGTGTTCGTCGATGAAGGCCCCGATCGAGCCGGTGCCGGCATAGACCAGGTAACCTTCGCCGGGCGCGAAGCTGGCGCGGTAGGCGATCTCGATGTCGTTGCACAGCACGACCGCGCCAGGTGCCACGCCCAGCAAGGCGGCCAGCCAGCCCTGCAGCAATTCGCCGTCGCCGCCGAACCCGGTCAGGCCGGCCTGCACGCGCGCCGGGCGCGCATGCTGCAGCACCGCCGCCGCCAGCCGCTCGAAGGTGGCGCGCACGGCTTCACGGCCGTGGGGCGTGGCCATCTGCAGGGCGGACAGACCCTCGACCGTGCCCTCGGCCAGGATCGCGCCGCCGGGCGCGGCCAGCGCCCAGCGGGTCTGGGTGCCGCCGGCGTCGATGCCCAGCCCAGGGCCGGGGCCAACCCCACGCGGATTGTCTTGATCAGTCGGCATACCGTGATGCTACCCGCATTATGGCTTCGACCACACACGCACGCGCTCGCCCTCGTTGCCGAGGCGGTCGACCGCGCTCACCACGACGACCTCGGCCGGGCCAAGGCGCTCGTCGTCGGCAATCGTCCAGGTCGTGCGCGCCGCCGGCGCCACGGCGAAGCGCCATTCATTGCCGTGGCGGGCCCAGATCGCATACAGGGCATTGCCCTTGCCCGCCTTCAGGCTCAGGTCGACCGAGCGGGCGGCGCGAACGGCCTTGATCGCGGGCGTGCCGGGACGCGTGCTGCCCAGCCATGGCGTGGCCGGCACCAGCGCCTGGCCGGTGTAGCGGGTCGCGCGCAGCTGGTCGCCGATGCCCTTGCGGTTCTGCATCAGGGCCACCATGCTGAAGTGGATGTGGCCGGTGGCCAGCGGACGCGAACGGGTCACGCTGACCTGCTGCAGCACTTCTTCCGGCTCGTAGTCGCGGGTCGGCGCGCCGATGCGGCTGGTGAACAGGCCCGGCCAGATGTGGCGGCCCAGCGGGTTCTGGCCGATCCAGTAGTCCAGCAGCACGTCATAGGCCTGGCCCGGCGGCTTGATCGGCCAGTACAGCTGCGGCACGAAGTAGTCGAGCCAGCCCTCCTGCAGCCACAGTTCGGCGTCGGCATACAGCTTGTCGTACTGCGAGAAGCCGACAATGCCGGGCGGACGGCGGTCGGGCCGGCCGATGCCGAAGGGACTGATGCCAAAGCGCACCCAGCTTTTCTCGGCGTGGATGCCCTTGTACATGGCCTCGATCAGGCGGTTGACGTTGTCGCGGCGCCAGTCGGGGCGCGCCAGGGCGCCGCCGCTCTTCAGGTAGCGCTGCCAGGCCGGATCGTCGGGAAAGTCCAGTTCGGCCTTGGCCGCGCGCCCGTCCAGCGCGGCGGCATTGCCGGCCACGGCCGGCGTGGTCTCGATCGGGTAGGGATAGAAATAGTCGTCGATGTGCACGCCGTCGATGTCGTAGCGGCGCACCACGTCGAGGATCACGTCCATGGTCTGCTTGACGGCGGCCGGCTCGCCCGGGTCCATCCACATGAACTTGCCGTAGCGCTTGACGATGTCGGGATTGGTGTTGGTGATGTGGTTGGGCGCCGACTGCGAGCGCGCCGCGTCCAAGCGCGCGCGGTAGGGGTTGAACCAGGCGTGCAGCTCGAGGCCGCGCGCATGCGCCGCGTCGATCCAGAACTTGAGCGGATCATAGGCCGGCATCGGCGCCTTGCCTTGGACGCCGCTCAGGTACTCGGTCCATGGCTCGAGCCTGGACGGGTAAATCGCGTCGGCCGAAGGACGCACCTGCAGCACGATCGCGTTCAGGTTCAGGGCCTTGGCGCGGTCGAGGATGGCGATGGCTTCCTGCTGCTGCCTGGCGGACGACAGGCCGGGTTTGCTGGGCCAGTCGATATTGGCGACGGTCGAGACCCAGGCGGCGCGCAGCTCGCGCGGTGCCGCCGGCGGATCGTCGCCGCCGCTGGTTTCGGCGACCGGCACGGTACCGGTAAGCGGCCGGGTGCCGCAGCCGGCCAGCAGGCCGCCGAGGGCGAAGGCGCTCGCCAGGCCAAGCGTGAAAGCGCGTTTTTTCATGTCGGGAAGCAAAGTGGCTCCTTGTGTGATCCGTTCAGACTTTGACGAACCAGCGCTTGCGCCACATCCACCAGGCGATGGCGAACATGCAGGCGTTGAAAGCGATGGCGTACAGTAATGAGGTGTTGCGTGGGTCCAGCGGCAGCGCGGCGAATGGCGCGTACAGCATGCGGCCGAGCGCGAGCTGGCTGCCGTCCGGCTGGGTGAGCTTGATAAAACCGAGCATCTTGGCGATGAGGCCCGCGAGCGCGAAGATGAACAGCGCGTTCATGCCGTAGATGACGAAGGGCGTGCAGAGGCGCGTCATGCGCTCGCGCAGCGCCGTTGACGGCGCCGCGTCCAGCAGCCAGTAGCTGGCGCCGAAGGCGAGCAGCGCCCAGCCGCTCATCAACAGGCAGAACGATGCCGTCCACAGGCTTTATTGATCGGCATGAGGACCGCGTCGAGCGTGGAGCCCAGCGCCAGGCAGGCCAAGCCAGAGAGCATCAGCCACACCACCTGCTCGACCCGCGGCAGCGCCGAAAGCAGCAGGCGGCCGGCCAGCACGCCGAACAGCAGGCTGCACACGGCCGGGAGCGTGGACACCAGCCCTTCCGGATCCCAGGTCGTCGCCTGCGCCCACAGGTGGCCGTCCATCAGCGCGCGGTCGACCCAGGCGCCGAAGTCCTGCCCCGGTTCGAGCCTGCCGGCGCCGATGCCGGGAACCGGAACGACGAGCATCAGGAAGCTGTACAGCGCCAGCAGCAGGAAGATGGCAAGCGCCTGGCCGCGCCAGCCCAGGTAGACCACCAGCGGCGCCGCCAGCAGCGTGCACAGGGCGATGCGCTGCAGCACGCCGGGAATGCGCACGCTGCCCCAGTCGAAACGCGGGATCAGGTGGAGCAACAAGCCGATCAGGAAGATCAGGGCTGCGCGTTTGGCGAGCTTGACCAGCAGCCGCGGCTTGTCGGCGCCAGCGGCGGCCAGGCGGCCCAGCGACAGCGCCATCGCCACGCCGCCGATGAACAAAAAGAAGGGAAAAATCGTGTCGGTGAACGTCCAGCCATGCCAGGGCGCATGCGCGAGCTGCGCATGCAGGTGGCCCCAGTCGCCCGGATTATTCACGAGCACCATCGCGGCGATGGTGAAGCCGCGAAAGGCGTCGAGCGATGTCAGGCGCACCGGTGCGTCGTTCATGGTCCGTTATTTTTTCCCGAACTCGGGATCGATCTTCACCAGCGCCGCCACGATGAAGGCGGGGATCGTGGCCAGGCAGGTCCAGATGAAGAAATGCTTGTAGCCCAGGTATTCCTGCAGGTCGCCGCTCCACATGCCGGGCACCATCATCCCCAGCGCCATCAGGCCGGTGCAGATCGCGTAGTGCGCGGTCTTGTTGGGACCGTCGGCCACCATGATCATGTACATCATCATGGCCGTGAAGCCGAAGCCGTAGCCGAACTGTTCGAGCGCCAGGAAGGCGGACACCGTCACCAGGTCGGTCGGCTGGGTCTGCGACAGATAGACGAACACCAGGTCCGGCAGGTGGATCGCGAACACCATCAGCCACAGGCAGCGCTTCAATCCCAGGCGCGAGATCAGCCAGCCGCCGGCCAGGCCGCCCAGGGTCAGCGCGATGATACCGACCGTGCCGTAGGCGATGCCGTATTCGGCGGTGGTGAGCCCCAGGCCGCCTGCGCTGACCGGGTCCTTGAGGAACGGCGCCACGAGTTTGAGCAGCTGGGCCTCGCCCAGCCGGAAGGTAAGGATGAAGGCGACGATCATCCAGATGTCGCGCTTTTTGAAGAAGGCGGCGAAGGTGCCGAAGAAGTCGCGCAGCGGGTTATCGCTGGTCGGGACGGGCTTGTCGTCGGGCGGCACCGGCAGCACGAACTGGTGCCAGGCGAACGCGGCGAAAAAGATCGCGGCGAGCACGTAGAACACGATCGCCCAGGCCTGCTTGACGTCACCCAGGGTCACGGCCAGGTAGCCGGCCAGCACCACCAGCGGACCCTGGCCGACCAGGGTCGCCAGGCGATAGAAGGTGCTGCGCACGCCGACGAAAGCCGCCTGCTGCTGCTGGCGCAAGCCCAGCATGTAGAAGCCGTCGGCCGAGATGTCGTGGGTGGCCGAGCTGAACGCCATGATCCACATGACGGCCAGGCTGACGGCGAAGAAGGCGGGCGTGTGCAAGACGGTGCCGACCGCGATCAGCGAAGCGCCGACCACGACCTGCAACAGCACGGTCCAGCGGCGCTTGGTGCCGAACATGTCGACGATGGGCGACCACAGCGGCTTGATCACCCATGGCAGGTACAGCAGGCTGGTGTAGAAGGCGATGTCGGAATTCGAGATCCCCATGTCCTTGTACATGATGACGGTCAGGTTCATCACCACGACGTAGGGGATGGCCTGGGCGAAGTACAGGGACGGCACCCACAGCCATGGGCGGTTCGCTTGCGGTTTTTGCATGTCTCTTTCTTGTGCCGCGCGGGCCGACGATGCGGGAATGGCGCGCCCGAGGTGAAACCCTCAGGCGAGCGCCTGGCGCACGCTGCCGCGCGCCGCTTCCAGCAGCGCTTGCGCCTGCTCGACACTGGTTTGTTTGGACAAGGCCACGATGGCGGTCTTGACGTGGAATCCGCATTGCTCCAGCACCGCCCGCGCGGCCTCCTCGTCGGCGCCGGTGGCGAAGCTGGTGAGGCGGATCGCACGCCGAACCAGTTTGGCATTGGTAGCCTTCAAGTCTACCATCAGGTTGCCGTAAACCTTGTTCAAACGCACCATCAGCGCGCTGGAAAAGGTGTTCAGCGCGATCTTTTGCGAGGTGCCGGCCTTCAGGCGCGTACTGCCCGAGACGACTTCGGGGCCGGTGTCGAGGGTGATGCCGATTTCGGCTTCCTGCGTGACCGGCGCGTCCGGGTTGTTGGCGAAGCCGATCGTCAGCGCGCCGACCGCACGCGCGGCCCGGATCGCGCCCAGCACATAGGGCGTGCCGCCCGATGCGGCGATCGCCAGCACCACGTCGTCCGGTCCCACGTTCACGCCCTCCAGGTCGGCGCCGCCCTGCACGGCATCGTCTTCCGCGCCTTCGACCGCGACGAACATCGCGTCGCTCCCGCCGGCCAGCAGCGCCACCGCGCGTCCATGCGGCCACGAGAAGGTCGGGTACAGCTCGACGCTATCGAGCACCCCCAGGCGGCCCGAGGTGCCGGCGCCGACGTAGATCAGGCGTCCGCCCGCTTCCATGCGCGGCAGCGCGGCGGCGACCGCGGCGGCGATGCGCGGCGCCGCCTTGCGCACCGCCTCGACGGCCTGGAACTGGTCGTCGACGAAGACGTTCACCAGTTCGGCGGTCGGGTACTGGTCGAGGGCGGCGTGCGCCTGGGAAGGGGTTTCGGTATTGAGCATCGCCATGTCTCGAAAATGGATTTTTGATGAAACCAGTGTAATACCAATTCGGCAAGCCATCCCATGAAAGGATCGGCCGGCGTCATGCCGCGAGGTTATGTGGGCCCGACGCAGGCGTCTACGCGGGCCTGCGCAGCTCGGCCACGAAGTCGTAGTGGTCGCTGCGGCAATAAGAATGGGTCAGCTCGACCGGCTCGCCCGACTCCAGGTAGCCGACGCGGGTGATGAACAGCACCGCACGGCCTTCCGGCACGTCCAGGCGCGCCGCCAGCCCGGCGTCGGCGTTCATGGCGCGGATGTGCTGCAGCGCGCGCACCGGCATGTGGCCGGTCTTGCCCAGGTGGGCGTAGAGCGAAGCGGCCACTTCGCCGGGAAGCGGCAGCACCGTGGCCGGGATCACGCTGACCTCGTAGGCCATCACGACGCCGTCGGCCAGGCGCAGGCGTTCCAGGCGCGCCACCCGCGCGCCGGGCGAGAGGCCGAGCGAGAGCTGCTCGTCGGCGTCGGCCAGGACCACTTCGCGGCGCAGCCACTCGGAGCGCGGGGTATAGCCGCGTTGCTGCAGCTGTTCCGAAAAACTCGACAGATTCGACAGCGGCTGCTCGATGCGCGGCGCAATATAGTTGCCCGAGCCGCGACGGCGCACCACGAGGCCCTGCTCGACCAGCTGGTCGATCGCCTTGCGCGCCGTGACGCGCGAGACGTCGAGCCGTTCGGACAGCATGCGTTCGGAAGGCAGCGCCTGGTCGGCCTGGTAACGGCCGTCGCGCACGTCCTGCGCCAGCTTGCGCGCCAGCTGCATATAGAGAGGAGAATTGTCGTCCAGGTTGACCTGGAATCCGGGACCGGGAATGTTCATACCGTGGAAGCATACCACTTGAGACCAATACAAAAGAGTTATGACTTCCCCACGGCTATTCATTAGGCAAGGGTTTCGGGCTGTCCGTATGCTGATCCGGCAAACACGATAAAAAAGGGAATGAAATGAATCATGGCAGGCGATCCCTGCTCGGCATGGCCATGCTGGGCGCCATGGAACCGCTGTTCGCGGCGATGCCGCCGGCGTCCGGCGGCGCCGCGGCCTCGCTCGACGCCGAGCTGGCCGCCATCGTCGACGATCCCGCCTTTCCGCTCGCCAGCCTGTCGGTGGTGGCCGTGCGCGCGGGCCGGCCGGTGTACGAAGGCGCATTCGGCCGCCGCACCATCGGCAACGGCGCCTTCCCCGACCGCCCGGCCACGCCCGACACGCTGTACCGCATCGCTTCGATCTCGAAGCTGGTCACCACGCTCGGCCTGATGCGCTTGCTCGAAGACGGCAGGGTCGACCTCGATGCCGACGTCTCGGGCTATCTCGGCTTCCAGCTGCGCAATCCCCATTTCGCCGGCCAGGCGATCAGCCTGCGCCACCTGCTGCTGCATACCTCGTCGCTGCGCGACGACGCCGGCTACTTCTGGCCGGCCACGACGGCGCTGAAGGACGTGCGGCCCGCCTGCTCTAGCCACGCCGGCCCCGGCGCCTACTACAGCTATTGCAACCTGGGCTTTGGCCTGGTCGGCACGATCATGGAGCGCGTGACGGGCGAACGCTTCGACCGCCTGATGACGCGCCTGCTGCTGCAACCGCTCGGCCTGCAGGCCGGCTACAACCCGTCCGAACTGCCGAAGGCGGCGCAGGACAGGCTGGCGACCATCTACCGCAAGCGCGCGCCGGACAGCGACACCTGGCAATCCGACGGCCCCTGGGCCGCGCAGGTGGACGCCCCCGGCATCCAGCCGCCCCCTGGCCTGGCCAGCTACGTGCCGGGGACGAACGCCACGCCGTTCAGTCCCACCGGCGGCCTGCGCATCTCGGCGCGTGATCTTGGCGTCGTCATGCGCATGCTGATGGCGGGCGGCGTCCATGACGGCAAGCGCCTGCTGCAGGCGGCGACGATCGAGCGGATGTTCGCCCGCCACTGGGCCTACGACGGCGTCGGCGGCAACGGCAACCCGCTGGGCAGCATCCTCAGCCCGCGCGGCCTGGGCAACGCCCATTATCCCGACCGTCCCGGCCTGTGGCTGACGCCCGGCTTCGACGCCGTCGGCCACCTGGGCGACGCCTATGGCCTGCGCTCGATCTTCGCCATGGACCGCACGATCGGCCACGGCGGCGGCAACGGCGGCGGCAACGGCATCGTGGTGCTGGCCGGCGGCAGCGCGCGCGACCCGGCCGACCAACCCGGGCGCGACTCCTCGCTGGCGCGCTACGAGGAACGCGTGCTGGCGAGCGTCTACCGTCGCGCCATCCTCGGCCAGGCTGCCTGAACGGCCCTGCGGATGCGTACATATATGCCGGTTATGACGTCGCCCCCACGATTCATTGGCGGCCTGTCCGTACAGCCTCTAAGCTCCTTTCCCCTATCTGAATGAACGAGTCTGGCATGCAGCACATCATCGTGATCGGCGGCGGCGTCGTCGGCCTGGCATCGGCCTGGTGGCTGGTGGAAGCCGGCTACGGCGTCACCCTGCTGGAGCGCGCGCCGGAAGTCGGCAGCGGCGCCAGCTACGGCAATGGCGGCCAGCTCAGCTACCGCTACGTCTCGCCGCTGGCCGACGAGGGCATTCCGCTCAAGGCCGTCAAATGGCTGTTCCAGGCCGACGGCCCGCTGCGTTTCAAGCCCGAGGCCGACCTGCGCCAGTACCGCTGGCTGGCCAGCTTCCTGGCCCACTGCCGCGCTGACGTCAACCGCCGCACCACGGCCAAGCTGCTCGAGCTGGGAGAGTGCTCGCGCCGCGCGATGGAGCAGCTCGCGCTGGTGGTGCCGCCCGAATCCTTCCACTGGCGCGACGCCGGCAAGCTGGTGGTCTACCGCTCGCGCGAAGTGTTCGAGGCGGCCGCGTCGAAACCCGGCGCCGGCCAGGTCTGGACGCCCGAGGAATGCGGCGCGCGCGAACCGGCGCTGGCGGCGAGCCAGCATCTGCTGGCCGGCGGCATCTACAACGCCGGCGAGGCGGTGGCCGACTGCCACGCTTTCTGCCTGGCCCTGGCCGAACGCCTGCGCGCGCATCCGCGCTTTCGCGGCTTCGCCCATGGCGAGGCGCGCGGGCTGTACGCCGAGCGTGGACGGATCCGCGGCGTCGAGACGGCCGGCGGCCTGCTCACGGCGGACGCCTACGTGCTGGCGGCCGGGATCCAGAGCCGCGACCTGGCCGAATCGATCGGGATCGACCTGCCGCTGTATCCGCTCAAGGGCTACAGCCTTTCCGCCCCGATCCGCCAGGACGACGTGGCGCCCGAGATCAGCGTGACCGACTTCGAACGCAAGGTGCTGTATGCGCGCATCGGCGACCGGCTACGCGTGGCGGCGATGGTCGACATGGTGGGCGAGGACCTGCGCCACGATCCGAAGCGGGTCGAGGGGCTGACGCGCCAGGTGCGCGACACCATGCCGCGCGCGGCGGATTATTCGCGCGTAGCGGTGTGGGCCGGATTGCGGCCGGCGACGCCGAGCAGCGCGCCGATCATCGGAGCCACCCGCTACGACAACCTGTGGCTGAACGTCGGCCACGGACCGCTGGGGTTTACCTTTGCCTGCGGGACGGCTGCGGTGCTGGCCGACCTGGTGCAGGGGAAGGCGCCGCCATTCGGGCTGGATGGGTTGACGCTGCGTACGTAGGGTCGGCGGCTTCGCCGCCGACGCGGTGATTGTTATCGGCTCCGATGTCGTTCCGGATGATCTCGCTGCCAACCATCACCGCGTCGGCGGCAAGCCGCCAACCCTACTGTTGGCACATATTTAACGGATTGACAGCCATGCATCCCGCATGACCGGCAGTGGAAAAATCGCGGATAATTGCCGCCATGTCCACCCGCCCCACCTCTCCCTGCCCCTGCGGCGGTCCCGCGTACGAGCAATGCTGCGGCCCCTACCTGGCCGGCGCGGCCGTGCCGCCGAGCGCCGAGACCCTGATGCGCTCGCGCTATACCGCGTTCACGCTCAAGGACGAGCCTTATCTGGTTGCTACCTGGCATCCCAGCACCCGCCCGCAGGAAGCGATCATCGATGAGCCCGAGCCCATGCGCTGGCTCGGACTCGAGATAAAAACTGCTTTACGTTTACGTCAACGTAAAGCAGAATTGGTGAACGATCCAGGGCAAGACCCGAACCGCATCGATGAGGACAGCGTCGAATTCGTCGCCCGCTTCAAGGTAGGCGGCCGGGCGCACCGCCTGCACGAAGTCAGCCGCTTCGTGCGCGAGCCCGGTCCGGATGGCGTGCTTCGCTGGTTCTACCTGGACGGCAGTTTCCCTGACAAGAAGTAACCGCCGGGAGAGGCGGACGAAAGAAGAGGACGGCACATGCCCCAGATCGAGAGCAAACTGAACCCGCGCGGCGAGGACTTCAAGACCAATGCCGCGGCAATGCAGGCGATGGTGGACGACTTGCGCGCGCGCGTCGCACAGATGTCGCAGGGCGGCGGTGCGGAGGCTTGCGCCCGTCATCTGGCGCGCGGCAAGCTGCTGCCGCGCGAGCGCGTCGAACACCTGCTCGATCCGGGCACGCCCTTCCTTGAATTCTCCCAGCTGGCCGCCTATGAAATGTATGACGGCGCCGCCCCCAGCGCCGGCATCATCACCGGCATCGGCCGCGTATCGGGCCAGGAGTGCGTGATCGTCTGTAACGACGCCACCGTCAAGGGCGGCACCTATTATCCGATGACGGTGAAAAAACACCTGCGCGCGCAGGAGATCGCGGAGCAGAACAACCTGCCCTGCATCTACCTGGTCGACTCGGGCGGCGCCAACCTGCCGAACCAGGACGATGTGTTCCCCGACCGCGACCACTTCGGCCGCATCTTCTACAACCAGGCGAATCTCTCCGCCAAGGGCATCCCGCAGATCGCCGTGGTGATGGGCTCGTGCACCGCCGGCGGCGCCTATGTGCCGGCGATGAGCGACGAGTCGATCATCGTCAAGGAGCAAGGCACGATCTTCCTCGGCGGCCCGCCGTTGGTGAAAGCCGCGACCGGCGAAGTGGTCAGCGCCGAAGACCTGGGCGGCGGCGACGTCCACACCCGCCTGTCGGGCGTGGCCGACCACCTGGCCCAGAACGATACGCACGCGCTGGCGCTGGCGCGCACCATCGTGTCGAACCTGAACCGGGTCAAACCGGTGCAAGGCGCGCTACGCCCATCGTGCGAGCCTCGCTATGCGCCGGAAGAACTGTATGGCGTGATCCCGGTCGATACCCGCAAGCCGTTCGACGTGCGCGAAGTGATCGCGCGCGTGGTCGACGGCAGCGAGTTCGACGAGTTCAAGGCCCGCTATGGCACCACGCTGGTGTGCGGCTTCGCCCACATCTACGGCATGAAGGTCGGCATCGTCGCCAACAATGGCATCCTGTTCTCGGAGTCGGCGCTCAAGGGCGCCCACTTCATCGAGCTGTGCTGCCAGCGCAAGATCCCGCTCGTGTTCCTGCAGAACATCACCGGCTTCATGGTCGGCCGCAAGTACGAAAACGAAGGCATCGCCCGCAACGGCGCCAAGATGGTCACTGCGGTGGCCACCGCCTCGGTGCCGAAGTTCACCGTCATCATCGGCGGCTCCTTCGGCGCAGGCAACTACGGCATGTGCGGCCGCGCGTTCTCGCCGCGCTTGCTGTGGATGTGGCCGAACGCGCGCATCTCGGTGATGGGTGGCGACCAGGCGGCATCGGTCCTGGCCACGGTCAAGCGCGATGGGCTGGAAGCGAAAGGCGGCCAGTGGTCGCTGGACGAAGAAGCCGCGTTCAAGCAGCCGATCAAGGACCAGTACGAGCACCAGGGCCACCCTTATTACGCCAGCGCGCGCCTGTGGGACGACGGCGTGATCGACCCGGTCGACACGCGCATGGTGCTGGGCCTGGGCCTGTCGGCAGCGATGAACAAGCCGATCGAGGACACGAAGTTCGGCGTGTTCCGCATGTAAGGAGAACAGCATGGATTACCAGACCCTCGCCATCGCGATCGCCGGCAAGGTGGCCACCGTCACCCTGAACCGCCCCGAGCTGCGCAACGCCTTCAACGAGCACACGATCGCCGAACTGGCGCTGGCCTTCGATGCGCTGGGCCGGAACGACATGGTGCGCGCCATCGTGCTGGCTGCGAATGGTCCGGCCTTCTGCGCCGGCGCCGACCTGAACTGGATGAAGAAGATGGCCGCTTACTCGCATGAAGAAAACCAGGAAGACGCTCTGCGCCTGGCCGACATGCTGCGCACCATCTACCTGTGCCCGAAGCCCACCGTGGCCAGGGTGCAGGGCGACTGCTACGCCGGCGGCATGGGCCTGGTGGCCGCCTGCGACATCGTCGTCGCCGTCGACACCGCCGGTTTTTGCCTGTCCGAAGTGAAGCTCGGCCTGATTCCGGCTACCATCTCGCCTTACGTGATCAAGGCCATGGGCGAGCAGGCCGCGCGCCGCTACTTTTTGACCGCCGAGCGTTTCGATGCGCCTGAAGCGCGCCGCATCGGTTTCGTGCATGAAGTGGTGGCCGCCGACGCGCTCGACGCGACGGTCGCCGGCATCGCCCGCGCCCTGGTCGACAACAGCCCGAACGCCGTGAGGCAAGCCAAGACGCTGGTGCGCGACATCGTCGGCAAACCAGTCGACGATGCGCTGCTGCTGGATACCGCCGGCCGCATCGCCGCCATCCGCGCCTCATTGGAAGGACGGGAAGGCGTGGCTTCCTTCCTTGAAAAACGCAAGCCGGCATGGCTGCGCTTTGACTAGATACTTATAGATATATTGGAATCCTGAAGTGACTCAATCGACCTCCTCCGAGTGGATCGCGCGCAGCCTGCGCAGCGTATGGCATCCCTGCACCCAGATGCAGCACCACGAGGAGGTGCCGCTGATCGCGGTCAGCCACGGCAAGGGTCCGTGGCTCTATGACTATGACGGCAAGCGCTACCTGGACGGCATCAGCTCGTGGTGGGTGAACATGTTCGGCCACGCGAACCCGCGCATCAACGCCGCGCTGAAGGACCAGCTGGACAAGCTCGAACACGCGATGCTGGCCGGTTTCACGCATGCGCCGGTGGTCGAGCTGGCCGAACGCCTCTCGAGGCTCACCGGCCACGCGCTGGGCCACGCCACCTTCGCCTCGGACGGGGCCTCCGCGGTCGAGATCGCGATGAAGATGAGCTTCCACGCCTGGCGCAACGCCGGGCGGTCGGACAAGCAGGAATTCGTCTGCCTGCAGGGCAGCTATCACGGCGAGACCATCGGCGCGCTGTCGGTCACCGACGTTGCGCTGTTCAAGGATGCCTATGGCCCGCTGCTGCGTGCCTCCCACGTGGTAAGCGCGCCGGACGCGCGCAACGCGAGAGAAGGCGAAACGGCCCAGGACGTGGCGCGCCGCGCGATCCTGGAGGTAAAGGAACTGTTCGAGCAGCGTGGCGACAGGATCGCCGCCATCATCGTCGAGCCGCTGGTGCAGTGCGCGACCGGCATGGCGATGTACGACCCGCTCTACCTCAAGTTGTTGCGCGACCTGTGCGACCAGCACCACGTGCACCTGATCGCCGACGAGATCGCAGTCGGCTGCGGGCGCACCGGCACCTTCTTCGCCTGCGAACAGGCGTCGATCTGGCCGGACTTCATGTGCCTGTCGAAAGGCATCAGCGGCGGCTACCTGCCGCTGTCGCTGGTGCTCACCCGCGACGACATCTACCAGGCCTTCTACAGCGAAGACATCACGCGCGGCTTCCTTCACTCGCATTCGTATACCGGCAATCCGCTGGCCTGCCGCGCGGCGCTGGCCACGCTCGACATCTTCGAACAGGACGATGTCTTGAACCGCAATCGCGAGCTGGCGACCAGGATGACGGCCGCGCTGGCGCCGCTGGCCGAGCATGCGCGCACGCGCCACTTCCGCCAGCGCGGCATGATCTTCGCGTTCGACGCCATCGAACCGGACAAGGATCGCGCCTCGACCTTCTCGCGCCGCTTCTTCTCCACCGCGGTCGAGAACGAGCTGCTGCTGCGCCCGATCGGCCGCACCGTCTACCTGATGCCGCCCTACGTGCTGGACGACGAGGAGGTCGCCGGCCTGGCCGCGCGCACCCTCAAGACCTTCGAGTCGGTGATCGCGGGTTGATGCCATGGATTTAATCGCCACTATCGACCGCAAGCTCGACGCCCTCGCCGCCCACAGCCTGGTGCGCAGGCGCCGCGTGACCGACGGCGCCTGCGCGCCGCGCCAGATCGTCGATGGCCGCGAACTGCTGGCCTTCTGCAGCAACGACTACCTCGGCCTGGCGTCGCACCCGCTGGTGGTCGAAGCGCTGCGCGCAGGCGCCACTTTGTATGGCGCCGGCAGCGGCGCCTCGCACCTGGTGTCGGGCCACGGCCGCGCCCACCACGTGCTGGAAGAGCGCCTGGCCGAGTGGATGGCGCCGCACCTGGAACAGGCGCGCGCGCTCACGCTGTGCACTGGCTACATGGCCAACCTGGCGATCCTGACCGCGCTGGGGCTGGACGCCGACGCGATGATCTTTTCCGAGGAGCTGAACCACGCCTCGCTGATCGACGGCGCGCGCCTGGCCAAGGCCGGCGTCGCGGTCTACCCGCACGGCGACGTCGACGCGCTCGAAGCGCGGCTCGCGGCCAGCAGCGCCGCCACGAAAATCGTCGTCACCGACAGCGTCTTCAGCATGGACGGCAACCTGGCCCCGCTGCCGGCGCTGCTGGCCGCATGCGAGCGTCACGGCGCCTGGCTGGTGGTCGACGACGCCCACGGCTTCGGCGTGCTGGGGAACAACGGCCGCGGCGCGCTCGAACACTTTGGCCTCTGCTCGCCCAATCTGGTGTACATGGGCACGCTCGGCAAGGCGGCCGGCGTCGGCGGCGCCTTCGTCGCCGCGCACGCCAGCGTCATCGAATTGCTGGTGCAGCGCGCCCGTCCCTACATCTACACCACGGCCTGCCCGCCGGCCCTCGCGCACGCCCTGCTCGCCAGCCTTGATATCATTGGCGGCGCCGAAGGAAAAACACGACGCGCCCACCTGGCGGGATTGGTCAAGCAATTGCGCGAATCGCTGGATTTCCAGCGTTGGACACTGGCGGCATCGACCACCGCGATCCAGCCCGTCGTCATCGGCAGCAACGACGCTGCGCTGCGCGCCTCCGCCGCCCTGCATGAACAGGGCCTGTGGGTGCCGGCGATCCGCCCGCCGACCGTGGCGCCGGGCACGGCGCGCCTGCGCGTGACCCTGTCGGCCGCCCACGGCATCGACGACGTCGCGCAACTGGCGCAGGCGCTCAACAGACTGGAAAAGGCCGCACCATGAACAACCCGAACGATCCGAACAACCTGAACGACCATGACGACCCGATCGCCGCGCCGGCGGTCGCGCCCTCGCCCATGATGCCGCAGGCCGAGTTCGACGAGCCGGCCCTGGAGCCGGAACTCGAGGCGCGCGCCATCGACGGCCTGCCCTCGCGCTTCGCCTGCTTCGTCACCGGCACCGACACCGAGATCGGCAAGACCCTGGTCTCGAGCGCCATCCTGCACAAGCTCGCCGCCAGCGGCGTGCGCGCCTGCGGCATGAAGCCGGTGGCGGCCGGCGCCGAACTGCGCGATGGCGAACTGCACAACGACGACGCCGACATGCTGTCGGGCGCCGGCAACGTGCACCTGCCGGTGTCGATCACCACGCCGTACATGCTGCGCGAACCGGCGGCGCCGCACATCGCCGCCGCGCTGGAAAACGTCACCATCGAATCGGCGCCGATCATCGCCGCCTTCGCCGAGATCCAGGCCGCGTCCGATGCGGTGGTAGTCGAGGGCGTGGGGGGCTTTCGGGTGCCGTTCAACGACACCTTCGACAGCGCCGACCTCGCCGCGCAGCTGAACCTGCCGGTGATCCTGGTGGTCGGCATGCGCCTGGGCTGCATCAGCCACGCCCTGCTCACGGTCGAGGCGATCGTGGCGCGCGGCCTGGTGCTGGCCGGCTGGGTCGCCAACACGGTCGATCCCGATATGAGCTTCGAGCAAGAGAACATCAAGGCGCTGGCACAGCGCATCCCGGCGCCGCTGCTGGGTCATGTGCCGCGCCTGCAAACACCGACGGCCGCCGCGGCGGCCGAATTCATCGATCTCGCTGGACTGCCGGGATGGCCGTCCACGCGAGGCAAGTCCTGAAGGAACCACCATGTCCGATATGAATACCATCGCCCTGCACCGCCCTGCGGCCGCCATCAAACCTGCTGAAAACGCCACCTGGCCGCTGGCCGATGTGCTGGCGCTGTTCGAGCTGCCGTTTCCCGAACTGATGCACCGCGCCTCGACGCTGCACCGCGAACACTTCCCCGACGGCGACGTCGAACTGGCGACCCTGCTGTCGATCAAGACCGGCGGCTGCGAGGAAGACTGCGGCTACTGCCCGCAGGCGGCGCGCTACGACACCGGCGTCGAAGCCAAGAAGCTCCTCGACATCGACACCGTGCTCGACGCGGCGCGCGCGGCCAAGGCCAGCGGCGCGACCCGCTTCTGCATGGGCGCCGCCTGGCGCAGCCCGAAGGAGCGCGACATGGAAAAGGTCGAGACCATGGTGCGCGAAGTGAAGGCGCTGGGCATGGAGACCTGCGCCACCCTGGGGATGCTCGAAGCCGGCCAGGCCGAACAGCTGAAAAAAGCGGGCCTGGACTACTACAACCACAATATCGATACCGCGCCCGACTTCTACAACAACGTCATTTCGACCCGCGAATACCAGGACCGCCTGGACACGCTGGGCCGCGTGCGCGAAGCGGGCCTGAAGGTCTGCTGCGGCGGCATCGTCGGCATGGGCGAGACGCGCGAGCAGCGCGCCGGCCTGATCGCCCAGCTGGCCAACCTGAATCCGTATCCGGAATCGGTGCCGGTCAACCACCTGGTGCAGGTGGCAGGCACGCCGCTGCACGGCCTGGACAAGCTGGACCCGATCGAATTCGTGCGCACCATCGCGGTCGCGCGCATCACCATGCCGCAAGCGCGCGTGCGCCTGTCGGCGGGCCGCCGCGAGCTGGGCGAAGCGGTGCAGGCGATGTGCTTCATGGCCGGCGCCAACTCGATCTTCTACGGCGACAAGCTGCTCACCACCGACAATCCGGAAGCCGACGACGACCGCGTGCTGCTGGCCAAGCTGGGTCTCAAGACGCGCGCCGCCATGCTCGATTCGGTGCAGAAGGAAGCCTGCGGGTGTTAAGAAAACTTAGGTTCCCGCTTACGCGGGAATGACGTTTCTGCGGCCGGGGAGACACGGCCGCGCGCACGACTCGTCCGAACAACCATAAGCGAAAGATAAAGCGCATGTTCACCAAGATCCTCATCGCCAACCGGGGCGAAATCGCCTGCCGTGTCGCCGCCACCGCGCGCCGCATGGGTATTCGTACCGTCGCCGTGTATTCGGAAGCCGACGCCGGCGCCAAGCACGTCGCGGTGTGCGATGAGGCGGTCCTGATTGGCCCTGCGGCCGCCAGGGACAGCTATCTTCGTGGCAGCAAGATCATCGAGGTGGCCAGGGCCACCGGCGCCCAGGCGATCCATCCGGGCTACGGCTTCCTGTCAGAGAATGCGGAGTTCGCGGATGCGGTGCAGGCCGCCGGACTGGTGTTCATCGGCCCGCCGGCGTCCTCGATGCGCGCGATGGGTTCGAAGTCGGCCGCCAAGCAGCTGATGGAGGGCGCCAACGTGCCGCTGGTGCCGGGCTACCACGGCGACGAGCAGGACCCTGGTTTTCTCCGCCAGCAGGCCGACCGCATCGGTTACCCGGTGCTGCTCAAGGCCAGCGCCGGCGGCGGCGGCAAGGGCATGCGCGTGGTCGAGCGTTCGGAGGATTTCGAGGCCGCGCTGGCCTCGTGCCAGCGCGAAGCGATCAGTTCGTTCGGCGACGCCAAGGTGCTGGTCGAGAAGTACCTGATCCGCCCGCGCCACATCGAGATCCAGGTCTTCGCCGACCGCCTGGGCGCGTGCGTCTACCTGCACGAGCGCGACTGCTCGGTGCAGCGCCGCCACCAGAAGGTGCTGGAAGAAGCGCCCGCGCCGAACATGCCGGCGGACCGCCGCGCGGCCATGGGCGAAGCGGCGGTCAATGCCGCGCGCGCGGTCGGCTACGTCGGCGCCGGCACGGTGGAATTCATCGCCAACCAGGACGGTTCGTTCTACTTCATGGAGATGAACACCCGCCTGCAGGTCGAGCATCCGGTGACCGAGATGATCACCGGGACCGATCTGGTCGAATGGCAGTTGCGCGTCGCCTTTGGCGAGCCGCTGCCGAAGAAACAGCATGAACTCGGCATCCACGGCCACGCGATCGAGGCGCGCGTGTATGCCGAAAACCCCGACAAGGGCTTCCTGCCGTCGATCGGCACCCTGCGCCACATGGACGTGCCGCGCGCGGTGGCGTTCGAGCTCGGCGCGGATGGCGTGGCCGGGGCGACGACGCCGGCCGCCGTGCGCGTCGACTCCGGCGTGCGCGAGGGCGATGCGATTTCGCCATTCTACGATCCGATGATCGCCAAGCTGATCGTCTGGGGCGCGGACCGCACGCAGGCGCTGGCGCGCATGTCGCAGGCGCTGGGCGAGTTCCGCATCGTCGGCCTGGCCACCAATATCGCCTTCCTGAAACGCCTGGTCGACGGCGAAGCCTTCTCGCGCGCCGACCTGGATACGGGTTTGATCGAACGCAATCAATCCACCTTATTCCCGCCGCCGGCGCCGGCGCCGCTGGGCGCCCTGGCCCTGGCCGCGCTTGCGCTCGTCAATGGCGAGACCGCGCACGGCGCCGCCAACGACGCCGATCCATGGAGCCAGGCCCGTGGCTGGCGCATGAACGGCGACTACCGCCGCGTGCTTTCCTTTAACGATGAGCACGGCGATTACCGTGTCGGTCTGACCTATCGCAATAGTGGATGGGAGATTGACCTTGATAAGCAACATCAGCGCATCGAATTAGTGTCGCAGAACGATGCCGAGCTGGCGCTGCGGCTGGGCGAAACCGCCGTGCATGGCGCCGTGCGCCGCGATGGCGACACATTCCATGTGTTTAGCGGTGGCCACCATCACACGCTGACGTACAATGACCCGATGGCACATGCTGGCGAGACTGAATCTGCCGGAGGCCGCCTGACGGCGCCGATGCCGGGCAAGGTGGTCGCGGTACTGGCCCAGTCCGGCGAGACCGTGGCGAAGGGCGAGCCGCTGGTGATCATGGAAGCGATGAAGATGGAACACACGATTTCCGCGCCGAGCGACGGCCTGGTGGAAGAAGTGCTGTACCAGGTCGGCGACCAGGTGGCGGATGGCGCGCCGCTGCTGGCCTTCAAGGCGGCGTAAGCGAACATACAAGAACCACCCTGACAAAAAACGAGGGGGAGACATGCGCATTGTCCTGTACCGGGGCGATGGCGTCATCGAGCCATGGGAACGCGAGTTCTCGGCCGTGATGCCAGGCGTCGAGACGGTCACCTGGAAGGAGGGCCAGCTACTGCCTCCTTGCGATTACGCGGTATTGTGGAACCCGGCGCCCGGCCTGCTGGCGCAGCTCGGCGAGGTCAAGGCGATCTTCCTGATGGGCGCCGGCGTCGACGCCGTGCTCAAGTTCGGCGACGCGCTGCCGCGCGTGCCGCTGGTGCGCCTGGGCGACGCCGGCATGGGCGTGCAGATGGCCGAGTACGTGGCGCACGCCGTGCTGCGCTATTTCCGCC
Source organism: Massilia sp. UYP34 (assembly GCF_056279385.1). NCBI lineage: Bacteria > Pseudomonadati > Pseudomonadota > Betaproteobacteria > Burkholderiales > Oxalobacteraceae > Massilia > Massilia sp. UYP34. The sequence goes on along the minus strand of NZ_JBWBRF010000001.1, from coordinate 562,390 downwards.
GCTTCGACGAATACGAACAGCAGGCCCGGCACGGCGCCTGGAATGCGCTGCCCCAGCATCCGAAAGAGTCGTTCACGATCGGCGTCATGGGACTGGGCAAGCTCGGCATGCCAGTGGTCGCGGCGATGCGCCATTTCGGCTTCCCGGTGCGCGGCTGGAGCCGCAGCCCGAAGGACATCCCCGGCGTGCCGACCTATGCCGGCATGGAGGGGCTTGACGACTTCCTGCATGGCACGCGGGTGCTGGTCTGCCTGCTGCCGCTCACCGCGGAGACGACCAACCTGCTCGACCGCCACCGGCTGGGCAAGCTGGCGCCCGGCGCCTACCTGATCAACGTCTCGCGCGGCGCCATCCTGGCCGAGCCGGACCTGATGACGCTGATCCGCTCGGGCCACATCGCCGGCGCCACGCTCGACGTGTTCCGCCACGAGCCGCTGCCGGCCCCGCATCCGTTCTGGAACGAGCCGCGCATCGCCCTCACCCCGCACATCTCGGCGCTCACCATGCGCACGGATGCCGTGCGCCAGATCGCCGCCAAGATCGGCGCCCTGGAAGACGGCCAACCGGTCGACGACCTGGTCGACCGCCAACGTGGATACTGACATGAACCAACAACCCGCCGCCTTGCCCACCTTACCCGCCAAGGTCAAGATCGTCGAAGTCGGCCCGCGCGACGGCCTGCAGAACGAGAAGGAAGCGCTGAGCGCCGACGTGAAAGTGGAACTGGTCGAGCGCCTGGCGCGCGCCGGCTTCGTCAACGTGGAAGCGGCCGCCTTCGTCTCGCCGAAATGGGTGCCGCAGATGGCGACCAGCGCCGAGGTGCTGGCGCGCATCGAGCGCCGTCCCGGGACCGTCTATTCGGCGCTGGTGCCGAACATGCAGGGCTTCGAGGCCGCCCTTGCCGGCGGCGCCGACGAGGTGGTCGTGTTCAGCGCGGCCTCCGAGGCCTTCTCGCAAAAGAACATCAACTGCTCGATCGCCCAGTCGATCGCCCGCTTCGAACCGGTGGCGCGCGCGGCGCAGCAATACGGCCTGCGCCTGCGCGGATCGATCAGCACGGCCTTCGGCTGCCCCTACCAGGGCGAGGTGCCGCTCGACGCCGTCGGCGACGTGGTGGCGCGCATGCGCGACCTGGGCTGCATCGAAATCGACATCGCCGACACCATCGGCGTCTCGACCGCGCGCAAGACGCAGGCCGTGATGCTGCGCGCGGCGCAGGAATTCCCGATCGCCCAGCTGGCAGGACACTTCCACGACACCTACGGCCAGGCGCTGGCCAACATCTATGCGGCGATGGAGGTCGGGGTGGCGATCTTCCACTCCTCGGTGGCCGGCCTGGGCGGCTGCCCGTATGCCAAGGGCGCGACCGGCAACGTGGCGACCGAGGACGTGCTGTACCTGATGCAGGGGCTGGGCATCGAGACCGGCATCGATCTCGACCAGGTGGTCGACGCCGGCCTGTTCATCTCGCAGCAACTGGGCCGCAAGAGCATCAGCCGCGCCGGCAACGCGATCGCGGCCAGGCGCGCCGGATAATTTTTCGCGCTCGGCGCGACCATCGTCACCACGCAGGGTGGACGGCTTTGCCGTCCACGCGCGGATCGCCAGCGCCAGCCAACGCCACAACGAAAAAAGCCGACAACTCGCGTTGTCGGCTTTTTTCTTGATACTGGTCGGAGTACAAGGATTCGAACCTTGGACCCCCTGGTCCCAAACCAGGTGCGCTACCGGGCTGCGCTACACTCCGAAGAAGCGAGATCATAGCGGTTTCGCGTGACCCGGTCAAGTTTTCGTTGCAAAATAGTGAGTTGGTAGTTTTCTAAAGTTAAGTTGAGGTAGGTATGTCATGCATATGGCTCTGAGCTACGGCGATCCTGCCAGCCTGCGTCACGGCAATCGCCGCGTCGTCGTCGGCATAGTGGTATCGATCGCGGTGCATGCATTGTTCCTGCTGGCGTACCGGCATACGACCTTCCGGACGATGGAGTCCGGGCCGGCCGAGCCGACGGTGCTCTCGGTCTGGATCGCCCCGCCGGCCCCGCCACCGCCACCGCCACCGCCAGCGCCACCGCCACCGCCGGAGCCGGACATCGTTCGTCCCCCTGCGCCGGCCCCGAACGCCACCGCACCGCGCACCACCCGACCGGCGCCGCCGCAAGCCGTGATCGCGGTCCCGGACAGCGCAAGCGCCGCACCCGATCCATTCGTCGTGCAACAGGAAGAAGCCGCGGAACCGGCGCCGAAGTTCGACATGAACGCCGCGCGCGCGGTGGCGCGCGCGAATGCCCACCTGCGCGATCCGTCGAAGGAAGGCACGGCGCTGGCGCAATTTCCCGAGCCGGCGCTGCAGACCGAATCCAAGCTGGCGCGCGGCATCCGCGCAGCCAAGCGGCCCGATTGCAAGGACGGCCTTCCGGGCGGGCTGCTGGCGCCGATTTATTTATTGATGGAGAAAAAGGATTCGGGGTGCAAGTGGTGACCCGTCATCCGCCCTTGATCTGCAGCGCGCGCTCGTACAGCGCATTCTTCTTGCGGCCCGTGATCTGCGCCGCCAGGTTGGCCGCCTGCTTCACGCTGCACTCGCTCAACAGGATCTGCAGCACGCGCTCGGCTTCGACGTCCTCGGCGTCGGTGGCGTCGACGGCGCCGGCCACCAGCACCACGAATTCGCCGCGCTCGCGGTGCTGGTCGGCCGCGATCCAGGCCAGCGCATCCTTCAGTTCACAGCGGTGCACTTCCTCGAACATCTTGCTCAGCTCGCGGGCAAACACCACCTGCCGGGTCGGCTCGAACGCCGCCGCCAGCGCCTCGACGCAATCATTGATGCGGTGCGGCGCCTCATAGAACACCAGGGTCGAGGTCTCGCGCGCCAGCGCGGCCAGCGCCGCCTCGCGGCCCTTGGCCTTGGCCGGCAGGAAGCCGACGAAGTGGAAGCGGTCGTTGACCAGGCCGCTGGCCGACAGCGCCGCGATCGCGGCCGAGGGGCCGGGCAGCGGCACCACGTTCAGGCCGGCACTACGCACCGCATCGACGATGCGCGCGCCAGGGTCGGACACGCCCGGCGTGCCGGCGTCGGACACCAGCGCCACGCGCTGGCCGGCGCGCAGGCGCTCGACGATCTTGTCGGCCACTTCGCGCTCGTTGTGCTGGTGTGCGGCGATGGTCGGCTGGGACAGGCCGAAGCGCTGCAGCAGCGCGCCGGTCTTGCGCGTATCCTCGCAGGCGACCACGTCGGCCAATGCCAGCAGGTGCAGCGCACGCAGGGTGATGTCGGTGACGTTGCCGATCGGAGTAGCCACGACATACAGCGTTGCGGTAGGATAGGACTGCTGGGCCGCCTCGCCCATGACGGGAAGTCGGGCGATGTCGATGGTCTGCTGATCTGTCATAAGGGTTCCGATGCTGAAGAAAAAAAATCTACCGGGCTTGCTCGCGGCCGCCGTACTTACCTCAGTTGCCACATTGCTCGCTGGCTGCGGCAGTACGCCATTGCCTCCCGATACCGGTTGCGGCATGCCGGGCGGCGCGTGCGGTCCCGCGACGCCGGTGACGAATGCGCCGCCGCCGGCGCCAGCTTACACGCCGCCGCCGCGTCCTGAAAGTGGCGTACAGACCAATCCGGTCGAACTGCCGCCGAGCGCCGACGGCAGCCCGCGCGCGGCAGCGCCGTCGTCGGTGCCATTCTCGGCGCCCTACAGCGGCCCGGCCGTGCGCGTGGCGCTGTTGCTGCCGCTCGATTCGGCGGCGCTGGCCCAGCCGGCCGAAGCGGTGCGCGCCGGCTTCATGGCCGCCCACGAACGGCAACCCGAAGGCGTCACCGTCAACCTGGTGCCCACCGGCGACTCGTCGCCGGCCGCGCTCGACGCCTATCGCGGCGCAGCCGGGCAGAACGATATCGTGGTCGGTCCGCTGGCGCGTTCCGCCGTGGCGGCCCTGGCCACCAGCGGCGCGGTCAACAAGCCGACCATCGCCCTGAACCACCCGCAAATCAATGCCCCGCTGCCGCGCCAGATGCTGGTGATCGGCCTGTCGCTCGAAGACGAAGCGCGCCAGGTGGCCGAGTGGGCCGCCGCCGAGCAGCCGGCCGGCCAGGCCCTGGTGCTCACCGGCCGCGCCGCCTGGCAGCAACGCCTGTCGGGCGCCTTCAGCCAGCGCTGGGCCGAACTGGGCCGCATGCACGCCACGGTCGAGCTGCCGGCCGAAGGCGGCTACGTCGACGGCAATGCGCTGGCCGAGCTGCGCGCCCGCTTGTCCGCCGAACCGCCGCAGCTGGTCTACGCCGCGCTCGACGCCAACGGCCTGCGCCAGGTACGCAGCGCGATCGGCACCTCGCTGCCGACCTATGGCGCCGCCTCCGTCAATCCCGGCCTCGACTTGTCCAGCGTACCGTCCGAACTGGTCGGCGTGCGCTTCCTCGACCTGCCCTGGACGGTGCAGCCCGACCATCCGGCGGTCGCCGGCTATCCGCGCTGGAACGGCGCCAGCCAGGGTCTCGACCCGCAGCGCCTGTACGCGCTCGGCATCGACGCCTACCGCATCGCGCGCGAGCTGGCGCAGCGCCCCACCGGTTCGTTCGAGCTCGACGGCGCCACCGGCCGCCTGTCGGTGAACATGGGGCAACCCGGTGGACCGAACCAGCGCGCCTTCCGCCGCGTCGAGACCGGCGTCGTGGTGCGCGACAACGCCCCGCTTGACAACATCCTCACCGACGATGCCGGCGGCAACAGTGTCCCGCCACCGCGCCGCGTGTTCGAACCGGTCGCGACCGGCCTGACCGGCCAATGAGATGTGGCCCCTGCGCCTGTCCCGACGCCAGGCCCAGGGCCGGGAATGGGAACGCACCGCCCGCGATTACCTGAAGCGCCATGCACTGTCCCCGGTCGAGGAAAATTTTCGCTGCAAGGGCGGCGAGATCGACCTGATCATGCGCGATGGCGCAACCCTGGTGTTCGTCGAGGTGCGCCAGCGCGCCGACCGCGAGCACGGCGGCGCCGCCGCCAGCATCACCCCTGCCAAGATGCGCCGCCTGGTCTGTGCGGCGCAAGTCTACCTATTGCGTTATCCCGTCACTCCTCCCTGCCGTTTCGACCTGGTCGCCATCGATAGCGGGCAGATTGAATGGTTGCGGAACATCATTGAAGTGTAAGCAATTTTTACTACGCTTGCTCAGGTGGGGTTGCCGCTGCACTATAATCCTCGGCTATGAATACTCAACGCATCCTCGCTCACTTCCAGGAGAGCGCCGACCTGAAGATGAAGTCGGCCGCCACCCTGGCTCCTTCCATTTCGGCGGCAGTAGAACTCATGTTCAGCGCCCTTTCCAACGGCAACAAGATCCTGGCCTGCGGCAACGGCGGTTCGGCCGCCGACTGCCAGCACTTCGCGGCCGAGCTGGTCGGCCGTTTCGAGCGCGAGCGCTTTCCGCTGCCGGCGATCGCCCTGACCACCGACACCTCGATCCTGACCGCGGTCGGCAACGACTACAGCTTCCGGGAGATCTTCTCGAAGCAGGTGCAGGCATTCGGCCAGGCGGGCGACATCCTGCTGGCGATTTCGACCTCGGGCAACTCGTCCAACGTGCTGGCCGCGGTCGAGGCGGCCCTGGAGCGCGAAATGCGCATCGTGGCCTTTACCGGCAAGGACGGCGGCCAACTGGCCAAGCTGCTGACCGACGCCGACGTGCACATCAACGTCCCGCATGCACGCACCGCGCGCATCCAGGAAGTTCACCTGTGCGCCATTCACTGCATCTGCGACGGCATCGACGTCGCGCTGTTCGGAGGAGACGAGAATGCGTAACACCCGCCGGCCCATGGCCGCGCTGCTGACCAAGATTATCCTGGGCACCACCCTGGCCGCTTCGCTGTCGGGCTGCTTCGGCCTCATCGTCGGCGCCGGCGTGGCCGGCGCCATGTCCACGGTCGACCGCCGCACGCTGGGCGCCCAGACCGAGGACAAGTCGATCACGGTCAAGGCCGAGCTGGAAATGCGCAAAATCACGGGCGGCGCCGGCAACGTCAACGTCACCAGCTTCAACCGCCGCGTGCTGCTCACCGGCGAAGTGCGCGACGAAGCGATGAAGCAGGCGGCCGAACGCGAAGTGCGCGCGATCGCCAACGTGGTCTCGGTCATCAACGAGCTGGCGGTTTCCGGTTCGTCGAGCTATACCTCGCGTTCGAACGACGCCCTGATCACCACCAAGGTCAAGACCAGCCTGGTCGACATGAAGACCGTGTCGGCAATCTCGTTCAAGGTCACCACCGAACGCGGCGTGGTCTACCTGATGGGCCTCGTCACGCCACGCGAAGGCAATATCGCCGCCGATGTCGCCAAGGGCGTCTCGGGCGTGACCCGCGTGGTGAAGATCTTTGAATACATCAATGAAGAGGATCCGCGCGTACGGCAGAACAGCCCGGCGCAGGTTTCGCTGAACTGACCACGGGCTTTACCGGCCCTGGGCAAGCGGCAGGACTATAATGGTCCTGCCGTTTTTTTATATCGACGACCATGACCGCTCCCACCTCTTCCCGTTCCTGGTTCAAGCCCGCCGCCATCGGCGCCGTGGTGCTCGCCCTGGCCGGCATCGGCTACGCCTCGTTCAGCAGCACTACGCAGGCGCCTGACGTCACCTTCATCAGCATCGCCGGCGAAAAGATCAGCACCCAATCCTTGCGCGGCAAGGTCGTGATGGTCAACTTCTGGGCCACTTCCTGCGTCACCTGCGTCAAGGAGATGCCGGACATGGTCGCGACGTACAACAAGTACAAGGACCAGGGCCTGGAATTCGTCGCGGTCGCGATGCAGTACGACCGCCCCGACTACGTGCTGAACTTCACCGAGCAGCGCAAGCTGCCGTTCAAGGTGGTGCTGGATTCGGCCGGCGATATCGCGCGCCAGTTCGGCGACGTCACCCTGACCCCGACCACCTTCCTGATCGACAAGGAGGGCCGCATCCTCAAGACCTACGTGGGCGAGCCCGATTTCGCGGCGGTCCACAAGCTGATCGAGAAGGAACTGGCGGGGTAGGCTGAATATCGGCTCCGCTTTCGTGCCGGATGACGCGGCTGCCAACGCTCACCGCGTCGGCGGCCAAGCCGCCAACCCTACGCCTTCGGGTAGAGGATCATCTGGGTGCAGCGGAACAGGGCGATGGTCTTGCCGCTGGCCGCATCGATGACGGTGGCGTCCCACACCTGCGTGGTGCGGCCCAGGTGCACGGCGGTGGCGGTGCAGGACAGCAGGCCTTCGCGCGCGGTGCCCAGGTGGTTCGATTTCAGTTCGATGGTGGTGAAGTTCTGCGCGCCTTCCGGCAGGTTGCTGATGCAGCCGTAGCCGGCGCAGGTGTCGGCCAGGGTGACCACGCTGCCGGCGTGCAGGTAGCCATTGGGCGCCAGCAGATGCGGCTCGACCTTCATCTCGGCGGACAGCTTGCCGGGGCTGACGTCAAGGATGCGGATGCCCAGGTGGCCGGGGAGGAAGGTGGCGCCGAATTCGTTGAAGGCTTGCGGGGTGTGCTTGGTATTCAATGGTGTCTCGATGTTATTGTAAAAAACGGCATCGTACACCGGGAGTGCGTGGTTGTTTCGGGTATCGCGTCTATTCCGAGTTCTGAGCTCAGCCATCACCGCCTACGCCCTTCCTGGCGCTTCCCCCCACCCGGCTTCCCGCCCTGTCTTTTGCGCGCCGCCGAATTCTGCTGCTGCAGCACCGCATCGACCCGCTCCGCCGCCTCGCGCGCCAGCGCCAAGGCCAGCTCGATGCTCGGGAAGTATTCCGGCTCGCGGTAGCCCAGCCAGGCATAGGCCGAATACAGGCGGCAGGTATCCTCGATCTCTTGCAGGTTCATAGTGAACAGGTGCTGCGGATTCGGGTTCGGCTGCAGCTTGACCACCTTTTTCTTGGCCAGCGACAGCGCCCAGTGTTCCCAGGCGCTTTGCAGCACCGGCACGCGGCTCGAGATCGGCACCAGCGACAGCATGAATTTTTCCGCCACCGACAGCGGCAGCGTGTCGAGCCATTCGGCGCGCTCGTTCTGTTCATCCTGGATGCGCGGGTAGAAGAAGCCGTCCGGCACGTCGATGTTGTGCACGAAGCGTTTCAGGAGCTTGACCAGCGAGGTCTCGCCGGTCACCGCCGCGATGCGGTGCAGCTGCTCGAGCGACGGCGCGACCGCGAAACCGGTGGCGGCCACCGGCGGGATCTTTTCCTTCATCAGCGCGCGCATCACCTGGTGGGTGTCGTCGTCGTAGCCGGCGACGAAGCCTTCCTCGTGCACGCCGTAGCGCCCTGCCCGGCCCGCGATCTGTTTGGCGAGCGCCGCGGGGATCTCTTCTTCCTCGTAGCCGTTGTACTTGACCGTGGTGGTCATCACGATGCGCGCGATCGGCATGTTCAGGCCCATCGCCAGCGCGTCGGTGCCGACCACGATGTCGGCCTGCCCTTCGCGGAAGCGCTCGGCCTGGGCCCGGCGCACCTCGGGCGACAGGTTGCCGTAGACCGTCGCCACCGACAGGCCCTTCTCGGTGATCATGTCGCGCCACATCAGGACCTCGCGCCGCGAGAAGCAGATCACGGCGTCGCCGCGGCGCAGGTTCGACAGCTTGCGCACGCTGGACGGCTCCATCGACAGCGGCCCCATGCGCTTGAGCACATGGACTTCGAGCGGCACTTCCAGGCGCTCGGCCAGCGCCTCGATCGCGCGCCGCGCTTCCGGCGCGCCGACCAGGTACACGACGTTCGCCGGCGCCCCCACCACGGCGGCGGTCCAGGCGGCGCCGCGGTCGCGGTCGGCCAGCATCTGGATCTCGTCGATCACGGCCACTTCCACCGGCGTCCTGGTGTCGAGCATCTCGACCGTGCTGGCGACATGGGTCGCGCCTTCCTCGAGGCGCCGTTCCTCGCCCGTGATCAGGCTGACCTTGAGCGCGTCGCCATGCGCGCCGTGCGGACGCGCGGCCTGCAGGCGCTCGTAGTTCTCCAGCGCCAGGAGGCGCAGCGGCGCGAGATAGACGCCGCTGGCGGCCTTTGCCAGCGCTTCCATCGCGCGGTGGGTCTTGCCCGAGTTGGTGGGCCCGAGCAGGGCGATGAACTTGCGCTGCATGCGGCTGGCCACCTCGAACGACTGCGGATACTCGGCCAGGTTGATGCTTTCCTTGGTGCGCGCCGCATGGCGCTCTTCCTCTTCGCGCTCGGCCGCGTGGGTCAGGCGCTGCGAGATGCGCTGGAACACGTACTCGGCCGGCTCGGAGGTCTCGAGCTCGTCGAGCACGTCGAGGAAGGTCATCGGATCCCAGCCGAATTCGTCGGCGTCTTCGGCGATGTCGCGCACGAATTCCTCGGTTTCGAGGTGCAGGCGCCGCAGATCTTCCTCGTGGGTGCGTTCCTCGATCAGCACGCGCCGCGCGAGCAAGTCCATCTTGCGCCACTTGCTCGGCTTGGCCAGCACGCCGCGCGCCGGCACCAGGCGGTAGGGCACGCGCAGGCCGTCGTACTGCACCTCGCCGGAAAAGCGCAGGAACACGCGGCCTTCCATCTTGACCAGTTCGACGCCGCGCGCGGCCAGGCCGAGTTCACGCTCGAGGAAGGCGTCGTCGTGCTCGAGGTTGTCGGAAGTAGGCAAATCTCGGTGGTCGCTCATGGATCGGTGCTGGATGTCTGGTTGTCGTCACTATATCGCGCTGGCGGCGCGGGCCTCGCGCCGATGCCTGGAAGCAAAAAGGGACGGCCAAGCCGTCCCTTCGATCGAACGCGGAATCGAATTACGCTGCGACGCCCGCCTCGTGCGCCTGCTGGTCGGCGTGGTACGACGAACGCACCATCGCGCCCACGGCGGCGTGCACGAAGCCCATCTCGTAGGCCTTTTCTTCGAACATCTTGAAGACATCAGGATGCACGTAGCGGCGCACCGGCAGGTGCGAGTTGGTCGGCGCCAGGTACTGGCCGATGGTGAGCATGTCGATGTCGTGCTCGCGCATGTCGCGCATCACTTCCAGGATCTCTTCGTCGGTCTCGCCCAGGCCGACCATCAGGCCCGACTTGGTGACCGCGCCCGGGTACATCTTCTTGAAGTCGCGCAGCAGCACCAGCGAGTGGGTGTAGTCGGCGCCCGGACGCGCTTCCTTGTACAGGCGCGGCACGGTTTCCAGGTTGTGGTTCATCACGTCCGGCAAGCCGTCGGCGAAGATGTTCAATGCTTTTTCGAGACGGCCGCGGAAGTCCGGCACCAGCACCTCGATCTTGGTGTTGGGCGACAGCGCGCGGGTCTTCTGGATGCACTCGACGAAGTGGCCGGCGCCGCCGTCGCGCAGGTCGTCGCGGTCGACCGAGGTGATCACGACGTAGGACAGGCGCAGGTCGGCGATGGTCTTGGCCAGGTTGCCCGGCTCGTTCACGTCCAGCGGATCCGGACGGCCGTGGCCGACGTCGCAGAACGGGCAGCGGCGGGTGCACTTGTCGCCCATGATCATGAAGGTCGCCGTGCCCTTGCCGAAGCATTCGCCGATGTTCGGGCAGCTGGCTTCCTCGCACACCGTCACCAGATTGTTGGCGCGCAGGATGTCCTTGATCTCGTAGAAGCGCGACGAAGCGGTGGCCGCCTTGACGCGGATCCAGTCCGGCTTTTTCAGGCGCTCGACGTCCGCGATCGGCACGATCTTGATCGGGATGCGCGACGTCTTGCTGGCGCCTTTCTGCTTTTCGCTGGCGTTGTAGGCGGATGCGGAGGCGATGCCGGTGTCGATTTCGGAAGTCATTTGGCTCGTTGCCCCAGAAGGGCGTCAGTTGGTTTGTTCGGTTCGGACTGGCCGGGGTCGACCTGCGTACTGGTCTGCTGTCCGAGATGCACGACCAGGGCCCGGGCCAGCGCCTGCTGGACATCGGCCAGCGGCGCCTCGACGCCCATGGTGCGCATGTCGACCGTGGCCAGTCCCGAATAGCCGCACGGGTTGATCCAGGAGAACGGGGCCAGGTCCATGCCCACGTTCAGCGATACGCCATGATAGGTGCAGCCGTTGCCGCGCACCTTGAGGCCGAGCGCGGCGATCTTGGCGCCCTTGCGCGGGCCTGCGGCGATATAGATGCCGGGCGCGCCGGCGATGCGCTCACCGGCCAGATTATACGCCCCTAATACATCGATCACCGCCTGTTCGATTTTTTCCACAAACTGGCGCGCATACAGCTTGCCGCCCGGCTTGTTGCGGCGCAAGTCCATCAACAGGTAGATCACGACCTGGCCCGGGCCGTGGTAGGTAACCTCGCCGCCGCGGTCGGTCTGGACCACCGGCACGCCGTGCGGCGCCAGCACGTGGCCCGGGTCGGCGCCCAGGCCCAGCGTGAACACGGGCGGGTGCTCGACGATCCACAGTTCGTCCCGGGTCTCGGGCGTGCGCGCGTCGGTGAAGGCGCGCATGGCGGCGAAGGTGGGTTCGTAGTCGGCCCGGCCGAGTTCACGGACGAGCGGCGCGGCGGGGTGGATCGAAGACATGGAATCGGGACGCGAATCAGCGCGCGAAAATCGGGCCATAGGATGGGACAGCCCCGTCATTATAAGCCAGCGCGATCGGATGTGCCTGCCAAACAGGCAGCCCGGCCCGCCGGTTATCGATATGGCAATGTGCCGTTACAGGACCATCTTGACCATCGGGTGGGTCGACAGGGTGCGGTACACCTCGTCCAGCATCTCGCGGCTGGTGGCGGTGATGGTGACGGTCAGGCCGGTGTAGTTGCCCTTGGCCGACGGACGGGTTTCCAGCTTGCCTTCATGGAAAGTCGGATCCAGCTGGGTCACCAGCGCGACGATGGTGGGAGCGAAATCGATATGGGTCGCGCCCATCACCTTGATCGGGAATTCGCTCGGGTATTCGATGAGGGATTCTTTCGGGTCCATGACTAATCCTGTGTAAATGCGCATTGTAGCCAATGCCGGCGTTTTCCTCAGCGTTCCTGTATCTGCTCGCCGCGCGCATTGGTATGGGCGCGCTGCTCGCCGCCGCCGCGCGGCGTGAAGGCGGGCGTGGAAGGTTGCGGGCGCGGCGCGGGCGGTGCCACCATCTGCGGCGGCGGGGAGACCACCATCTGCGGCGGCGGACGCATGTCGGGCCGCGGCATCGGGCGTGGCTCGGGACGAGACTCGGGACGCATGTCGGGACGCAAGTCGGGACGAGAAAACGCCGGCGCCGGATTGGTCGCCATGGCGGGCGGGCGCTGCTGCTGCTGCAGTTGCTGGCCGCGTTCGGCCCGCTCGCGCATGCGCTCGCGCTGCTCGCGTTCGCGCTCGGCGTGGCGCCCGAAGCCCATGCGGTCGGCCTGCATGCGGTTGTCCAGGTCGCGCTGCATGCGGTCGCGCTGTTCCTGCTGGCGCATGACGCGCTCCTGGTGCTGCAGGCGTTCGCGCGACAGGCGCTCGTTGCTCTCGCGCTGGCGCGCCATCGGATCCGGCGCGAAACGGCGATCCTGCACGAAGCCGTCGCGCGTCACCTGGCCGGTCTCCAGGCGCGCTCGCGCCTCGCGCCGCTCGAGCAGGTCGCGCCGCTCATCGGTCGCGCGGTTCCAGCCGGCGCGCGCCACCAGCGGCGGCGGCGGGGCGCTGCCCTGTCCGCGCGGCAGCGCGAAGTTCGGGCGGTCGGGGCGCGGCGCGCGCGGCACCACCACCGGACCACGGCCGCCGAAGTGTTCGCGCGGCACCACGGTCAGGCCGTGGTGCCCGGGCCGGTGCCGGTCCGCGCGGCGGCTGGCGTGACGCCAGTCGTTCAGGCGCCGCAGGCGCTCGCCGGACAGGCGGTAGCCGGGCACGTAGCGGTCGTAGGGGCTGAGCGGATACCAGCCATGCGCGTGCAGGTCGTGCGAGGCGAAGCCGACGCTCCAGTTGCCGCCGCCGACCCAGCCGACCAGCGCCGGCGACCACACCGGCCGCCGCTCGAGGCGGCCCGGGGCCCAGGCCCAGCGGTCGCGCACCTGCACCCAGCGGCCGTAATGGAAGGGCGCATAGCCCCATGGCGCGTTGTCGACCCAGGTCCAGCCCCACGGCGCGATGTAGCTCCACTGGCCGTCGCGGTAGGGCGTCCAGCCGGACGCCACCACGGTCGGCGTCCACAGGCTGCCGTAGTCGGCGTGGGTGCTCCAGCTGCCGTAGCGGTCGAGTTCTTCGTAACCGGTCATCTCGGTGCCGATGTGGCGCGAGGATTGCTCGGCCACCAGCGTCTGGTCGCGCGTGAGGGCCCAGTCGTCGAATTCGTCGCGCCGCGCCTGGCGCGTACTCACGTCTTCGTCGCGCACCTCGGCGCTGCGGCCGGCGCGCACGGTGAGGCTGGCGCCGGCGCCGTCGACCTGGGCCTCGCCGTCGAGCACGCTCACCAGGCTGGTGTCGGGCACGCGGTCGGCATCCACGCGCAGGCGGCCCGGCTCGGTCAGGCGCACGGTCGCCTGGGGCGTGCGCAGTTCGAACTCGGGCGCCACCTCGCTGTTCATGACGCGGATGCTGGCGCTGCCGAAGTGCAGGCGCAGACGCAGGCTGTCGTCGTCCAGTTCGGTGAACTCGAGCGAGCTGTCGCCGTCCAGCCGGATCGAGGTGGAGCCGATCCGGATCTCGGTGCGCGCGCCGGGCGAGGTCGTGACCAGGTTGCGCGTGGTGACCGGCCAGTTGACCACGGCGGCGCTGCTCTCGGCGCCAACGTCGCCGCCGATCTCGACCTGGCCCTGGACCAGGGAAACGCGGCCGACCCGGCCCGGCGGCTCGGTCTCCATGACACCGCTTCCTGCCACCTCGGCCTGGCCAGGCGGATCGGTCTGCAGCACGGTCTGCGCGGTCGCGCCTGTGGAGAACGCGGCCAGCGTTGCCACGGTCAGCAGGGCGGCGGAATAGGCGAGGCGATGGGTCATGAGATGCTCCAGGATGGAACGCGGACGGGGTGGCTCAGCCTCATTACAACGCTCGCACTCCCGCGTGGACAACGCGGGTTACACAAAGTTGCATCTGCCGGCATAGCGGAAATAGTCGCCGACAGGACAAAGCCTCAGGCAGGCTGGCGCTTGACGAAGAATAGCATCGAACCGATCAGCACCAGTACCGCGCCGAACACGCGGTTCTGCAGGCGCATGTGGCGCGGATCGCGCATGAAGCGCTGCATCGAGGCGGCCAGGGCGGCGTAGCCGTGCATCACGATCGAATCGATCGCCACCATGGTCACGCCCAGGATCGCCAGTTGGGTGAACAGCGGCGCATCCTTGGCGATGAATTGCGGCAGCACGGCGACCATGAAGATGATGCCCTTGGGGTTCGTGGTATTGGTGAAAAAACCGGTCAGCACGCGCTTGCCGAAGGACGGATGCGCTTCCAGGCCGGCGGTCGACGCCGTCGGGCCGGGCGCCGGGGCGGCGCGCCACTGGCTGACGCCGAGGTAGATCAGGTACAGCGCGCCGATCACCTTGACCGCCGTGAAGGCGACCGTGGACGCCAGCAGCAGCGAACCGACGCCAGCGCCGGCGATGACCAGCACCAGGATCAGGCCCAGCTGCAGGCCGAGGACGGTCGCGCTGGCTTTCCTGAGGCCGTAGGCCAGGCCATGCGACATCGACAGGACCGCGCCGGAACCGGGCGAAATGGCGATCAGCGAACCGGCGATGACGAAGGCGATCCAGGTGGCGAAGCTCATGGCGGTGAAAAAATGAATGGTGCTGCAGGAGGGGGAATACGGCTGCCGGAAAGGCAAGGAACGGCACATTCAGCCAGCGCGCGCGACCCGCGCACGGGCCGCGACGCGAGGCCGGGTACGGATTACTTCTTCTTGGTCGGGTTGACCGCTGCCTTCAGGGTCGCGCCAGCCGAGAAACGCGGGCTCTTCGATGCCGCGATCTTGATCACTTCGCCGGTGGCAGGGTTGCGGCCCTTGCGTGCGGCGCGCTTGGTCACCGAGAAGGTGCCAAAGCCGGTGATGCCCACCGTGTCGCCCTTTTTCAGGCGCTCGGTGATGATCGCGATGATGGTGTTCACGGCGTCGCCTGCGGCAGCGCCCGACATCTCGGTGCGCTTCGCGAATTCTGCGATCAGTTCGCCTTTTTTCATAAATCCCTCCGGGGTTAAAAGAGCGGGAAGATTAGCATAAATATTGCTATGTGTAATGCCGCTCCCCGGGGGAAATTTGAAAGGAAGCCTTATGCGACGCCAGATTCGATGACCGGACCACCCAAACGGTTGCGCAGCGCGGCGTTGATCAGGGTCTGGTAGCCGGTGCCGCAACGCTCGGACAGGTTGCGGAATTCCTTCAGCACCTCGTCGTCGAGATAGATCGTGATGCGGGTCTTGCGCTTCGGCGCGCGGGCGCGGCGGGCCGGAGCGGAAGTGGCAGCAGCAGCGGCAGCGGCAGCGGCAGGCTGGATCGAATCGGTGTTCATTGGATGATCTCCTTCGTTTGGGGGGACGAGGCTGCAGTACCGCAACCTTCAGTGTCGCACTATACGTATGCAGACAGCTGGTTACCCGGCAAAAGCGACGAGATGCAGATTTCCAGGCATGAAACGCAAAAAGCCGCGCCGAACGGCTCTGCGAACCGTGTAGCCAGCATTTGGCTGGCTCTGTTAATATTGTATTAACTTGACATGAAGGAGCAGAGCTATGGCTGGAGTCGGTTTACTTGCACTCCTGGACGACATCGCCACCATCCTCGACGATGTGGCCGCGATGAGCAAGATCGCGGCCAAGAAGACCGCGGGTGTGCTGGGCGACGACCTGGCGCTCAATGCGCAGCAGGTCACCGGCGTGAGGGCCGACCGCGAATTGCCGGTAGTGTGGGCGGTGGCCAAGGGATCGATGATCAACAAGGCGATCCTGGTGCCGGCCGCGCTGGCGATCTCGGTCTTCCTGCCCTGGCTGATCACGCCGCTCCTGATGATCGGCGGCGCCTTCCTGTGCTACGAGGGCTTCGAAAAGATCGCGCACAAATATCTGCACAGTGCGCAGGACGACGCCCAGCACAAGGCGCAGCTCGAGAAGGCCGTGGCCAACCCTGCGATCGACATCGTCCAGCTCGAAAAGGACAAGATCAAGGGCGCGGTGCGCACCGACTTCATCCTGTCGGCCGAGATCATCGTGATTTCGCTGGGCACCGTGGCCGGCGTGGCGCTCGGCCAGCAGGCGGCGGTGCTGGTCACCATCGCGGTGGCGATGACGATCGGCGTCTACGGCCTGGTGGCGGCCATCGTCAAGATGGATGACGCCGGCCTGCACCTGAGCAAGAGCCAGAACGGCGCCGCGCGCGGCCTGGGCAGGGGCTTGCTGGCGACTGCGCCGCGCCTGATGAAAGTGCTGTCGGTAGTCGGCACGGCCGCCATGTTCATGGTCGGCGGCGGCATCATCGCGCACGCGATCGAAGCCGTGCACCATTTCTCGCAAGGCGTCGCCGCCTCGCTCGCCGATACCCCGGCGGTCGGCCCGGTGCTGGCTTTCCTGGCGCCGATCGTGGTCGATGCCCTGGTCGGCGTGCTGGTCGGCGCCGTGGTGCTGGCGGTCGTGACCCTGGTACAGCGCATGCGCGGCAAGAAAGCGGCCGCGCACTGACGTTCTTCCTGGTGCGGGTACCCTACCCGCACCATCGCTCCACTTCAGCGCGGCGGCTGATCCTTCCGCGTCAGGACGGCCCCGATGGCCAGTCCGATCGCAAACCCCACATACACCACGCCCAGCGCATTGCGCGACAGGCGCTTTTCATACCCCGGCTGCAGCGGCCGCGGCGTCAGCTTGTAGTCGGTGAAGGCGGCGAATGCCGACGTTGCCGCCGAGGCGGCGGCGATGGCCATCGGATTCTTGGCGTCCATGACTCCTCCCAAAGCGCGCTCGAACACGAACGACCAGAAGGTCGCGCTGGCATGGTGGATCAGATACCCGGGAACCGTGTAACGCAGCGAGAAGCGGTCGCGGTAGCCCGCTTTACGGCCGTGAACATAGTGGCTGACGGCATTGGTTGGTGCATAAGCGCTGCCGGTCTGGATCTTGCCGACCAGGGACATCGCCACCGTCGACAGGATGCTCGAAGTTGCCCCAGAGATAAGTGCGCGCTGTAATGCCGTATTTTCCATACAATCCTCTTTTACTCGATGTGAAGGGAACAACGGATGCGGATTTTGCTGACGGGGGCGAGCGGTTTCATCGGGCAACATCTGCTGCAGGCGTTGCTCACCGAAGGCCACCACGTCGTGTGTGCGGTACGCTCGCCTGAAGCGGTGCTTCCGACAAGCCATGACCCGCGCCTGAGCACTATCCACGCTGATTTTTCCAAAGATACCGATAAAGCCACCTGGCTGGCGCGCCTGTCGCACGTCGACGCAGTGATCAACACGGTGGGGATCTTCCGCGAAAGCGGGCGCCAGGATTTCGCCCGCCTGCACCGCGACGCGCCGCGCGCGCTGTTCGCGGCCTGCGCCGAATCGCATGACGTGCAGATGGTGATCCAGCTGTCGGCGCTGGGCGCCGACCGCGATGCGGCAACGCCTTACCACCGGTCCAAGCGCGATGCCGACGACTACCTGGCCTCGCTGCCGCTGCGCTCCTACATCGTCCAGCCCTCGCTGGTGTACGGCCGCGACGGCGCCAGCGCCCGCACCTTCCGCACCCTGGCCAGCATGCCGTTCGCCGTGCGCTTCGGCGCAAAGCCCCAGCTGGTGCAGCCGATCCACGTCGACGACCTGGTGTCGGCCATCGTCGGCCTGCTCAAGCACCGCCTGCCGATGATGCCGGGAGCCGGCACCTCGATACGGGTGCCGCTGGTGGGGCCGCAGGCGATGCCGTTCACCGACTATCTCGGCCTGCTGCGCGCGCGCATGGGCATGGGGCGCCAGCGCGTGTTGACCCTGCCGGGGCCGGTGGCGCGGCTGGCGGCCGCCGTCCTGCCCGGTTCGCTCATCAGCCGCGACGCGCTGAGCATGCTGGACCGCGACAACACGGCCGACGTCGTGCAGACGGCGGTGCTGCTCGGGCATCTGCCGCGCTCACCGGACGACTTCATCGGCGACCCGGACGGCGAACGCGCGCGCGCCAAGCTCGGCTGGCTGCTGCCGATGCTCCGCTACAGCATCGCCGCGGTATGGATCCTGACCGCGATCGTCTCCTTCGGCCTGTATCCGGTCGAGGCCAGCTACGCGCTGCTGGCGCGCACCGGCATTCCCCCCGATCTGCAACCGCTGATGCTGTATGGCGCCGCCACCTTCGACCTGCTGCTGGGACTGGGCATCCTGTTCCTGGCGCGGCGGCGCTGGCTATGGCTGGCGCAACTGGCCCTGATCGGTATTTATACGATCGTGATCGCGTTCAAGCTGCCTGAATTCCTGCTGCATCCCTACGGCCCGCTGACCAAGAACCTGCCGATGCTGGCCGCGATCTGGCTGCTGTACCAGCTCGAGGAAAAATAATGGATTACGTGGTGCTGAAGTGGCTGCACATCGTCTCGTCGACGCTGCTGTTTGGCACCGGCATCGGGTCGGCCTGGTACATGCTGTTCGCGACCGTCAGCCGCGACGTGCGCGCGATCGCGGTGGTGACGAAATACGTCGTCGTCGCCGACTGGCTGTTCACCGCCACCACCGTCATCCTGCAGCCGGCCACCGGTTTCTACCTGATCCACCTGGCCGGCTATCCGCTGCACAGCAAGTGGATCATGTGGTCGATCATCCTGTACGTGGTCGCCGTCGCCTGCTGGCTGCCGGTGGTGTGGCTGCAGATCCGCATGCGCGACATGGCGGCAGAGGCGGCGCGGCGCGATACGCCATTGCCGGCGTTGTACTGGCGTTATTTCAGGATCTGGGTGGCCCTGGGCGTGCCGGCGTTCGCGGCGTTCATCGTGATTTTCTGGCTGATGGTGGCCAAGCCGGTGTAGCGGGATGCATCCTTCGTTTCAAAATATGTTTGCGCCATGGCCCACCCGGCCCGGACACCCATGCCAAAGGCGATCAGGCCGGCTACCACGAGGACTGCTTTAAGCACTTTCCAAGTTGCTTGATCATCCATTCTTCCCTCTATAAATTGCAACCAAGATTCCTAATTTATCATCAAAGCCGGTACCCGGACACGAAACTGGCGAGCGTCCCGCCCCCAGGCGCGCGCGTACAATGCCCGTTTACCGATCAACCACAAGGGGATTAGGCATGCGAGCTTATCAAATCATTCACGGGGCGAACATCGACGGCCTCCAGTGCATCGACTACCCGGAGCGCGACCTCGGCCTGGGCGAAGTGCGCATCCGCGTGCATGCGGTCTCGCTCAACTACCGCGACCTGATGGTCGCCGGCGGCAACTACCTGGTCTCGGTCGAGGATCCCATCATCCCGTGCTCGGACGGCGCCGGCGAAGTGCTGGCGGTCGGTCCCGGCGTGACGCGGGTGCAGGTCGGCGACCGCGTGGCCGCTTCGTTCTTCCCGCACTGGCTGGAAGGCGGGCCGACGCCGGAGAAGGTACGTCACGGCCTGGGCGGCGACATCGACGGCATGCTGGCCGAAGAAGTCATCCTGCACGAGGACGCGTTGGCCCTCATCCCGGCCGGCCTGTCCTTCATCGAGGCGTCCACCATGCCGTGCGCCGCCGTCACCGCCTGGAACGCGATCTTCGTCTCCAGCAATCACGTCAAGCCGGGCGATACCGTGCTCCTGCTGGGCACCGGCGGCGTCTCGATCCTCGGCCTGCAACTGGCGCGCGCGGCCGGCCTGCGCACCATCGTCACCTCGTCCAGCGACGACAAGCTGGCCCGGGCGGGCGCGCTGGGCGCCCACCACACGATCAACTACCAGGCGATTCCCGAGTGGCACGACGAAGTGCTGCACCTCACGCACGGCGCCGGCGCCCAGGTGGTGCTGGAAGTGGGCGGCAAGGGGACGGTCAACAAATCGGTCTCGAGCGCTGCAATGGGCGGGAGCGTCGCCATCATCGGCGGCGTCAGCGGCTTCGGCGGCGACGTCAATCCGGCCTCGCTGCTGGCCAGCGCCAAGCGCCTGGTGGGCATCTACGTCGGCAGCCGCGCCATGCTGGAAGACGTGATGCGCTTCGTGGACGTGAGCGGCGTCAAGCCGGTGATCGACCGTGTGTTCCCGTTCGGCCAGGCCCGGGAGGCGTATCGCCACATGGCGTCCGGCGCGCACTTCGGCAAGGTGGTGATCGACGTCACCGACCGCAGCTAGCTTCCCTGGCTCAGCGGCGCAATTTATTTGCGCAGCTTGGGCACCAGCTCGATCTCGAACACCTTGGGCCACAGCTTGCCGGTGACGAACAGGCGCTTGCCCTTGCCGTCCCAGGCGATGCCGTTGAGGACGGCGTCGACTTCGCTGGTGCCGCGCTGGTCCCGCGGCAGCAGGCCGGTGAGGTCGATCACCCCGAGCACCTTGCCGCTGCCGGGATCGATGCGGGCGATGAGTTCGCTGCCCCAGATGTTCGAATACAGCTCGCCGTCGACCATTTCCAGTTCGTTCAGGCGCTCGACCGGACGGCCCTCGGCCGTGACCTGCACCCGGCGCAGCTCCTTCATCGTCTTGGGGTCGAGAATGCGGATGAAGGAACTGCCGTCGCTCATGTACAGCTGCTTCGCATCGCTGGCCAGGCCCCAGCCCTCGCCCTCGTACTTGAAGCTCTGCTTGAGCTTGAAGGTCTTGAGGTCGAACACATAGCCGACCTGCGAGGTCCAGGTCAGGCCGATCAGGTTGTTGCCCACTGCTGTCGACCCTTCGCCAAACACCTCCTTCGGCAAGTCGGCCTTCTGCACCACCTTGCCGGTCTTGAGTTCCACCTTGCGGATCGTCGAGCGGCCATACTGGCCGGTGCTTTCGTACAGGTGGCCATCACGGTAGAACAGGCCTTGCGTGAAGGCCTGGGGATCGTGGGGGTAGGTATTCTTGACGACAAAACCATAGACCGGCAGCGCGGCCTGGGCGGCGCCGGCGCTCACACAGGCGATGGCGCAGGCGACGGCGAAGGTGGAGAACTGTTTGGGCATCGTGGTTGACTGAAAAAGCGGCAACAGACTGTAGCACGATCGCCGCCGGCTCGCCGTCGCCAGCCCATCAGACATACGCCAGCAGGCGTCCGCAGGCGATCACGGCGATCCAGAGCAGCAGCGACAGCACGGCATGCAGCCTGGCCCAGGCCGGCACTGCACCCATCCAGCGGGCCGCCCCGCGCCAGGGGCCGGCATGAAAGGCGAGGGCATTCGCGCCGGCCGCCACGATCAGCGCCAGCTTGAGCAGGAATACGTCGTTACTCAACAGCTCGGGCTGGGTCGAAAACATCAGCAACCCGCTCGGCACGATCAGCAGCAGGCCGAACCAGGACCATGGCAGCAGGTGGCGCGCCAATGCCTGCACCGGCAGGCTGCGGCCGAAGCCGAGCAGGCGCAGGTCGAACATCGCCGCCGCCCCCACCAGCACGGTGAAGCCGACGATGTGGACGATCTCGACGATCGGATACAGCCAGGCATCGTCGCGCAAGACCTGCGCCAGCGGCGTCGCGGCGGCCCAGGCGGCCGCATCCTGGACGAAGTCCGGAACGAAATTCAGCGCAGCTCCGTCACCTTGTCGCCGACGGTGATGCGCTCGGCGCGCAACTCATCGTCCTTGCTGCGGTTGGGATAGCCGTAGACGGTGACCTTGTTGCCGACGGCCAGCATGTTCTTTGCCAGGCCGCGATTTTCCATCCGCCCCGGCGGCGCCAGCACCACGAGCCAGGTCTTGTCGGCCGTCTTCAGGCGCACGAAGCCGTGCGGCTGCTGGTAACCGGATTCTTCGATGGTGCCGGTCAGCTGTTGGGGTTGCTTGGCATCGTATTCGCTCCACCCGTGGTGGGCAAAAGCGCTGGCCGCGGCGGACAGCAGGGTGGCCAGCACGAGTGTGCGCTTGAAAGGCAGATTCATTGGCTTACTCCAGAAGAAGAAATCCGTGACGAATGCAGCATCCCAGCATAACGCCGGGGGCAGACGACAGGCGCACGGCTGCTCTGCGGGAGTGCGCACCGGGGCAGTCGGCGCGGTATGAAACAGTTTGCCATTATCGGTGTTCACCCAGGACGGGGCGATTTCCTGCAGGGTCACCGACGGCGTGCAGTGCTGCAGGCCGTCGTTCTTGCCGCCCCCCCCCGGGCGGCGCGATCGAGCGATCAGATGAAGCTGAAGGTCGCTTCCTGCGTCAGGCGCGATTTCGGCAGGCCGGCGTTGAAATCGCTTTCCGACGAATAGCCGAAGCTCACCAGCACCAGGCTGCTCAAGCCTTTCGCGTTCAGGCCGAACTCCTCGTCCAGGATCTTGCGGTCGAAGCCTTCCATCGGGGTCGCGTTGATCTCGAGCGTGGCTGCGCCGAGCAGCGCGGTGCCCAGCGCCAGATAGACCTGCTTCTCGAGCCACTGCGCCACGTCCTTGTCGCCGAAGCGGTGCTGCTGCACATAGCCGCGGCGTCCCGCATCCTGGCCGGCGCGCGCGGCGGCGTCGCGGAAGCGGCCGTCGCGATGCTCCTGGTCCAGCAGGGCTTCCAGGTGCGCCTCGTCCATGTCGATGCGCGAGCACAGCACGATCACGTGCGACGCATCAAGGATCTTGGGCGCGTTGTAGGCAAAGCCGCCCTGCGCCGCCTTGGCGATGCGCGCACGACCTTCCGGCGTGTTGGCGACGATGAAGTGCCAGGGCTGCGAGTTGACCGACGACGGGCTGCAGCGCAGCAGGTCATACACTTGCTGCATCACTTCTTCAGGGATGCGGCGCTGCGCATCGTAGGCTTTGGCGGTGTGGCGTTTTTGTGCGGCCGACAGAATATTCATGAGTCTCCTTCTGATGATGAATCTGGCAATCTTAAGCGATCTGCGCCTTAGAAGTCTTCGAGGACGATTTTTCCGATCGCGCGGTTGCTCTCGATGAGGGCGTGGGCGCGGCGCAGGTTGGCGGCGTTGATCGTGCCGAAGTGCTGGCCCAGCGTGGTGGTCAGGGAACCGTCCTCGATCATTGCGGCCACCCGGTTCAGGAGCTCGTGCTGGCGCACCATGTCGGGGGTTTGGTACATCGAGCGGGTGAACATCAGCTCCCAGTGCAGCGACAGCGACTTGCTCTTGAGCGGCATCGCGTCGAGCGTGGCCGGATCGTCGATCACCGCCAGCTGGCCCTGCGGCGCCAGCGCCGCGATGATGTCCTGGTAGTGGCGGTCGGTATGGGTCAGGCTGATCACGATGTCGACGTTGGGCAGGCCCAGCTCGGCCAGCTGCGGCTGCATCGGACGGGTATGGTCGACCGTGTGGTGGGCGCCGAGTTTGGTGACCCATTCGCGGGTGGCGTCGCGCGAGGCGCTGCCGATCACGGTCAGCTGGGTGAGCTGGCGCGCGAGCTGGACCAGGATCGAGCCGACGCCGCCGCCGGCGCCGACGATCAGCACCGACTTGCCCTCGCCGCCGCCTTCCGGCACGTGCAGGCGGTCGAACAGGAGTTCCCAGGCCGTGATCGAGGTCAGGGGCAGGGCGGCCGCCTCGGCGAAGCCGAGGTTGCGCGGCTTGCGTCCCACGATGCGTTCGTCGACGACCTGGAACTGGCTGTTCGAGCCGGGACGGATAAGCGAGCCGGCATAGAAGACTTCGTCGCCCGGTGCGAACAGGGTCACGGCGGAGCCGACGGACCGCACCACGCCGGCGGCGTCCCAGCCCAGCACGGGTGGATCCGGCAGGGCGCCGCCCAGGTCGATGGCGCCCTGGCGGATCTTGGTGTCGACCGGATTGACCGACACTGCGCGCACTTCGACCAGCAGATCATGCGGGCCGGGCACCGGCATCGGCAGTTCGGTATCGACCAGGGCCTGCGGGTCATCGATGGGCAGGCCGGGTTGGGTATAGACTGTCGCTTTCATTTTCTTCTCCGAGCATAAAGTGAATCAAATAGTGGCGAAGATTCTAGAGGTGGGGCGGGCCGCGAAACAGTGTCGCGGGAGGGTTACACTTTCACTGTGGCAGAGAAAATGATCCGTCTCAACGACCTATCGCTGTTCGTGCGCGCCGCCGCCCTCGGCAGCTTTTCGCAGGCCGCGCGCGAAGTGAACCTGCTGCCCGGCCAGGCCAGCGCGGCAATCGGGCGGCTCGAACGCCAGCTCGACGTGCGCCTGTTCGCGCGTTCGACGCGCAGCCTGCGCCTGACCGACGAAGGCAAGCGCTACCTGCCCTTCGCCCAGGATGCGCTGCAGGCGCTGCGCGACGGCCATGACGGCATGCGCGGCGAGAATGCGTCCCTGTCCGGCACGCTGCAGGTGGCGGCGCCGTCCGACTTCGGCCGCAACGTGCTGCTGCCATGGATCGCGGAGTTCCGGCGCGCGCACCCGGGCCTGGACATTCAACTGCTGGTGTCGGATCAGGTGGCGGACGTGTTCCGCGATCCGGTCGACATCGCGCTGCGCTATGGTCATATCGACGACGCCAGCTTCATCGCGCTGCCGGTGGCGCCGCACAACCGGCGCGTGCTGATCGGGGCTCCCGCCTACCTCGAACGGCGCGGCCGCCCGCGGGCGCTGGCCGACCTGGTCTCGCACTGCTGCCTGGCCTACCGCCTGCGCGGGCGCATCTATGACCGCTGGTGCTTTCCGCTGCCTGAAGGAGACCAGATGGTGCAGGTCAAGGGCTCGCTGGTCAGCGACGACGCCGACGTGGTGCGGCGCTGGGCCGTCGCGGGCGAAGGCATCGCCTATAAATCCTGGCTCGACGTCTGCGAGGACGTGACGGCGGGAAGACTCGAGGTGGTCTTGCCGGACGTGCCCGGCGAAGCCACCCCGATGAGCCTGGTGTGCCCGCATCGCAAGCAGTTCTCGCCCGCGGTGAAGCTGCTGCATGCGCTCCTGAAGGAACGCTGCGCGCCAATGCTGGAGCGCCTGGACAGCCTTTAGAGTGCGCCGCCCTTGACGACGGCGCCGCCCTGGATCACGACCGTTGGCGCCTCCAGCAAGGTGACGTCCACGAGCGGGTCGCCCTTCACCGCCACCATGTCGGCGTAGCGGCCCGGCTCGACGACGCCGACGTCCTTGCGCGCCAGCGCCTCGGCCGCGTTCACGGTCGCGCTCTGGATCGCCTGCAGCGGCGTCATCCCGTACTGGACCATGACGGCGAACTGCTTGGCGTTGCCGCCGTGCGGGTGCACGCCGGCGTCGGTGCTGAACACCATCTTGACCCCGGCCGCATGGGCCTTCCTGAAATTCTGGCGCTGCAGCTCGGTCACTTCGCGGTCCTTGCGCAGATTATCTTCCAGCACGCCGTTCTTCTTGCCCTCGGCCGCGGTATAGGTGCCGTTGTAGATGTCCATCGCCAGCCAGGCGCCGTGCTTCCTGGCGAGAAGGATGCCTTCGTCGTCGATCAGGCTGGCATGCTCGATCGTGTTGACGCCGGCGCGGATCGCATCCTTGATGCCGGCTGCGCCGTGGGCGTGGGCCGCCACCTGCAGGCCCCACTGGTGCGCTTCCTCCACCGCGGCGCGCATTTCGGCCAGGTTCATCTGCTGCTGGCCCGGCTCGGTGTTACGCGAAAACACGCCGCCGGTGGCGCAGATCTTGATCACCTGGGCGCCGTACTTGCGCAGCTCGCGCACCGACTTGCGCACCTCGTCGGGGCTGTCGGCGTTGTACCGGTTCTTTTCTTCCATCGACGGCGGGAAGTAGGTGCTGTCGCAATGGCCGCCGGTGGCCCCGAACGACCAGGCGGCCGGGACGATGCGCGGGCCGCGCACCTTGCCGGCGGCGATGGCCTGGCCCAGGCCGACGTCGTTCCAGTCCGAGGCGCCCAGGTTGCGCACCGTGGTAAAGCCGGCGTCGAGCGTCTTGCCGGCATGGGCCACGGCCAGCGCCGACCAGAAGCGGTCGTTGTATTCGAGGCCCTTGTAGCCGCCATAGGTTGGATCGGCATCGAGATGCACATGCATGTCGATCAGGCCGGGCAGCAGGGTCATGCCGGGCAGGGCGATGCGGGTCGCGTCGCTGGCCGGCGGCGAGGCGGCATCGGGCTTGAGGCTGACGACCTTCCCGTCGCGCACCAGGATCTCGGGGTTCTGGATCATGCGGCCGCTCTTTACGTCGAGCAGGCGGTCGGCGCTGATGATTACATCCGCGGCATGGGCAGAAGACCAGCCGGCGGCGGCCAGGCACAGGGATACGACGTTCAGGGTCAAGCGGTTCAAGCAGCCTCCGGGCAATGGATGGGTAAATAGCAACTTTACACCGGACAACATCTTACCCATCCATTTTTTTTGCTTAGCTGTCTATCAGCAGCAACGCCGCCAGCACCAGCATCATCGCGCCGCTCAAGGCCTCGAACACGCGCCACACGCCAGGGCGCGCCAGCACTGGCGCGAAGCGCCGGGCGCCGACGCCGATCGCCGTGAACCACAGGATCGAGGCCGTGATGGCGCCCAGCGCGAAGGAACTGCGCTCTTCCAGCGCCAGGCTGCTGCCGACGGCGCCCAGCAGCACCACGGTGTCGAGATAGACGTGCGGGTTGAGCAGCGACAGCGCCAGCACGGTCGCCAGCGCCGCGCCGAGGGTCTGGGCCTGCGCCGACGGCTCGGCCGCCAGCGCAGCGCCGCCGCGCAGGCTGCTGTTCCAGCAGAAGAGGCCATACCAGAGCAGGAAGGCGGCGCCGCCATAGCGCGCCACCGACGTCAGGAGCGGCGAGGCCTCGATCAGCGCGCCCAGGCCGGCGGTGCCGGCGGCGATCAGGATCACGTCGACCACGATGCAGGTGAGCACCGTCGGCAGCACGTGGCGGCCGCGCACCGCCGTGCGCAGCACATGGGCGTTCTGGGCGCCGATTCCCATGATGAGGCCGGCGCCCAGGCCCAGGCCCTGCAGATACACCTGATGCGAGAACATGGCCGCCTCCTTGCGCTTTGCTGGTAAAGCGCCACTATCCCAGTGCGGCGGAGCTACTTCAATTATATTCATGATTATTCACGCTACTTAAGAGAATCTAATCCATGACGATCGATCCCCGCCGCAGCGCAGCCTTCCTGGCCGCCATCGATTGCGGCAGCCTGGAAGGCGCCGCCGCCCAGCTCAAGGTGACGCCGTCGGCGATCTCGCAACGCATCGCGGCGCTCGAGCAGGAGCTGGGCACGCCGCTGCTGGTGCGCAGCCGTCCCTGCCGCCCGACCGCGCCCGGCACGCGGCTGCTGCAGTATTTGCGCCGCTCGACCCTGCTCGAATCGGAATTCCTGGCGGAGATGGAGATCGATTCCGGCCCGACGCGGGTCGCGCTGGCGGTCAACAACGACACCCTCGCCACCTGGCTGCTGCCGGTGCTGGCGCCGATCCTCGATGCCGAAGGGCTGCTGGTCGAATTCGTCCTCGACAACCAGGGCCATACCTTCGCGCTGCTGGAAGCCGGCCAGGCGGTGGCCTGCATCTCGGGCGAGACCGAGCCGATGCGCGGCTGCCGCGCCAGCGCGCTCGGTGTGATGCGCTACCGGATGGTGGCCTCGCCCGCGTTCGCGCGGCGCTGGTTCCCGGATGGGATGACGCGCGAGACGGCCCAGCGCGCGCCGCTGGTGGTGTTCGACCGCAAGGATGCGATGCAGTCTTCGTTCCTGCTCACCCACTTCGGCCTGCCGGACGGCGCCTATCCGTTTCACTACGTGCCGGCCAGCGATCCCTTCGTGCACGCGGTGCGGCATGGCATGGGCTACGGCATGCTGCCGCAGGAGCAGTGCGGCGCCCTCCTGGAAACAGGCGAACTGGTCGACCTGGCCCCGGCCTTGTACCACGACGTGCCGCTGTACTGGCACGCCTGGCGCATTCAGCCGCCGCGGCTGGAGCGCATGGGCGCGGCGCTGGTGAAGGCGGCGCGCGGCGTGCTGCTGCCGCTCGCCTGAACGACCGGCCACCACTGCGCCACGCCCCACAGCAGCTCGGGGATCAGGAACAGCCACAGCACCGGCAGATCCGCCTCGAGCATCGCCCAGCCGATCCAGAACGCGAACAGCAGCCGTCCGAGGCCGTCGAAGCGGCCCAGGCGCAGGCTGGGTTCCTTCAGGCGCACGGCGCACCACAGCAGCACCAGCGTGCCGAGGAGCGTGGACAGCAACAGGTGCAGCGGCGCGAACGGCGGCAGCGGCGCGCCGCCCAGCCACACGTTCAGCGCCGACAGCTGCCCGAGCAGCAGGGCGAAGGTCCAGGGGGTGGCGAAGGGCAGGATCTGCACGACGTCGTAGGCGGCGCTGGCGCGCGCGAGGCGCAGGTAGGCCGATAGTGGCAGGACAGGCATGGAAGGCTCCCGGTTGGATGCTCCGGTCGATGCTGACACGGGCCGGACTGGCCCATCTTGCGCCCCATAAAGGGAAGGGCCGGCTGCTCGCGCAACCGGCCCGTTCGCGCCTTGCCGACGTGAGATTACGAACCGATGCGGCCGCCGTCGTTCCTGGTGATGACCAGTGTCGCCGAACGTGGACGCTTGCCGGCGCCGTAGCCCGCGTTCGCCGGCCACTGGCTGGTGTACTTGCCCGCGTCGCCGATGTGCGCAGCGGCCGTGTTCTCGCCCGGATGCTGGATGTTGACGAACAGCGCCTTGCCGTCCGGGGTCTCGGTGATGCCGGTCAGTTCGCAGCCGACCGGGCCGACCAGGAAGCGCTTGAGCGTGTCGGCGCTGGCGGCCTTGCCCACGAAGGTGTCGACGCTCAGGGTCGAGCCGTCGGTCTTCGGATAGCTCAGGGTGACCTTCTTGCCGTCGCCCACCTTGCCCGGCAGGCCGGCCACCATCATGCAGTTGGTGACGTCGGTGTAGGCGCCGTCGTCGGTCTGGAACCAGCAGATGCCGGTTGCATTGCTGAAGGCCAGGCCGTCCGGGCTCGAGAAGTCCTGGTCGTTGGTGAGACCGGACAGGTTGATGCGGGCGGCGTCGGCGGCGGCTTCGGCGCCGAACAGGTAAACGTCCCAGGCGAAGCCGGTGGCGGTCGAACCGGCGGCGTCTTCACGCACGCGGATGATGTGGCCGTTCGAGTTGCCCAGCTGTGAGGCTGAACCCTTCATGTCGGTGTACGAACGCGGGTTGGCCGCGTCCGGCGCCATCTGGCTCGCGCTGCCCGGCTCGACGCGGCGGTTGCTGTTGTTGGTCAGCGTGTAGTAGATCTCGCCGTTGGCCGGGTTTACCGCGCACCATTCCGGACGGTCCATCCGGGTTGCGCCGACGGCGTCGGCGGCCAGGCGCGCGTTGACCAGCACGTCGGCCTGGTCGGCGAACTGGTAGGCCGCGTAGTTGGCGATGACGGCGTTGGCGATGGTCAGCTCGATCCACTGGCCCTTGCCGTCGGCGCTGAACTTCGCGACGTACAGCTTGCCGCTGTCGAGGTATTTGTCGCCGCTGGCGATGCGGTCGGCGGCGACGGCGTCGGCCGGGTTCCACGGTGCGGTGGAGACGAATTTATAGATGTATTCGCCGCGCGAATCGTCGCCCATGTACACGGCCAGCGGCTTGCCGGCTTCCAGGCGGCCGAACGCGGCGCTTTCGTGGGCGAAGCGGCCCAGCGCGGTGCGCTTCTTGATCGCGCGCGTCTTGTCGTAGGCGTCCATCTCGACGATGTAGCCTTCGCCGTTCAGTTCATTGCGGTAGTCGTCGCTGCCGTCAAGCGACGTGCCCTTCTTGCTGATGTCCCAGCGCTGGTACTTGTCGTCCACGCCGCCGGTTTCCCAGCCATGGCGCGAGGCCGCGCCCTGCGCCAGGCCGTAGCGGTTGAGCGAAGCGACGCTCTTGTCGCCGCGCGCGGCATTGTCGGCGCTTGACCGGGTGAAGTAGCCGGCCCAGTTTTCCTCGCCCGACAGATAGGTGTTCCATGGGGTGCGGCCGGTGCCGCAGTTGTTGAGGGTGCCGCGGAATCGGGTGCCGTCCGGCGAATACCTGGTCTTGACCAGGGCGTTGCCGCGCACCGGACCCGAGATCTGGACTTCGGTCTGCTGGTGCACGCGGCGGTTGAAGGTCGATCCCTTCAGGTATTCCCACTTGCCGTTGTTGCTGCGTACTTCGACAACCGACAGACCGTGCAGCGCCATTTCCTTGTCCACTTCCGCGCCTGGCCTGGGCAGCGCATTGGTGCCGCCGTTGTCATGCACGAAGAATGACGCCAGGCCTTCGTTGGTGGTGGCCTCGTGGTTCATCGCCAGCAGGCCGCGGGTGGCGCCGGTGGTCGAGACGCCGCCGGTGTCGGACAGCGAGAAGAACTCCATGCCGTCGTGGTGGTCGCCCGCACGGTTTTCGAAATCCAGGTCGGTGCCGTCGTTCTTGTAGGCCGGGGTGCTGCCGGTGAGCGGATCGCCCAGCGCATACAGGACGGTGGCGGTATAGCCGGCCGGGACCACGACGGCGTCGGCCAGGCTCTTGCCCACGGCGGTGAAGCCGAGCAGTTTTTCGACCGGCGCCGGCGGCGGCGTGGCGCCGGTCGGCGGCGCAGCGACGGGATCGTCGTTGGAACCGCCGCAGGCGGTCAGGCCGAAGCTGCCGAGCAGGGCGGTCGCGGCCGTCGCAGCGCCGCCGCGCAGCATGTTGCGGCGGCTCAGGCGGGTCTGGAGAATGGTGCTGAAGTGTTCGTTCGACGAAACGTTCGAATCGATGTCATCGTGGTCGACAGGCATGCGGGCGAAATCGGTCGGCTTGTTCACGGAAGTGGATCCTGTTGTCTGTTGTGGGAAAGGAAAGCCACTGCATGGTAGTCAGGCAGCATGACGTCTCTGTGACGGTTTGATCACAGTTTGATGACACTGCGGCGGCTTGCCTGTGCGTTTTTCGGCGGCGCCTTCAAGATTTGCGCGTCATTCACCGGACGCGGCCACCCAGGCCCTGGCTGCTGTGGTATAGATGACGTTTTACCGGGACCAGACAGATGCAGGAACAGCGCGCCACCATGCAGCAGCAGGACACGATCACCCTGGGATGGGCGCTCTTCGAAGCGATTCCCGACTGCGTGCATCTGCTCGACATGGACGGCATGGTGGTGGCGATCAACCGCAACGGCCTGCGCTCGATGGAGATCGACGACGCCGAGGCGGTGCGCGGCACGCCGTGGACGGCATCCTGGCCGCCGTCGTCGCGCGCGGCCATCGACGCGGCCCTGGATGCGGCGCGCGCCGGCGGCGCCGGGCATTTCCGCGCCGCCGGGCCGGCCGCGCGCGGCGCGCCCAGGTGGTGGGACGTGATCGTCACCCGCACCGCCGCGACCGGCGGCCAGCAGGCGCGCCTGCTGGCGATCGCGCGCGACATCACCGAGCAGGTGCGGCTTGATGCCGAACGCAAGCAAGCCGAGCGCGCGCTGCACGCCAGCCGCGAGCGCTTCGAGAAGATCGTCAGCCAGGCCGCCACCGGCGTGGTGCAGCTGGACACTGCGGGCCGCATCGTGCTGGCCAACCAGAAGTTTTGCGCGATGGTGGGGCGCAGCGAGGCCGAGCTGCTCGGCATGAGCGTGATCGAGGTCACCGCGCCGCAGTCGCGCGCCCAGACCCAGTCCGCGCTCGAGCGCCTGGCGGCCGGCGCCGCCGGCTTGGCGCTCGACAAGTGTTACCTGCACAAGGACGGCTCGCTGGTCTCGTCCACCAGCAGCGTCAATGCGCTGCGCGGGCCCGACGGCGAGTTCGAGGGCCTGGTCGCGATCGTGCTCGACACCACCGGGAGCAGGCAGGTCCAGGAGCAGCTGCGCGCCAGCGAGGAACGCTATCGCACCCTGTTCGAGTCGGTCGACCAGGGCTTCTGCATCTTCGAGATGATCTTCGACGCGGCCGGCAAGGCGGTCGACTACCGCTTCCTCGAGATGAACCCGATGTTCGAGCGCCACACCGGCCTGACGAATGCGGCCGGCCGCACCGCGCGCGAGCTGATCCCCGGCCTGGACGAGTTCTGGTTCGAGACCTATGGGAGGGTGGCGCTGAC
The DNA here is from genome assembly GCF_056279385.1 of Massilia sp. UYP34. NCBI lineage: Bacteria > Pseudomonadati > Pseudomonadota > Betaproteobacteria > Burkholderiales > Oxalobacteraceae > Massilia > Massilia sp. UYP34. The sequence continues at coordinate 530,520 of NZ_JBWBRF010000001.1, read as the reverse complement.
CGGCATCCCGGCGCGCTTCGAGAACGAGGCGCCGGCCATGGGCCGCTGGTTCGACGTGTATGTCAACCGCATCGGCGGCCCGGACAGCCGCAAGGTGGCGCTGCTGTTTTCCGACGTCTCGGCGCGCAAGCGCTCCGAGGAAGAGCTGCGCCGGCTGGCCGACGACCTGGCCGAGGCCGACCGCCGCAAGACCGAGTTCCTGGCCACGCTGGCGCACGAGCTGCGCAACCCCCTGGCGCCGATCCGCAACGGCCTGTCGGTGATGCGCCTGGGCGGCGACAAGCCGGCGGCGGTCGGCAAGGTCAGGGAGATGATGGAACGCCAGGTTGGCCACATGGTGCACCTGATCGACGACCTGCTCGACGTGGCCCGCATCAGCGGCGGCAAGCTCGAACTCAAGCGCCAGCGCGCCGACCTGCACGCGATCCTGGCCAGCGCGGTCGAGACCAGCCTGCCGCTGATCGAGGCCGGCCAGCACGCGTTCGAGGTGGACGTGCCCGACGTGCCGCTGCCGGTGTTCGCCGACGCCACCCGCATCGCCCAGGTGGTGGCCAACCTGCTCAACAACGCCGCCAAGTACACGCCGGCGCTCGGGCAACTCCGGCTGGCGGTGCGGCGCGATGGGCGCGATGCAGTCATCGCCGTCAGCGACACCGGCGTCGGGATCGCCGCCGACGCCCTGGCCGGCGTGTTCGACATGTTCAGCCAGATCGGCCGCACCGTCGACCGCTCGCAGGGCGGGCTGGGCATCGGCCTGTCGCTGGTGCGGCGCCTGGTCGAGATGCACGGAGGCAGCGTGGTGGCCGCGAGCGGCGGCGCGAATGCCGGCAGCGTGTTCACGGTGCGCCTGCCGCTGGCCGAGCCGTCCGACGACCGGGACGCCCACGCGCCGGGCGCGAGCGAGCCGGCCCGCGACGGCGGCGCCGGTCTGAAAGTGCTGGTGGTGGACGACAACGTCGATGCCGCCCTGACGCTGTCGATGATCCTGGAAGCGTCGGGCCACGTCACCCGGGTGACGCACGACGGCCACGGGGCGCTGGAGGCGGCGCGCGACTTTCGCCCGCACGTCGCCTTCCTCGACATCGGCATGCCGGGCATGAGCGGCTACGACACGGCGCGCGCGATGCGCGCCCTGGAGGAGCTGGATGGAATCGTGCTGGTGGCCCTGACCGGCTGGGGCGCCGAGAGCGACCGCCGGCGCTCGAGCGAGGCCGGCTTCGACCACCATCTCACCAAGCCGGTGCAGCTGGCGGTGGTGGTGGAGTTGCTGGCAGGGTTGGCGGCTGCGCCGCCGACGCGGTGATTGTTGTCGGCGCCGATACCTTGCCGGATGATTTTGCTGCCAACCATCACCGCGTCGGCAGCGAAGCTGCCGACCCTACGTCCTTCTCAGTTCATCTTCCAGGTCGCCGATCAGCTGGACCACGCTCGGCGTGATGCCCTTGTCGCCCGGGGTATAGAACACGCCCGGCAAGACCCGGTCTTCCTCCAGCTGCGGCAGCAGTTCGTCGATCAGCTCCTCGAGCGAGAACGCCTGGGCGTCATAACCGTCCCATTCGTATTCGGCGCACAGGCTGGCGTAGTCGCTCGCCGGCCACATCGGAAACACCAGGGTGCCGTCGTCGGTCTTGGCCAGGGCCCAGCCGTCCTGGTACAGCCCCCACACCTCGCGCGCGTCGGCGACGCGCTTGATGAAGTACTCGTAGCGTTCCGGCCCCGGCAGCGTGACCACGGCGGCCAGCTGCTGGCCGCCCAGCTTGATCGCCGAGATGATACGTTCGCTCATCACCATTCCCGTTCATTGAGGCGCAAAGCCTGACGGCATCAGGATACGCCATCGGGAGCCGGTGGGTGCGTTCGACAGGACCGCAAGGGGATCAGGATGCCTGCCCGGCCGCGTGCGCGGTAAGGTGCAGCCCATAGCGCACGTCGTGGCGGTCGCCCGGCGGGGCGTCCAGCACCAGGAAGGCGTCCCAGCCGAGGCGGCCGGGATGCCGGTCGTCCAGCGTGGTGTTGTGGACGTCGGCGGCGCGCAGCACCACCTCGACCTCGTATTCGAGCGCGACGCCGGTGAACAGCGCCAGCACGCTCCCCAGGGCCCGCGCCGCCAGGCCGCCCGGCAAGAAGCCCTGGAAGCTGGCATGCGCCAGCGGTCCCACGACCAGGCGCAGGCGCAGGCTGCGCTGCCAGACGCGGGCGCCGGCGATCGCGCGCGTGCCGAGGACGGCGCTGTCCTGGCCCAGCGTGGTCTGCTGCGCCAGCGGCACGTCGTACCAGGATCCGACGAACTGCTCGGCCTCGACCTGCTCGCCGAAGTATTCCGACAGCACCCGCGCCAGCTGCACGGCGGACACCGGGCGGTGCCGGATCGCGGCCGCGAAATACCCGATCGATTCGTCCAGCACGGCGCCGTCGTCCGCCCCGGCCAGGCGCCGGCGCAGCGCGGCGTCGCCCAGGCCGGCCAGGGACAGGAGCAGGGGCAGGAAGGCGTCCTGGCCGTCCAGCTGGTACTTGAACGGCAACCGGTACTTGCGCCAGGCTTCGTAGAACAGCGCCAGCGAGCGGTTCGAGAACACGTCCAGGAAGGCGCGCGGGCCCTGGTCTTCGTCTTCGTTCCTGTGGCGCGCCGCGTGCTCGGCGATGCGCTCGGTGTAGTGGGCCGGCAGCACGCCGTGCCCGCCCAAGAGGCCCATGAAGGCGGGGGTCAGGTGCACGCGGCGCAAGGTGCCTTCGCGCACCGCCTCGCCCAGCGCGGCGGCGTCGTTCGGCAGGTCGAACGGCATGCCGATCTCGAGGTCGCGCAGCTCGGGCTCGATGGCTTCCAGCTGGCTGGCCGGGAAACCCAGGGAGAGGGTGTTCCGGAACCGCAGCATGTCGGCCACCAGGCCGTGCGGGTCCCGGCCGCGGCGCTTGAGCCACAGCTCCAGCACGCGCACCGCCTGGAAGAACTCGAAGCGCCACGGCTCGCGCAGCAGGCGCTCGATCACAGGAGACTCAGTTCTCCGCTTCTCGGCCCGCATCGCAGCAGCTCCTCTCCGGATTGGTGGGACACGATCACCAGCTGGGTGAAGCTGTTGGCGTGCACGTACAGCGCCAGGAAGCGCTCGACGATGTGGGCAAAGGCATGGATGCCGCTCCCCACGAACGCTTCCTCGTCGATCGTGATCCTGACCTCGACCCCGCGCACCAGGCAGTTGAAGGGGTTCCCGGACAGCCAGGCGCTGGTGGGCACGTAGGCGATCGCATTGATGCCGCCGACCTGGCGCGTCGAGGCGGCCGAACGCGGCAAGTCGTGCAGCGCCAGCATCTCGCGGAAGGCGTCGACGCCGCCGTCGGCCAGCGACAGGTGGTTGAGCGAGAGCAGCGAGATCAGGCGCCAGTGCGCGCTGCGTCCGCGCGCGAAGCGCCAGGTGGGGCTGGGTTTGCGCAGGAAGGAAATCTCGCGCACGCTGGAACCGCCTTCGAGGAACAGGTCGCCGCCCGGCTGGCCGTAGCTCAGCAACTGTGGCAGGTCGCGGTTGGTGCAGGTCAGCTCCAGGTTCAGGGTCGTGGTCTCGACGTCGGCCGGGTCGAAGTCGATGTCGACGATCGAGATCTGGGTTTCGAAGCCCGGGCTGCGCTCGGCCATCGTGTCGTCGCGGCGCATGGCCCAGTAATGCCCGTTCTGCTCGGGCGTCTGCGCATGCTTGAGCGAATAAAAGGGCTGGAACCGCACCACCGTCTCGCCCTGCGGCGTCTGGCGCACCAGGTTGACCTCGTCGATCGCGTTGACCTCGTAGGCATAGGCGCGGCGCGCGTCGGCCAGCACCGGATAGCTGGCCGTGGCATGGGTCAGGCGGATCGGTTCGCCGCGCTGGGCGAACAGGTTGATCACCGGCGTGCAGCCGGCCACCAGGTTGTTGGTCGACAGGGTGGACAGCATGCGCGCCAGGTTCGAGTCGCTGCGGATCCCGCTCAAGGCCAGGTGCACGGTGACGCGGCGCGTGCCCGCCGGCAGGCTGCGCGCCAGCAGCGCCAGGTCGAGGTCGACGAAGTTGAACTTCTCGGGAAAGCAGAAGTATTCGGTCAGCAGGCGGTAGGCGGTGTGGGAACGCGCCGGGAAGTCGATCAGCGCGTCGCCCTCGACGAAACCGGCGGCGCGCACCGGCAGCGCCGGCAGGGCGATCCAGTGGCCGCCCTCGGGCTGCGCATAGGCGGCGACCGTGCGCGCCAGCAGCGCGTCGCGCAGGGCCGCGCAGAACGAGGGTTCGCCATCGAGGAACAGGCGCAGCGCCGCCAGGTCGATCGCCTCGAGGCCGCCCCCTTCGCAGCCAACGCTCAGGGACAGGCTGATGCTCGCGCTGGCGCCGGGCGGCAGGCGCACCGCGTCCGGCGCGTGGATGATCGGCGAGAACACCGCGCGGCTCAGGGCCAGCGGCGCCATCGCGACCGGGTACACGGTGCGGAAGATGCACGTCACGCCGCGCACCGGGCGCGTGGTCAGCTTGGTGCCGCGCGGGATGGTGCTCACCGCGGTCTGCTGCTTGGCCGCGGCGGCGATGTCCAGGCGCGCGATCGAGCACGATGGAAAGGGCCGCAGGTAATGCGGATACAGCACGTCGAACAGCGCCTCGGTGAACTCGGGATAGTCGTCGTCCAGGCGCTTGGCGATGCGCGCGTTGAGAAAGGCGAACGACTCGATCATGCGCTCGGTATGCGGGTCTTCGCATACTTCGCCGCTGATCGACAGGCGGCCGGCGATGCGCGGATAGCGTTCGGCGAATTCGCGCAGGTTGCGCCGCAGGTAGGCCAGTTCGCTTTCGTAATAGGGCAGCAGGCGGTCCAACTCAGGCTCCCGCCGCCGATGGCGATGCCGCCGCGCCGGCGGCATTGGCCGAGCCCGCGCGGCCGGCCTTGCGGATGCTGTACTGGAGCGTGGACGGCTGCAGCACGGCGTCGAAGTTGACCGGTTCCTGCGACATGCTCCCCATCAGCACCGCCGTGATCGAGAAACTCAGGCGGTTGACCGAAGGCGCGCCGCCATCGCCCTGCATCTCGAGCAGCGCCTTCACGTTCTGCAGCCGCGGTTCATGGCGCGCGATGGTGTTTTCGATGCAGGCGCAGATGTGCGCACGGTCGGCAGGACTGGACAGCGAGCGGTCGGCGAAGTCGCACAGCCCATAGCCGACCATCGACCGGACGCATTCGGGAAAGGCGGCCAGCGCGCCGTCCTGGATGGTCGAGCGCGTGTTGAGCAGCGCTTCGAGGTCGCGCGCCACCGCATCCTTCAGTTCCTCGACGTTCAGGCGCGCGACCGCCACGCCATTGCGCTGCGGCTGGCCGAGCAGGCGGTCGAACAGGTCCGGCGTGAATCCTTTCATCGATCCCCCTCGTTTGGCACACGCTGGTGTTGCAGACTGAAAACCAATCGCATGTTGCCACGGCGTTCAGCGTCAACCTTTGATCAAGTTCACATGCGCAACAGCATCTCGTCGTTATCGTTTCTTTTCGCACAGAACAAGGTGAAGGAACGACAACCATGACCAGCAAAGTCCTCTGGGGCGAAGGCCTGCTGCTACGCCCGCAGCATTTCCAGCGCCAGGACGCCTACCACGAGCATTGCCTGTACAAGGGCGTCAAGGCGGCGCACCCGTATGCATGGGGGGTCGAGCAGTTCGAGATCGACCGTGAGGCGCTGGCGAGCGGCATGCTGCGCGTGCTGGCGCTGTCGCTGCGCTTCCAGGACGGCGAGCTGTACGAGGCGCCCGGCCTCGACGAACTGCCCGGCACAGTCGACCTGAGCGGCCTGCCGCAGTCGGTGCAGGCCGTGACGTATTACGCGGCGCTGCCGGGACTGAAGCCCTTCAATGCCAATTTCGTCCAGCCGGGGCAGGCAGCGAACACGACGCGCTTCATGCAGGCCAACGAGGAGACGCCCGACCTCTACACGCAGGCGGCACCGGTGCAGCTGGCCTACCTGAAGCGCGCGCTGCGCCTGGTGTCCGAATTCGAGCCGCGCGACGCCTACATCCATTTTCCCTTGCTGCGCGTGCGTCGAAGCGCCACCGGCGGCTTCGAGCCCGATCCGGCGCTGGTGCCGCCGTCGATGTCGCTGGGCGCCGCCCCGGCCCTGTTCCAGCAGCTGCGCCGGCTGCTCGACGCGCTGCAGGCCAAGGTCGGCGCGCTGTACGGCCACCACCGCGAGCCGACCCGCAACGTCATCGAATTCCGCTCGGGCGACATGTCGTCGTTCTGGCTGCTGCACACGGCCAGTTCGGCCTATGCGGCGCTGTCGCACCACTTCAACCACCCGGCGCTGCACCCCGAGCGCCTGTTCGAGGCGCTGCTGGACGTGGCCGGCGGCCTGATGACCTTTTCCAAGAACTGGACCCTGTCCGACCTGCCGTCCTACCAGCACCACGACCCCGGCCCCGCCTTCGCCAAGCTGCACCAGATCATCCGCGAGCTGCTCGACACCGTCATCTCGGCCAAGTACTTCGGCATCTCCCTGAACGAAGTGCGGCCGTGCTACCACATCGGCATGCTCGACTCGGGCAAGATCGACGACGACACCACCCTCTACATCGCCGTCTCGGCCGACATCCCGGCGGTGGAACTGGTCGACGTGGCGCCGCTGCGCTTCAAGGTCGGCGCCCCGGACGACGTCGAGAAATTCGTGCTCTCGGCCCTGCCCGGCGTGCGCCTACAATACACGCCGCAGCCGCCGGCGGCCATCCCCGTGCGGCCCGACACCTGCTACTTCATCCTCGAGGCGAAAGGACCGATGTACGAGCGCATGCTCAAGGCGCAGTCGATCTCGATCTATGTCCCGGCCGGCATGAAGGAGCTCAAGCTCGAGCTGCTGGCGGTGATGTCCTGACCGATGTTCTGAAAAAAGGAGTGCAACCATGGCAGGAGCACTGATCAGACTCGGCGACAAGACCTCGCACGGCGGCGTCGTGCTCGAAGCCTCGCCCAACAGCGACATCGACGGCGTCGGCATCGCCCGCATGGGCGACCGGACGAGTTGTCCCAAGCACGGCCCCGGACCGATCATCGAAGGCGATGCGACCCTGATCGTCGACGGCAAGGCGGCCGCGCGGCACGGCGACAAGACCGCCTGCGGCGCGACCCTGATCGCCGGCCAGCAAACCACCATCGACCAGGTCTGACCCATGTCCACCATCACTTCGCCTCCTTCCCCAGGCTGGCTCGGCCGCATCGGCGGCAGGCTGATCGCGCGCCAGCCTGTCACGCAGGCAGCCGCCGCGCCGGCAGTGCAAAAGGACGCCGTCCCGGCACGCCGTTGCCCGACCTTGGCCATCCTGGCCGGCGCGCTGCGCACGCCTCACGGCGCATCCGCAGAGGAGCTGGGCGCCGCGCTGGCCGCCAACAAGGTCGATGCCGACCTTGACCGCGAACTGGTCGACGACGATGGCTTTCCGGTCATGAGCGCACGCTGCGAACCGGCCGGCGACGAAGCGGTGCGCGACGAGATCGCCGACTGGCTGGAGACCTGCGCCACGCCGGCGCCGCATCTCGGCGAGGAACAGTGGCGTGCACTCGTCCTTGGCACGGCGGTCCTGCGCGAACTCGCCGACCAGGCGGCCGGGCTGCCGGTCCCGGACGACGGCGCGCCTTTCGCGCTGCAACTGGCCCTGGTGCTGCCGGACGACTGGCAGGTGGAACCACGGCAGGCGGCGTCGATGTGGTGCAGGCAGGTGCTGGCGCAATCCGGCTGGCCCGCGGCGCGCATCGATGTGACCGAACAGGCAGCCCCGGCGCCGCTCCTTGCCCGGATGGCGCAGCAGGCGGAAAAAAGCACGACGCCCGCAGCAGCGATCCTGCTCGCGTTCTGCTCCCACATCGGCCAGGAGACGGTCGACCGCTGGTCGGCCGACGGCACGTTGTTCACCCCCTCTCACCCGCGCGGCCGCATCCCCGGCGAGGGCGCGGCCGGCCTGCTGCTGGCGCCGGCCGTGGACGGCGCCGGCATGGCCCACGTCAGCCTGGAAGCCGAGGCCTGCGATCCGGCATCCGTCGGCCTCAGGCGCCTGTCGCCGCAGCGCCTGAACACGCTCGCCGGGCGCCTGCTGGAAGATGCGGCGATCGCGCCGGCCGCCATCGCCATGATCGTCGCCGACGCCGGCGCCGACACGCGCCACGCGCTCGAACTGATGGAGTTTGGCGGCGCCACCGCGCCCCACCTCGACAATGCCAGCGACATCGTGCGCCTCGGCCCGGCCTGCGGCGCATGCGGCGCCGTGCCCTTCGTCGCCACGCTGGCGCTGGCCGCGCACGCCGCGCTCGAACGCGATGCGCCGCTGCTCTGCGTGAGCAACGACACGCCGGACGTGCGCGCGCTGGCCCTGGTCCGCCCCGCTCCTTTGTTACAGGAACAGGACACGCCGTGAGCTCACCCTATTACGTGCCGTCGGGCCGCCTGCCGGCGCCGGCGTTCGTCTGGACGGCGGCCTGCGCGGCGTTCGTCGTCATCCCGGCCTGGCTGTATGCCTGGCTGACGACCCACTCGCCGCTCGTCCTGCTCGACTGGGTTGCCATGTGCGTCTTTGCGGGCGTGATGGGCGTGGCCGCGCGCCAGGTGGCGCGCCGGGCCAAGGCGCGCAACCCCCTGTGGATGGGCGGATTGGGCCTGGCGATCGGCGTCGCGGGCTGGTATGCCCACTGGGCCGCCTGGCTTGCCATCGCCGACGCGGGCAGCTTCTCCTCTCTGCTCGGCGCGCCCCAGGACATGTGGCGCTTCGGGATGATGCTGGCGGAGCACGACGTGCGCCACGTCGCGGGGATGCGGATCGAGGGCAGCGCGCTGGTCGCCGGCTGGATCGCCGAATGCATCCTGTTGACCACCTTGCCCCGGTCGCTGGCGCGCAGCGCGGCCGAAGAACCGTTCTGCGAGCTCACCAACAGCTGGGCGACGCCGGTCGCGCTGCCGCGCAAGTTCGCGTGGATCGAGGAACCCGACGTCGTCGTGCACCGGCTCGAAACCGCGCCCACCGAACTGCTGTCGATCCTCGGCGCCGGCGTCGCAACGGACGCCGTGCGCTACGGCGCGGTGACGCTGTACCGCACCGCGGGCGACCCGTTCGTCTCGATCGACAACGTGAAGGTCGAGCGCGACGCAAAAAAGGAAAACAAGGAGCAAAAAAAGACCACGCGATCGGTCATCGCCTACCTGCGCCTGCCGGGCATGGACGCCGACCGGATCATCGAGGCATGCAGCGCAGCGAGCGCAACCCAAAACACAACAAACACCGGACAGGCCCAGGCCGACCCGCCGGAACTGGCCGAGGCCATCGACCATCTCGGCGCCGGCCGCCTGGAACAAGCGCTGGCCGGCGCCGTGCCCCATGTCGCGGCCACGCAGGACGGCGTGCGCATCGATGCGATCCGCCTGTGCGCGATGGCCAGCGCGCGCCTGGGCCGCTGGGCCGAATCGCTGCTTTATTGGCATGCCTTGTGCGACGAGGAGCCGAACGCCTTCAATGCCCTGCAAACCGGATGCTGCTGCGCCATGACGGGCGACCCGGCGCGCGGCGAAGAGTGGATCGCCTGGGCACGCGCACGCAATGCCGCCTCGCAAGAGATGCCGGACCCGCAGATCGTGACCAGCTTCATCTCGGCCCTCACCCAGTCCGGCCAGGCGGCGCGGGCGATGCCGTATCTGGAGCAGATGCGCGCGATCTATACGGACCTGGGCTGCACCGACGCCACCTTGCTGTTCGTGCGCCGGGCGCCGCTCTTCGGCGCTTTCCTGCAGGACAGTCTGCCCATCGTCCGCGCCGTGCTGGACCAGGAGGAGGGACGCGCCTGGTATGCCGCGATGCTGCCGCATCTCGACGGGCCGGCGAACGAGACATTGAACGCCTGGCTGGACGAGAATTTTGCCAACATGGCATCGGTCACGCCGGCCTCGGCCTGAGATAGCGGCAAATCCGCGACACTTGGCGTGATTGCCTGATGCTTTTGAGCAACCAAACCATCGTCTAGCGTATGATGGACAGCCCTACAACGAACATCCTGACGCGGTATGAAAACGGATATGGCACACCTGGACGTGACGCTCGACGACGTCATCGGGGCGGCCGACACCCTCCAGAACGACAAGCAGCAGGTCACGATCGAGGCGGTGCGCGCCCTGATCGGCGCCGGCTCGACCAAGACCATCCACCAGCACCTGGCCACCTGGCGCGCCAGCCACGCGAAACCGGTGGAGGCGCCGAAGGCCGAGATGCCGCCCGAGCTGCTCGCCGAACTGAGCCGCTGGGCGCAGCAGTATGCGCAGGATGCCGGCGCCGGCATGCGCGACGCGCTGTCGCGCGCCGAGAGCGACATGGATGCGCTGCTCGCGGCGGGGAATGAACTCGAAGCCGAGCGTGACGGCCTGAACGCCGAACTGGGCGACGCACGGATCGCGCGCGAACAGGCCCAGCTGATCTCGGACGAGCGCAACGAAGAGATCGAGCGCCTGACGGCCGAGCTGCGCAATGCGCGCCAGATCGCGGCCGACGCGCTGGTCGGCAAGGCCAAGGATCAGTTGGCGATCGACGGCAAGGATGCCCAGCTGGCCGACCTGCGCCAGCAGCTCGAGCGCAACGTGGCGGCCACCGCGGCCGAGTCGGATGAGCGCCTGCGCGCCCAGATGGAGCTGGTCGGCGTCACGACCGAACGCGACAACCTGGTGGCCGAGGTCAAGGAATTGCGCACCATGCTCGACAACTCGCGCAACGAACGCAGCAATCTGCGCGCCGAACTCGAAACCCTGCGCGCGCGCAAGTAAGCGTGTCTACGATGAAATAAAAAAAGCCTCGGTTCAAACGAACCGAGGCTTTTTTAATGCTTGAATCATTGCTGATTGAATCGCTGCGGCAGCGCCGCAGTCCTTCTTTACAGCATTACTCCTGCGTTGCCGCCTGCACGTCCAGCGTAACCGCCTTCAGGCCCAGCGCAGCGCTGCTCTGCTGGCGGATCTGGTTGGCGAAGGCCGGATCGTCGTTCAGCGTGCGGCCGTACGACGGAATCATCTCGTGCATCTTGGCTTGCCATGCTGGCGTTTCCAGCTTGTCGCGGAAGGCCGATGCCTTGAGCACCTTGAGCATGATCGGCGCGGCGGTCGAGGCGCCCGGCGAAGCGCCCAGCAGGGCGGTGACGGTGCCGTCGCTCGATGCCACGACTTCGGTACCGAACTGCAGCAGGCCACCCTTCTTCGGGTCATCCTTGACGATCTGGACGCGCTGGCCGGCGTTGACCAGTTCCCAGTCTTCCATCTTCGCTTCCGGGAAGTATTCACGCAGGGTCGCCACGCGGTCTTCCTGCGAGTTCATCACCTGCTCGACCAGGTACTTGGTCAGCGGGATGTTGTCGATGCCGGCTTGCACCATCGGACGCACGTTGCCGGTGCCGATCGAGGCCGGCAGGTCGACCCACGAACCGTTCTTGAGGAACTTGGTCGAGAAGGTCGCGAACGGGCCGAACAGCAGGGCTTTCTTGCCGTCGATGATGCGGGTGTCGAGGTGCGGCACCGACATCGGCGGCGAACCGACCGAGGCCTTGCCGTACACCTTGGCGTGGTGCGCTTCGATCAGCGCCTGGTTGGTGGTCACCAGCCATTGGCCGCCGACCGGGACGCCGCCGTAGCCCTTGGCTTCGGGAATGCCGGTCTTTTCCAGCAGCGGCAGCGCGCCGCCGCCGGCGCCGATGAACACGAACTTCGCGCTCACGGTCTTGAGCTGGTTGTCCGCCAGGTTCTTGACGGTCACGTTCCACAGGCCATCCTTGCCGCGCTTGATGTCTTCGACCTGGCTGCGCAGGTTCAGGGTCATGCCGTGGGTGCCGGTCAGGTGCTTGACCATGCTGCGGGTCAGGGTGCCGTAGTTGACGTCGGTGCCGATGTCCATGCGGGTCGCGGCCACTTTCTGGTTCGCGTCGCGGCCATTCATGACCAGCGGCGCCCACTTGCGGATGGTCTCGTGGTCTTCGGTGTACAGCATGCCCTTGAACAGGTTTTCCTTTTGCAGCGCGGCGTAGCGCTTGCGCAGGTAGCTGATGTTATCGTCACCCCAGACAAAGGCCATGTGCGGCACATTGGTGATGAAGGTGTTCGGCTCTCCCAGATATTGCTTCTTGACCTGGTAGGCCCAGAACTGCTTCGAGATCTCGAACTGTTCGTTGATGTCGACAGCCTTCTTGGTGTCGATGGTGCCGTCCGGCATTTCGGGCGTGTAGTTCAGTTCGGCGAAACCGGAGTGACCGGTGCCGGCGTTGTTCATGGCGTCCGAGCTTTCGGCCGAGACCGAATCCATGCGCTCGAACATCTCGATCGTCAATTCGGGATCGAGTTCCTTGAGCATGGTGCCAAGGGTGGCGCTCATGACGCCGGCGCCGATCAGGACGACGTCGACCGGTTTGTCATTGGAAGGAGCGGGGGCTTTGCTGCACGATGCGACGATGAAGCAAGAAAGGACAACGAGAAGCGAGGTGCGCATACGAAGTATCACCTGAAAAATGGTTGCGATGGCCTGGCATGCAATCAGATTTAAAAAGTTCAACGGCTCGGTAAAGGAACGTTTCCACACCGCCTGCTGGCGGTATCGAAGCACCGATAAGGAACGGGCTGGCGAGACATGTCGCGATCCGTGAGGACAGCAACAACACTCGGCAACCGACGCATAGCGAAGGCAAGGCAACGGCGCGCCGATGACGGTCGGGCCGGCCTTGCAAGCAACACGGATATGACGCGCTGACACGGGTTGTCAGGCGGGCCAGTCGATATCCCTGGCGTCCATTGAGCGGGAAGTCCTATAGAGGACTGAATGGAGTATAGCCCAAACGAATCAGGCTTGTGCGGGCCGCTGTCGGTATTCCCGGCCCTCTCAGTATTCGAGCTGTGGCGGCCTAGGTAGTATTACTTAGACCACGCGCCGGCGGGCCTGCGGCCCGGGTTCAGTCGTCGTCGGCCCCAGGTTTCGGGGCGCTCAGCCCCATGACTTCGAAGATATGGATGCGGCCATCGCGGCGCAGGAACAACTCCTGGTACAGGTCGGCCGCGCCCAGTTGCCCCCACTCGGCCGCCCGCCGCAGCAGGTAGGGCACCGGACTGTGTGGCTCGGCCCGTTGCAGGAAACCCGCCACCTGCTCCAGCAATGCGTAGGCTTCGGCGCGGTCGCGGATGCCGCCATCGCCGGCGCCGGGCGCCGTGTTGGCGGCAGCAGCAGGGGCAGCAGCAGCGGCGGGCAGTGCGCGGTCGGCGGCGCACACCGCCGGTTCCGCGACCGGCACAGCCGCCGCAGGAGTCGCGATGGGCGCCGCAGCCGCAGGCGCAGTCGCGATGGGCGCCGGATCGGCATGCCGGGCCAGGCCGCGCCGCCGCAGTTCGGCCTCGACCAGGCCATGCACCTGCTCCAGCGTGGCCTTGAAGGCGCCGAACCCTGGCGCCTCTCCGCCCAGATGGCGCACCAGCAGGGCGGCCAGGCGCGCCAGCATCGCCAGGGAGTCGGCCAGGTCGCGTTCCAGCGCGACCTGGACCTCGTCGGCGGTGGCGGCGAGCGCAGCGGCCAGCTCGGCGAAGCCCGGGCCTTCCAGCGCGCGTCCCGGCGCGGCCTGGGCCAGGCGCTCGAGGTGGTGCGCGCGATCCCAGTCGGCCAGCGCATAGGTGCGCTCCTGGCCGGCAGTGAGCGGCACGCCGCGCAACAGCGGCGACAGCGAGCGGTCGATCCAGCCGAAGATGGTGATGCGCTGGCCATGATCGCCATCCGCGCCGCGGGGATGGAGATCGTCCCAGTAATCCTCGCACAGCCGCGTCAGCAGGTGCAGGCCGCCGGCGATCGTGGCGAAACCGCGCTGGTGGATCTGCGCCTCCAGCAGCCAGGCCGCCACCTGCAGGTCCTTGCCCTCGTTGGCCAGGGCCGAAGCCGCGATGTGGACGGCCTTGCCCCAGTCGGCGCGCTTGAGATCGCGCTGCCAGACGCCCATCGGCAGGCTGGCGTCGTCGGCCTCGCGCGCGCCGCGCAGCGCCGCGGCCGCGCGCCCATGGCGGGCGGCAGTGCCGGCGCGCTCAGGCCCATCGATCGGCGCCAGCAATTGCGCGAACGGCATGCCGACAGCGTCGGAAAGGGCGTGCTCCGCACGCGCGATGACAGCCGCGTGCATCTCAGCGCTCCGATCCGGTTGGAATGATCTGGTTCATGCTTGTTTTCCTTTCGTGGACGTGCGCACGCACGGTGTCGTCTTCGAGCGGCGCCCGGCTGACACGGTCCGCACCCGCGCCCCGCGCCGTCCGGGAATGCTGGCGTGGCGTCTACCCGGTACGTCATCGCGGATAGTTCCTGGAAGGATACAGGAGATGCAGCTCCTGGGGACGGGCAGACCTCGCTTCGAGAACCGGCGCCAGCAAGGACTTGACATGACCCGCCGATGCGCTTCGAATCGTCATGGACGCTTGTCGAGCGGTATATGTTCGCTGACGAAGTCGATGAAGGCGCGTAATTTGGGGGTGATGTGCTTGCTGGCAGGCCATAGCAGACGGAACGTGTTCTGTTCCAGCGTGTAGTCCTTCAGCACCCGTACCAGCGCGCCGCTTCGCAGCGCCTCGCCGACGGCGAAATGCGGCATGTACGCGATACCGATCCCCTCGAGCGCGAAACAGCGGCGGGCCTCATCGGTATTGCAGGTGATGCGGCGGCCCAGCAGCGGCTCCGGTTCGCCGACGCCCAGTTGCAGTTGCCAGGCCTGCAAGCGGCCGGTATTGGGCATGCGGAACTGGATGCAGTCGTGATCCTGCAGGTCACGCGGATGCAGCGGTGTGCCGCGGCGCGCGAAGTAATCGGGCGCACCCACCAGCCACATCTGAAACGTGCCGAGCGTGCGCGAGGTCAGCCGGGAGTCGTCGATACTTCCGCTACGAATCACGACGTCGTACCCCTCGTCGATGACGTCGACATGGCGATTATCGAAATCCAGATCCAGCTCCACTTCCGGATAACGCTGCTGAAATGCAGCCAGCGTCAACACGAACGGTTCGCTGATCATCGGTAATCCAATGCGCAGGCGGCCGCGCGGCGTACTCATGGTTTGCGACAGCTCCGCCTGCGCCGCATTGAATTCGTCGAGAATGCGCCTGGCGCGCTCCAGGAACATTTCTCCTTCCGCGGTCAACGTCACGCTGCGGGTGCTGCGGTGGAACAGGCGCACGCCCAGGCTTTGTTCGAGTCGGGCGATGCTTTTGCCGATGCCCGACGCCGAGACGCCGACTGCCCGGCCGGCGGCGACGAAACTGCGCGTGTCAGCCACGTGCACAAATATACTGATGGCAAAACTATCCATATGACTTCCCTTGCGCGGACAGTTTGTCCTGTATATACGGAAGTCTAACCTACTTAATCAAAAGCAATATATAGGTTATCTTGAACCTGTCGGCAGGCGATCGTCGCCCGACGCGCATTCAGCGTTGACGAACGCGATTATGGAGGGAATGTCCATGGCCGGGAATCGGCCGTGATGACAGGCGGGAATCTATCCCGGCGCCTCCAACGAACCCTGCGCGACACATGGTTTAAGCAGGAGCATTTTTTAAACCGCCAACCCCGACCTCGTGGCGCGAACAACACGTGCCGATCGCGAGGAAGCGGAATCATCAGCTGAGAAATTCCAAGGCAGCTTTTGCCTTGAGGAGCTTGACATCCGGCGAACGAACGGTCCACGCTAGGCCTTTTTGTTTGCGCGGATTGCCACCCTTTTTCATTCGTCGTAGCTGTGCAAGCAGCATACGCTTGCATGCGAGTAAAGCCGCAGGCAAGCACACCAGCCGACAGGCGCCGGCAGACGGCGGCGCCCCCGGCGTTACAGGAGAAACAAGCATGACTACATTCCAACGCATCGTGCTGGCCTCGCGTCCCACGGGCGAGGCCACACCAGAAAACTTCCGGCTCGAAACGGTCGAGGTTCCCGTACTGAAGGACGGCGAAGTGCTGGTCCGCAACGAGTACATGACGGTCGACCCGTACATGCGCTCACTGATGAACGAGGGCAAAAGCTACATGCCGCCGGTGGAGCTGAACGCCACCATGGCCGGCGGCACGGTGGGCGAAGTGGTCGCGTCAAAGAACCCCAAATTCGTCGTCGGCGACAAGGTGGTCGACAATCTGGGCTGGGCCGAAATGGGCGTCTCGGACGGCAGCCAGATGCGCAAGGTCGACACCAGCGAAGTTCCGCTGCAGGCCTATCTGGGCGTGGTGGGCATGCCGGGCATGACCGCCTGGTACGGCCTGAACCAGATCATGGCCCCGAAACCCGGTGAAACCGTGGTGGTGTCGGCCGCCAGCGGTGCGGTAGGCAGCGCCGCCGGCCAGTTGGCCAAGCTGAAGGGCTGCCGCGTGGTCGGCATCGCAGGGGGCAAGGAAAAGTGCGATTACGTGGTCAATGAACTCGGCTTCGATGCATGCGTCGACTACAAGGCCGGCAACCTCGTGGCCGACCTTGCCGCTGCCACCCCGGACGGGATCGACGCGGTGTTCGAAAACGTCGGCGGCGAAGTGCTGGACGCCTCGCTCGCGCGCATGAATCCCTACGGCCGGATTGCCGTCTGCGGCCTGATCGCCGGGTATAACGGCGAGTCGCTCCCGGTCAATAATTTCAAGGCGGTGCTGGTCATGCGCCTGACCATGCGCGGCTTCGTCGTCGGCGAGCACATGGAGTTCTGGCCCCAGGGCCTGAACGAGCTGGCCATGCTCGTCGCCTGCGGCAAGCTCAAGTACCGCGAAACGATCGCGCAAGACCTGGCCAGCGCTCCCGAGGCCTTCCTGGGTCTGCTCAAGGGCAAGAACTTCGGCAAGCAGCTCGTCAAGCTGACCCGATAACGGGCCTGCGATAGCCAGCCGGAAGGGCTCCCCGCCGAGCCTGTTTTGCGCGCCCGGTGGTAGAGCAAGACCGAGCGGCGTGGACTCCCGGCTGTCTGACAGCGTCGGCAGTCACGAGGCGGGCGCGTCACCCATGATCAACGAGCCCGGACATTGCTGTCCGGGCTTTTTATTATTCTTGGCAACTCGGTATTGCCCATGCTCATTCCAGGTCATCAGAGTGCATCCGGCACGCGGAGCTCAGCGCTTGCGCATTGATTTTGGGCTATGTGCGGTAAGCCACAGAAGGCAAGCTTCGAAACGCGGATAACGGTGTCAGCAAGAAAAAACGTGTTTCGTACAAGCGGTTAAAAAAGAAATAGAACACGCCCCCATGGGCCGCTCCGTGTCTCCCCAGCTTCACATCCCACAAGGAATTATCATGAACATGCCCGTCAATAGCGCTTCGAAGAGTCGTGCCCATCCGATGCTGATCGTTGCCAGCAGCGCCGTCGCGCTGGTCTGCCTGACCGGGACCGCCGCCCTCATGGGATGGCTTCCGAGTTCAGTGGGCGCCAACGCCGATGCTGCTACGTCGGCGCTGGCGCAACCCGTGATCGCTGCGGCGCCTGCGAACCCTGCCCCGCAGGCGATCCATGCAGCGCCTCGGCATGTTGCGCCCAAGCCGGTTGCCCAGGCCCCATCCCGTGCCGAGCCGGTGCGCCGGGTCCAAACGCTGGTTTGCCAGAATTGCGGCACCGTCGAATCGATCCGTACGATTACCACCGGCGGGGACGGTAGCGGGCTAGGCGCTGCGGGGGGCGCCGTTGTTGGCGGCCTGTTGGGCAACCAGGTCGGCGGCGGCCACGGCAAGCAGGCGATGACCGTCGTCGGCGCGATCGGTGGTGCCCTCGCCGGAAACCAGATCGAAAAGAAGGCAAGAGCCACGCAGAGCTATGAAACCACGGTCCACATGAACAATGGCTCGACGCGCACTGTCGCACAGGCAACGCAACCTGAATGGCGTAACGGTGACCAGGTCAAGATTGTCGACGGCGTCGTGCAGATGAACGGCTGAACCGTATGACAAGCCGCAGCGCGCCTGGTGCAAGCCAGGGCGCTGCGGTTTCCGACCACCGGCTGCCGCGTGCCCTTGAGTGCCCGCCGCGGCCGTTTTTTTGTCTGGACGCCAGGCGCATCGACCAGCGCATGGATCAAACCGTACCACCATGTCGATACGAAGTATCCGTGCCACCGCGGACGCACATCCATCATCGCCGTGCCGTCGTTGCGCGAGCGTCCCACATGAAACGGTCGCACATCATGCTCGAGCTCGACACGGCGATCACTACAATAACCAGTCGATTGGCAATATCGACATCAACGAGACGCCTGCACGCTCGCCCAAGCTGGTGCCCGGCTCAACGTCATGCCGCAAAACCGTTCCCCCGCGGCGCTCCAGCCAATACAGCTGCCCTTCGGGGGACAGGCGCACTTCGTAGGCCTCCGTCGGCATTCTTTCATCAAACGCGGCAAAGATGCGTCGAGCCAATAGCGGGCTTTCGATAACAAAACCCATCTCGGTGTTGAGCCTGGCCGAGCGCGGGTCGAAATTGAAGGAGCCGACGAAAACGCGGGAACGATCAACCGAGAAGGTCTTGCTGTGCAGGCTCGAAGCCGAACTGCCCCGCAGGCCCAACACTCTCCTGCGCGCAGAAGCCTGGGTCAGGCGCCGAAGTTCGTAGAGCGACACTCCGGCTTCGAGCAGCGTCTTGCGGTGCTTTGCGTAACCTGCATGCACCGCCGCCACGTCGGTCGCTTCCAGAGAATTGGTCAGTATCGTGACCTTGACACCGCTTTTGACCAACGCCACGAATGTATCGGTTCCGGCCTCCATGGGCACGAAATAAGGCGATACCAGATTCAGTTCGGAAACCGGTTCGCCCATCCTCTTCCTGAGCTTGTTGACGACAAGGCTGCGGGGTTCTTCCAGCCCCAGTCCCTTGGCAGGATCGTCGCTGATCATGCGCGTCGTGGTCCATTCAAAGACCAGGCGGTGTTCCAGCAGGTCGCTGGCAAACGTGGAGCCGCGCAAGGCGCGCAGGTAAATCAGGGCACGCGGGCTGCGTTCAATATCTGACGCGGCTGCCGCCAGTGCATCGAGCGCGATGCGGTCCACGGCGGGCAGCCACCCACCTACAGGATACGATGAGTTGCTGTTCCAGTAGCGATCGAAGTCTTTTGACACCTCGGTGACGACCGGTCCGATTGCCATGATGTCGAGGTCCGCAAACAAGACGTCGTCGGCAGCGCCAAAGTAGGCGTCTCCCACATTCCGGCCGCCTACGATCGTCACCTGATTGTCCACAGTAAAGGACTTGTTGTGCATGCGGCGGTTGGCGCGGCTGAAGTCGGTGAGATAGCCGAAAGCACGCACGCTTCGAATAACAAATGGATTGAAAAGGCGCACTTCGATGCTGGAATGTGCATCGAGTGCTGCGAGCAAGGGATCCAGCCCGGAGGTATTCTGGTCGTCGAGCAGCAGCCGGACCCTCACGCCGCGGTCGGCAGCCTGGCGCAAGGCGGCAAACAGCAAGGTGCCGGTCATGTCGTTGTGCCAGATGTAATACTGGATATCGAGGGTGCGCTCGGCGGCCTGCGCCAGGAGTGCTCGCGCAGCAAAGGCGTTGCGGCCATCGGCAAGGGGATACACACCGGATTTGCCCGGATGCGCGCTCACCCCTGCCGCGATTGCTCGCCCGAGCTGAGTGGCGCCTGTATCCAGGTCGGCCGCGGAGCCAGGCCGGCTCGCCAGCGGCGGCAAGGCAGAGCAACCGGTGATCAAAAATGACAGCACGCACAGCGCAAATGCGGACGCCGGGCCGTAGCGATACCGACGCGCGTTCACATCCTGGCCGGCCGTTCCGCCGCTATCCGCAACGCGCTTGGACACGCCCGTTTCGTCCCGCCTCATCCTCGGCACTTCCCCATCCCACAGTGCAGCTTGTAACCTGCGGCCAATGGCCTGCCCAGGGCCGGGCACGGGCATCGGGTTGCCTGGGCGGACACGCGATGCCAGATCAGCCATGCAGCAGGAAGGTCCAGAGCATGGCCACGACTTTGGTCGCCGCGAGCGCCGCAACGGGCGAGGTGAGCGGACCCAACCAATTGGCCGAGCGGATCATCACGCTCGTGTAGTCCTGGACTACGTTCATGTTGTTGCTTTCTTATTGAGTACACCCTGCTCAGCAGGGGGCGGGCTGTGAAAGGCCGGCAGCGCGCCGGTCCCCGCCTCCACGCAGCACTATTACCCCATCCGATAGCCGGCTCCGTTCGGTACCACGCAAAGAAAAGACATAGATACCAAACACAATATTTCTTGGTTTTATGAAATTCGCATGCTAGGCTCCTGTGACATCAACGAAATCACCACGAAACAACTCACCCAGCGTGCTGTGTATGCAAGACCCAAACCAGAACCATCTTCTCGCAGCCCTGCTGGACGCCGAGTTCGAACGCCTTTCGCCTCACCTTGAATCCCTGCCGTTGCGCCTTGGCGACGTATTATGCGAGTCGGGCGATACGCTCGACTATGTGTACTTCCCGACGACGGCGATCATCTCCCTGCACTACCTGCTGGAAAACGGCGGCTCGTCTGAAATCGCCGGGGTCGGCAATGAAGGGATGCTGGGGGTATCGCTCTTCATGGGTGGCGGCAGCACCCCGAGCCGGGCCGTCATCCAGACCGGCGGCCATGGTTATCGCTTGCCCGTGCGGATCCTGATGGAAGAATTCAACCGGGCTGGCCCGGTGATGCGCCTGTTCCTGCGGTATACCCAGGCATTGCTCACCCATATGTCGCAGACCGCGGTCTGCAACCGCCACCATACCGTGGAGCAGCAACTGTGCCGCTGGCTGCTGCTGACGCTCGATCGCCTGGGCGCCGGCGAACTGACGATGACGCAGGAACTCATTTCCAACATGCTGGGAGTGCGCCGCGAAGGCGTGACCGAAGCGGCCGGTCGGCTGCAGGGACGCGGCCACATCAGTTATCGGCGCGGCCACATCACCGTGCTCGATCGCGCCGGCCTCGAAGGGCATGTGTGCGAATGCTACGGCGTCGTCAAAAAAGAATTCGGCCGGCTGTTGTCGGACGTACGCCACCACCAACCTGCGGGTTTGTCCCGGCGCGCTGCCTGACAGCGCGTGTCGCCACCACCTGCCGGACTTGACCTGCGCTCATGAGCCGGACACCGGATTGCACTATGCAACACATCAAACATTTTTTTGGCAAACGCCTGATGACGATTGGTTTCGCCACGACACTCGTCGCATTATTGCTGACTACAGCCATCGCGCTCGAGCAATTAAGCGGGGGCACGGCGGCGACACGTATCCAACTGATCATTGCACTGCTGCTATGTTTCCTCGGAGGCTTGCTGGTGCTGGCAAAGCGCCAGTCCCGCTTGCAACGCGCAACGCAGGCGAAGTTGCTCTCGGCTCCCTTGCTGAAAGCAGGCGCCCTGCAGGACGCCATTTTCAACAGCGCAAACTTTTCGAGTATCGCCACCGATGCCGACGGCGTCATCCAGATCTTCAACGTGGGCGCGCAACGCATGCTTGGCTACGCGCCCGAGGATGTGGTGAACAAACTGACGCCGGCAAGCATATCGGATGCGCAGGAGTTGATCGAGCGCTCGGCATTGCTCAGTAGTGAGTTCGGTACCGTGATCCGTCCCGGTTTTGACGCGCTCGTCTACAAAGCGTTGCGGGGCATCGAAGACAGTTACGAGCTTACCTATATCCGCGCGGACGGCTCGCGCTTCCAGGCGCTCATGTCGGTTACTGCCCTGCGTGGTGCCGAGGACAAGATCATTGGTTTTCTGCTGATCGGAACCGACAATACGGCCCGTAAGCAAGTCGAGGCCGAACAGGCCCTGCTCGACCAGCGCCTGCGCGACCAGCATTTCTATACGCGCTCGCTCATCGAATCGAATATCGATCCGCTGATCACGACGGACTTGCGCGGCATGATCAGCGACGTCAACCACCAGATGGAAATGCTGACCGGCCGCACCCGGGATGAGCTGATCGGCGCACCTTTCACCGGCTGTTTCACCGAGCCGCAGCGTGCCGCGGAGGCGATCACCCGGGTCCTTCAGGAAAGCAAAGTCACCAATTATGAATTGACCGCGCTGGCGCGCGACGGCACCAAGACGGTGGTGTCGTTCAACGCAACCACCTTCCACGACCGGGACCGCAATTTGAAGGGAGTGTTTGCCGCGGCGCGCGACGTCACCGAGCGCAAGCACTTCGAGGACGCCCTGCAAGAGACCAACGTCGCGTTGCAGCTTGCCAGGGAAGCGGCCGAAAAAGCCAACCGCGCGAAATCCGAATTCTTGTCGAGCATGAGCCACGAACTGCGTACCCCACTCAATGCGGTGCTCGGCTTTGCCCAGCTGATGGCCTCGGAAGTGCCGCCCCCTAGCCCGCGCCAGCAGCGTTCGATCGACCAGATACTGAAGGGAGGCTGGTACCTGCTGCGCCTCATTAACGAGATTCTCGACCTTTCCATGATCGAGGCAGGCAAGGTGACGATGTCGCAGGAATCGATGTCGATCAACGATGTGCTGCAGGACTGCAAGGGAATGATCGAACCGCAGGCAACGAAGCGCGGCATCGCCATGACCTTCCCCGAGCTCGACAACGTCTTCTACGTACATGCCGATCGCACCCGGATCAAGCAGGTGATGATCAATCTATTGTCGAATGCGATCAAATACAACGGTGCCGGTGGCACGGTGATCGTCGAGTGCGCCAAGCGTAGCGACGGCCGTGTACGCATCAGCGTGAAGGACACCGGCGCCGGTTTGCCTGCGGATCAGCTGGCACAGTTGTTCCAGCCCTTCAACCGCTTGGGCCAGCACGACAGTGTCGAAGAAGGTACAGGCATCGGCCTGGTCGTGACCAAGCAGCTGGTCGAGCTGATGGGCGGCCAGATCGGTGTCGAAAGCGTGGTCGGCACGGGAACGGTGTTCTGGGTTGAGTTTGCGGCATCGACCCCACCTGTCCTGGCACTCGACAACATCGACGAGATGTCGCTCGAGCGCCGGCAGGCCGCGGCGCTCGAGTCCGGCGACCAGCCGACGCTCTTGTATGTAGAGGACAACCCCGCCAATCTCGCCCTGGTCGAGCAGCTGATCGCGCGCCGCGGCGACTTGAAGCTGCTCACCGCGATCGACGGCCATCTCGGCATTGAATTGGCGCGCGCTTACCTGCCGGACGTGATCCTGATGGACATCAACCTGCCCGGCATCAGTGGTTATGGCGCACTCAAATGCCTGCGCGACGACCCCGCCACCGCGCACATCCCGGTCCTGGCACTGTCGGCGAATGCCGTTCCCCGGGACATCGAGAAGGGACTGGAAGCCGGTTTCTTCCGTTACCTTACCAAGCCGATCCGCGTTCACGAATTCATGGATGCGCTCGACGTAGCCTTGCTGCATTCAGCCAGCCTGGTTCAGCCGGCCGAACACGGCCAATAACGACATGTCGATGCAAATTCTGAGGAAGTGCCATGCTTGAATCCGCCGAAATCCTGAACGCGAGCATCCTGATCGTCGATGACCAGGAAGCGAACGTGATGCTACTCGAGCAAATGTTGCTCAATGAGGGCTATCAAAACATCACCACCACCCAATCGCCTCATGCAGTCTACGGACTGCACAAACAACACCGCTTCGACCTGATCCTGCTCGACCTGCAGATGCCGGAGATGGATGGTTTCGAGGTGATCGAAGAACTCAAGAAGATCGAGCAGGGCAGCTATCTGCCCGTGCTGGTCATCACCGCCCAGCCGGCCCATAAACTGCGTGCCCTGAAGGCGGGGGCGAAAGACTTTGTCAGCAAGCCTTTCGATTTCGTCGAGGTTCAGACGCGCATCCACAATATGCTGGAGGTACGCCTTCTATATCGCAAGCTGGATGACCACAACCGTCTGCTCGAACAGACCGTATGCGAGCGTACCGCCGAGTTGCGCGAAAGCGAAGCACGTTTCCAGCGTTTCACGGAACTCTCATCGGACTGGTATTGGGAACAGGACGCGACCGGCAGACTGACGCAATTCTCCGGCCCGGTCGAGGAAGTCCTCGGTCTCGGCGCCAGCACAAGCACCGAAGAACTGGCGGCAGCAGGCTGGAATATGCTGGAGCGGGCAACGCTTGAGGAAAAAATCGCCAACCGCCAGCCCTTCCTCGATTTTATTTACAGCAGGACCTTGCCGAACGCGCGCGTCCAGTATCTCCAGGTCAGCGGTGAGCCGATGTTTGACGCCGCCAGCGCGTTTTCCGGCTACCGGGGGATAGGACTGGACGTCAGCGAACGCATGCAACGGGCCTGAGGCGGCTTCACATCCGCGCAATTCCTCTTTTTCCGGGCGTCGTGGCGAAGTGTTGCCACCGTACTGAGAACCTATCCCGGTAGGTGGGAGGAAGTTCATGTCGATGCCTGGAGGGGCGTGAGCAAGGCGCGAGGAGGCAGCATGGCATGGGGTGCCATGCTACACAGCACCTGCCTGCCAGGCGCTCTCGGCCCGACGCTCACCTACCGGGATAGGTTCTCAGGCCCATCTCAGCCAGGCTTCAGCTGGTTTCGCGGGCAATGCTGGCACGCCGGGCCGGGCGTCGCATGGCCAGCGTGCATAGCCCAAGCGCGAACAGTGCCCGCGTAGCCGGTTCCGGAACATCACCGGACGGCCAATACCGGCGGAAAGTACTCAGTGTTCGGTTCCGAACGGAACTCGGCCTAACGGCAGAGCACAATCGGTCCACTCTTCGATCACGCCCCGCCTGCGCTCCACCCGACCAAGGCATCTGCGCGCACCGATAGTCTCCCGCCACGCAGGACTTGTGCACGATGCCGTCGAGCCGTTCCGCCCAAAGCGCCATACTGCCCCACCTAAGGATTCACCATGAAATATGCCCTGATCTTGCTCGCCTTCGCTGCGAGCGTTGTCCTGTCCGCTTGCCTGCCGGAGGACACGCCACCGATTGTGCAAGTGATTGCCGGTCCTGCCGGCGCCTCTGGCGCTACCGGTGCAACGGGCGCCCGGGCAGTAGCGGGCGCCACGGGCGACGATGGCGCAAAGGGCGACGCAGGACGGCCTGGGGACACGGTCGCTGTCCTTCCGCAGCGCCAAGCACGGAATTGCGACCATGCCGCATAAGAACGGACAGTCGATGCGCACCGTTAAACGTGCGCTCATCTGATGGCTTTTTGCAGGACAGCGCCAAATGCGCGCCTTGGGAAACAAGGGCATTCGGCGCACAAGGAGATAACAATGATTCTAATCGCAGATGATGATTCCGATTTCGCCGAGAACTGCTCGATGGTGCTGGAGTCCCATGGCTATGACGTTAGCGTCGTACTCAGTGGAACGGACGCCCTCGCACAAATTTCGCATCAACAACCGGACCTGCTCATCTCCGATTGTTGCATGCCTGGTATCGGCGGGCCGGAGCTGAGTGAACAATTAAAAGCCAGGCCACTCACTCAACAGTTTCCGGTCTTGTTGATGAGCGGTTCCTTGCGATGCGAGGTTGCCCCCGGAAACAGTTATGACGCTTTCCTGCGCAAGCCATTCCTGGCCGAGGACTTGTTGCTTGCGGTGAGAAAACTGCTGCAGGACAGCGCCGGAGCCGCTTACCGCTGTGAAGGACACCAATGAAATTATCCAGCTTTATTCTGGCCCACCTAGAAAACATACTGCAGGAGTGGGAGGATTTCGCCTCGACGCTGGAACCACTCGTTAATGCCAACAAAAAAGAATTAAGGGATCATGCGGTCGCCGTCCTGAAAGTGATTGCAGCCGACTTGGATACCCCGCAGGGTGAACACGAGAGTATTGCCAAGTCCAAGGGACTCGGACCGCAATCGAACGACGATACCGCCGCCGAGATCCACGCGGCCGACCGCGTGGCGGCCGGCTTCACCGGTGAGCAGGTCATGGCTGAATACCGGGCGCTTCGCTCGAGTGTGCTGCGCCTGTGGGCGTCTCAGGTTGACGTAACGACCGCTGGCGACATACAGGACATGGTTCGCTTCAACGAGGCGATCGACCAGGCCCAGACAGAATCGATGTCCCGCTATGCAAAAATGCTGCGCGAAGCCCAGCACCTCTTTCTGGCCATTCTCGGCCATGACGTTCGAACGCCGCTCGGTGCAATCAGCATGGGCGCCCAGGTGCTGCTTCAAGACCAGACCTTGCCGTCGAAAGCGCTGAAGGTGGGTCTCAGAATCTTTAACAGTTCGAAAAGAATGGATGCGATTGTACGGGACCTGCTTGATTTCTCGACGTCGCACCTGGGCGACGGCATACCGGTGGACCCTTACACCGTCGACCTTGCAGAGATATGTCATGCTGTAGTCGAAGAAGCCAGGACCTTCCATCCGGACCGTAAAATCGACCTCGTCATTGAAGGTGATTTGACAGGGGCCTGGGACGGCGCAAGGGTGGCCCAGGTATTTTCCAACCTGATTTCAAACGCCATCCAGCACGGCAAGCCAGAGAGCCTGATCAAGGTATCGATGCGGGGGCTTCCGGGCGAAGTGATATATGAAGTGCGAAACGAGGCCGAGTTGATTCCGCCGGCGAAGCTGCGGACACTGTTTGATCCTGTAAAACGTTTTGCAATACGTCCTGCAAGCGAGCGTGTTGCGTCAAGGACGCAAAACCTGGGCTTGGGCCTCTACGTCGTCAAGCAGATCGTCACTGCACACGAGGGGAAGGTTTCCGTGAGCTCCAGCGAGGATGACGGCGTCGTTTTTTCTGCGCGCCTGCCCAGGGTGATACCCCATCGCCGGAATGACGACCAGCAGTCCGACCTGGCGCAGCAGATGTAAGACGACATACTTGCCTACTGCACGATCACATTGAGATACTGCTCGCCACCGGCGCCTTTGTGGCGCGATCGGCGCTACCGTGGCGATTCATTGAGATATCGGTAACGTGCTTGCGTGCCCAGGGGGCCAGCCTTGATAGACAGAACGTGCCGTCGAAACCGCCACCGTCGATATCGGCCAGAACCGCGCACCCCTAGTTTGCTTGTGGTGACAATAGCGGAAGCAACACGGTAAACCTGCTGCCCATGTTCGTACCTGCACTTTCAACATGAACGGTTCCGCCATGAAGCTCTACCAGACTTTTCACGATTGGCAAGCCCATCCCTATACCGGAAGCCTTGCGGTCTCCGGACGCCTGGCCCTGGGAATACATATCGAACAGCGTCGCCATCAGTCCAGCCGACATGCCCTGGCCATCGTCGCACACCTGCAGTTTGACTGACTCCTTCTCGATCTCGATCGAGAGGCGAATCCCGGAATGCGCGGGGGAGTACCGTGAGGCATTTCCGACAAGATTCCCCAGCACTTGCGCCAATCTCACCCGGTCGCCACGGATCCGAGCAGGTTTGTCCGCAATGTGCTTCTGCAGCGTCTGATTTTTCTTGGCCAGTGCCGGACCAAGCTGCTCAACGAGGTCGCCGACACTGTCACGCAGATCGAACTCCTCGAATTTCATCGTGACCTGTCCCCGCGTGATCCGCGACACATCGAGCAAATCTTCGGCCAAGCGGCTCATATGGCCGACCTGACGCTGAATCAGTTCACTCACCTGCGCGACCTGTGGTGTGCTGGCGTGAAACTTTTCAAGCACTTTCGCTGCCATGGCCAGAGCGGAAAGCGGATTACGCAGTTCGTGAGAGAGTGCTGCCAGGAAGGCATCTTTCTGTTCATTCGCCTCTTCCAGCGCTTTCTTGGTACGCACCAGCTCCGTGACATCACGCGACACAACGAGCAATTCACTCACGCCGGAGGTTGGGCCCGCGACAGGGGTGACCACCACGTCCCACCATTTCGGTGTACGTTTCGCGGTTGGACAAAACGCCAGAAACTGGGTACGCCGGCCTTCGCGTCCTTCAACGACCGCCTGGTCGACACGCGCCTGCTCGCTGCCAGGCCAGAGACCAGGCCAGTAGGCGCCGTCGAGCTGGTTCAGGGTATCGAGTTCGAGGGCGACCTGGCCGCCAGTGCTCAACCGTTTGACGGTCCCGTCGAGTTTCAGGATTTTGATGCAGTCGGGGCTGCTTGCGAAGAGCTCTTTGCTAACTGAAGCAGGCAGTTCGTCGGAGTGACGCAAATCAGAAGAAGGAGGCATACAGAGAACAAATTCTGAGGATTGAGTCGTAGACAGACACATAGAAGCAGCCATCGACTATCGACCACGAAAACGCGTGCCTTGTCCTCCAATTATGACAGATATCTACGCCATATCATTTTTATAGCTTTAAGAATCAATACATAGACAATTTCACCACAGTTCGGATTTCACGGATTGCGTCATCAGGTACCAGCACTTTCTTGTCCCGGCACCGGGAAAGGACAGCTTCGGCTGTCAAGCGCCATCCAATATGGCGGTTTCGCGATTCGTCCGAGGCCCCACGTGCTCCATCCTTCGACACCGTCATGCGTGGTCCACGTTACGCCAGTATTGGCAAATCGATAAATGGTCGGACGTCGACCGGAATATCAATAATGAAAGCCGTTCCGCGTTCAAGACTACTGTCGACGGCGATGCTACCCGAATGGCTTTCCGCCACCGCGTTCACGTAGGCAGGCCGATTTCCCATCCCTGCCTGATGCCGTTATTGGCAACATCTGCTCGTTGATAAATCGCGAAAATGGCGTCCCTGTTCTTTTGGCGGAATCGGGCTCTATTCCGGCGCGGCGCATTGAAAAAGGAAGTGTTTCAGCAGTTGCGACGTACCCGGAATATGCGGCGGTCGCGTCATCACACGCAAAAGACAGGTAACCATTTACTGCCACCGTCTCGATCAACGAGCGTCCTGCTACTGTCGACGATCGCGCGAAACCTGAGCATTGGGAACAGTCAGAGTGCTACGCTCGTCGAGCGCCAGACCCCGTTATGTGATGCTGGTGAAGGCAGGCGGCAAAGACACCGGGGCGGTGGTCAATGCACTCATCATGAATGCGCGAAAGCTTCCTCAGGAGCTCTATAAATCACTGACATAGGATCGAGGCAATGTATTGCGAGCACTGATGGAATGCGCAGCCGATAGCGGACGGTCGGTATAGTTCAGTGCACGGCGTTGTTGCTACCCCCGGGAGCCAGCCGACTATGGCTGTTGTGGCAGACTTTATTGTTGGTGGCGCACTTTCTTAGTGCGCCACACAAATGCAACTTGCCCCGCCTGCCTTTACTCGACCGTCACCGACTTCGCCAGATTACGCGGCTTGTCCACGTCGGTCCCACGCGCCAGCGCCGTGTGATACGCCAGCAGCTGCAGCGCCGCCACGTGCAGGATCGGCGACAGCAGGCCGTAGTGTTCCGGCAGGCGGATCACATGCAGCCCGTCGCCCGAGGTGATGCGCGAATCGACGTCGGCAAACACGTACAGCTGGCCGCCGCGCGCGCGCACTTCCTGCATGTTCGATTTCAGCTTTTCCAGCAGCGCATCGTTCGGCGCGATCGTTACCACCGGCATCTCTTCGGTCACCAGCGCCAGCGGGCCGTGCTTGAGTTCGCCGGCCGGGTAGGCTTCGGCGTGGATGTACGAGATTTCCTTGAGCTTCAGCGCGCCTTCCAGGGCGATCGGGTAGTGGATGCCGCGGCCCAGGAACAGGGCGTTCTCCTTGCGCGCGAATTCCTCGGCCCAGGCGATGATCTGCGGCTCGAGCGCCAGTACCGACGACAGCGCGACCGGCAGGTGACGCATCATCTTGAGGTGCTCGGCTTCCTCGGCATCGGTCAGGCGGCCGTTTACTTGCGCCAGGGTCAGCGTCAGCAGGAACAGCGCGGCCAGCTGGGTCGTGAACGCCTTGGTCGAGGCCACGCCGACTTCGACGCCGGCGCGGGTGATGTAGGCGAGCTGGCACTCGCGCACCATGGCGCTGGTCGAGACGTTGCAGATGGTCAGCGTGTGGTGCATGCCGAGGCTGCGTGCGTGCTTGAGCGCGGCCAGGGTGTCGGCCGTCTCGCCGCTCTGCGAGATGGTCACCACCAGGGTGTCCGGGTGCGGCACGCTGTCGCGGTAGCGGTATTCGCTGGCGATCTCGACGTTCACCGGCACCTTGGCCACCGATTCGATCCAGTACTTGGCGGTCAGACCCGCGTAATAGCTGGTGCCGCAGGCCAGGATCAGCACGCGGTCGACCTTCTTGAACACGGCGAAGGCGCCGTCGCCGAACAGTTCCGGCATCACGCCGGTCACGCCCTCGAGGGTGTCGCCGATCACGCGCGGCTGCTCGAAGATCTCTTTCTGCATGTAGTGACGGTAGGGGCCGAGCTCGGCCGCGCCGGTGTGGGCGTGCACGGTTTTCACGTCGCGCTCGACCGGGCGGCCATCGACGTCGACGATCCAGTAGCGCGCCAGTTGCAGGTCGACCACGTCGCCTTCTTCGAGATAGATGATCTGGTCGGTGGTGCCGGCCAGCGCCATCGCGTCGGAGGCGACGAAATTCTCCTCCTTGCCCACGCCGACGATCAGCGGCGAACCCTGGCGCGCGGCGATCACGCGGTGCGGTTCCTCGCGGCAGAACACGGCGATGGCGTAGGCGCCGTGCAGGCGCTTGACGGCCTGCTGCACGGTCTCGAACAGGTCGCCCGTGTACAGGTGGTCGACCAGGTGGGCGATGACTTCGGTGTCGGTCTGGCTCGTGAACTTGTAGCCCAGGCCCGTGAGTTCGGCACGCAGCTCGTCGTGGTTCTCGATGATGCCGTTGTGGACAAGGGCGATGCGCGCATTGTCTTCGGTGGGCGAGAAGTGCGGGTGGGCATTGTGCGAGGCCGGGGCGCCGTGCGTGGCCCAGCGCGTGTGGGCGATGCCGGTGAAGCCGTCGAGGCGTGCTTCCTTGACTTGCGATTCGAGGTCGGCCACGCGCGAGGTGGAGCGCGAGCGGGTCAGGCGGCCATCGAGGTGGACGGCCACGCCGCAGGAGTCATAACCCCGGTACTCAAGGCGTTTGAGGCCTTCGATCAGGATGGGGGTGATATTGCGTTTGGCGACTGCTCCGACGATACCGCACATGGCTAACCTCTCATTGAAAACTGTTGAGTATTATCGTAGAGCAATCTGTGTGAAATAAGCTTACAGTGCGCGCCTATTTTTGTTAGATTATTTCATGCATCAGGCAGAAAGAAATAATGTTTCATATTATTTATTAAATTTACCGAATATTTCACGCCAATGACCGCGCCACCCGCTCTCGACGATCTAGATCGTCGCATTCTGAATATTTTGCAAACTGACGCATCGCATACGAACGCTGAACTGGCGGCGCTGGTGCATGTGTCGCCACCCACTTGCCTGCGCCGGGTGAAGCAGCTGACCGACAGCGGCGTCATCGAGCGCCAGGTGGCGATCGTGGCGCCCGACAAGGTGGGCAGCCGCCTGTCCGCCATCGTCGAGATCACGCTCGACGTGCAGGCCGCCGAGCGCATGCAGGAATTCGAGCATCTGGCCGCCAGGGAAGCGGCCGTGCTGCAGTGCTACCGGGTGTCGCCAGGACCCGATTTCGTGCTGGTCGTGCAGGTCGCCGACATGCCGGCCTACCATGCGCTGGCGCACCGGCTGTTCACGGCGCACGCCAACGTGCGCAACGTGAAAGCCTATTTTTCGACCCACCGCAGCAAGTTCGACACCCGGATCGCCGTCTAGATCAGGGGCCGCGGCCTGTGGATAATATTGTGGAGAACCAAGTGGATGGACAGGGGGTAACCACGGTAAAACCTTGTGTTTATCTTGTTCCTTTCCTGTGATTATCCTGTCGACAGCCGGTGGATTACTTCTTCACTTTCACCGGGCGCTTCCATCCTTCGATGGTCATTTGCTTGGGCCGCGAGATGGTCAGCTTGCCGGCCGGCGCATCCTTGGTGAGCGTGGTGCCGGCGCCAATGGTGGCGCCCTTGCCGATCGTCACCGGCGCCACCAGCTGGCTGTCGCTGCCCACGAACACCTCGTCCTCGATCACGGTACGGAACTTGTTGGCCCCGTCGTAGTTGCAGGTAATGACGCCGGCGCCGATGTTTACGCGCGAGCCCACTGTGGCGTCGCCGATATAGGCCAGGTGGTTGGCCTTGCTGTGCGCCGCCACGGTGCTGTTCTTGACCTCGACAAAGTTACCCACATGGACGTCCTCGCCCAGCTCGGTGCCCGGGCGCAGGCGCGCATACGGTCCGATCTGCGAAGCCGCGCCGATGACGGCGTCTTCGATATGGCAGAACGGCTTGATGTTGGCGCCGGCGCCGACCGTGGCGCCGACCAGCACGCAGTTGGCGCCGACCTTCACGCCGTCGGCCAGTTCAACCCTGCCTTCGAACACGCAACCGACGTCGATCACGACATCGCGGCCGCAAATCAGTTCGCCGCGCACATCGATGCGCGCCGGATCCATCAAGGTCACGCCTTGTTCCAGCAGCGCATGGGCGATATTCAGTTGGTGACGACGCTCGAGCTCGGCCAACTGCACCTTGCTGTTGACGCCAGCCACTTCCCATTCGCCCGACGGTTGCGCCGACACGACCTGCACGCCGTCCGCCACGGCCTGGGCCACGATATCGGTGAGGTAGTACTCGCCCTGGGCATTGTTGTTGGACAGCGCCGCCAGCCACTTCTTGAGGTGGCGGGTCGGGACCGCCATGATGCCGCTATTGATTTCGCGGATCGCGCGCTCGGCCTCGCTGGCATCCTTTTCTTCGACGATGCGCACGATATGGCCGTTCTCGCGCACGATGCGGCCCAGGCCGAAGGGGTTGGCCTGTTCGACGGTCAGGATGCCCAGCTTGTCGCTACCTGCGGCCTCGACCAGGCGGCGCAGCGTGTCCGCCGTGGTCAGCGGCACGTCACCGTACAGCACCAGGGTGGCGGCGCCATCGTCCAGTTGCGGCACGGCCTGCATCACCGCGTGGCCGGTGCCCAGCTGCGGCTGCTGCAGGGCGGTATCGATCGTGGCGCCGGTTTCCTGGGCCAGTACGGACACCATCTCGGGCACCGCTGCGCCGCCGTGACCGTAAATCACACATAATTTATGCGGACTCAGGCTACGTGCAGTATCGATGACGTGGCGCAATAACGGCTTACCAGCCAATGGATGCAGGACTTTCGGCAGGGCGGACTGCATGCGCTTACCCATGCCGGCGGCGAGGATCACTACGTTCATAAGCCGTTCTCAAAAAGTTGAAAATATGAAAAATTCTAGCATGCGAGATACCTTGTTCCGACGCACCCTTGCACTATTCGCGATCGCCCTGATGGCGCTGGCGGCCGGTTGCAGCACCATTCGCTTCTCGTACAACCAGGGCGACACCTTACTGTACTGGTGGATGAATTCCTATGTCGACCTCGAAGGACAACAGGCCGACATCGCCAAGCGCGACATCAATGGATTGTTCCAATGGCATCGCCAGACCCAGTTGCGCGACTATGCTGCCTTATTAGGCAGTTTCCAGCAAAAACTGGCTGGCAACCCGAGCCAGGCCGACCTGCTCCAGGCCTACCGCGAGATCCGCGTGCGCGGCGAGCGCCTGTCCCAGCGCGCCGTGCCGGAACTGACGACGCTGGCGATGTCGATCACGCCCGCGCAAATTGCCAATATCGACGAGAAATTCAAGGACAAGAACGAAGACTACCGCCGCAAGTTCATCAACGGCAGCGCCGACAAGCGCCAGCGCGCGCGCTTCAAGAAATCGATGGAGCAAATGGAACTGTGGTTCGGCCGTTTCAGCAGCGAGCAGGAAGCCGCCCTGCGCCGCGCTTCCGACCTGCGCCCGCTCGACCACCAGCAATGGCTGGAGGAGCGCCAGTACCGCCAGCGCCGCATCCTCGCGCTGCTGCAAGAGGTGCAGCAGAAAAAGCTCAACCGCGAGCAGACCACGGCCAAGGTGCAAGGCCTGATGCGCGAGTTGTTCACGCGCATGGAGTCGCCCGAGCGCAAGGCCTTCTATGACGCCAGCATCGACTACACGACGAAATATATCCTGACCGCGATCAAACTGGCGACGCCACAGCAAAAGGCCCATGCGCAGCAGCGCATGCAGGGCTGGATCAATGATTTCGAGGCGCTGGCGGCAGGCAAATAAGCAGTACAGGGCGGCCGCCGCGGGTCGTAAACCTGCATGCTATAGTGCCGCCCATGCAAAGAAAGTCCATCAAATCAAGGCCCCAGGCCGCCAAACCCCACGCCGCGCCGCGCATGGCCCAGCACCAGGTGCGCATCATCGGCGGCGCCTGGAAACGCACCCTGCTGCCGGTGGTCGACGCCCTCGGCCTGCGTCCCACCCCGGACCGCGTGCGCGAAACCGTGTTCAACTGGATCAACCACCAGCTCGGCGGCGACTGGGACCAGGCCAGCGTTCTCGACCTGTACGCGGGTTCCGGCGTGCTCGGCTTCGAGGCCGCCAGCCGCGGCGCGGCGAAGGTGACCATGGTCGACAACCATAGCCCGGCCGTGCGCCAGCTCGAAGCCAACCGCGACAAGCTCAAGGCCGACAACGTCACCATCCTGCGCGCCGATGCCCTGAGCCTGGCGCGTGACCTGGCCACCCGCGGCCAGCGCTACGACGTGATCTTCCTCGACCCGCCTTATCAACAGGAATTGCTGGCCACGACCCTGCCGCTGTGCGCGGCGCTGCTGCTGGAAGGCGGCATGGTGTATGCAGAAGCCGAGGCGCCGTTGCCGACCGAAGGCGACGACGTTCCCGACTGGCTGGACGGATGGGAAGTGGTGCGCGCCGATAAGGCGGGGATGGTCTATTATCATTTGCTCAAGCTGCAGGAAAAGGCGGCTTGAGTCTCGCAAAGGCCTGGAAACCGCACAACCATTGGGCAAACCGTGCCCCGGCCTGGGGCGGATGCCATGTTTTCAGGCATAATGCGCCTTCCAATAGGGTGTTCATTTTCAGGGAGCCGCAATGGTTGTAGCCGTTTATCCAGGTACGTTCGATCCGCTGACCCGCGGCCACGAGGATTTGGTACGCCGCGCATCCGGGCTGTTCGACCGACTGGTGGTCGGCGTCGCCGACAGCCGCAACAAACGTCCGTTCTTCACGCTCGAAGAACGCCTGGAAATCGCCAATGAGGTGCTTGGCCATTACCCGAATGTGCAGGTCGAGAGCTTCTCGGGCCTGCTCAAGGACTTCGTGCGCAAGCACGACGCCCGCGTGATCGTGCGTGGCCTGCGCGCGGTATCCGATTTCGAATACGAGTTCCAGATGGCGGGCATGAACCGCTACCTGCTGCCCGACGTCGAAACCATGTTCCTGACCCCGTCCGACCAGTACCAGTTCATTTCGGGCACCATCGTGCGCGAGATCGCCATGCTGGGCGGCGACGTGTCCAAATTTGTTTTCCCCTCGGTCGACCGCTGGCTGCAGCAGAAAATCGCCAGCATGGCGCAAGCGCCGAAGGCCTGACTCTCCAGGACGTATCATGGCTTTATTGATTACCGACGACTGCATCAACTGCGACGTCTGCGAACCTGAATGCCCCAACGATGCCATTTCGATGGGCGAAGAGTATTACCAGATCGATCCGCACAAGTGCACCGAGTGCGTCGGCCATTTCGATGAACCGCAGTGCGTGCAACTGTGCCCGGTTGCCTGCATTCCGCTCAATCCGGAATGGCGCGAATCGCGCGAAGAACTCCTCATCAAGTACGAGCGCCTGACGGCCGACAAGGCCACGGCCTGATCCCCTCCCAAAGCCGGCAACTCTGCCGGCTTTTTTATTTCCCGCCCGAGTTTTTCTGACCGCATACCGGCTCAACCGGCATGCGGCGTTCGCACGTCCGTGAACATCCTTTTCCTCTTCCAGCACTTTCGCTCGTCCTGAAAGTTACTGCCGGTCACGCTCCACCAACGCTTTTTCGCGCTTGTTGGTCTGCTGCTTTCGCTAGGACGGCACGATACCCTAAGTATTTTTTTATGATCGTTAGAATGTGAACTTTGTTTAACGCCCACCATGTGTCAACCATCATGGGAAGATATAACGCTAAACCATCGACATCTTCTCAAAAGATTGCCGGAAATTATAGCAAGGCATTGTTCTGCTATCCTCTCGCAAAATTGTTCTAAGCTACAGTTAAATATGCACATCAGTACGATAAGTTGGCGTATCCTGCCTGTCTTTATAAATCTCTTGTTTAACTCTTTGTGAATTTTGTTAAATTCAATGGCCGAGAAAAGTTGGGTGACGCAAAGTCACCGGGCGTGAAGCGACATCCGGGCGTTATTCGGGAGAGAGAAAGGGAGTTCACCGCCGTCACTGCGTGCGGAGAGCAGGGACGAAAAAAAACGCGGTGTCCGTTGCCGGAGACCGCGTCAGGGGAAGTCGGTAATCATCAGTGGCGGATGCCCATCGCGCGCACTTCGGCGGCGTCCACCGGATCCAGGCTGGTCAGCTTGCGCTTGAGCGCCAGCGCGTCGTCCAGCGCCAGGCGGGCGGCCAGCTCGGCCTTGCTGCGGCGCGGACGCACGGTCAGGTACAGGGCACGGCCGATGCCCACCAGCAGAGGGCGGAAGAACAGGACAACCCCAGCCAGCAAGGCAAGAAATACGGTGGTGCTGAATACCTGGCCGTAAGATACGGCGGCGGCGGCTTGGACTAGGGTGGCGGTGGAAGACATGATAGGCTCGTTCTGTTATTGATGAGAACTATAGTGCGTCGCAACATATAAATCTAATTTTGTTCCCTGATGGCGCTTATATTGTTTGTGAATGATTTGGAGTACACTACTCGTACACCTGCCTTCACAACAGTTTTCTCCAGAATCCCATGAGCTTTCTGACGCTTGACCTGAATCTGCTGCGCGTATTCGACGCGGTGATGACCGAGCAAAACCTGACCCGCGCCGCCGGCCACCTGGCGATGACCCAGCCCGCGGTGTCGAATGCGATCAAGCGACTACGAGAAAGCCTGGGCGACGAGCTTTTGATCCGCACCGCCTATGGCGTCAAGCCGACCCCGCGCGCCGAAGCCCTGTGGCCGGCCGTGCGCCAGGCCCTGGCGGCGCTGGAAGCGGCGGTGATGCCCGAGACCTTCGACGTCTCCAAGGCCCAGGCGACCTTCCGCATGGCGATGGCCGACGCCACCGCCGCGCTGTGGCTGCCATCCCTGATGCGCTCGATCGAAAGCGAGGCGCCGGGCGTGAACATCCGCATGGTGCCGCTGACCACGCGCGAACCGCGTCCGATGTTATTGCGCGGAGACATCGACCTGGCGGTCGGCTTCTTCCCCGGCGTCGCGGCCCAGCTGTCGTACGAAACCGGCTCACCAATCCGCCACGAGCGCCTGTACTCCGGCGTCTATGTGTGCGTGATGCGCAAGGACCATCCGCTGGCCAAGGAAAAGCTCGATCTCGACACCTATTGCAAGGCCAATCACTTGCTGGTGAGCTTCTCCGGCCGTGCCCATGGCCTGGTCGACGAGGCGCTGGCCCAGGTCGGCCGCGAACGCCGCATCCTCTTGACAGTGAACCAGTTCTTCACGGCGGGCAGGGTGGTGGCGAACTCGGACCTGATCACCGTGCTGCCAAAGCACTTACTGGTGTCGACCGGCATGACCGATCTGCTGATCTGGAAAGAACTGCCGTTCCAGCTGCCGGCGGTCCACCTCGACATGCTGTGGCACGAACGCGACGGCCGCAGCCCGGCCCACCGCTGGTTGCGCAAGAACCTGGAAGGGTCGGCGGAAAGCGCCACCAAAGCCGGCATCCGCAAGATCGTCTGACAACGCCAGCTACAGTATCTGTACCGGTGAATTGTTTCACGTGAAACAAAACGGCCAGGCAAATGCCTGGCCGTTTTACATTGCCACACTGCCTGATGATCAGCGGATCGGCAGCTTGGTCGTATTCTTGACTTCTTCCATCACCGCATACGTGTGCGTCTCGCGCACGCCCTTTTGCAGCAGCGTCTTGCCCAGGAATTCGCGGTAGGCCGCCATGTCCTTCACGCGCGCCTTGACCAGATAGTCGAAGCCGCCGGCCACCATATGACATTCCAGCACCTCGGGAATCATCTGCACGCTCTGCTTGAACGCATCGAAGACCTCGGGCGTGGTGCGGTCGAGCACGACCTCGATGAAGACCAGCAGCGACACGTCGAGCAGTTGCGGATTGAGCTGGGCCGTGTAGCCCATGATGTAACCCGATTCATGCAGCTTGCGCACGCGCTCGAGGCAGGCAGCCGGCGACAGGTTGACCCGCGCCGCCAGCTCCACATTGCTGATGCGGCCATCATTCTGCAGCTCGGCGAGGATCTTCTTGCTGATCTTGTCCAACATCGGGAGTCTCCCGTTAATTTTATTCGGTCAGATTGTCGCATCAAAAACTATCTATTGCTAGTCTGGATTAAAAACAGAATAAATCCAGAAGAAATCCTTCTACAATCGAATCATTTCCACCGACGTTCAAACCGCGCCGACCACCATCCGTGGGACGGCGCTTTTGCTGTGCGGTGCCCTCCGTTGTGACATTTTCTTTTGACTAGATAGCCATGCAGATCGCTGCTTCCCCGGCCTCCACCTTCGTTCCCTTCGACGCCCTCCACGCTGAAATCAGGGGCGTGCAGTCGCCCCTGCGCGCCGCCATCACCGCCGCCTACCGCCGCGATGAAGCCGAGGCCGTGCAGTGGTTGCTGGCCCAGGGCGCCACGCCCGGCGCCGACGCCCAGCCGCTGGCGCATCGCCTGGTGTCGAGCGTGCGCGAAAAGCGCACCCGCGCCTCGGGCGTCGACGCGCTGATGCACGAATTCTCGCTGTCGTCGGAAGAAGGCGTGGCCCTGATGTGCCTGGCCGAAGCGCTGCTGCGCATCCCGGACAGCGAAACCGCCGACCGCCTGATCGCCGACAAGATCAGCCGTGGCGACTGGCGCAAGCACCTGGGCGAATCGCCGTCGCTGTTCGTCAATGCCGCGACCTGGGGCCTGCTCATCACCGGCAAGCTGGTCTCGACCAATAGCGAGCAGGGTCTCGGTTCGGCGCTCACGCGCATGATCGCGAAGGGCGGCGAACCGC
Source organism: Massilia sp. UYP34 (assembly GCF_056279385.1). NCBI lineage: Bacteria > Pseudomonadati > Pseudomonadota > Betaproteobacteria > Burkholderiales > Oxalobacteraceae > Massilia > Massilia sp. UYP34. The sequence goes on along the minus strand of NZ_JBWBRF010000001.1, from coordinate 491,606 downwards.
TGATCCGCAAGGGCGTCGACATGGCGATGCGCATGCTGGGCAACCAGTTCGTCACCGGCCAGACCATCGACGAGGCGCTGACGAACAGCCGCGACAACGAAACGCGCGGCTATCGCTATTCGTACGACATGCTGGGCGAGGCGGCGCTGACCGAAAGCGACGCGAAGAACTACTACGCCGCGTACGAAGCCGCCATCCACGCGATCGGCAAGGCCTCCAATGGCCGCGGCATCAAGGAAGGCCCGGGCATTTCGATCAAGCTGTCGGCGCTGCATCCGCGCTACAGCCGCGCGCAATACGCGCGCGTGATGGGCGAGCTGCTGCCGCGCGTGCGCAGCCTGGTCCTGCTGGCCAAGCGCTACGACATCGGCATCAACATCGACGCCGAGGAAGCCGACCGTCTCGAGATCTCGCTCGACATGCTTGAGGCGCTGGCTTTCGACCCCGAGCTGGCCGGCTTCGAAGGCATCGGCCTGGTGGTTCAGGCTTACCAGAAGCGCTGCCCGTTCGTGATCGACTATCTGGTCGACCTGGCCAGGCGCAGCAGCCGCAAGTTCATGGTGCGCCTGGTGAAGGGCGCCTACTGGGACGCCGAGATCAAGCGCGCCCAGGTCGACGGCATGCCCGGCTATCCGGTCTATACGCGCAAGGTCTACACCGACGTGTCCTATCTCACCTGCGCGCGCAAGCTCCTGGCGGCGGCCGACGTGCTGTATCCGCAATTTGCCACCCACAACGCCCACACGCTGTCGGTGATCTACACCTGGGCCAGGCAAGACAACGTCAGCAACTACGAGTTCCAGTGCCTGCACGGCATGGGCGAGACGCTGTACGACCAGGTCGTGGGCAGCAAGAACCTGGGCAAGGCATGCCGCATCTATGCGCCGGTCGGCTCGCACGAAACCCTGCTGGCCTACCTGGTGCGCCGCCTGCTGGAAAACGGCGCCAACTCTTCGTTCGTGAACCAGATCGTCGACGAGAACGTGGCGATCGAGACGCTGCTCACCGATCCGTTCGACGTCGCGCGCGCCAGCGGCGGCAAGCCCCATCCGGCGATCGCGCTGCCGCTCGACCTGTTCGGCGCCGAGCGCAAGAATTCGGCGGGCATCGACCTGGTCAACGAAGACGTGCTGGCCAGGCTCGCCACTGGCCTCGCCCAGCAGCGCGAGTACCTCGCCGGCCCGCTGATCGCCGGCTCGAGCGACGCCGGCGCGCCCGCCAACGTGGTCAACCCCGCGGTGTCGAGCGATATCGTCGGCCAGGTGAGCGAAGCGTCGCGCAGCGACGTCGAAACCGCCCTGGGCGCCGCCAGCGCCTTCGCCGGCGAATGGGCCGCCACCGCCACCCATGAACGCGCCGCCATCCTCGATCGCACCGCCGATCTGTTCGAGCAGCACGGCGTCGAGCTGATGGCCCTGGCGGTGCGCGAAGCCGGTAAATCGCTGCCGAACGCGATCGCCGAACTGCGCGAAGCGGTCGACTTCCTGCGCTACTACGCGGTGCAGATCCGTGGTTCGGCCAAGGCCGAAGCGCTCGGTCCGGTCAGCTGCATCAGCCCCTGGAACTTCCCGCTGGCGATCTTCACCGGCCAGGTGGCGGCTGCCCTCGCGGCCGGCAACGTGGTGCTGGCCAAGCCGGCCGAGCAGACCCCGTTGATCGCCTACCGCGCGGTGCAACTGTTCCTCGAGGCGGGCACCCCGCGCGCCGCGCTGCAGCTGCTGCCGGGCCGCGGCGAAGTGGTCGGCGCCGCCCTGACGGCGGACGGCCGCATCAAGGGCGTGATCTTCACCGGTTCGACCGAGGTCGCCCAGCTGATCAACCGCACCCTGGCCAAGCGCGCCGAGAAGGAAGGCATCGACATCCCGCTGGTGGCCGAAACCGGCGGCCAGAACGCGCTGATCGTCGACTCTTCGGCGCTGCCGGAGCAGGTGGTGCAGGACGTCCTCTCCTCGGCGTTCGACTCGGCCGGCCAGCGCTGCTCGGCGCTGCGCGTGCTGTTCCTGCAGGAAGACATCGCCGACAAGACCATCAAGATGCTCGAGGGCGCGATGCAGGAGCTGCGCGTGGGCAGCCCGGACCGCCTGGCGACCGACATCGGCCCGGTGATCGACGCCGAGGCCCAGCGCAACCTGCTGGCCCACATCGAGCGCACCAAAGCCACCGCGCGCAGCCACTTCGCGCTCGCGCTGCCGGCGTCGGTGCTTGGTGCCGGCACCTTCGTGCCGCCGACCGTGCTCGAAATCGGGTCGCTGGCCGAACTCAAGCAGGAAGTCTTCGGCCCGGTGCTGCACATCGTGCGCTACCGCCGCGCCGAGCTGCCCTCGGTGATCGATGCGATCAACGCCACCGGCTATGGCCTGACCCTGGGCGTGCATTCGCGCATCGATGAAACCATCGACACCATCGTCAGCCGCGCCCACGTCGGCAATATCTACGTCAACCGCAACATCGTCGGCGCGGTGGTCGGCGTGCAGCCGTTCGGCGGCGAAGGCAAGTCGGGCACCGGTCCCAAGGCCGGCGGCCCGCTCTACCTGAAACGCCTGCAGCGCGGCGCGGCGCCCCTGATGGAGCACGTGCGCCAGCCTGACGCGGCATTGGCAGCCCTGATCGGCTGGCTGCGCGCCAATGGCCAGCAGCCGGTGGCCGCGCTGGCCGAACGTTACGCGCGCACCTCGCTCAATGGCGTGTCGATGGACCTGCCCGGCCCGACCGGCGAAAGCAACCGCCTGTCGTTCACGCCGCGCGGCGCCGTGCTGTGCGCGCCCGCCACCTCGGCGGGCCTGCTCAATCAGCTGGCGGCGGCGCTGGCCACCGGCAACCGCGCGCTGGTGCTGGCGCCGACGCCGGACGCGATTCCAGCCAACCTGCCGGCGGCGGTGAAGGAACGCGTGCGCTTCGTGGGCAAGGAAGAAATCGACGCGGCCGACGTCGCGATCGCGCTGGTCGAAACGGGCCTGGCCGGCCTGCTGCGCACCCAGCTGGCGGCGCGGCCGGGCGCGATCGTGGGCATCGTCGACACCGACGCCCTGGTTCCGGTGGACCTGTGGCGCCTGGTCGCCGAGCGCGCGGTCTGCGTCAACACGACGGCGGCTGGCGGCAACGCAAGCCTGATGACCCTGGGCCTGTAAGAATCGTCATCATGTGGGTGGGCGGTTTTTCCGCCCATGCATCCAACGGTAGGGTCGGCGGCTTCGCCGCCGACGCGTTCAACGAACAGAAAATCAGCACGAGAATCAGCAGGAGAACCACCAGCAAGAACCACCCACAACAGGAGACAACCATGCTTGTAGGCGTTCCGAAGGAAATCAAGAACCACGAATACCGGGTAGGCCTCACGCCCGCATCGGTGCACGAACTGGTGGCGCGCGGCCATCAGGTGATCGTCCAGCAAGGCGCGGGCCGTGACATCGGCCTCGACGACGCGCACTACACCGCGGCCGGCGCCGCCATCGCCGACAGCGCCAGTGAAGTCTTCGCGCGCGCCGACATGATCGTCAAGGTCAAGGAACCGCAGCCGGCCGAATGCGCGATGCTGCGCGAAGGCCAGATACTCTATACCTACCTCCACCTGGCTCCGGATCCGGAGCAAACCGCAGCCCTGGTCAAGTCGGGCGCCGTCTGCATTGCCTATGAAACGATCACCGGCCCGGGCGGCGGCTTGCCCCTGCTGGCGCCGATGAGCGAAGTCGCGGGACGCATGTCGATCCAGGCCGGCGCCGCCCATCTCGAGAAATCGCGGGGCGGCATGGGCCTGCTGCTGGGCGGCGTGCCTGGCGTGGCGGCCGGCCACGTCGTCATCATCGGCGCCGGCGTCGTCGGCGCCAATGCGCTGCAGATGGCGGTCGGCACGGGCGCGCGCGTCACGGTGCTCGACAAGAACGTCGACCGGCTGCGCCAGCTCGACCTGGTGTTCGGCAACCGCATCTCGACCCTGTATTCGAACACCCATGCGCTCGAGGAAGCGGTCCTTGGCGCCGACCTGGTGATCGGCGGCGTGCTGGTGCCGGGCGCCGCGGCGCCGAAGCTGGTCACGCGCGACATGGTGGCGCGCATGAAGAAGGGCGCGGTGGTCGTCGACGTGGCGATCGACCAGGGCGGCTGTTTCGAGACCTCGCGCCCGACGACGCACGCCGATCCGACCTTCCTGGTCGATGGCGTGGTCCACTACTGCGTCGCGAACATGCCGGGCGCCGTGGCGCGCACCTCGACGTTCGCCCTGAACAACGCCACCATCGGCCATGCCCTGGCGCTGGCGAACAAGGGCTGGCGGCGCGCGCTGGCGGACGACGTCCATCTGCGCCATGGCCTGAACGTCTGCCAGGGCAAGGTGACCTTCGAGGCCGTCGCCCAGGCGCTCGGCTACGACTACATCCCGGCCGAGTCGCTCCTGGGCTGAAGCGGCGCTTCCACGAACTGCCGGCAAAGGCGCCGGGTGATGTGGAAAGCATATTGCGCGGCCACCGACTTCACGAAGCGCATGAAGTCGTGGGCCGCGTTTTCATTGGCATCGTCCGATACCGCGCGGATGACGGCGAACGGCACGTCCAGTTCGTGACACACCTGAGCCACCGCGGCGCCTTCCATTTCCACCGCCACCAGCCCGGGCAGGGCGCTGTTCAACGCATCGATGCGCAGGCGGTCATTGACGAACTGGTCGCCGCTGGCAATCAGGCCGCGATGCACGCGCGGCTGCACCAGGCCGAACGCCTGTCGCTCGGTCTCGGAGATCGTCTGCAGGAAGTCGCATTCCAGGAAGGCATGGGCGGCGCCCGACAGTCGCAACGACAGCTGCTGATCTGGCTGGAAATGCGTCCGGCCCGTGAGCGGCACCTCGAAGCGCGGGAACAGGGGGCTCGCGTCCATGTCGTGCTGGACCAGCGATTCGGCCACCACGATGTCGCCGACACGGATCGTCTTGTCCCCGGCGCCGGCCACGCCCGTGAAGAGGATGTGCGTAACTCCGAACTTTTCCACAAGCGTTGTCGCCGTCATGGCAGCGGCAACCTTGCCAATACGCGATAAAACGCACACAGCGTCGATTTCCCACAGTCGCCCGACCCAGAACGCGCGCTCGCCGTGGATGAGCTTGGCGGGCCCTTCCATGGCTTCCACGAGCCCTGCCTGTTCTTCGTGCAAGGCGCTGATGATCCCTAGACGCATGTTTTCTTGATAAGTAGATGGGGAGAGACGTTGTGCAGCTTACAGGCCATTCAGATCGGCAACTGTGCATAAGGGACGGATTGTACACAGCTTCCATCGCTTTCAGTCCTTCAATTGCAACGATATTGGTTCTTGCTGGACGAGGTGAATGGCCTGTCCTGGAAGACGCTTTTTTTTGCCTGCGCTGTGTTTGCTTATTTAATTAAGAGATATGTATACAAGGTTGATAGTAGTAGGTAAACGTGACGTTCTCTGTGGATAAGACAGGTTTACTCCACAGTATCAACGGTTTACGGCGTCGTATACAGGATGGACAAGGCTTGCGTGTGGCTTGCACGGTTTTGGGACAACAAATCGGCAATCGCAAATATGGCCTGTTCTGCACATCTGATGCTGTGGATATGCAGCGGCTTTTCCACAGCCCGGATCCTGTTTTTACGGTTCTGCAGGCTTGGCGGTGGTCTTGCTGCCTGGACTGCGGCGGCAGGCACCGGTGCGTTCACGGTGACCAGGTGCGCGTGCATACCGATTTTTTTGCATGCATTGGGTCGCGTGCGGCAACGAGGGGCGGCTGGAAGCGCTGAAGGCGCGACTTTTCTATATTGTTGTATCTAAAGGCTTGTATACAAAATGATAGTAGTAGTAAACGCACGCCTCTCTGTGGATAAGAACAATTCTTTCCACAACATCAGTGGTTTACGGTCGAGTAAAGCGGTGGGAAAACACTTGTGCTGGCGCTGTAGGAAAGTTGGATAGAAATTGCTTGTCTGCATAAGACAGGGGTTTCTGCACATTCCATCCTGTGGATATGCCTGCGGTTTTCCACAGCGGCCAGATGATTGAAGACGGTTGTCAGTCTGCGAGCTGCGCGCGGAGCGCACTGTCGAGATGGCTGGCAGCGTCGGTAGGCAGAATCGCTCTTCGCGGATTTACCACGATCGGGCAAAATTTTTTTTTAAAAAAGCTCGTCAGGTTTACAACCAAGATCTGTATACAAGAATGATAGTAGTAGTTAACGGTGGCAGGTCTCTGTGGATAAGCCGATTAATGATCGATAAATCAGGGGTGTAGATCAAGGATAAGCCCGTGCACTGGTGAGAAAACTGCTTGGTGGCAAATCTGGACAAGATTTTTGCCTGTGCAAAAAAGAGGAGTTTTGCACAAACGATACCTGTGGATATCAAGTAGCTTATCCACAGATGGGCTCTGGACAGGCGTTTACGTTCTGGTAAGCTGCTTCACATCGAGTCGGGCATCGAACCGTGCATCGACAGAGATGCGGCGAAACGAGGCACGTCGTATCGCTGTCCCAGGGTCACTGGCTCGAGACATGCATGACATCACTGCCGGTGTGGGCCCGGCAGCCGTGTTCCTCCATGGCGTTCCGGAATGCCGATGCGGTTTGGTGTGAGATCTCTGCCCTGGCCGCGGTGGGTGGTTCGCGTCGCCGCTCCCGACCTGCGCGGCACCGGCGAGACCGGGATGCCGCACGACGTCAGCGCTGGCGCCGTCAACTGCGTGCTCGCTTGTGTACTGCAGCGCCTGGATGCGCAGTCCCAGCCGCCTCGCCATTGAGCGCAATTCATTGGGCGTGCGTTCGAAGGCAGCGGTTTCGCCGGTATGACTCGCGCCGGAAAAGAGCTCGAGCGGCAAGGGCTGAACGGGAAGGGCTGAGCCGCGCTGGACGAGCTTGCTTGCCGTAAAATATTGGCTCTGCACTTCGCCCGAAAGTCTCCCATGATCGATGTAGTGTGGCTCGGCGGCGCCGCCTTTGCCGCCGGCCTGGTCGATGCCGTTGTCGGTGGCGGCGGCCTGATCCAGCTTCCTGCCATGTTCTCCCTGTTGCCGAGAGAAGCGCCGGCAACCATCCTGGGCACCAACAAGCTCGCAGCGATTTTCGGCACCGGTTCGGCCGCCGCCAGTTACGCGCGCCGGGTGCGGGTCGCGTGGAGCACCGCGGCGCCGGCAGCCATCGCCGCGTTTGCCCTGTCCTTCGCCGGCGCCTGGACCGTGACCCGGGTGCCGGCCGATTTCGTGCGCGCACTGCTGCCGTTCGTGCTGGTGGCAGTCGCCGTGTATACGTTCATGAAGAAGGATCTCGGCGCGGTGCACGCGCCGATGCATAGCGGCATGGCCGAGCGCTACTGGGCGATCGGCATCGGCGCCGCCATCGGTTTTTACGATGGTTTTTTCGGACCGGGCACCGGCAGCTTCTTGCTGTTCCTGTTCGTCCGCTTCTTCGGCTTCGATTTCCTGAGCGCGTCAGCTGCGGCCAAGGTCGTCAATGTCGCCTGCAATCTGTCGGCGCTGATGTGGTTCGGCTACAGCGGCCATCTGTTGTGGCAACTGGGTCTGCTGATGGCGGGATGCCAGATCGCCGGTTCCCTGATCGGCACCAGGCTGGCCTTGAAGCATGGAAGCGGTTTTGTGCGCAAGCTGTTCCTGCTCGTGGTGTCGGCGCTGATTGTAAAGACAGCCTACGATTCGTTCACAAAGTTGGGTTGGTAAGACTGTTCCACGTGGAACATCCAAGCCGGGGTCTGCCCCGGTTTTTTTTGCCGTGTTCCACGTGAAACACATTGGCAAGAACTACCGGCCAAGGTTTCACGTGAAACAAAATCTGTCGTTTTCAGACCCATGCAGAGTCCAGCAAGAAAAAAGAATCTATAATCGCGCATCGTCTCCTCGCTCCACACCCCATCATGCTATTTCCTACTGAATTCGACGTCATCGTCGTCGGCGGCGGCCATGCCGGCACCGAGGCGGCACTCGCGTCCGCACGCACCGGTCAAAAGACCCTGCTGCTGACCCACAATATCGAAACCCTTGGCGCCATGTCGTGCAATCCGTCGATCGGCGGTATCGGCAAGGGTCACCTGGTCAAGGAAGTCGACGCCCTCGGCGGCGCCATGGCCATCGCGACCGACGAGGCGGGCATCCAGTTCCGCATCCTGAACTCGTCCAAGGGCCCGGCCGTGCGCGCCACCCGCGCCCAGGCCGACCGCGTGCTGTACAAGGCGGCGATCCGCTCGCGCCTGGAAAACCAGCCGAACCTGTGGCTATTCCAGCAGGCGGTGGACGACCTGATGGTGGAGGGTGACCGCGTGGTCGGCGCCGTCACCCAGGTGGGCGTCAAGTTCCGTGCCCGCGCCGTGGTGCTCACCGCCGGCACGTTCCTGGACGGGAAGATCCACGTCGGCTTGCAGAACTACTCGGGCGGCCGTGCGGGCGACCCGCCGGCGATGTCGCTCTCCGCGCGCCTGAAGGAACTCAAGCTGCCGCAGGGGCGCCTCAAGACGGGCACGCCGCCGCGCATCGACGGCCGCAGCATCGACTTCTCGGTGCTGACCGAACAGCCGGGCGACCTTGATCCGGTTCCGGTGTTCTCCTATATGGGCAATGTGGCGATGCATCCGCGCCAGGTGCCGTGCTGGGTGACGCATACCAACGAGCGTACCCACGACATCATCCGCGCTGGCCTGGACCGCAGCCCGATGTACACCGGCGTCATCGAAGGCGTCGGCCCGCGCTACTGCCCGTCGATCGAGGACAAGATCCACCGCTTCGCCTCGAAAGAGTCGCACCAGATCTTCCTCGAGCCGGAAGGCTTGACCACCAACGAGTTCTACCCCAACGGGATCTCGACCAGCCTGCCGTTCGACGTACAGCTGGCGCTGGTGCGCTCGATGCGCGGCATGGAGAACGCCTTCATCCTGCGTCCCGGCTATGCGATCGAATACGACTACTTCGACCCGCGCGGCCTGAAGGCGTCGCTCGAGACGAAGGCGATCAAGGGCCTGTTCTTCGCCGGCCAGATCAACGGCACCACCGGCTACGAAGAAGCCGCCGCCCAGGGTCTGCTGGCGGGCCTGAACGCCGCGCTGCAGACCCAGGGAAAGGATGCCTGGACGCCGGGCCGCTCCGAAGCCTACCTGGGCGTGCTGGTCGACGACCTCACCACGCAGGGCGTCGCCGAGCCCTATCGCATGTTCACCAGCCGCGCCGAATACCGCCTGTCGCTGCGCGAGGACAATGCCGACATGCGCCTGACCGAGATCGGCCGCCAGCTGGGCATCGTCGACGACGCGCGCTGGCAGGCGTTCGAGATCAAGCGCGAATCCGTCGCCCGTGAACTGGAACGCCTGAAAGCAACTTGGGTCAACCCGCGCATCCTGGCCGCGGCCGAATCGGAACGCGTGGTGGGGCAGGCGCTCGAACGCGAGTACAACCTGGCCGACCTGCTGAGAAGGCCGGGCGTCGCGTACGACACCCTGATGACGATGCAGGGCAGCGAGGGCCAGCCGCTGGCCGGCCCCGGCGTCGCGGATCCGGCCGTGAAGGAACAGGTGGAGATCCAGCTCAAGTATTCGGGCTACATCGATCGCCAGGCACGTGAAGTCGAGCGGCACGACCACTACGAAAACCTGAAGCTGCCCGAAAACCTGAATTACCTCGAGATTGCGGCCCTGTCGTTCGAGGTGCGCCAGAAGCTCGACAAGCAGCGGCCCGAAACCCTGGGCCAGGCGTCGCGCATCTCGGGCGTCACCCCGGCGGCGATCTCGCTGCTGCTGGTGCACCTGAAGAAACGCGGCGCCAAGGGTTTTGCGCCGACCACGTCGGAGGCGGCGCAATGAGGTATGCGTTCGACCGCGATGCACTGGCCAGGGTGCTGGCCGACGGCGTCGCCGAGATGGGCCTGGACGTGACGCCAGAACAGCAGGGCAGGCTGATGGCCTACCTGCAGCTGATGCACAAATGGAATGCGGTGTACAACCTGACGTCGCTGCGCGACCCGGCGCAGATGGTGACCCACCACCTGCTCGACTCGCTGGCCGCGCTGCCGGCATTCAAACACGCGCACAACGTGCTGGACGTGGGCGCGGGGGGCGGATTGCCGGGCATCGTGCTGGCCATCACGCGGCCCGCCATGAAAGTGGCGATGATCGACACCGTGCACAAGAAAACCGCCTTCCTCACGCAAGTGAAGGCCGAACTGGGCCTGGCCAACGTGACGGTGCACACGATGAAGGTGCAAGACCTGGTCGTGAGCGATAAATTCGATGTCATCACCTCGCGCGCCTTCGCCGACCTGTCCGATTTCGTCAATTGGTCGGGACACCTGCTGGCACAGGGCGGCAAATTCATCGCCCTGAAAGGCGTAGCGCCGAGCGAGGAACGCGAACGGCTGCCGCGCGACTGGAAAGTGAGCGATTTGCAGCCACTGAACGTGCCAAGGCTGGGGGCGGAGCGCCATCTCGTGTTCATCGAGCGAACTGCTTAAACGATAGTAATCGTAGTAACCGTATAAACCGTATAAATCGTTTATATCGTTTATTCAGTATGAATCATTCAAATGGTTTGTACGGTATGAACGGTATGGCGTCTTGTAGCCGCTTTCAGGAAAGAGAATAGATGGCGAAGATTTTTTGCGTTGCGAACCAGAAGGGTGGGGTAGGCAAGACCACCACCTCCGTCAACCTGTCGGCAGGCCTGGCAAAACTGGACCAGCGCGTGCTGCTGGTCGACCTCGACCCGCAGGGCAATGCGACCATGGGCGCCGGCATCAACAAGGCGGCGCTCGAATCGTCGATCTATCAGGTGCTGCTGGGCGAGTCGGACGTGCCTGGCGCCCGCGTGCGCTCCGAGGCGGGGCGCTTCGACGTGCTGCCCGCCAACCGCGAGCTGGCCGGCGCCGAAGTCGAGATGGTGTCGCTCGAGAACCGCGAGCGGCGCCTCAAGGACGCGCTGGCCGCGGTCGACGCCGACTACGACTTCATCCTGATCGATTGCCCGCCCGCGCTGTCGCTGCTCACGCTCAATGGCCTGTGCGCCGCGCATGGCGTGATCATCCCGATGCAGTGCGAATACTACGCGCTCGAGGGCCTGTCGGACCTGGTCAACACGATCAAGAAGGTGCACGCCAACCTGAACACCGACCTCAAGATCATCGGCCTGTTGCGGGTGATGTTCGACCCGCGCATGACCCTGTCGCAGCAGGTGTCGAGCCAGCTCGAGCAACACTTCGGCGACAAAGTGTTCAAGACCATTATCCCGCGCAACGTCCGCCTGGCCGAAGCGCCGTCCTACGGCATCCCCGGCGTGACCTTCGATCCCGCGTCGAAAGGCGCGCAGGCCTACATCGCCTTCGGCGCAGAAATGGTCCAGCGCATCAAGACCATGTAATCATCAAGAGAGCTGACACAACAATGGCAACCAAAAAACTCAAGGGACTGGGCCGAGGGCTCGACGCCCTGCTCGGCGGCGACATGGATGCCGCGCCCGCCGCAAGCAACCTGCCTTCGGTCCTGGCGGTCACCCAGATCCAGGCCGGCAAGTATCAGCCGCGCACCCGCATGGACGAGGTGAGCCTGTCCGAGCTGGCCGCCTCGATCAAGACCCAGGGCATCATGCAGCCGGTGCTGGTGCGTCCGCTGCAACAGGGGAGCACCGCGGGTGGCGGCGCGCCGTACGAGATCATCGCCGGCGAGCGACGCTTCCGCGCGGCGCAGATGGCGGGCCTGGAAGAGATCCCGGTGCTGGTGCGCGACGTCGACGACCAGGCCGCGGCCGCCATGGCCCTGATCGAAAACATGCAGCGCGAAGACCTGAACCCGCTCGAGGAGGCGCAGGGCATCCAGCGCCTGATCTCGGACTTCAATTTCACGCACGAGCAGGCGGCCGGGGCGGTTGGCCGCTCGCGCAGCGCGGTGTCGAACCTGCTGCGCCTGATTAACCTCGCACAGCCGGTGCAGACCATGCTGATGGCGGGGGATATCGACATGGGTCATGCCAGGGCCTTGCTGGCGGTCGATAGCGCGCACCAGATCGCGCTGGCCAATCACGTCATCGCCCGGCGCCTGTCGGTACGCGAGACCGAGAAGCTGGTGGCGCGCGCGCTCGAGGAACAACAGGCGCCGGCCCAGTCTTCGCGCGCGAAGGACAAGCCGGGCGACATCGTACGCCTCGAAGAAGAATTGTCCGACAAGCTGGCGACGCCGGTGCTGTTCAAGATGGGCGCGAAAGGCAGGGGCCAGATGATCATCGACTTCGCCGACCTGGATATCCTGGAAGGGGTGCTCGCGCGTCTGCGCGCGTAAAAGGTGCTCGCGCGTCTGCGCGCGTAAAAGGTGCTCGCGCGTCTGCGCGCGTTAAAACAGGGACGCCACCTGTTCGCATGGGGTGGCGTCACCAGGCGGCCGGTTATCTGGCGGGCCGCCTGACGCGCATTAGCGCGCGTGAATTCGCGTGAATTCGCGTTAGCGCTATCAACTCGCGCAGCGGCCGGCGCGGCCTGCGCGCTACGTAAAACCGCGCAATTGTCACATACCCCTCTATACACGATCTGAGCTTAAGTAGCTGAAAATATTGTGCTATCCGTCGGCATCGTGTCACATTTTCGCCAACTATTCGTCCCAGTTATAAGTGTGGAATCGTTTGACTCACGTCCGTATAACCACTTATAATTCCGGCGATTCTTGTAATTATCACCTCGTAGTACGTCCAAAATGCGCTAGCGCAAGAGCTAAAAAAATATGCTACGCATCGTTTCCCTGCAGTTGATAGCAACGGTAGTCGTCGGCCTGATCGCCGCACTACTGGGGGGATGGGCTGCGATGTTTTCGGCAGTACTAGGCGGTTTGTGTTGTGTCGTACCCAACGGGATCATGGCAGTGCGCTTGTTCGCCGCGTCCGCGTCTGGAACGGCTACTCCCGCGACATTTTTCATCTGGGAATTTGTAAAGATTGCATTAACGCTGGCGCTTTTAGGCGCAACTGCGTGGCTGTATCACGATCTAAACTGGCTAGCACTGGTGGCTGGAATCATCGTGGCACTAAAAAGTTACATCATCTTATTATTTAGGCAATGACGACATGGCGACTCCAGTAGACGGCGCAGCGCACGCGCCCACCGCATCCGAATATATCATTCACCACCTGGGCCACCTGAAGAACCAGTACCAGGTGGGTCCGGTCGATTTTTCGGTGATCCACTACGACACCCTGTTCTGGTCGATCGCCATGGGCCTGACCGGCTGCCTGTTGATGTGGGCCGCCGCGCGCAAGGCGACGTCGGGCGTTCCTGGCCGTTTCCAGGCATTCGTCGAAATGATGTTCGAAATGGTCGACGACCAGGCCAAGACCATCGTGCACGGCGACCGCAGCTTCATCGCCCCGCTGGCATTGACCGTGTTCGTCTGGATCGTCCTGATGAACGCGCTGGACTTGCTGCCGGTCGACATGTGGGCCTGGCTGTTCGCCGCCTTCGGCGTCGAGCACATCTTCCCGTATCACCGTGTGGTCCCGACCGCCGACCTGAACGCGCCGATCGGCATGTCGCTGGGCGTGCTGCTGCTGATGATCTACTACGGCATCAAGATCAAGGGCTTCGGCGGCTGGCTCCACGAGCTGTTCTCGGCACCGTTCGGCATCTGGATGGCGCCGTTCAACCTGCTCCTGAACGTCATTGAATACGCAGCAAAAATGGTGTCGCTCGGTATGCGACTGTTCGGCAACATGTTTGCCGGCGAGCTGCTGTTCCTCTTGATCGCACTGCTGGGCGGAACCGCAACGATGTTCGGTTTCATCGGCCACGTGATTGCCGGTTCCATCTGGGCGATCTTCCACATCCTGATCGTGGTCCTGCAGGCATTCATCTTCATGATGCTGACGCTGGTTTACCTCGGTCAGGCTCACGAAGGCCACTGATCGAAGCCGCAAGCATCGAGTGAATGTGGTTGTAAAGAAGTTGTAGTTTTTAATCTAGTTTTTAATTTTAACTTTTGGAGTTTTTCATGACTGACCTTTCTTTTGTTGCACTGGCTTGCGGTTTGATCATCGGTCTGGGCGCAATCGGCGCTTGTATCGGTATCGCTCTGATGGGCGGTAAATACCTGGAAGCTTCTGCACGTCAGCCAGAACTGATGAACACCCTGCAGACCAAGATGTTCCTGCTGGCTGGTCTGATCGACGCGGCGTTCCTGATCGGTGTTGGTATCGCAATGCTGTTCGCATTCGCCAACCCATTCGTTCCGCCAGTCGCCTAAGACTCGCTCTCGAAGTCTTGAAGGGCCGAACCAGATTCTGGTTCGGCATCCGTGTTTCTGTAAGAAGGATAAACCCGTGAACCTTAATTTCACCTTGGTTGCACAGCTGGTGGTGTTCTTCATCCTGGCGCTGTTCACGATGAAATTCGTGTGGCCGCCGCTGATGAAGGCGCTCGACGAGCGCGCCGCAAAGATCGCAAGTGGCCTGGCCGCTGCCGATCGCGGCAAGGCCGACCTGGCTGCCGCCGAAAAGCGCGTCCAGACCGAACTGGCCGGCGCCCGTGACGAAGTACAGAAGCGTATCGCCGACGCCGAAAAGCGCGCTGCAGCGATTATCGAAGAAGCGAAGAAAACCGCTGCCGAAGAAGGCGCACGCATCATCGCTGCCGCCAAGGCCGACGCCGAGCAGCAAGTGACCCGCGCGCGCGAAGAACTGCGTGGCCAGGTTGCAACCCTCGCGGTTGCCGGCGCCGAGCAGATCCTCAAGCGCGAAGTCAACCCAGCGGTCCACGCCGACCTGCTGTCGCAACTGTCGACCGAGCTCTGATCATGGCTGAACTCGCAACCGTCGCCCGCCCTTACGCCGAAGCGCTGTTCCGTGTCGCCCAATCCGGCGACATGAATGCGTGGTCGGCGATCGCGTCGGAACTGGGCCAGATCGGCGCCAATCCCGATGTGCAAGCCTTCGCCAGCAACCCGAACGTCACGCATGCACAACTGGCGGACACGATTGCGTCGCTGGTCAAGGCTCCTTTGACTCCTGAAGCGAAGAACTTTATCGCGATGCTGGCCGAAAACGGCCGCATCAACCTGCTGCCCGAGATCAGCGCCCAGTTCGCGATCCTGAAGAACGCGAACGAAGGCGCAGCCGACGCGACGATTTTCAGCGCGTTCGAGATGTCGGCCGACCAACTGAACGGGCTGGTCGCCACGCTGGAAAAGAAATTTGGCCGCAAGCTGAACCCAACGGTGACAGTGGATCCCTCGCTGATCGGTGGTGTGCGCGTGGTCGTCGGCGACGAAGTGCTCGATACCTCGGTACGCGCCAAGCTGCAACGGATGCACGTTGCACTGGCTTCGTGATCGATAGTGTGCACTCGCATCGGCCGACGTCCCGCCCTTGCCCTACGCATCAAGAAACTATAATTGGAGTTAGCAAGCATGCAACTTAACCCATCTGAAATCAGCGAGCTGATCAAGAGCCGGATCCAGGGCCTGGAAGGCTCTGCAGACGTCCGCAACCAGGGCACCGTGATCTCGGTCGCCGACGGTATCTGCCGCATCCACGGTCTGTCGGACGTGATGCAGGGCGAGATGCTGGAATTCCCAGGCAACACCTTCGGCCTGGCGATGAACCTCGAGCGCGACTCGGTCGGCGCCGTCATCCTGGGTGCTTACGAGCACATCTCGGAAGGCGACATCGTCAAGACCACCGGCCGTATCCTGGAAGTGCCGATCGGTCCTGAACTGCGTGGCCGCGTGGTCAACGCGCTGGGCCAGCCGATCGACGGCAAGGGTCCGATCGCCACCACCCTGACCGCCCCGATCGAAAAGATCGCGCCAGGCGTCATCGCGCGTGAATCGGTGTCGCAGCCTATGCAGACCGGCATCAAGTCGATCGACGCGATGGTGCCGATCGGCCGTGGCCAGCGTGAGCTGATCATCGGCGACCGCCAGACCGGCAAGTCGGCCGTGGCGGTGGATGCGATCATCAACCAGAAAGGTCAAGGCGTCACCTGCGTGTACGTCGCGATCGGCCAGAAGGCGTCGACCATCAAGAACATCGTGCGTTCGCTGGAACAGCACGGCGCGATGGAGTACACCATCGTCGTGGCCGCATCGGCGTCGGAATCGGCCGCCATGCAGTACATCTCGGCCTACTCGGGCTGCGCGATGGGCGAATACTTCCGCGACCGCGGCGAAGACGCGCTGATCGTGTACGACGACCTGTCGAAGCAGGCCGTCGCCTACCGTCAGATTTCGCTGCTGCTGCGCCGTCCGCCAGGCCGCGAAGCTTACCCAGGCGACGTGTTCTACCTGCACAGCCGTCTGCTCGAGCGCGCAGCCCGCGTGAACGCCGACTACGTCGAGAAGTTCACCAACGGCGCCGTCACCGGCAAGACCGGTTCGCTGACCGCACTGCCGATCATCGAAACCCAGGCCGGCGACGTCTCGGCCTTCGTGCCGACCAACGTGATTTCGATTACCGACGGCCAGATCTTCCTGGAGACCTCGCTGTTCAACGCTGGTATCCGTCCTGCGATCAACGCCGGTATCTCGGTGTCGCGCGTCGGTGGCGCCGCCCAGACCAAGGTCATCAAGGGCCTGTCGGGCGGTATCCGTACCGACCTGGCGCAGTACCGTGAACTGGCTGCGTTCGCGCAGTTCGCATCGGACCTGGACGAATCGACCCGCAAGCAGCTGGACCGCGGCGCGCGCGTGACCGAGCTGCTCAAGCAGCCGCAGTTCTCGCCGCTGTCGACCTCGCTGATGGCCGCGTCGCTGTTCGCCGTCAACAAGGGCTACCTGGACGATATCGAAGTCAAGAAAGTGCTGCCGTTCGAGCACGGTCTGCATGCTTTCCTGAAGTCGGGTCACGCGTCCCTGCTGTCGAAGATCGACGAAACCAAGCAACTGGACAAGGACAGCGAAGCACTGCTCGCCGCCGCCATTGCTGATTTCAAGAAATCCGGCGCATATTAATTGATGGACCGGCGCCGCCTGCGGGCGGCGCCGGTGCCCGGAAGGAGTGAGGACTCATGGCAGCAGGCAAAGAGATTCGTGGCAAGATCAAGAGCGTAGAGAATACGAAGAAGATCACCAAGGCGATGGAAATGGTCGCCGCATCGAAAATGCGCAAAGCGCAGGATCGCATGCGCGCCGCCCGTCCCTACAGTGACAAGGTTCGTAACATCACCGCCAATCTGGCGGGCGCAAACCCGGAGTACACGCACGCATTCATGGCGCAAGCCAAGGGCGTGTCGGCAAAGGCAGTGGGTTTCATCGTCATCACGACCGACAAGGGTCTGTGCGGCGGCATGAACACCAACATCCTGCGCCAGGTAACGCAGAAGGCGCGTGAGCAGGAGCAACTGGGCAACCGTGTCGAGGCAGTCGCCATCGGCAACAAGGGCCTGGGCTTCCTGAACCGCGTCGGCATGAAGCTGGTCTCGCAAGCGACCCAGCTGGGCGATGCACCGCAACTGGACAAGCTGATCGGACCGGTCAAAGTGATGCTGGACGCGTACCAGGAAGGCAAGCTCGATGCCGTCTACCTGTGCTACACCAAGTTCATCAACACGATGAAGCAGGAAACGATGGTCGAGCAACTGCTCCCGCTGCCGGCGAAAGCGCTGGTGGCCGATGCAGGCGCCCACGGCTGGGACTACATCTACGAACCGGAAGCGCAAGTCGTCATCGACGAGCTGCTGGTGCGTTATGTGGAAGCGCTGGTGTACCAGGCAGTGGCGGAAAACCTGGCGTCCGAGCAATCGGCGCGCATGGTCGCGATGAAGGCCGCGAGCGATAACGCCGGCAGCGTCATCAGCGACCTGAAGCTGGTCTACAACAAGACCCGCCAGGCTGCGATTACCAAAGAACTCTCCGAGATCGTGTCGGGCGCAGCAGCCGTCTAACGGTTGCTCCCGCGATCAAGCATAAGAATCTAACTATATATATCTGAAGGAACGAACATGGCTGATGGCAAAATCGTTCAGTGTATCGGCGCCGTGGTTGACGTGGAATTTCCGCGTAACGCTATGCCGAAAGTGTACGACGCACTGAAAATGGCAGGCTCCGAACTGACCCTGGAAGTCCAGCAGCAGCTGGGCGACGGCGTGGTCCGTACCATTGCTCTGGGCAGCTCGGAAGGCCTGCGTCGCGGCATGATGATCCAGAACACCGGCAAGCCGATCATGGTTCCCGTCGGCGTGCCGACCCTGGGCCGTATCATGGACGTGCTGGGCAACCCGATCGACGAATGCGGTCCAGTCAGCCACGAGCGCATGGCATCGATCCACCGCGATGCGCCGGCCTACGACGAACTGTCGCCGTCGACCGACCTGCTGGAAACCGGCATCAAGGTCATCGACCTGGTCTGCCCGTTCGCCAAGGGCGGCAAGGTCGGCCTGTTCGGCGGCGCCGGCGTCGGCAAGACCGTCAACATGATGGAACTGATCAACAACATCGCCAAGGCACACTCGGGTCTGTCCGTGTTCGCCGGCGTGGGTGAGCGTACCCGTGAAGGTAACGACTTCTACCACGAGATGGCCGATGCAAAGGTCGTCGACCTGGAAAACCCGGCCAACTCGAAAGTGGCGATGGTCTACGGTCAGATGAACGAACCACCAGGCAACCGTCTGCGCGTCGCGCTGACCGGCCTGACCATGGCGGAAGCGTTCCGTGACGAAGGCAAGGACGTTCTGTTCTTCGTCGACAACATCTACCGTTACACCCTGGCCGGTACCGAAGTCTCGGCACTGCTGGGCCGTATGCCGTCGGCGGTGGGCTACCAGCCGACCCTGGCCGAAGAGATGGGCCGCCTGCAAGAGCGCATCACCTCGACCAAGACCGGTTCGATCACCTCGATCCAGGCCGTCTACGTCCCTGCGGATGACTTGACCGACCCGTCGCCTGCCACCACCTTCGCCCACCTGGACTCGACCGTCGTTCTGTCGCGTGACATCGCTTCGCTGGGTATCTACCCTGCGGTCGACCCGCTCGATTCGACCTCGCGCCAGCTGGACCCGCTGGTCGTCGGCGAAGAGCACTACGCAACCGCGCGCGCCGTGCAGGGCACCCTGCAGCGCTACAAGGAACTGCGTGACATCATCGCGATTCTGGGCATGGACGAACTGGCGCCGGAAGACAAGCTGGTCGTCGCACGCGCTCGCAAGATGCAGCGTTTCCTGTCGCAGCCGTTCCACGTCGCCGAAGTCTTCACCGGCGCCCCAGGCAAGTACGTTTCGCTGAAAGACACGATCAAGGGCTTCAAGATGATCGCATCGGGCGAACTGGATCACCTGCCGGAGCAAGCGTTCTACATGGTCGGCACGATCGAAGAGGCAATCGAGAAAGCCAAGAAACTGGCTGCCTAAGTCGGTTCCACTAAAGGACACACATGGCAAACACATTTCTCGTTGACGTAGTCTCGGCCGAAGAGCAGATCTTCTCCGGCCAGGCCGAATTCGTCGCGTTGCCGGGTGAAGCGGGTGAGCTGGGTATCTACCCGAAGCACACCCCCTTGATCACGCGCATCCGCCCGGGCGCCGTGCGCATCCAGGTGGCCGGCGGCGGCGAAGAGTTCGTCTTCGTCGCCGGCGGTATCCTCGAAGTGCAGCCGAACGGCGTGACCGTGCTGGCCGACACCGCGATCCGCGGCGCCGACCTGGACGAAGCGAAAGCGACCGAGGCCAAGAAGCAGGCCGAAGAGCTGATGCTGAACAAGGAATCGACCATCGATTACGCGAAAGCCCAGGCCGAGATGGCCGCCGCGATCGCGCAGCTGGCGGCGATCCAGAAACTGCGGTCGCGAGGCCGTTGAGCTCAATAAGCTCGGCATCGAAAGGGGCAGCCTGCGGGCTGCCTTTTTTTATATCCCGTCTTTTACCCAGTTCATCGGGCCGGATGAATCGTTCGTCGCATTTTTCACCGCTACCCATAAGGCAGAGTTACAGTATCAAGAATACAACTCGCCAGGAAGGGTAGTCGACCATGCTGAAACTCTCCGCCGCCGCCGTTGCTGTCGTCCTGTTGTCCAATCCCGTGCTCGCGCAAGCGCAACAGCCGGCTACCAAGACCGTCCCGGCGCAATCCCTGTCCGGCAAGCTCGACGCGCTGTTCAAGCCCCAGTACAAGGCGGAAGATCCCGGCGCCACCGTCATCGTGGTCAAGGACGGCAAGACGGTGTTCCGAAAAGCCTATGGCGCCGCCGATGTGGCCGCCAGGACGCCGCTGACGCCCGGCACCGTGCTGCGCCTGGGCTCGATCACCAAGCAGTTCACGGCGGTGGCGATCCTGATGCTGGCCGAGGAGGGCAAGCTGGCCCTGAACGATCCCATCACGCGCTTCTTTCCCGACTATCCGACCCAGGGCAAGGTCATTACCGTCGAGCACCTGCTGACCCACACCTCGGGCATCGTCAGCTATACCAGCAAGCCGGATTACGTGTCGACCATGGCGCAAGACTTCACCGTGGCCCGGATGATCGACGGCTTCAGGAACGATCCGCTCGAGTTCGAGCCGGGCACGACGTTCAGCTACAACAACAGCGGTTATTTCCTGCTCGGCGCGATCATCGAGAAGGTCTCGGGCATGACTTACGCCGGCTTCCTGGAACGGCGCATCTTCACGCCGCTGGGCATGAAAGACACCGCGTATGAAGGCGTCGAGCGTTCGAACGCACCGCGCGCGGCCGGCTACAGCGCGCAGGAGAAAGGGTTCGCGCCGGCGCAGCCCCTGTCGATGAGCCAGCCCTATGCGGCCGGCGCGCTGGTCTCCACCGTGGACGACCTGGCGACATGGGATACCGCCATCGCATCCGGCAAGCTCCTCACACCGGCAAGCTGGAAGCTGGCCTTCACGCCCTACAAGCTGAGCCCGGAGAAGTCGACCGGCTACGGTTATGGCTGGAGCGTGGGCACGCTTCAGGGCACGCCGATGGTCGACCATGGCGGCGGCATCAATGGTTTCCGCACCCATGCGCTGCGCCTGCCGGAGCAGAAGATCTTCGTGGCGGTGCTGAGCAATGCCGACAGCGGCAATGCCGATCCGGAGGTGCTGGCCAAGCGGGCGTCGGCGCTGGCGATGGGCAAGCCGTTCATGGAGCCGAAGGCATTCGAGCTCGATGCCGGGGCCCTGGATGCGTTCACCGGCGTGTATGAGATCGACGCCCAGGAAAAGCGTACCTTCACCAGCCGCGACGGCAAGCTCATGATGGCGCGCGGCGAGCGGTCGCCGCGCACCCTGACGCCGTATTCGAAGAACGGCTTCTTCCTGCCGGGAACGCTGGCGCGCTTCGAGTTCGGACGCGATGCGCGGGGCAAAGTCACCCATGTCACGGTCGACAACGCAGGCGAGCGGGTGCGCAATGAGCGCGTTGGCGACGCGCCCGCCGAACGGCAGGCGGTCAAGATCGACAACGCCGGCTTCGATGCGCGCGCCGGCGCCTACCAGCTCGCGCCGCAGTTCACGATCACGGTCAGCCGCGCGGGCGAACGCTATTACGCGCAGGCGACCGGACAGCGGCAGGTCGAGATCTTCCCGGCCAGCGAGAACGTGTTCTTCTCGCGCGACGTGAATGCGGAACTCCGGTTCGAGCAAGCCGCCGATGGCGCGCCAGTGGTCGTCTTGCACCAGAACGGCCAGGTCACGCGCGGCGCGCGCGTGCAGTAAGCGCTCACTGAGCAGGCCGGGCGCTTAGTTCGCGGCCTGCGCCTGCGCCAGTCGCAAGGCCACCTGGTGCCTGAAGTAATCATCCTTCACGTAGCGGTACAGGTGTTCGCCCGGGCACACGGTCTTGTCCGAATAATCGCGGTGGCTCCCGATAGCGTCCAGCGGGACCCGGTGCTTCGCGGCCAGCATCGCCATCAGGCGCACCACCGCATCGAGCTGCTGCTGGTTCGGCTCCACCTCCTCGAAATTGCCGACCACCTCGATCAACGCGTGGCCCTTCGGGTCGTAGTCGGTATTGGTGTCGCCGGCATAGGCGATGTCGCGCGCGCCGTAGATGCGGCCATCGAGGTCGATCACGTAGTGGTAGGGGATGTCGAGCCAGCCTTTATCAAGCCGCGACCAGGCCTGCAGGCGGCGCAGGTAGGCGTGCGGATCGGTGCCCGGCTTGAACGGTTCGCCCTGGTGGTGCAAGGTGATGTGGGTGATCTGGTGGCGGCGCGCCTTGGTCGCATCGGCCGCCGTGCCGCCCCAGCCGGCCACCGGCACGATGGCGCGTTCGACGTCCGGCAGGGAGCCGGCGCCGTGCGCGCCGGCGATCGAGAGGGCCAGCGCAACCAGGGCGCCGATACGCGAAACAGGTCCGAAGCGCATGTTGAAGGCATTCAGGATGGATGAGCCGCCATCTTTCCACGTTTGACCGTGCAGCGCCAGTGCATACAAACTGATAAGCTGGCTGCAACGACAACAACATCATGAGGCAGCATGAGAACGATCGCCCAGATCCTCCGCGACAGCAAGACTGTCGCCATCGTCGGCATGTCGAACAAGGAAGACCGCGCCAGCAACGAAGTGGGCGCCTACTTGCAGCGCAACGGTTACCGCATCCTGCCCGTCAACCCGAGCTACGCCGGCCAGGCCATCCACGGCGAGACCGTCTACGCCACCTTGCAGGAGGCGGCCGACTCGCTCGCGGCCAGCGGCCAGCAGATCGACATCGTCGACTGCTTCCGCAAATCCGAGGACATCGGCCCGATCGCGCGCGAGGCGATCGCCGTGCGCGCCGGCTGCCTGTGGATGCAGCTCGACATCGAGAACCAGGCCGCCGCCGACCTGGCGCGCGCCGCCGGGCTGGACGTGGTCATGAACCACTGCATCAAGATCGAGCACCGCGGCCTGGAAGGGTGAGAAAAGCGTTGGCCGCCGGGGTTGCCGCTTGCGCTACAATCGACGCACCTCAACCCCGTCAAGGGCACCTCGAAAAACCTGCTGCGCGTTGCATTTTCGGTCTGCGATGCTCGCTGTACTCTAGTACAGCTGCGCTTCTCGACCGAAACTGCTGCCGCTCGCGACGGTTTTTCGAGGTGCCCTCAATACCACGCCATGATCAAGACCATCGCCCTGCTGCTCGCCGCCACGGCCGCCGCCAGCGTCACCCAGCCGGCACGGGCGCAGGCCGCGCCGGTCGCCACTCTGACCAAGAGCCCGGCCGCCTGCCCGGCCGTACTCAAGCACAGCTTCAAGCGCCTGCAGGACGAGGCGCCGCAAGACCTCTGCCAGTACGCCGGCAAGGTGGTGCTGGTGGTGAACACGGCCAGCTACTGCGGCTTCACCAAGCAGTACGAAGGGCTGGAAAAGATCTATGCCAAGTATGGCGGCCGCGGCTTCGTGATCCTGGGTTTCCCGTCGAACGATTTCGGCCAGCAGGAACCGGGCAGCGCCAAGGAAATCGCCGACCTGTGCTTCAACACCTATGGCGTCAAGTTCCCGATGTTCGCCAAGAGCTCGGTGAAAGGTCCGCAAGCCAATCCGCTGCATGCGCAGCTGATCAAGACCACCGGCCAGGAACCGAAGTGGAACTTCACCAAATACCTGATCGGCCGTGACGGCAAGGTGCTCGATTATTTCCCGAGCAAGGTCACGCCGGAAGATCCCAAGCTGACCGGCAAGATCGAAGCGGCCCTGTAAGGGCATGCTCGGGCGATCAAGGATATCAAGCGCGAAACAGGCGTTTTAAATCAAGGGCTTACGCTGCCAGCACGGCGCGCAGCGGCCCGCGCAGGGCGTTGCAGACGACGATGTCGTCGGCCTGCGCCAGCATCGCGCGGGTGATCACGGCTTCGCGCGCATGCCATGCGGGCGCGGCCAGCATCACGCCGCGCATCACGCCCGGCAGCACGCCGGACGATAGCGGCGGCGTGAGCCATTCTTCGCCGAAGCGCAGGAACACGCTGCTGCGTCCCCCTTCGGTCAATTCTCCGCGTTCGTTGAAGAACAGCATGTCGAAGGCGCCTTGCGCTTCGGCCGCCTTCCACGCCGCGTCGTAGCGGCCGCGGATGCTGGTCTTGTGGCGCAGGAAGACGTCGCCGCTGTGCGTCGGCTCCTGGGCCAGGAGCACGGTCACCGGCTCGTGCACCGGCGCCAACTCGCCGGAGTTCAGCGTCAGCGCGCCGGTGTGGGAGACCGCCAGGCGCAGGCGGTGCAGCGCGTCGGAGGGCAGGGCCTGGCTGGCCTCCACCAGCGCGGCGTGCGCCGCGCCGCGGTCGAACGCAAAGCCGAAATAGGCGCACGATGCTTGCACGCGGTCCAGATGCTGTTCCAGGTGGCGGCAGCCATGCTCGCGCGAAGCGCGGATGGTCTCGAAGAGTTCGAACTCGTTGGCCAAGCCCGTGAGAAAACCCGCCTTCAGCCGGCACTCGGCGTATTCGGAGGGCGCATCGCTGTCGTAGACGATGCCGGCGCCGACGCCCAGTTCGCCAGAGCGCAGACCTCCCGGCACGCCGTCCCTGGGCGCGCCCAGCGCCAGTGTCCGGATCGGCACCGACAGGCAGAAGTCGCCGAAGGCGCGGCCCGCGGGCGCCGGATCGAACCAGCCGATCGCGCCGGTATAGATGCCGCGCGCATCGGGTTCGAGTTCGTGGATGATTTCCATCGTGCGCCGCTTCGGCGCGCCGGTAATCGAGCCGCACGGGTACAAGGCCTTGAAGATATCTTCCAGATCCGCATCCGGGCGCAGGCGCGCCTGTACGGTCGACGTCATCTGCAGCACGGCGCCGTAGCGCTGCACCTCGAACAGGGCCGGCGCCTCGACGCTGCCGGTCTGCGCCACGCGGCCCAGGTCGTTGCGCAGCAGGTCGACGATCATCAGGTTTTCGGCGCGGTTCTTGGTGTCCTGCGCCAGCGCCAGGGCGCGCGCGGCGTCGGTCTCGGGGTCGCCGCTGGCCGGCGCCGTGCCCTTCATGGGCCGCGCCACCAGCATGCCCGCGTCGTGGCGCACGAACAACTCGGGCGAGAACGACAGCACGGCGCCGCCGCCAGGTAGCGTCACCAGCGCGCCGTACGGCACCGGCTGGCGCGCGCGCAGGCGCGTGTACAAGGCGAGCAGCGAACCGAAGGCGTCGAAGCGCAGCCGCCAGGTGTAGTTGACCTGGTAGGTGTCGCCGGCCGCGATGTAGTCATGGATGCGGTCGATCGCCGCGGTGAACTGCGCTTCGTCGACATTGGCGCTGATGCCGGCGACGCCGGCCAGGCCGGGGTCCATGCTGCGCGTCGCCAGCCACGACGCCACCTGCTCGCCGGTCATGGTCTCGCAGTGGGTGAACAGCAGCACCTGCGCCAGCGGGCCGGCCAGTGGCCGGGCCGGCAGGCCCGCAAGGTGCGCCCCCAGTTCATAGCTCAGCAGCGGCACGGCGTGCCGGCCGTCCTGCAATGCCTGCGACAGCGCCGCCAGCAGTGGCGGCCAGCCGGCCGCGTCCTCGCACGTCAGCGTGCCCGCATGCCCGCTGTACAGGCGCGAGCGTGCTTCCCGGGCGGCGCGGGCATCGTCCAGCAGCGCGAAGACTTCGCCGGTATCCATGTCCTCGATTCTACGCTGCCAGCAGCAGGGACAGCTGGAGCGCCGTGCCTTCGGTCGGATTGAGCTTGAAGCCCGTCTTTGCGAAGCGGTGCCAGCGGCCGGTGACGTAGTTCACCAGCAGGCTGGCGCGCGCGGCGACGTCGGCTTCCTGGCCGTGTCCCTGCGTGACGGCCAGGCGCAGCGCTCCCTTGAAGGCCAGTTCGACCTTGTCGTAGAACCCGTTCATGCGCAGTTGCAGGCGCTCGTCTTCACCCACCAGCGCATCGCCGATCAGCACGCGCGTCATGCCCGGGTTGTTGGCCGCGAAGCCGAGCAGCATCTGCAGCATCGCGTGCGCCTGCGCCAGGCCGCGCTCTTCTTTCTCGGTGATCTGGTTGATCACGCCGAACACCGACGATTCGATGAACTCGATCAGTCCCTCGTACATCTGCGCCTTGCTGGCGAAGTGGCGGTACAGCGCCGCCTCGGACACCGACAGGCGCGCCGCGAGCGCGGCGGTGGTGATTTTCTCGCCCTTGGGCTGCTCGAGCATCGAGGCCAGGGCCTGGAGGATTTGCAGCTTGCGCTGGCCTGGCTTCGTGCTTGCCATGGGATCCCTAGGAGTTGTTATTGGAGCGGCGCAGCCCGGAGAGCCGCGTCGGAAGTTGCCGCACGGATTTTACTTTGACATTGACGTAACCGGGGCATTTCAGGGTCCGCGGCAGGGGCGCCTTGCCGATCGGATCGTTCATTCGCGCCGTGTGACGCAGATACTGGGTGACCCAGACGGTGCGCAGGCCCAGCTGGCGCGCGCTGCGCAGGTTGGCCAGCGTGTCTTCGACCAGGATGCAGCGCTGGGCCGCGACGCCGTGCTTGCGCAGCAGGCGGCGCAGCATCAGCTTCGACGGTTTCGGCCGCAACTGCCCGTGCACGTGCATGTGCTCGATCGCCACGTGGTGCGAAAAATGGTTGTGCAGCTTCAGGCGGCGCACGATCTCGGTCGAATAACTGTTCGGCGCATTGGTCAGCAAGATCTTGCGGCCAGGCAGGCGACGCAACAGGCGCGCCAGGCCGCGCTCGGCGCGCAGCAAGGCGTCGAGCGGGCCGATGTCGTGGGTCTGGTGCAGGAAATCTTTTGCGCACACCTGGTGGTGGCGCATCATGCCGAGCAGGGTAGCGCCGTAGCGCTTCCAGTAGCCCAGGCGCGCGGCATCGACCATCTCTTGCGTGGCCGGCACGCCATCGATGCTCAGCACGCGCGCGATATACGTGTTCATATTGGCGCTGATCGCCGGGAAGATCGCGTGCGAGGCGTCGTGCAGGGTGTTATCGAGGTCGAACAGCCAGACCGGGGCTTGGATGGATGAGGTGGACACGGGTAATCGGATCGCAAGGGTTGCAACACGCGATTATGCCAGCGGCGCATGACGACGTCATGGAGCGGGGTAAAACAGGGGGAGGGAAGTGGTGCCCTTGACGTGGATTGAACACGTGGCCTCTCCCTTACCAAGGGAGTGCTCTACCACTGAGCTACAAGGGCGGGTAGATGCGGTGGGCAATGCCCACCGTAACGACATTTTCTTGTGGGGGGTTTCCCCGTCACAAAAAAATTAGTGAGACCGGATCATAGTGCCAAAAGCCTGTTCGGTCAAGACCTCCAGCAACAAGGAGTGCTCGATGCGGCCATCGATGATGTGCACGGTGTTCACGCCCGACTTCGCGGCGTCCAGCGCCGACGAGATCTTCGGCAGCATGCCGCCCGAAATCGTGCCGTCCGCGAACATCTCGTCGATCTCGCGCGCCGACAGATCGGTCACCAGATTGCCCGCCTTATCCTGCACGCCGGCGATATTGGTCATCATGATCAGCTTTTCGGCTTTCAGGATTTCCGCGATCTTGCCGGCGACCACGTCGGCATTGATGTTGTAGGCCTGGCCGTCCTGGCCGAAACCGATCGGCGAGATGATCGGGATGAAGGCGTCGTCCTGCAGCGCTTTCACGACGGCCGGGTTGATCGCCTCGATCTCGCCGACGAAGCCGATGTCGAGGAACTCGCCCGGTTTTTCCTTGTCGGGCATCGCCATGCGGCGGGCGCGGATCAAGCCGCCGTCCTTGCCGGTCAGGCCGACTGCCTGGCCACCGTAGTGGTTAATCAGCATCACGATGTCTTGCTGAACTTCGCCGCCCAGCACCCACTCCACCACTTCCATGGTCTCTTCGTCGGTAATGCGCATGCCCTGCACGAAGGTTCCCTGCTTGCCGATCTTTTTCAGCGCATTGTCGATCTGCGGGCCGCCGCCGTGGACCACGACCGGGTTCATGCCCACCAGCTTGAGCAGGATGACGTCGCGCGCGAAGCCGTGTTTCAGGCGTTCCTCGGTCATGGCGTTGCCGCCGTATTTGATGACGATGGTCTTGCCGTGGAAGTTGCGGATGTAGGGAAGCGCTTCGGCCAGGATCTGCGCCTTCAGCGCCGTCGACACGGCAGTCAAGTCGTCAGGTTGGTCGTCGGTCTTCAGGCTGGTCACTTGAGCGTTCATGGAGGGTCCGAAATAAATGTCGCGAGATTTTACAGGCAAACGCCTTCAAAACAGCGTAAACCTTGTGGGGGAAGGGTGGTGTCCTGTTGTATTTTATGGCAGCTATCGGTACTTTATCAGTTATGAGTATTTGCACACGCTGCGGCAACGAATTCAGGTGCGCAATGGCCGACGGCGCCACCGAATCTTGCTGGTGCATGGCCTTGCCGCCGGCGGTGGCCGTGCCCCAGGAGGCGGCCGGCTGCTGGTGTCCAGCCTGCCTGCATGCGCATATTGCCGCGCATCCCATGCCGCCGGCGCCCGACTGACGGCTCAGCGCCGCGTGCGGAAGAAGCGCATCATCTCGCGGCTCGCATCCGGTCCCTTGCCGTCCGTATAGCTGCCGCGCGCATTGCCGCCGAACCAGGCGTGGCCGGCGCCATGCACCAGCCAGTGTTCGGCCTGCACCATGCCGTCCTCGTCCGGATACAGGGTGCGCGTGTAGGCATGGCCGTCCGGCACCCGGCCCGGCTCGGCGGTGCCCGGCTGCACCAAGTGGCGCGCGCCTTGCGCGACCACTTCCTCGCCGTTGGCCGGATGCACGGTGGTGTCGCGGTCGCCATGGAAAACGATGATCGGCAAGGGCTGTCCGCTCGTCGTGCTGCGCCGGAAATCGCCCTTCATCGCCGCCAGCGCCGACGACAGGCTGTTGGCCGAGGCAAAGGGCAGGCCGGAATGCACGCCCACCGCCGCGTACAGGTCGGGATAGAGCGTGCCCATGATGATCGCCATCGCGCCGCCGGCGGACAGGCCGGCCACATACACCTGGTTCGGGTCCACCGCATGGCTGGCCATGATTGCCTGCGTCATGCCGGCGATGATCGACGGCTCGCCCTCGTCGCGGCGCTGGTCGACCGCATTGAACCAGTTCCAGCAGCGCGACATGTTCGCGCCCTTGCTCTGGGCCGGATACAGCACCAGGCAGCCGATCTCCTCGGCCAGCACGTTCATCTGGGTGCCGGTGGCGAAATCTTCCGGGTCCTGGGTGCACCCGTGCAGCATGACCACCAGCGGCGCCGGCGTGCCGGTATAGCTGCCAGGCACATACAGTTTGTACTCGCGGCGGCCGGCGGCGTTCATGTGATGGCCGTCCTCGAACCTGCCGGACAATGGCGCGCGCGCCGACGGCGCAGGTGCGCCAGCTGGAGCTGGAGCAGGAGCAGGAGCAGGAGCAGGAGCGGGAGCGGGGGCGGGTGCGACGAAGTCGCGCATCTGGCGCTCTGCCGCGCGCTGCATGACCGCCGCGTTCTTGATGGCCTGCTGCACGGCGGCGCCGGGCGTTGCCGGTCCCGATCGCAACAGCGATCGGACGGCGCCGTTGACTTGCCTCATCAGTAGTCGGTTGAGTTTCATGGCATTCCTTTTGTGCACTGCACCAATTTCATGCCCCCGAGCTTACACCAACCTGTCGAGCGTTGCTGATTCGCCTCCGCTGCCGTATTTCTCCGACTGTTTTACCCGCACATCTCCACGTAATCGACCGCCGGCTTCAGGCCCGCCCGCATGGTCGTCAGTTTTCCCTTGCTGGATTCAAAGATCAGCGCCTTGTCCTCCCCTTGCGCCAGGATCAGGTACTGGCCCTGCTCGTCGTATTTATGGCGTTCGCTGCGCATCCCCGGCGCCTGGCGCAGGGCGTCGCTGGCCGACATGCGCTCCGTGATGCCGGCGCTGTTGCGCACCACGGTCCTGGCGTCGGCGCGCACGATCATGCCGTGCTCGACCATGAAGCTGACCTGTGGATAACGTTGGAAGCGGACGATGGAGCAGGACGGATCGAGCGGCCGCGGCGTCGCGCGCTGGCCGAGCGTGCGCTCCACCTGGTCGAGCCGCTGGCCGAACCGGATCTTGCCGTAGCCGTCGGGCGACAGCACCTGGCTTGACGCCGTGGCGGACACGCCCAGCAGGGCGGTTACGACGATGAAACGCAGGTTCATGGGTCACCTCGTGCAGCCAATGAATCAATGACACTGTTCCGACGACAGTGCGTATTGACGAGTATACTGACTCACAGGCAAAAACGGCGCTAGGGAAGCGCTGATTTATTCTGGCGGATGGGATTGGCGACGGAAAAAGGCGCCCGGCAAGGCGTAAACCACAGCCATACCGCGTGGTATGGCGAGGATTTACAACGCAGCAGGGCGTCTTTTTCCGCGCCAAGACCGCCGCCATGAATAAATCAGCGCTTCCCTAGCATGCCGGACGCGCGATAATGCCGCCTTCGACCCCTCTCCGCTCAGGCTTTCCGGCAATGGCTCCAGAACTGCAAACCCCCGTCCCTTCGCCCTGCATCAACGTCTGCAAGATGGTGCCCGCAACCGGCTTGTGCGAGGGCTGCATGCGCACGATCGACGAGATCCGCGCCTGGCGCAATGCCAGCGAGGACGAGAAGCGCGCGATCTGGGCCGACATCCGGCGCCGCCAAGCCGCGCTGTCCGGAGAATGAGGCCGCGCCGTGGACCTGCGTTTGCCATCGTCGGTTCATGTGCTCGAGCGCAACTGGCTGTCGTCGAATAATGTCCTCTTGATCGGGCCTGACGACACGGCCCTGATCGACAGCGGCTACGTCAGCCACGCGCCGCAGACGCTGGCGCTGGTGCGCCACCTGCTGCGCGATCGTCCGCTCGACCGCCTGCTCAACACCCATTTGCATTCCGACCATTGCGGGGGCAATGCGGCCCTGCAGGCGGCCTACGGCTGCCACACCGCGATTCCCGCGCTGGAAGCCGACAAGGTGGCGCGCTGGGACGAAGCGGCGCTGAGCTTTCGCGCCACCGGCCAGCAATGTCCGCGCTTCGGCTTCGACGGCGTGCTGGCGCCGGGCGACGTCCTGCTGCTGGGCGGCCTGCGCTGGCAGGTATTGGCCGCGCCCGGCCATGACCCGCATGCGCTGCTCATCTTTTGTGCAGACGAAGGCGTGCTGGTGTCGGGCGACGCGCTGTGGCAGGACGGCTTCGGCGTGATCTTTCCCGAACTGGCCGGTGAACCCGGCTTCGACGAGGTCGGCGCCACGCTCGACCTGATCGGCAGCCTGGCGCCGCGCGTGGTCATCCCCGGGCATGGGCCGGTGTTCGGCGACGCCGACGCCGCCCTGGCGCGGGCCAGGGCGCGCCTCGACTACCTGGCCGCCGATCCCGCGCGCAATGCGCGCAACGCGGTCAAGGTGCTGCTCAAATTCCTGTTGCTCGAGCGTGGGCGGATTGCCCTGGCGGGGCTGCCGGGCCTGCTTGCCTCGATCCCGCTGGTCGAGCGGGTGCGGCCGGCCATGCTGGATCTGGATGCCGACGAATTGGCGCAATGGGCCGCCGCTGCGCTGGTGCGCGCCGGCGCGGCCCGCATCGAAGGACAGATGTTGCTCGATCTTTAGAGGAAGGCGTCTACCACCAACGATCTAGCACGATCGTTCTTTTTTCGGGGCTATAATGATCCACCAACCAACCACCGAGAGTCCGCCCATGACGATGCCCGCCGCGTTGCAAGACCTGTCCCTTCCCGTCATCGCTTCGCCGATGTTCATCGCCAGCGGTCCCGCCCTGGTGGCGGCCCAGTGCAAGGCCGGCATCGTCGGCTCCTTCCCGGCCCTGAACGCCCGTCCGGCCGAGCTGCTCGACACCTGGCTGACCGACCTGCAGCACGAGCTGGCCGGGTACGCGGCCGCCAATCCGGGCGTCAGGGTCGGTCCGATCGCGGTCAACCAGATCGTCCATCAATCGAACGACCGCCTGGCGCACGACGTCGAGGTGTGCGTGAAGCACCAGGTGCCGATCATCATCTCGTCGCTGCGCGCGCCGCCGCGCGAGATGATGGATGCCGTGCATGCGTATGGCGGCATCGTGCTGCACGACGTGGTCTCGATCCGGCACGCCGAGAAGGCGCTGGAGGCGGGCGTGGATGGCCTGATCCTGGTGGCGGCCGGCGCCGGCGGCCATGCCGGCGCGCTGTCGCCGTTCGCGCTGGTGGGCGAGGTGCGCAGGTTCTTCAAGGGGCCGATCGCCCTGTCCGGATCGATCGCGACCGGCGACGCGATCCTGGCGGCGCAGGCGATGGGCGCCGATTTCGCCTACATCGGCTCGCGCTGGCTGGCCACGAAGGAATCGAACGTCAGCGACGGCTACCGCGACGCGATCGTCGAAGCGCGCGCGGCGGACGTGGTGTACACGAACCTGTTCACCGGCGTGCACGGCAACTACCTGAAAAAATCGATCGTGGCGGCCGGGCTGGATCCGGACAACCTGCCGCAATCGGACAAGAGCAAGATGAGCTTCGGCGCGGGCGCGGCCAAGGCCTGGCGCGACATCTGGGGCGCGGGGCAGGGCGTGGGCCTGATGGACGACGTGCCGACGGTGGCCGAGATGGTCGAGCGGCTCAAGCGCGAGTACGCCGCCGCGCGGGCGCGGCTTGCGCTGTAGGAGCGTGGCTGCGAGCCTGGTTTGAACGCGTCGGCGGCAAAGCCGCCGACCCTACGCCTGCTTCAAATCCTCGGGCCGAATGGTCCACAGGCCCGGCAGGTTGCGCCAGTAGCCGTACACGTCCATGCCGAAGCCGACCACGAACTTGTTGGGCAGGCTCAAGCCCACCAGGTCGGCCTGGATCGGCTTGGCGCGGCCCAGGTCCTTGTCGGCGAATACCACCACGATCACTTCGGCGGCGCCCATGTCGAGCAGGCGCTGCTTGACGTGGGCCAGGGTCTCGCCCTCGTCCAGGATATCGTCCACCACCACGATCTTGCGGCCGACGACGTTCTGGCGCGGGATGACCTTCCACACGATCTCGCCGCCGCGGTCTTCGTCGCCATAGCGGCTGACGTGGATGTAGTCAAAGTCGAGCGGGAAAGTCAGCTGCGGCAACAGGTGGCCGGTAAATACCACCGCGCCGCCCATCACGCCCAGCACCAGCGGGAATTCGGCGGCGCCCTCGGCGTTGAAACGGGCATTGAGCGCATCGGCGACACGCCGCACGGCGGCATTCACTTCGGCGGGTTCGACGATCTGGGTGGCATTCGCCAGTAGCGTGCGGGCGCGCTCGTGGTGGAAATCGTGCATGGTCATCATGGTCAATTAAACGCCGGGCCATTATGCGTCATCCCGGCGCAGAGGGTGGTTCCTGTTGGCATGCATGGCTTGGGAATGCCATTCGGGGGCATTGCGGCGTATGATATATGGCTTGGAAAACCAGACCGACGCACTATCCATGTCCCATCACGAAATCCAGGCCGCACGTGCAGGCCGCCTCGCGCAACTGCGCGCCGTCATGGCGCGCCACGGCATCGACGCCTGCATCGTCCCGTCGAGCGATCCGCATCTGTCGGAATACCTGCCCGGCCACTGGAAGGGCCGCGAATGGCTGTCCGGCTTCACCGGCTCGGTCGGCACCTTCATCGCCACCGCCGATTTCGCCGGCGTCTGGACCGATGGCCGCTACTTCACGCAGGCCGAAACCGAGTTGGCGGGATCAAGCATTGCGCTGATGAAGATCCCGGGCGCCGCGAGCCAGCTGCACGTCGACTGGCTGGCCGCCAACCTGACCGCGGGCCAGACCGTCGCCGTCGATGCGCGCGTGCTGGGCCTGGCCGGCGCGCGCCTGTTGAAAGACGCCCTGGCCGCGAAAGGCGTGAACCTGCGTCTCGACGCCGACCTGCTCGACGAGGTGTGGGGCGAGCGTCCGTCGCTGCCGCTCGAACCCGTGTTCGAGCACGTCGCGCCCTTTGCGACCGTCAGCCGCGCCGACAAGCTGCACGCCACGCGCGCCGCGATGGAGGCGCACGGCGCGGGCTTTCATTTCATCTCGACGCTGGACGACATCGCCTACCTGTTCAACCTGCGCGGCGCCGACGTCAGCTTCAACCCGGTGTTCCTGGCCCATGCGCTGATCGGCCGCGGCGACGCGACCCTGTTCATCCTCGAGGGCAAGGTGCCGGACGACGTGCGCGCGCGCCTGGAAGCCGACGACGTGCACCTGGCGCCGTACGCCAACGCCGCGCACGCGCTCGAAGCGCTGCCGGAAGGCGCGACCCTGCTGCTCGACCCGCGCCGCGTCACCGCCGGCATGCGCGCCGCCGTGGCGCCGGGCGTGAACGTGGTCGAGGCGATCAACCCGACCACCTTCGCCAAGTCGCGCAAGCTCGAAAGCGAGGCGGTGAACGTGCGCGCCACGATGGAACAGGATGGCGCGGCGCTGTGCGAATTCTTCGCCGCGCTCGAGCCGCTGCTGGCGGACCCGCGCCGCTCCCCCATCAACGAAGTCGACATCGACACCCGCATCACCGCCGCCCGCGCACGCCGTCCTCATTTTGTGAGCGCCAGCTTCTCGACCATCGCCGGCTTCAACAGCAACGGCGCGATCATGCACTACCGCGCCGAGCGCGCCACCTGCGCCGTCATCGAAGGCGACGGCCTGCTGCTGATCGATTCGGGCGGCCAGTACCTGGGCGGCACCACCGACATCACGCGCGTGATCCCGGTCGGCACGCCAGGCAGCGCGCAGAAGCGCGACTACACGCTGGTGCTGAAAGGCCTGATCAACCTGTCGGCCGCGCGCTTCCCGCGCGGCACCCGCGCGCCGCTGCTGGACGCGATCGCGCGCGCCCCGCTCTGGGCCGCCGGCATCGACTACGGCCACGGCACCGGCCACGGCGTCGGCTACTTCCTCAACGTGCACGAAGGCCCGCAGACGATTTCGCCGGCGGTGCCGCCGGAGCCGCATACCGCGATGGAGCCGGGCATGATCACCTCGATCGAGCCGGGCATCTATCGCCCGGGTCGGTGGGGCATCCGCATCGAGAACCTGGTGCTCAACGAGCACGTCGAGACGTCCGAGTTCGGCGAGTATCTCGGCTTCGAGACCCTGACCCTGTGCCCGATCGATACGCGCCCCATCGACCGCAGCCTGCTGCGGCCGGACGAAGTCGCGTGGCTGAACGACTACCACGCGACCGTGCGCGCGCGCCTGACGCCGTACGTCGAAGGCCCGGCATTCGAGTGGCTGATGCTGCGCACGGAGGCGATCTGATGGCCAGCTCACGCTCCACCCGCGCCAGCACCGCCGTCGAGCGCCTGAAGCAGCGCACCGGGAACGACCTGTATTCGATGGCGCGCACCGGCGACGGCCATTTCTACCTGTCCGAGGCGCCCGGCAGCCCGCCGCTGTGCCCGCCGATGGAGCTCGACGACTTCGTCCTCTTCGTCAAGGGCCTGGGCCCGCAGGAGCAGCCGCGCATCAGCAAGAACGACCTGGCGTTCGAGAAGCAGCTGGTCAAGAAGAAGCCTTGAATCGCCGCCCCGGTGTCAACCGCAGTGTCAACCTAAGACGCGCATGACCGAAGCCAACCTGTTCGCGGCCTACTGGTCCAAGAACGAGCTGTTCACCAATGGCCTGATCCTGTTGCACCTGGCCGGGGCCCTGCTGCTCGGCCTGCTGGTCGGCTACGAGCGCGCCTACCACGGGCGCGCCGCCGGCATGCGCACCTATGGCCTGGTGTGCATGGCCTCGGCCGGGCTGACGATCCTGGCCGGCTATCCGGACCTGTGGTACGGCGGCCACGCGGGCATCCTGGCGCCGATCGATCCGACCCGCATCATCCAGGGCGTGGTCACCGGCATCGGCTTTCTCGGCGCCGGCGTCATCATGCGCGACGGCTTCAATATCAGTGGCCTGACCACGGCGGCCTCGATCTGGGCCTCGTCCGCGATCGGCATCCTGGTCGGCGTCGGCTTCTACCTGGCCGCGATGGGCCTGGCCTTCCTGTCGGCGATGATCATGATCTACCTGAACCGCCTGGAGACTTTCCTTCCTTCGCGCCATGCGGTGGCGGTGCGGATGCGCTTCCGGCCCGCATTCATGCCGCGCGAAGACGCGATCCGCAAGGTGGCGCTCGAGCGCGGCTACGAGATCGCCGGCAGCTCGCTGACCATCAGCAGCGACGAAGGCCGCCAGGAATGGCGCTTCGTGGCGCTGGCGCTGTCGAGCAAGACCGGCGCGCCGCTGTCCGAACTGGCGCGCGAACTGGCGGCCTTC
Source organism: Massilia sp. UYP34 (assembly GCF_056279385.1). Lineage (NCBI taxonomy): Bacteria > Pseudomonadati > Pseudomonadota > Betaproteobacteria > Burkholderiales > Oxalobacteraceae > Massilia > Massilia sp. UYP34. Next base: position 455,589 of record NZ_JBWBRF010000001.1, on the reverse strand, counting down.
GACGGCGTCGATTCGTTCCAGCTGTCGCACGCGCGCAATTGATGCGCTGCGTGAGGCAGCGCGTGACGCAGCGCGCATCTTCAGGGCCACACCAATAACAAATTCCAAACGGGGTTTTCCAATGGACGCACAAGAAGTTCTCGATTTCTGGTTCCTGCCGCCTTCCGATCCAGGCCACGGCAAGCAGCGCGCCGCATGGTTCCAGAAGGATGACGCCTTCGACGCCGCGATCCGCGAGCGCTTCGGCGCGGCGATCAGCCACGCGGTCGCCGGCGGCCTGCGCGAATGGGACGAACAGGGTCCGCGCGGCGTGCTTGCGCGCATCCTGGTGCTGGACCAGTTCACCCGCAACGCCTACCGCGGCACGCCGGAATCCTTCGCCGGCGACACCCTGGCGCTGAGCGCCGCGCGCCAGCTGGTGGACTCAAGCGACCACCTGGCCTTGAGCCCTTGGGAGCGTTCCTTCGCCTACATGCCGTTCGAGCACGCGGAAGACGCGTGCACCCAGGAGCAGTCGGTCGAGCTGTTCACCGAGCTGGCCGCCAGCCATGAAGGCTTCGGTGAGTCGCTCGACTATGCGCACCGGCACCGCGGCGTGATCGCCCGCTTCGGCCGCTTCCCGCACCGCAACCCGATCCTGGGCCGCGCCTCGGCGCCCGAGGAACTCGACTACCTGGCTAAGCCGGGTGCGGGTTTCTGACGTGGCGCCGACCCTGAACCTGGTCGGCGCCGGCCATGTCGGCAAGGTGCTGGGGCGCCTGCTGTCGGCCAGCGGCGCCTGCGTGGTGCAGGACGTGCTGACCCGGTCGCCGGCCAGCGCCCGGGCGGCGTGCGACTTCATCGGCGCCGGCCGCGCCTGCGCCGGCCCCGACCTTGCTGCGCTGCGTCCGGCCGACATCTGGCTGCTGGCCGTGAACGACGACCAGATCGCGCCGATGGCCGCGGCGCTGGCGCAGGCGCATGAGGTCCGCGGCGCGGTCGTGTTCCACTGCAGCGGCGCCAAGGCCTCGGGCGAATTGCAGGCGCTCGCTGACAAGGGGGCGCTGGCGGCCAGCGTGCATCCGATCCGCAGCTTCGCCGATCCCGACGCCGTGGCGCGCGACTTCGCCGGCACCTTCTGCGGCATCGAGGGCGAGGCGCCGGCGCTGGCGCGGCTGGCGCCGGCGTTCGAGGCGATCGGCGCGCGTCTGGTGAGCATCGATGCCGCGGCCAAGACGGTCTACCATGCGGCGGCGGTGTTCGCGTCGAATTACCTGACCACGGTGCTCGACGCCGCCCTGCGCGCCTGGCAGGCGGCCGGCGTGCCGGAGCCGATAGCGCGTGAACTGGCGCGCCCGCTGGCCAGCGAGACCATGGCCAACGTGTTCCGCCTCGGCCCGGCGGCGGCCCTGAGCGGGCCGGTGGCGCGCGGCGACCATGCGACCGTGGCGCGCCAGCAGCAGGCCCTGCTCGACTGGGACGAGGCGACCGGCAGGCTGTACGAGGCGCTGCTGCCGCTGACGGCGGACCTGGCGCGGCGCAAGCAGGCGGCGGCGCCAGCCGCCACTTCTTCCTGACTTCAAGACAACAAGGAAAACGCGATGTTCTATACCGCCTGGACTACCCTGGCCGTCCTCGGGGTGTATTTCTGGACCTGGGGCGTCGCCGGCTACGCCCGCGTGCGCTACAAGGTGCCGGCGCCATCGATGGACGGTCCCGAGCCATTCCAGCGCGCCCACCGTGTCCAGATGAACACCCTCGAGATGCTGCCCCTGGTGCTGGCGCCGTTGTGGCTGTGCGCCACCTTCGTGGGCGACCTGTGGGCGGCGGCCGGCGGATTGCTGTGGTGCCTGGGCCGCATCATGTATGCGATCGGCTATTACCGCGACCCGGCCAAGCGCGAAGCGGGCTTCATTTTGGGCATGCTGGCTTGCGCTGCGTTAATCGGCGCCACAGTTTTTGGCTTATTAATGCGCTAAAGCGAAAAAGATGAATACAAAGATCGACAAAGTTCCCGTATGGAAATATGCTTGAGTACTGACTAACTAATTAGCATCGCGCGTCCTGTCCTGATGGTCACTGGCGCGCCAGGAGAACTATATGTTGTTTCTGAAGAGCACAAGTGTGACCAAGGCGCCCGGGATCTATGAGGTTGACATCGCAGCCAAGCCGCCAGGCAAGACGTTTGGCGTCTTCCTGGCGACCGACCCGGAAAATCCGCCGCATACCGTGCTTGCCGGCCTGGCCGAACTGGGTTTCCAGAACGTCCATCAGCAGAACTATATTCACCGCGACAAAGGCAAGGTGCTCGACCTGCATTTCCAGAAGGACGGCACCGATATGTTCAAGGGCTGGAAGGCGGAGGAATGCAGCGCCAACCTGGCCGCCATCGACGCCCTGTTCGGCAACGTCGGCATCAAGGTGGCGCCGCGCGTGATGAGCCTGGCGGAAGCCTACGCCTGAGGCCTGCGGCCTGATGCCCGGGCGTGCAACCCGGACCTGATCAGGCCATCACTTCCAGGTGATACAGGGCCCAAGGGCAGGCGCCGAAGCGCTGCGCCACCGGGAGCGCCGCCATTTCCGGCACCCGGTCGGCGTCATACACGGCCCATAGCGGCCCCAACCCACCCAACGGCATCGGCTTGCCATCCAGATGGGTGGCGACAATGACATTCCACGCTCGCAACTGTCGCATGTCCAGCACGGCGGCATAGCCGTCGACCGCCCGCATCAGCACCTTGGCGGCGTCGCGCGGCATCGCGCCGGCCACGGCCAGCACCTCGCGCAGCAGCGGTCCGCGCAGCGTATGCGGCTTGCCGTCGTACTCCAGGGTCGGGCGGATGGTGCGGGCCGGCAGGGCGGCCAGGGCCGCGAAATCGAGCGCATAGGCGCGCTCGAACGCCAGCTTCTGCTTGGCCATCATCTGGTCGAGCGCCGGATCGAGGGCGCCGCGGTTGCTGTGCGCGATCGCGCCGGTGATGGTCAGCAGCGTGGGCCCCGCGGTCGAACCCGCGGCCATGCCCGCGCCGCGGCTGGCGAAGGCCGGCGTTGCGCCAGCCAATACCGCCGCGCCGAGGAAGTGGCGTTTGTCCATGCGAGAATGGGGTGTGGTGAAAAGTTCACCATCATAACCGTGAATGTTTTGCGTATGGATTGACGATGGATTTATTCGCCACCGACTCCGCGCCGCGTCCGATCCCGCTCGACGACGGCGCGCTTGCCTGGATGCCTCAGCTGCTGCTGCCCTGGACCAATGCCGAGGTCATGGCGCGCCTGCTGCGCGAGACCGACTGGCGCGAAGAATCGGTCGTGGTGTATGGCAAACGCCACCTGCAGCCGCGCCTGAGCGCCTGGTATGGCGACGCGGCGTACACCTATTCCGGCCTGCGCCTGCGGCCGGCGCCGTTCACGCCGCTGCTCGACACCTTGCGCCAAGCCGTCGAAGCGGCAAGTGGACACCGTTTCAACAGCGTCCTGCTCAATCTCTACCGTGACGGGCGCGACAGCATGGGCATGCACAGCGACGACGAGCCGGAACTGGGACCGCAACCGGTCATTGCCTCGCTCAGCCTGGGCGCTGCCCGCACCTTTATCTTGAAGCATAAATACAACAAACAGACTGTCCGATTGGAATTGACTGACGGCAGCCTGTTGCTGATGCACGGTGAAACCCAGAAATATTGGTTGCATGGCATCAATAAAACGACACGCGCGTTACAACCGCGGATCAACTTAACTTTCAGGAAAATCGTTTAAGCCATATGTAACTGCGTTGATCCACGTGGAAATATTAATAACCGAGCGGTCATTAAGTTACACTTGCTTACAGTTCTTACGGAATCGGCACGGACTTGCTGTTTCGTCAGTGTTATCTTGGTCATATCGCGATTCGTTGGGAATCGCGAGCCAGATGAACAAGAAGAGGAATTGAGATGAAAAAGCTGATCGTTGCACTGCTCGCTACCACCGCCGCTGTCTCGGCTGTCCAGGCACAAGAATTCACCCCACGCGCCTACGTCGGCGCCGGTGTGGTGGCCACTGACTATGAATCCCGCGTCCCGGGCGCCACCAGTGCCGACATCGATACCATCAAGGCATCGGCCAAGCTGTTCGGCGGCTATGAGTTCACCCCGAACTGGGCAGTCGAAGTCGGCCACACCGACTACCGCAGCGCCGACATCTACTACACCCTGGGTCCTGTGAACGCCAGCGGCGTCGTCGATGGCCGTTCGACCTACGTCGCCGCCAAGTTCAGCACGCCGCTGACCGAGAAGCTGGTCGGCTACGCCAAGCTGGGCATGTCGCATGACGTGAACGAACTGGCGGCAGTCAACGCGTCGCTGAACCGTCGCGACAGCGACAACAACGCCTACGGCGCCCTGGGTGTGCAGTACAACATCAACCAGGACGTGGCAGTGATCGCCGAATACGAACGCTTTGGCGGCACCCGCGACTTCGGCGTGCGTCCGAACGCACTGACCATCGGCGCGAAATACTCGTTCTAAGCCGAGCGTGTAGTGAACGACAAAAGGCCCTGCGGGGCCTTTTGTCGTTAAATTAGCTGCTGAGCTAGCCGTCAAATACGTCGTCCCCGCGCAGGCGGGGACCCAAGTTCTGCAAATGTCGTCGAAACGCTTGCGAGATTGGGTCCCCACCTGCGTGGGGACGACGTTTTTACGCTAACTCAAGAAGACTTTCGCCTTAACTTAACGTCATTGCCCTGCGGGCTTTTTTTGTTGTCAGCGCAAAACGCGCAAGGCCTGCGGATCAGCGTCGATTCAGAGCCGCGCCAGCGCCTGGCCCTGTGGCCGGGTCACCCACGGCGGCACGATGATCGACGGCGCGGGCGCCGCGTGTCCGGCCGAGATGAAACGGTGCAGCGACGACCATGGCCAGTCGCGCGGTGCGAGGCAGTGGCCATGGCGGACAGCGTCGGTGTGGACATAGTCGACCAGGGCCGCGTAATCGTCGTCCAGGCCGACCCGGTAGTGGCGGTAATGGCGTTCCCAGACCGCGCCGTCGTCGACCCCGGGCTGGCCGGTCTTGCGCAGCGCCTTCGAAAAGGCGATCTTCACGGCCCGCCAGCGGCTGGAACAGTCGTGGTCGCCCGGTGGCAGGGTCCAGATCGCATGGGCGTGATCGGGCAGGACCGCCCAGGCGTCGACATGGAAAGGCCGGCGCGCACGCGCCAGCCGCATGGCTTGGCCGAATGCGGAAATATGCTCGGTCAACAGGTGACTGCCGCGGTCGAGCAGGCGCACCGTGAAGAAGAAGGTGCCGCCGGGAACGCGGTTATCGCGGTAATGGCGGCAGTGATTGCGGTGATGATCAGGGTAATCAAGCATGGCCTGGCCGGCGCCGCGAGCATGGAGCGGCTGCGGTCGACGCGCTTTCTGGTAGTCCTCATCGCAAAGAGTTTTACACATTTTGCATTCTGACCCCGTTCCATTTCCGCTAGTAAAAAGCCCGCCAAATGGCGGGCTTTCTATTACGAAACAAACGCTGGCATTCTGTCCAGCATTCAGGTGGTCAGCGGCTTGTAGCGGATACGCTTCGGCTTGGCGCCTTCTTCGCCCAGGCGTTTCTTCTTGTCGGCTTCGTATTCCTGGTAGTTGCCATCGAAGAAGGTGACTTGGGAGTCGCCTTCGAAGGCGAGGATGTGGGTCGCGATGCGGTCCAGGAACCAGCGATCGTGGGAGATCACCATCACGCTGCCGGCGAATTCGAGCAGCGCATCTTCGAGTGCGCGCAGGGTTTCGACGTCCAGGTCGTTCGACGGTTCATCCAGCAGCAGGACGTTGCCGCCTTGCAGCAGGGTCTTGGCCAGGTGCAGGCGGCCGCGTTCACCGCCCGACAGGTTGCCCACGACCTTTTGCTGGTCAGAGCCCTTGAAGTTGAAGCGGCCCAGGTAGGCGCGCGACGGCATTTCGAAGCGGCCGACGCTGAGCATGTCGGCGCCGCCGGAGACGTCTTCGAACACGGTCTTGGCATTGGCCAATTCGTCGCGGTGCTGGTCCACCAGCGACACGTGGGCGGTCTTGCCGATCGCGACTTCGCCGCTGTCCGGCTGCTCTTTACCGGCGATCATCTTGAACAGGGTCGACTTGCCGGCGCCGTTGGGGCCGATGATGCCGACGATGGCGCCTGGCGGGACGGTGAACGACAAATTATCGATCAGGAGGCGATCGCCGAAGGCTTTCGAGACGTTCTTGAATTCGATGACTTCATTGCCCAGGCGCTCGGCCACGGGAATGAAGATCTCTTGCGTCTCGTTGCGCTTCTGGTATTCGAACTCGGACAGCTCGTTGAAGCGGGCCAGGCGGGCTTTCGACTTGGCCTGGCGCGCCTTCGGATTCTGGCGCGACCATTCCAGCTCTTTCTGCAGCGCTTTCTGACGCGCCGATTCGGTCGATTCTTCCTGCTTCAGGCGCGCCTGCTTCTGGTCGAGCCACGACGAATAGTTGCCCTTCCATGGGATGCCATGGCCGCGGTCCAGTTCCAGGATCCATTCGGCGGCATTGTCGAGGAAGTAGCGGTCGTGGGTGATGCCGACCACGGTGCCCGGGAAGCGCAGCAGGAATTGCTCCAGCCACTCGACCGATTCGGCGTCCAGGTGGTTGGTCGGTTCGTCGAGCAGCAGCATGTCGGGTTTCGACAGCAACAGCTTGCACAGCGCCACGCGGCGCTTCTCGCCGCCCGACAGCACGCCGATCCTGGCGTCCCATGGCGGCAGGCGCAGCGCGTCGGCGGCCATTTCCAGCTGCAGGTTCAGGTTGCCGCCGTCGGACGACGAGATGATCGCTTCCAGGCGTTCCTGCTCCTTGGCCAGGGCGTCGAAGTCGGCGTTCTCGTCCGCATAGGCGGCGTACACGGCTTCCAGCTTGGCTTGCGCCTCGAAGGCTTCGCCCAGGCCGGATTCGACTTCCTGGCGGACGGTTTTTTCCGGGTCGAGCTGCGGCTCCTGCGGCAGGTAGCCGATGTTCAGGCCCGGCATCGGGCGCGCTTCGCCCTGGATGTCGGTGTCGATGCCGGCCATGATCTTGAGCAGGGTCGACTTGCCCGAGCCGTTCAGGCCCAGCACGCCGATCTTGGCGCCCGGGAAGAAGGACAGCGAGATATCCTTGAGAATTTGACGCTTCGGCGGGACGATCTTGCCCACGCGGTTCATCGTATAGACGTAATTGGCCATGCTTTGACTTTGGTGTTGTTTAAGGTGCACAGGATACGACAGAACCCCGTGCCCGACACAGGATTTCTTGGCGGATGCCGGTGAAATCCCGTGTGTGCTGCGCAGAATCAGTTCTTGGCGGAAGCCGGCGACCGGCGCAGCAGGCCTTCGCCGGCGAACAGGATCAGCGCGCTCCAGATCAGCACGAAGCCGACCAGGCGGTCGGCGGTGAACGCTTCCTTGAACAGCAGCACGCCGAGCAGGAATTGCATGGTCGGCGACAGGTATTGCAGCAGTCCCAGGATCGACAGCGGGATCTTGCGCGCGCCGGTGGCGAACAGCAGCAGCGGGATCGCGGTGAGCGGACCGGCCATCACCAGCAGCACGCGCGTGGTGTCGGAGTCGGTGTTGATGAACACGTTCTGGCCTTCCAGGGTCAGCCAGATGACGTAGGCCGCCGCCAGCGGGAACAGCACGATGGTCTCGAACGACAGTCCCTCGAGCGCGCCGAGCGCCGCCGTCTTGCGCAGCAGGCCGTAGCCGCCGAAGGAGAACGCCAGGAACAGGGCGATCCAGGGCACGGTGCCGGTCTGCCAGGTCAGCCAGGCCACGCCCAGCGCGGCAATCGCGATCGCCACCCACTGGACGGTGCGCAGGCGCTCCTTCAGGATCAGGTAGCCCAGCATGATATTGACCAGCGGATTGATGAAATAGCCGAGGCTGGCTTCGATCACATGGTGGTTGCTGACCGACCAGATGTACACCAGCCAGTTGGCGCTGAGCAGCAGGGCCGACAGCACGAAGCTGAAGAACACCCGCGGTTGGCGCACCACGTTCAGCCATTTCCACTGGCGCCGCAGCAGCAGCACGATCAGCAGGAAACCGAGCGACCACAGCATGCGGTGCGCCAGGATCTGCAGCGGCGGCACGCCGTCGAGCGCGTGAAAATAAATGGGGAACAGGCCCCAGCAGAGAAAGGCCAGGGCCGCGTAGATAATGCCGGAACGCATGGGAATGGGGACTGGATTGCAGGGACGACATTATCCCTGAATGCGTCCACGGTTGCTGGGGGCATGCCTCTTTTTGCACGGGTGTATGATGCACCACGAAATATTCTTGCTTTTTTTCCGCCACTATTTTATGGTGCGCCGCACCAATGCAAACGTGATGGTGTAATCTTGACAGCAGATAATAAGAAGAGCAGCCTGGCCGCCCTGACCCTGGCCGCGGTCGGCATCGTCTACGGCGACATCGGCACCAGCCCCCTCTACACGCTGCGCGCGGTGTTCGACGACACCCACGGCCTGCCCCTGAATACACCCAACATCCTCGGCGTCATTTCCCTGATCTTCTGGGCGCTGACGGTCATCGTCTCGCTCAAGTACGTGACCCTGGTGCTGCGGGCGCACAACCGCGGCGAGGGCGGCATCATGGCCCTGATGGCGCTGGCCACCAATTCGGTGCCGCGCCACTCGCGCTGGGGCTTCCCGCTGCTGGCCATGGGCGTCATCGGCGCCACCATGTTCTACGGCGACAGCGTGATCACGCCGGCGATTTCGGTGCTCGGCGCGATCGAGGGTCTCGAGGTGGCGGCGCCCGGCATGTCGCACTACGTGGTGCCGCTGGCGGTGGTGGTGCTGGTGGTCCTGTACAGCGTGCAGCGCCATGGCACGGCCGGCATCGGCCGCTTCTTCGGCCCCGTGATGCTGGTGTGGTTCCTGGCCCTGGCCGCGATGGGCATCGTCAACATCGTCGCGTCGCCGGTCATCCTCAACGCGCTGAACCCGTATCACGCCCTCCACTTCATGCTGGACAACAAATTGCTGGCCTTTATCGCGCTGGGGGCGGTGGTGCTGGCGATCACCGGCGCCGAGGCCCTGTATGCCGACATGGGCCACTTCGGCGCCAAGCCGATCCGCATGGCCTGGTTCCTGATCGCGTATCCGGCGCTGAGCCTGAACTACCTGGGCCAGGGCGGGCTGCTGATCGCCCAGCCCGAGGCGGTGGAAAACCCGTTCTACCACCAGCTCGGCACCTGGAGCGTGATCCCGCTGGTGATCCTGTCGACCATGGCGGCGGTGATCGCCTCGCAGGCCACGATCAGCGGCACGTATTCGATGACCAAGCAGGCGATCGCGCTCGGCCTGCTGCCGCGCATGCGCATCCTGCACACCTCGGAAAGCGAGATCGGCCAGATCTATATCCCGGCCGTCAACTGGCTGCAGCTGGCGGTGGTGCTGATCGCCGTGGTCGGCTTCGGCTCGTCGGACGAGCTGGCCGGCGCCTACGGCATCGCCGTCACGGCGACCATGATGATGACCACCGTGCTGACCTTCTTCGTGACCCGCTATCGCTGGCGCCTGCCGCTATGGGTCTGCCTGGGCGCGACCGGCTTCTTCCTGACGATCGATATCATGTTGTTCGCGGCCACCACGACCAAGCTCTTCCACGGCGGCTGGTTCCCGCTGCTGATGGGCGGTGTGCTGCTGACCCTGATGCTGACCTGGAAGCGCGGGCGCGCGCTGGTGTTCGAAAACCTGCAAAAGCATGCGATTCCGCTGGAAGCCTTCATGGAATCGCTGTTCGTGGCGCCGCCGACGCGGGTGCCGGGCACCGCCATCTTCCTGCGCGGCGAAAGCGACGGCGTGCCGCACGCGATGTTGCACAACCTGTCGCACAACAAGGTGCTGCACGAGCGGGTGGTGTTCCTGACCGTGCACATGCGCGAGGAGCCCTGGGTGGCGCGCGAAGAACAGATCGACATCGTCGGCCTGGGCCACAACTGCTACCAGCTGAACATCCACTATGGCTTCAAGGACGAGCCCGACATTCCGGACATCCTGGACCGCTGCGGTCCGCTCGGCCTGCCGTTCGAGATGATGGAAACCTCGTTCTTCATCGCGCGCCAGACCGTGATCTCGGCCCCAGGCGGCGGCATGGCGCCATGGCGCGAGCACCTGTACGTGGCGATGTCGCGCAATGCGCGCAGCGCGGCCGACTATTACCAGATCCGCAGCAACCGGGTGATCGAGCTGGGCACGCAGATCGAGATCTGAGCCGCCGTTCGCGCCGACCCGCGCACGGTAGAAGTGCATTACGGAAATTTCAGCAAATTATCTTATAATCAGGAACTATTGATTAATAGGCAATTTCAGAGCACCACCGCACGGGCAGGACGTCCGAACCGATCATTCCATTCCATTGGCGAGACATGAAGCTTTACTACTATCGAGGCAATAATTTCGGCGACAAACTCAATCCCGTGATCTGGGATGCGCTGATCCCCGAGCTCGTGGACGAGGACGATTCCACGCTCCTGGTAGGAATGGGCACCCTGATCAATTCGCGGGTGCCGGCCGAACCGCGCAAACTCGTGTTCGGATCGGGCGTCGGCTACAACAAGGCGGCGCAGGTGGACGACAAATGGAAATTCTACTGCGTGCGCGGGCCGCTGACCGCCGCCGCGCTGGGGCTGGACAAGCAGGTGGCGATCACCGATCCCGCGCTGCTGCTGACCCGGGTCGTCAACCAGCCGGTGGCGCCGACCGGCGAGGTCGTGTTCATGCCGCACCATTCGAGCATGCTCAATGCCGACTGGGCGCCGTTCTGCGCCAAGGCGGGTATCACCTTCCTCGACCCCGAGGCCGACATGCACGAAGTGCTGACGAAGATCCGCGGCGCGAAACTGGTCATCGCCGAGGCCATGCATGCGGCGATCGTGGCGGACGCCTACCGGGTTCCCTGGATTCCGGTGCAATGCTACGAACACATCCTGGGATTCAAGTGGGAAGACTGGTGCCAGTCGATGTCGGTGCCTTACCGGCCCCAGACCCTGCCGAGCGTATGGGACATCGACAAGACGCTCGGCCCGCGCGACCGCCTGGCGGCGAACGTCAAGCGCGGCCTGCGCGGCGTGGGCATCTGGAAAGGCGACTGGACCCCGCCGCCGCCGGCGAAGAACGTGCGCCAGGTCGAGGATGCCGTCGTCGGCGCGTTGTCGCGGCTGGCCGCCAGCGGCGAGTCCTACCTGACCGACGAGCGTGTGCAGAGCGTGGCGCTGGAGCGCCTGCTGGCGCAGATCGACCAGTTGAAACGGGATTACGCGGTCGTGGCCGCCTGACGCGGTTGCGGCGTCGACGCGTCGCTCCGCCTTGTTACCCAGCATTGCTGAACTACAATTATCAGACAAATGACGGACAGTTTCATGGGACTGATTCGATAAGGTACGGGGGTTCGTTACACACCCCCCGTTTGCCTTTTCCAGTCGAGGATACCCGATGAAACTGACGTTTCCCCTGATCGCGGCCTTTGCCGCCATGCTCGCCCTGACCGCCTGCGGCGGCGGCAGCGACGACAACAAGCCGGTCGCCAGCAGTCCGGCGACGCTGACGAAGACCGACATCACGGTCGGCACCGGCGCCGAGGCGATTACCGGCAAGCGCGTCACCACCCAGTACGTCCTGTGGCTGTACAACGACAAGGCGGCCGACTTCAAGGGCGCGCGCCTGGAAGCGGGCGAACTGACTCCCTACGTCATCGGCAGCGGCCGCGTCATTCCCGGCTACGACCAGGGCGTGATCGGCATGAAGGTCGGCGGCAAGCGCCTGGTCCTGATCCCATCCAACCAGGCCTACGGGCCCTCCGGCCACGGTCCGATTCCAGCGAACGCGGGCCTGGTGTACGAAATCACCCTGACCAGGGTGGAATAAGAGCCAGCGGCGCGAGACCGGGGCGGCGCCCCTAATGCCGTTAAGTTAAGCTAGCTGAGCTAGCCGTCGAATACGTCGTCCCCGCGCAGGCGGGGACCCAAGTTCTGCAAACGTCGTCGAAACGCGTGCAAGATTGGGTCCCCACCTGCGTGGGGACGACGCTTTTACGCTAACTCAAGAAGACTTTCGCCTTCACTTAACGTCATCAGGGCACTGCCTCGGTTTTTGCGCGCACTGCTGACTTCGCGCACGACCCGCAGGACGGTGGCGGGCGATGCTCGGGGCTTTTCAGGCCGAGCCGATCATGCGTTCCTCTTTCCAGTTTGCCGTCTGCCTGCTGCCCATCTGCCCCGCCGCCGCGACCACCGTGTCCGCCGAGGCCGCCGCGTCCGCGCCGGCGCGGACTTTTTCCGCCTGCGTCGTCGTCGATCCCGTTCTCGCCGCCGACCCGCCCGCCTGGCTGCTGCTGGCGGCCGCGGTGGTGCTGCTCGGGGCCGGCCGCCTGGCCGCCTCGTGACCGGCACGCGGCTGCGCTGGCGCAGAACGGCCCCACGGTGTTTGCGACATCGTCGAGATTCCCGGTCACCGGAAGGATCGATGATGTCCCTGCGCAGACATTTCTTAAATAAATTGTTGCTGGTCTTATTGGTCTGGCCGGGCTTGGCCATGGCGTCGCCGCTGTACCGCGTGACCTGGCTGCCGTCCGATTTCACCGCCGCCGGCCTCGACGGAGCAGGGCGGGTGGTCGGCACCGCGCGGGGCGGGGCGGCCGTGTGGTCGCCGGGCGGCGCCACCTACCTGGGGACGCTATTGCCCGGCAGCGAAGGCCTGGCCATCAACGCCGGCGGCGCCATCGTCGGCTGGTCCGGGCTCGAGGACAACGTCAGCGAACGGCCCGTCCTGTTCTCGCCCGTTGACAACCGCATGATCGATCTCGGCACGCTGGGCGGCGTGTCCGGGCGCGCCAATGCGCTCAACAACACCGGGGTGGCGGTGGGACTGTCCGGCGTCGGCAGCGCGGGCGGCTTCGACTACCACGCCTTCGTGTACGGGCATGACGGCATGCTCGACCTCAACGCGCTGGTGGACGAGCGTGGCGACTGGCAGCTGGTGAATGCGCTCGACGTCAATGGCGCCGGCCAGATCCTGGCCCAGGCCTGCAACGGGCCGGGCGACTGCCGTGCGGTGCGGCTCGACCTGGTCACGGCGGTGCCCGAGCCGGGCAGCTGGTCGATGCTGGGGGCCGGGCTGGCGCTGCTGGCATGGCGCGCGCGCCGGCCCCTGAGCGGGCCGTGGCGCCGCATCGCGCCGGCGCTCCTGATCGCGCTCCTGATCGCGCCGCTGGCCGCGCCGCCGGCATCGGCCACGCTGCCGGCCGCATCGAGCGGTTCCGCCGCGATCAACCGCCACGGCGCGGTGACCGGCACCGCGCCGGTCACCGCGTCGGTCACCTGGGACGCGCTCCCGGCGCCGCACCACCTCGCCTATGTGTACCGCGACCAGATCATGCGCAGCCTGGGGACGCTGGGCGGCAAGGACAGCAGCGCCTTCGACGCGAACAGCTATCTATGGCAACCGTATTCGGGCGGCGTGATGTATGGCCTGGGAGCGCTCGGCGGCTTCGGCGATGGCGCTGCCAATGGCCTTAACAACGCCGGCTCGGTGGTGGGTTCGTCGAGCGCCGACACGCCCGATGGCCCGGCGGCGCGCGCCTTCCTCTACGAGCGGGGCGCGATGCGCGACCTGAACGCGCTGAGCGCGATGCCCGCGGGCTGGACGCTGGTGGATGCGACCGACATCAACGATGCGCGCCAGACCCTGGCCCTGGCCTGTCATCTCGAAGACTGCCGGCATGTGCGGCTCGATCCTGTCCGGCGCGATCCGCCGCGGTGATGCGGTTGATGAAGCGCGTGCCGGCGGTGGCCGCGCGCGCAGGGCCGTTCAGCGCAACATGTCGATGTGCATGATGCCGTCTTCGTCATAGGGTTCCGAAACGGTCTGGAAGCCGAAGCTGGCGTAGAAGCGCTCCAGGTATTGCTGGGCGCCGATGCGGATGCGGTGGCCCGGATACAGCGCCTCGGCCTGGCGGATGCCCTCGCCGAGCAGGGCGCGGCCGGCGCCGGTGCCGCGCGCGGCCGGGGTGGTAATCACGCGGCCGATCGACATCTCGTCGTACTTGGCGCCCGGGGCCAGCACGCGCAGGTAGGCGGCCAGGCTGCGCTTGCCATCGACGCTGTGCCAGCCCAGCAGGTGGTGGGCGCTCGTGTCGTGGCCGTCGATGTCGGGATACAGGCAGGCCTGCTCGAGGATGAAGACATTCTGGCGCTGGGCCAGCACTTCGTGGAGGTCGAACGGGGTGAGGTCGGCGAAGCGCGAGAATTGCCAGTCAAGAGGGCTAGGGGTGGTCATGAAATACGCAGCGATGGTGGCGGGATGGGGCGGTCATTCGGCGGCGGTTTCGAAACCTTCCAGCACGTTGACCGTATGGATGCCAAGCTCGGGGCCGGCATTGCCGCCCTCGAACACGAAGGCAGTCGGCAGGCCGAGGTGGGCGATGCGTTCGCCGATGCGCAGGAAGTCGCCGCCCTGCAGGCCGAAGCGCGGATCGGCGCCCAGCGCCGCGGTATCGACGCCGAGCGAGACCACCAGCGCCTGCGGCCGGGTCATCGAAATCCTGAGGCAGGCCGTTTCCAGCGCCGCGAACCAGGCGTTGCTGCCGCAACCGGGCGCCAGCGGGATATTCATGGTGTAGCCGAGGCCGGCGGCGGCGCCGGTCTCGTCGGCGTGACCCAGGTAGAACGGATATTCCAGGCGCGGGTCGGCGTGGATCGAGACAAACAGCACGTCGTTGCGGTCATAGAAGATGCCCTGGGTGCCGTTGCCGTGGTGGTAGTCGAGGTCCAGGATGGCGACCCGTTCCAGGCCGTCGTCCAGCAGGTGCTGGGCCGCCAGCGCGGCATTGTTCAGGAAGCAGGAGCCGCCGAAGAAATCGCTACCGGCATGGTGGCCGGGCGGGCGCGTGAGCGCGAAGGTACCGCGCTCGCCACGCCGCAGGGCATGCGCCGCGTTGACGGCGCAGTCGGCGCCGGTCTTGGCCGCGATCCAGGTGCCGCTGGTGAGCGGGGTGCCGGCGTCCATCGAATACAAGCCGAGGCGGGCGCAGAAATTCTCGGGTTCGACGTCGTCGCGCAGCGTGCGCACCGGCCACACCGCCGGGAAGGCATCCTTGCCGGCATTACGGGCGTCGAGACCGATCCACTCGCTCCAGGCATTGCGCAAGAAATGCAGGTAGCGCGGGCGGTGCACCCGCTCGAGCGTCATGAGCGGCACGCCGTGCGGCGTGACGATGGCGCCCAGGCCGCGCCGCTCGCACTCCTTCAGGACGATGGCGGCGCGCTCGGGTTTTTCCGAACAGGGCACCAGCTCGCCGCGATAGATTTCGACGCGGCCGTCATGCTGGGCATGGTGTTCGTTGTAAAACGTGAGCAAGTGGTCCTCGCGGCTGCGGATTCGGTCGGGCGCCGCGATTGGCGGCTCAGTTATTGGAGCATAGCTTACTGCTGTTGTACGCCGCAACAAAGTCGTCGAAGCTGCCGCTGTCCGTCTGCTCGATGCGCGCCTGCTCGGCGTGCGAGCTGGCCGCCATCTCGTCGAACAGCGCTTCCTCGGCCGGCATCAGGGGGCTGTCGCGGAAGGTGGCCGCATGCAGGCGGCTCTGCTGCAGGCCGAAGGCCGTGGCCGAGCCGAGCGCGCGCACTTCTTCCAGCACCCGCGCCGACGGGGTGAGCGCCGGATCCTCGACCTTCGCCTTCTGCCTGGCCAGCGAAGCCTGGTGCACGTCGCCCTCGTTGTGCCCGTCGTCCAGCAGCTGCGCCACCGGGCGGATGCGCTCGATCAGCTCCAGCGCCCACTCCGTCAAAGGCACCTCGACGCCGTCGCGGGTCAGGGTCAGGTCGGGGCGGCGGCCTTCCTTGACCGTGCGCGCGAAGTTGCGCGCGTGTAGCTGGCTGTCATGGGCGCTGATCAGCGGGCTTTCTTCGAGCGCGCAGAACAGCAGGAAGGCGTCCAGGAAGCGCCCGGTCTCGAGGGCGATGCCCACCGGCTCGAACGGATCGACGTCGAGGCAGCGCACCTCGATGTATTGCACGCCGCGGTTGCACAAGGCCTGCACCGGACGCTCGCCGGTGCGGATCACGCGCTTGGGGCGGATGGTCGAGTAATACTCGTTCTCGATCTGCAGCACATTGGTCGACAACTGGATCCACTCGCCGTCCTTCTTCGTACCCAGCCTGGCGTAGGGTTCGTAGGGACGGTTGACCGCATCCATCAGGCTCGTGACGTAGCTTTCCAGGCTGTTCTCGTGCGGACGCAGGCCAGACTGGGCGTCGTTCTGGTAACCCAGGTCGCTCATGCGCAGGCTGGTCGCGTACGGCAGGTACAGGGTGTCGCTCGACAAGGTCTCGAGCTGGTGTTCACGGCCGCGCAGGAAGCTGGTGCTCAGGACAGGCGTCGCGCCGAACAGATACATCAGCAGCCAGGAATAGCGGCGGAAGTTGCGGATCATCGCGATATAGCTTTCCGACTGGAAGTCGCGCAGCGCATGGCGGCGTTCCTCGGTGATCCCTTCCTGTTGCGCGAACAGCTGCCACAATTGTTCCGGCAGCGAATAGTTGTAGTGGATGCCGGCGATGCATTGCATGGCCTTGCCATAGCGCAGCGCCAGGCCGCGCCGGTACACGTGCTTGAGCATGCCGATGTTCGATTTGCCGTACCAGGCGATGTCGATCTCTTCCTCGGGCGGCAGCTCGCCCGGCATCGACACGCTCCACAGCATCTCGTCGCCCATCCGGGCATGGGCGTAGCGGTGGATCGCATCGAGGCGGTGCAGCGCCAGCGCGATGTCGTGCTCGGCCGGCGTGATGAATTCCAGCAGCGCCTCGGCATAGTCGGTCGTGATGTGCGGGTGCGTCAGGGCCGAACCGAGTGCCGGAGCGTGCGGGGTGCGCGCCAGCCGGCCCGCCGCGTCCACCCGCAGGGTTTCGCGCTCGATGCCGCGCAGGCCCTGGCCCAGCAGGGCGCGGTGTTCGTCGTCGTCGAGCAGGGTCAGGCGGCGGTTGAATTGGTTCGACACGGGTGTTTCCTTTCTTGTACTGCCAGTTCGGTTGGTGCAGAGATTAACCGAAAAACGGACTGCGCGTTCGGGCGCCCCTCATTCAAGCCAGGGCGCAAACCAGGGCGGCGCGCGGAAGGACTTGCTGGCCGGCGCCGGCGCCGGGGGAGCCGGCGGCGCGAAATCGGGCGCCGGGCCAGGGTCATGGCCGGGCGGGAGTTCGCCGTCGAGCATGAAGTCGAATTCGAAGGTGGGTTCCCAGCCCGGCGCCGGTTCGGATTCGGCGTTGAACTCGGCGTCGGCGTTGGTGTTCGCGCCGGCCGCGGCCGGCGGCGCAGCGGCGCGCGTCGCCGGATCCTTCTCGGCCGCGATCCAGCGGCCGATGCGGCGCTCCAGCTCGGCCAGCGGCAGCGCGCCGCCGCCGAGCAGGGCGTCGTGGAAGCGACGCGGGTCGAACAGCTTGCCGAGCGCGGCGCGCGCCTGGGTGCGCAGCGCCAGGATGCGCAGCTGGCCGATCTTGTAGCCCAGCGCCTGGCCCGGGCGCGCGATATAGCGGTCGACCTCGGCCTCGTTGTCCGGCGCCGGGTTGGCGGTATGCGCGTTCAGGTAGTCGATCGCCTGCTGGCGCGTCCAGCCGAGCGAATGGATGCCGGTGTCGACCACCAGGCGCGCGGCGCGGAACATCTCTTCGTTCAGGTGGCCGAACAGCGAGAACGGATCCTGGAACAGGCCGAGCTCGGGACCCAGGCTCTCGGCATAGGTGGCCCAGCCTTCGCCGTAGGCGTCGTACCAGCCGTGGCGCCGGAACGCCGGCAGCGCGAGCTCCTGGGCGCGCGCCACCTGCAGGTGGTGGCCGGGCACCGCCTCGTGCAGGGCCACCGTGTCGACCTGCCAGATCGGGCGCGCGGTAAGGCGCGCCGTGTCGACCACCAGCGCGGCGCTGCGCGCCGCGTTGCCGGCCTCGTAATAGGCGGCCGGCTGGCCGCTGCTTTCGCTTGCGCCGCCCATCGGCTTGACGACGATGCCGGCCGCCGGGATCACCGTCGCTACGCGGCCCAGCCGCGCCTGCGCCAGCGCCAGCGTGCGCCGGTAGCGGTCGAGCAGCGCCGCCGCGTCGACGAAGAACAGGCGCCGGTCGCTGCGCGCGAAGGCGATGAATTCGGCGAAGCCGCCGCGAAAGCCGGTGCGCGGGATCAGGCGCTCGATCCCGGCGCGCAGGCGCGCCACCTCCTGCAGGCCGAGCGCATGCACCTGGGAAGGCGTCATCGCGGTGGTGGTGCTGTCCCGCACCAGCTGGGCGTACCACGCCGGGCCGCCCGGCAGCGCCGCGGCGCCGATGCTGTCGCGCGCGCCGGGCACGTAGTCCTGGCGCAGGAAGTCCTCGAGCTTGCGCAGGGCGGGCGCCGCCTGCTGTTCCAGCGCCGCCTTGCCGGCCGCGCGCAACTGCGCGCGCACCTCGGGGTCGATGGTCGCCGGGATGCGCTGGAACGGCGCGCCGAGCGGACCATCGGCGAGTTGTTCGCGCAGCGCCCGCAACCCATCCGGCACCGGCGCGATGGCGGGCTTCGGGATCGTCCAGCCGGCCTGTCTGCCGGCGCGCAGCTGCTCGATCAGGCCGTCGACGTGGGCCGGCAGCGCCTGCAGGCGCGCCAGATAGGCCAGGTAGTCGGCGTCGTTCGCGAACGGCATCTGCGCGACCAGGCGCGGCAGGCGCACCTGCAGGCCGTCGTAGGCGGTGATCGGGAGCGGATCGAACGGCGTCAGCGCGCCGGCGGCGATCAGGCGCTCCTTGTCGGCCACGAACAGGTCGTACGACACCTGGTCTTCGCCGCGCAGCTGCGCGCGGTCGATCTTCTGCGCCGCCGCCAGCATGGCGCGCTCGTGCTCGAGCGCGGCCGCGCGTCCCGCCAGCGAGGTGTCGGACAGCCAGGCGTTGTAACGATGCTCGCCCAGGGCGGTGGCCTTCTCGGGCGCATGGCGCAGCTGCCACTGCCAGTCGCGCTCGTAGAGCCGGGCGGCCAGCCTTGCCGGCTGCTCGGCCGGCGCATCCTGGGTGAGGGCGGGCGGCGCGGATGGCATTGGCGGCATGGGCGGCGTGGGCGGCACGAATGCAACGGCGGCGGCGCCATGCAGCGGCGCGAGCAGGGCGAGAGAGGCGAACAGGATGCGCATGCATGCTCCGGAATCAGAACTGGTCATTTTAACAAGTCTATCCCGCGGGGTGCGCACCGCGGCGGCCTCCGCTGACCCGCTCGATGCCGGCCAGGTCGCGCCAGCTCTGCACCTCGCCGTAGCCGCGCGCGCTCAAGAGGCCGCGCACGGCCCCGGCCTGGTCGTAGCCATGCTCGAGCAGCAGCCAGCCGCCGGGTTCCAGGTGCGCGGCAGCGCCAGCGGCGATGGTGCGAAGGTCGGACAGGCCGTCGGCATGGTCGGTGAGGGCGTCGATCGGCTCGAAACGCAGGTCGCCTTCAATCAGGTGGCGGTCGCCGGCCACGATATACGGCGGGTTCGAGACGATCAGGTGGAAGCGCTCGGCGCCCAGCCCTGCGAACCAGTCGCTGCGCAGGAAGCGCACGCGCGCTTCGTTGGCGGCGCCATTGGCGCGCGCGACGGCCAGCGCTTCCTCGCTCACGTCGAGCGCCGTGACGTCGGCGTCTGGCCGCGTATGGGCGACGGCGACGGCGATCGCGCCGCTGCCGGTGCCCATGTCGAGCACGCGCTGGCGCGGCGCCAGCCGCTCCAGCGCGAGTTCGACGATCAATTCGGTATCCGGACGCGGGATCAGCACCGCCGGCGTCACCTTGAACGGCAGCCCGAAGAATTCGCGCTCGCCGACGATGTAGGCGATCGGTTCGCCGTCCAGGCGGCGCCGCACCAGCGCCGCCAGGAGCGCCGCTTCTTCGGGGGTGAGCACGCGTTCCGACTGCGTGATCAGGGCCACGCGCGGCAGGCGCAGCGCATGGCACAGCAGGATGCGGTTTTCCAGCGGATCGAGCGGCAGCGACAGCCGCACCTGCCCGAGGGTGGCGCCGGCTTCGATCATGCCCGCTTGGCGCGCAGGTCGCGCAGCAGCACCCAGCCGAGCAGCACGGTGAGCACCACGAACCAGACCGCCGACCATTGCGGGATGGACAGGCCCAGGATGGCGTCGGTCGCGCCTTCGCACAGGCCGTCGGCGCGGAACAGCCACGGCAGGTACTCGGCGGTGGGAATCTTGTTGAGCAGGGTTTCCATCGGATCGATGCCGCACGAGAAGCCGGGATTGGCGATCACGTACAGGTGCTTGCCGACCGTGTACAGGCCGCCGAAGGCCGCCAGCAGGGCGAGCGTGGCGCCCGCGCGCACCTTGCCGCTGATGGCCGCGACCAGCGCGAATACGCCGACGGCGAGGAACAGGTAGCGCTGGATCACGCACAGCGGGCAGGGCCGCATCTCCATGATGTGCTGCAGATAGAGGGCGACGGCGATCAGCGCGAACGAGATCGACGAGATGGCGAACAGGACCTGGCGGTTGGTGGGCATGGATTTTTTCTCGATGTGGACCGGTGCGGATGCGTTCCAGTTATCTTTGGAGCCGTCGTTCCCGCGCAGGCGGGAACCCAAGTTTGCCTGAATGACCACTAGCGCTCGCCGACAGTGCAGCGCAAATGACTTGGGTCCCCGCCTGCGCGGGGACGACGTGCTTGTGCCAACAAAAAGAGTTGGCGCTAACGGGCTGGCAGATCGCGCTTATTTTCGCATAAACGTTGCAAACGACGCTTTGCCATTTTCAATCTGGCAACTTAACGATGACTTAAGCTACTCAGTTGCCCCGTTCAGTCGCCCAGCGCCGCCAGCAATTCGGCCTGGTGTTCCTGGGCCAGCGCATCGGTCAGCTCCTTCAGGTCGCCGTCCATGATGAAATCGAGCTTGTACAGGGTCAGGTTGATGCGGTGGTCGGTCAGGCGGCCCTGCGGGAAGTTGTAGGTGCGGATGCGCTCGCTGCGGTCGCCCGAGCCGATCAGGCTCTTGCGGGTGGCCGCTTCCTGCGACTGCTGCGCGCGCAGCTGGGCGTCCTTCAGGCGCGCCGCCAGCACCTTCATGGCCGAAGCCTTGTTCTTGTGCTGGCTGCGGTCGTCCTGGCATTCCACCACCAGGCCGGTCGGCAGGTGGGTGATGCGCACCGCGGAGTCGGTCTTGTTGATGTGCTGGCCGCCGGCGCCGGAGGCGCGGTAGGTGTCGATGCGCAGGTCGGCCGGGTTGATGTCGACGTCCTCGACTTCATCGGCCTCGGGCATCACCGCCACCGTGCAGGCCGAGGTGTGGATGCGGCCCTGCGTTTCGGTGGCCGGCACCCGCTGCACGCGGTGGCCGCCCGATTCGAACTTGAGCTTCGAATAGGCGCCGTGGCCGACCACGCGCACGATCACTTCGCGGTAGCCGCCCAGGTCGGACGGCGACTCGGACACCATCTCGACCTGCCAGCGGTTGCGCTCGGCGAAACGGGTGTACATGCGCAGCAGGTCGCCCGCGAACAGCGCCGACTCGTCGCCTCCGGTGCCGGCGCGGATCTCGAGGAAGATGTTGCGCTCGTCGTTGGCGTCCTTCGGCAGCAGCATTGTCTGCAGCTCGAGCGCCAGGCCCGCCATGCGCTGTTTCGCGCCCTCGATTTCTTCCTGGGCGAACTCCTTCATCTCGGGATCCTGCAGCAGCTCCTCGGCGGCGGCGGTGTCTTCCAGCGCGCCCTGGTACTGGCGGTACACGGCCACCAGCGGCGACAGCTCGGCGTGCTCGCGCGTCATCTTGCGGTAGCTGTCCATGTTCGCGGTGGCGCCTTCGCTCATCAAAAGTTCATCCAGCTCGACGAGGCGGTTGGCGAGTTGGTCCAGCTTGAACAGCATGGAAGGTTTCATGGGCAGTCTCGGTATGAAGATGGTCGGGAGGCCGCAGGGAAGGGCCGGGGTGCGCGAACGGCGCATGGCGGGCGCGGCCGCCGTGAGAATCGGGCGCTAACGGCGCCCGCGGAACAGCTGCGGCAGCAGGGTGGCCAGGCGCGCGCGGTCGTCGCCCTGGGCCTGGTGCAGGGCCTGTTGCGGGCCGTGCAGGAACTTGGCGGTGAGGCCTTTCGACAGCGCTTCGAGCACGGCTTCGGCATCGTCGCCGCGCGCCAGCATCCTGCGCGCGCGTTCCAGCTCGGCCTGGCGCAATGCCTCGCCCGATTCGTGCAGGTCGCGGATCACCGGCACCACGGCGCGGTCGCCCACCCAGTGCATGAAGGACTGGACCCGGGTCTCGATGATGGCTTCGGCCTGGCGCACGGCGGCCTGGCGGCTTTCCATGCCGGTCTGCACCACCTGGGCCAGGTCGTCGACCGTATACAGGAACACGTCGTCCAGGCGCGCGACCTCGGGTTCGATATCGCGCGGCACGGCCAGGTCGACCATGAACATCGGGCGGTGGCGGCGCGCCTTGACGGCGCGCTCGACCAGGCCCAGGCCGATCAGCGGCAGGGTCGAGGCGGTGCAGGAGATGACGATGTCGAATCCCTGCAGGCTGTCGGGCAGGTCGGCCAGGCGGATCGCGCGGCCATTGTAGCGGGCGGCCAGCGCCTCGCCGCGCTCCATGGTGCGGTTGGCGATGGTGACCGATTTCGGGTTCTGGGCCGCGAAGTGGGCCGCGCACAGCTCGATCATCTCACCGGCGCCGATGAACAGCACGTGCTGGTCGGCGATGCGGTCGAAAATGCGGTGCGCCAGGCGCACTGCGGCGGCGGCCATCGACACGCTGTGGGCGCCGATCTCGGTGGTGGTGCGCACTTCCTTCGCCACCGCGAAGGTGCGCTGGAACATCTGGTGCAGATAGGTGCCCAGGCCGCCGGCGGCATCGGCCGTGCGCACCGCATCCTTCATCTGGCCCAGGATCTGCGGCTCGCCCAGCACCATCGAATCGAGGCCCGATGCGACGCGGAAGGCGTGGCGCACGGCGTCGTCCTGCGGCAGCAGGTAGAGGTGCGGCCGCAGTTCGGCGTAGTTGAGCGCGTGATAATGCGCCAGGAACTGGGCGGAAGCGTCCAGCGGGTCGGGCAGCCTGGTCGCCGCGTACATCTCGGTGCGGTTGCAGGTCGACAGGATCGCCGCCTCTTCGCCGCCAGTCGACCCGTGGCGCGCGAACCAGCCGCGCGCCGACTGCACCGCCGTGCCGATCTGGTCGGGGGCGAGCGCCAGTTGCTCGCGCAGCGAGACCGGTGCAGTGGTGTGGTTCAGGCCGACGGCAAGCAGTTGCATTTCGGAGGGAGGGCAAGGGTCAATGTACTGAGGCCATTATACGCGCTTGCCGTCAGGGTTTCAGGCGGGGGTCTAGGCGCCGAGCTTTTCCAGCCGGTAGCCATAGCTGTAGACCGGCACGAGGCGAAAACCGTTCTCCGGCCGCAGATGGAGTTTATTGCGCACGCGCGAAACGTGGGTGTCCATGGTGCGCGACGGCACGTCGTTTTCGCGGACCCACACCGATTCATGGATATAGGCGCGCGACAGCGGGCGGCCAATATTGCGGAAGAACAGCAGCGCCAGCGAAAACTCTTTTTGGGTCACGTCGATCACCGAGCCGTCCTTGAGCAGCCGTCCGGGACGGGTCTCGAAGGTATACGGGCCGAACTGCAACTGCTCGGCGCTGTTCTGCGACGGGTAGGCGCGGCGCAGCAGGGCCGAAACGCGCGACACCAGCTCGCCGCGGCGCAGCGGCCTGACCAGGTAGTCGTCGGCGCCGGCGGTGACGCCGGCAATGATGTCGTCCTCGGCGTTATTCCCGACCAGGAACATCGTCGGCGCGGCGGACGGCAGTTTTTCCTTCGCGCGGCGCAGCACTTCGGCGCCTTCCATGTCGGGCACATTCCAGTCCATCACCAGCATGTCGGTGCTGTCCTTGCGTAACTGCCCCAGCAGCTCCCTGGCGCTGTCAAACGATTGACAGCTGTGGCCAGCAGCACTGAGGACCTGGCAAATCAGGTCAGCTTGGGGGCGGTCTTGCTCCAGTACGGCGATCTTCATGACGGGCGAAATGTTGTAGGGTTGCCTATGTAGGAAGATTCCTACAAAGTTAAACCAAATATATCAGACTTTCACAAAGCGATGCTACTGATAAACATGGCACAGGTATCAAAAGGTGACATTTGTCCTATGCGACTGTTGTGTTAAGGGGACCACGCAGAAAATCCCACTACAGGCGTAGACTCGATTTTATATGTCATTCAGATAATGTATAGGGGTAAATTATGTTATTTAAACGCAAAAAATTGTCTGTGCCCGACGACCGCGTCCCCGTCAGCGGCGCCGCCATCGAAACCACCCGTATCCGGTGCCTGGCCCTGGTCAAGAAACGCGCCGTCATGTCGGCCGCGGTGGCTGCGGTGCCGGTGCCCGGCCTCGACCTGCTGGCCGATATCACGGGCTTTGCCGCCCTGGTCGACCAGATCAATGCCGAGTTCGGCCTGACCCAGCAGCAGATCGAGCGCCTGAACCCGCGCCTGCGCGTGATCGCCTACAAGGCGGCGGCGTCGGTGGGCGGCATGCTGGTCGGCAAACTGGTGACGCGCGGGGCGGTAGCGCGCCTGTTCCGGCTCGTGGCCGGCCGGATGGCGGTCAAGACCACGGCCAAGATGGTGCCGCTGGCGGGCCAGATCGCGTCGGCGGCGATCGGCTACACGCTGTTCAAGCGGATGGGGACGCAGCACGTGGACGCCTGCGTCAAGGTGGTCCAGGAGCTGGAGCGGGCCGATGCCGCGGGTGAGGCGCCGCAACCGGTGGAGGAGGACGCCGCTGCTACCCAGGTCAATGGCGGCGCGGTCAGCGGACCGGCCAAGGAACCGGTGCTGGTGATGTGAACCGGGGTTGCCGGAATGCGGGAGCCGGCCGGGCCTCGAAACAATGCCGGCGATAAAAAATGCCGGCGACAGAACATGCCGGATACAAAAGACAATGCCCGCTCGGGGCGGGCATCGTCGGGTGAAGGGTGGCGCCGGTCAGGTGTCCGGCAGCACCACGTTCACGTCCAGCACTTCCAGGTTGCCCTGGCGGTCGACCGAGACCTTGATGTCGTCAGGGTTGACCTTGACGTACTTCGAGATCACGGCCAGCAGCTCCTGGTGCAGGGCCGGCAGGAAATCCGGACCGGCGCGGTTGGTCCGTTCGCGTGCGATGATGATCTGCAGGCGTTCCTTGGCGGCTGTCGCGCTCTTCTTTTTTTCGGGGAAGAGGAATGAAAGCAATGCCATCTCACTTGGCTCCGAAAATGCGCTGGAATATGCCCGGCTTTTCGTAACTGGTAAAGCGCAGCGGGCGCTCTTCGCCCAGGAAGCGCGCGACGACGTCCTCGTAGGCATCGGCCACGTCGGTACCCTTGAAGTGGATCGCCGGATTGCCCTGGTTCGAGGCGTGCAGCACCGATTCCGATTCCGGAATGATGCCGATCAGGGGGATGCGCAGGATTTCCTGCACGTCCTGGTAAGACAGCATTTCGTCCGCCTCGACGCGCTTCGGCGAGTAGCGGGTGATGAGCAGGTGTTCCTTGACCGGCTCGCTGCCGCTCTGGGCGCGGCGCGACTTGGCTTGCAGGATGCCCAGGATGCGGTCCGAGTCGCGCACCGACGAGACTTCCGGATTGGTGACCACGATCGCTTCGTCGGCGAAGGTCAGCGCCATCAGCGCGCCGTGCTCGATGCCGGCCGGCGAATCGCAGATGATGAACTCGAAGTCCATCTTGACCAGGTCGTTGATCACGCGCTCCACGCCTTCTTCGGACAGCGCGTCCTTGTCGCGCGTCTGCGAAGCCGGCAGGATGAACAGGTTCTCGCAGTGCTTGTCCTTGATCAGCGCCTGGTTCAGGGTCGCTTCGCCATTGACGACGTTGATCAGGTCGTAGACCACGCGGCGTTCGCAGCCCATGATCAGATCGAGGTTGCGCAGGCCGACGTCGAAGTCGATCACCGCCGTCTTGTGGCCGCGCATGGCCAGCCCGGTGGAGAAGCTGGCGCTCGAGGTCGTTTTGCCCACACCGCCCTTGCCGGACGTCACAACAATAATTCTTGCCACAAAAAAGTCCTTTACAGTATCTGTTCAGTTCGGGGATCAGGCGCGGTGTGCCGGAGCCAGCGATTGGATGTCGATCCGGTCACCCACCAGCCGGATCTGCGTTGGCTGGCGCGACAGGTCGGACGGGAAACCTTCGTCGAACGTGCGGTACACGCCGGCGATCGAGACCAGCTCCGGCTGCATCGACAGCGCGAAGATGCGCGCATCCGGATTGCCGGAGGCGCCCGCCAGTGCGCGGCCATTGAGCGGCGCATACACGTGGATGCTGCCGTCGGCGATCAGCTCCGCGCCATTGTTGACCACGGCGGTGACGATCAAATCGGTGCCGCGCGCATAGATGCGCTGGCCGGCGCGCACCGGGGTGTCGATGACCAGGGGCAGGGCGGCCGGCGCCTGGGCGGCGGCCGGTTCCGGGGCAGCCGCCGCGGGGGCTGCCGCCGGGGGCGCAGCCGGGGCAGTCGCCGGGGAAACCGCCGATTCCGGCGCGGCAGGGGCGGCAGGGGCGGGCGGCGCCGGGGCGTGACCGCTGGCGCGCACGCCGCTCGAGCCGTCGTCCAGCGCCAGGCCCTGGGCCCGGATCGCGTCGATCATCGCCGGGCTGGCGCCGCGCACGGCGACCGCGTTCAGGCGGTATTTCTTGAGCAGGGCGACCAGCGCCGCCCAGTCGAGCCTCGGCGCTTCGGGCGCGATCGCGGCCACGTCGATCACCGCGAACTCGTCCTCGAAGAAGTCCGACACGCCCCCGGTCATCTGCTCCAAGGCGGAATCGATGGCGTTCGGGTCGGCCGAGTGCAGGATCGTGGAGATCGCAACGACCGTGGAAATCTTGATTTCGATGGGAAGCGTGGTTTTAGGCATAAAACGGTGTAGTTGGCGTTGCGCTCGTGCATTCTACTGTGAAATTTGTGGAAAAGGGCAGAAGCGCGCATATCATTCCTAACAGAAATTGAACCTTTGTCAGCAACCAGAAATTAAGTCATGCGCTAGATCAAACCCACACGATTGGCATGTTGTTTTTAATGAATAAACTGCTAAGATTGCTGATGCTTAAATAGCAGCATGGGTTCCTGGTTGCGGTAGTTGTGGTTTTATCGATCCCATGCACAGAGGCCGCCAACGCAGAATAGCGCGCCGAGTCCGAGGGAATTCTGAATATTGCCGGCCGCGGCCGGCTGAACGGAGATTGAACATGGAAGACGTAGTCATCGTCGCCGCCGGTCGTACGGCCGTCGGCAAATTCGGCGGCACCCTCGCCAAGATTCCCGCCGCCGAGCTCGGCGCGCAAGTGATCAAGCATCTGCTGGCCAAGACCGGCATCGCTCCCGAATCCGTCAGCGAAGTCATCCTGGGCCAGGTGCTCACCGCCGGCGTGGGCCAGAACCCGGCGCGCCAGGCCGTCATCAAGGCCGGCCTGCCCGACATGGTGCCCGGCTATACCATCAACAAGGTCTGCGGCAGCGGCCTCAAGGCCACTCACCTGGCAACCCAGGCGATCCGTTGCGGCGACGCCGAGATCGTCATCGCCGGCGGGCAAGAGAACATGAGCGCCTCGCCGCACGTGCTGCCCGGCTCGCGCGACGGCTTCCGCATGGGCGACGCCAAGCTCACCGACACCATGATCGTCGACGGCCTGTGGGACGTCTACAACCAGTACCACATGGGCGTCACCGCCGAGAACGTCGCCAAGAAATACGAGATTTCGCGCGCCGAGCAGGACCAGTTCGCGCTGCAGTCGCAGCTGAAGGCCGAGGCAGCCCAGAAAGAAGGCAGGTTCAAGGACGAGATCATCCCGATCGAGATCGCGACCAAGAAGGGCACGACCGTCTTCGACACCGACGAGTATCCAAAACATGGCAGCACCCTCGAGGCGCTGGCCAGCCTGCGTCCGGCGTTCAACAAGGAGGGATCGGTCACCGCCGGCAATGCGTCGGGCATCAACGACGGCGCCGCCGCCGTGATCATGATGAGCGCCTCGAAAGCGAAAGAACTGGGCTTGACCCCGATGGCGCGCATCAAGGCCTATTCGTCGTCCGGCGTCGATCCGTCGATCATGGGCATGGGCCCGGTGTCGGCCTCGCAGCTGTGCCTCAAGAAGGCCGGCTGGACCCACGAAGACGTCGACCTGATGGAAATCAACGAAGCTTTCGCCGCCCAGGCCATCGCCGTCAACAAGCAGATGGGCTGGGACACGTCCAAGATCAACGTCAACGGCGGCGCGATCGCCCTGGGCCATCCGATCGGCGCCTCCGGCGCGCGCGTGCTGGTCACCCTGCTGCACGAAATGATCCGCCGCGACGCCAAGCGCGGCCTGGCGAGCCTGTGCATCGGCGGCGGCATGGGCGTGGCGCTGGCGGTCGAGCGCGACTGAGCGAGACCAGGCACGACAGAGCACGATCCGACGACAGACAGCGACGGCCCGCTTGCCGCGGCGCCGTCGGTTTCAAGCGGTATAACGTGACACAATATAAAATTGGAGAAGACAATGGCTCGAGTAGCATTAGTAACCGGCGGCATGGGCGGCCTGGGCGAAGCGGTGTGCATCAAGCTGGCCGCATTGGGATATCAGGTCGTCACTACTTTTTCACCGGGCAATACCAAGGTCGACGCTTGGCTCAACGCCATGAAAGAGCAGGGCTATGACTTCAAGGCCTATGCCTGCGACGTGGCCGACTATGACGCCGCCCAGGAATGCGTGCGCCAGGTGATCGCCGATGTCGGCCCGATCGACGTGCTGGTCAATAACGCCGGCATCACCCGCGACATGACCTTCAAAAAGATGGACAAGGTCAATTGGGACGCCGTGATCAAGACCAACCTCGATTCCGTGTTCAATATGACCAAGCCGGTCTGCGACGGCATGGTCGAGCGCGGCTGGGGCCGCATCATCAATATCTCGTCGGTGAACGGCCAGAAAGGCGCCTTCGGCCAGACCAACTACTCGGCGGCCAAGGCCGGCATGCACGGTTTCACCAAGGCGCTGGCGCTGGAAGTGGCGCGCAAGGGCGTGACCGTCAACACCATCTCGCCGGGCTATATCGGCACCAAGATGGTGATGGACATCCCGAGCGAAGTGCTGGAAACCAAGATCATTCCGCAAATTCCGATGGGCCGCCTGGGCAAGCCCGAAGAAGTGGCGGGCCTGGTGGCGTACCTGTCGTCGGACGAGGCGGCATTTGTTACCGGCGCCAATATCGCCATCAATGGCGGGCAGCATATGTCCTGATTCGTCAGGGCAGCATCTTCAGTTCGTTAGCTCGAGCACGTCGTCCCCGCGTTTGCGGGGACGACGTTTTGCGTTAACAATCCATCATAAAATACCAATCGACCGATCTTCACGGAGCAACCCATGCACACCTTGCCCCATGGCGGCCTCGCCCTGTCCAGCCTCGACGAACAGCTGCTGCTCCCCGGCGTCAAGGGCTTGCCGCTGCGCGCACCGTTGCGCCAGGGCGCGATCGCTGTGCAGGGGTGGAATGTGCTGCGCGGCGACACCAGCTATCCGGTCGCCGTGCTCAGGGAATCCAGCCTGCGCCACAACCTGGCCTGGATGCGCGCCTTTTGCGAGCGCCACGGCGTCACCCTGGCGCCGCACGGCAAGACCACGATGAGCCCGCAGCTGTTCGGCGCGCAACTGGCCAATGGCGCCTGGGGCATCACCCTCGCCACCGCGATCCAGGTCCAGGTGGCGCATCGCTTCGGCGTGCGCCGCGTGTTGCTGGCCAACCAGCTGGTGGCGCGCAGCGACATCGACGCCGTGCTGGCCCTGCTGCATGGCGATCCGGATTTCGAGTGCATCGTGCTGGCCGATTCGCACGCCGGCGTGGCGCGCCTGGCGGGGGCGGTCGCGGCGCACAAGCTGGCCCGTCCGTTGCCGGTGCTGGTCGAGCTGGGCCTGGCCGGCAAGCGCGCCGGTTGCCGCACGCCACAGGAAGCGATGGAGGTGGCGCGCGCCATCGCGCTGGCCGACGGCCTGGCGCTGGCCGGCTTCGAGGGGTACGAAGGCCTGCTGGTGAGCGACGATCACGCCGGCGACCTGGGCCAGGTCGACGATTTCCTGTCCCGGCTGATGGCGCTGGTGCGCGACGCCGATGCCGCGGGCCTGTTCGCGACATCCGAGATCGTGGTCTCGGCCGGCGGCTCGTCCTATTTCGACCTGGTGGCGCGCGGCGTCACGCGGGGCGACGGCCTGTCGCGTCCGCTGCGCGCCATCCTGCGCAGCGGCTGCTACCTGACGAGCGACCACGGCATGGTTCGGCGCCACATCGATGCGCTGAACGCGCGCGAAGGCCGTCAGGAAGAGGGCCTGCGGCCCGCGCTCGAAGTCTGGAGCACCGTGCAATCGCGCCCCGAACCGACCCTGGCCATCGTCACCATGGGCAAGCGCGATGCGTCGTACGACGCCGACCTGCCGATTCCGCTGTATGCGGCGCGTCCCGATGGCGATGCGGCGCCGGCCACGCTGCCGCCCGGCTGCACGATCTTCAAGATGAACGACCAGCACGCCTACCTGAGGCTGCCGGAAGGCGACCCCGTGTGCAACGGCCTGGCGGTCGGCGACCTGGTCGGCTGCGGCATCTCGCATCCCTGCACCACCTTCGACAAGTGGCCGCTGCTGCTGGTCGTGGACGACGCCTACGCGGTGCGCTACGCGCTCAATACCTTCTTCTAAAAGCGACTGTCGGTACGCTACAATCGGCTTCTTGAATCACCGCCAACAAGAGCCGCCATGCCCGTCACGCCGCCGTCGCTGTTCCCGCCGATCCAGCCCATCCGCCACGGCATGCTGGCGGTCGACGAGATGCACACGATCTACTGGGAAGAAGTCGGCAATCCGGACGGCATCCCCGTGCTGTTCCTGCACGGCGGCCCCGGCGCCGGCCTGTCGCCCCAGCACCGTCGCTTCTTCGATCCGCACGCCTACCGCGTGATCCTGTTCGACCAGCGCGGCGCCGGCAAGTCGACGCCGCTGGGCGAGTGGCGCAACAACACGACCCAGCTCCTGATCGAGGACATCGAGCGCCTGCGTGCGCTGTTCGGCATCGAACAGTGGCTGGTGTTCGGCGGCTCCTGGGGCTCGACCCTGGCGCTGGCCTATGGCCAGGCCCATCCCGCACGCTGCCTGGGCTTCGTGCTGCGCGGGATCTTCCTGTGCACGCGCGCCGAGGTGGACTGGTTCATCAACGAGGTGCGCTGGTTCTATCCCGAGCTGTACGAGGAATTCGTGGCCCCGATTCCGCAGGAGGAGCGGCGCGACCTGCTCAAAGCCTACGCGCGCCGCCTGTTGTGCCACGACCCGGACGTGTATTGGCCGGCCGCGCGCGCCTGGAGCCGGTTCGAGGGCCGGCGCGTGTTCCTGCTGCCGCAGCCCGAGGAAGTGGCGAACGATACGCTCGACCTGGGCGTCGGCCGGCTCGAGTCGCATTACATGCTCAACGGCGCCTTCCTGGACGAAGACCAGCTGCTGCGCGACCTGGCGCGCATCGCCCACCTGCCGGCGCTGATCGTGCAGGGCCGCTACGACGTGATCTGCCCGCCGCTGTCGGCCTGGCGCCTGCACACGGCGTGGCCAGGGTCGAAGCTGGAGATGATCGCCGACGCCGGCCATGGCGCGCTGGAGGCGGGGATCGCGCGCGCGCTGGTGGCGGCGACCGAGCAGTTCAAGCGGCTTCGCCGGTTCGAGTGAGGTTGGGTGACGGTGCTAATGGCTGCTACACTATGCGCATGCAGGTTGAACGCGTCGGCGGCAAAGCCGCCAACCCTACGCACATGCAGGTTGAACGCGTCGGTGGCAAAGCCGCCAACCCTACGTACATGCAGGTTGAACGCGTCGGCGGCATAGCCGCCAACCCTACGCGCATGTGGTTGAACACGCGTCACCAGCAGAGCCGCCAGCCCGACGTACCAGGCACATGACAACAATTCGAAACGTGTTCCCATGAATATCCAGATCAGCGATATCGGCCATGTCATCCAGCTGGCGATCGCGCCGGTTTTTTTGCTTACTGGCGTGGCCACCAAGCTGACCGTGCTGACCAACCGGCTGGCGCGCATCATCGACCGCACGCGCGTGCTCGAGGACCGGCTCAAGGTCAGTCCCAACGCCGAGTTTTCGAGCGAACTCGAGCTGCTCTACCAGCGCTCGCACCTGATCAACTTCGCGATCGCCTCCAGCACCGCCTGCGGCCTGCTGGTGTGCGTGGTCATCGCGATGCTGTTCGCGGGCGATACCACCGGCATTCCGCTCGACCAGTACATCGCCGCCTGCTTCGTGTTCGCGATGATCGCCCTGATCAGCAGCTTCGTCTATTTCTTGCGCGAGATCTTCATCGCGTCGAAGTTCATGCGCATGCAGCACCAGGCCATCATGATGCTGCAATCGCCGCCGCCGCCACCACCATCGCCAACCTCGCAGCCTTGAATGCGGCAAGAAAGAATCTTATGCACGACTACCAACGCCCTCCGACCCTGCACCGCTACGCCCTGCGCGCCGAACTCGAAAACGCGCTCAAGAACGGCCAGTTCCGCCTCGAACCCAGTGGCGGCTTCCTGCAAGTGTCGTTTTCCACCGTCTGGGACAAGCGCCTGTTCGACGTCATCACGCCGAGCGACGCCTGCCTGGTGATCCACAATACCGAGGAGTTCGGCGAGCGCCTGCATCGCGCGGTGCAGCGCCTGCTGCCCAACTGGGCCGGCATCGACGGCGCCATCGAGTACGGCAA
This sequence comes from Massilia sp. UYP34, assembly GCF_056279385.1. NCBI lineage: Bacteria > Pseudomonadati > Pseudomonadota > Betaproteobacteria > Burkholderiales > Oxalobacteraceae > Massilia > Massilia sp. UYP34. The sequence continues at coordinate 422,839 of NZ_JBWBRF010000001.1, read as the reverse complement.
CCGTTCGCCGCTGGGCGCGGCCTTCACCAAGAGCCTGGGCCAGGCGCGCGAAAAAGAGTGGCAGTTCGCCTGGCGCCCGATGTCGGCCGGCGCCAGCCTGAACCCGGTGGTGGTCAGCATCGGCAGCATCGAAAGCTTTGCCGAACTGCGCGACCGCGAAAGCCACCTGGCTTGATGCGTCTTCCAGTCGTTTAGACGCACGACTCCAGAAAATCGCGGTGTAATGCCGCGATGACTACCTATCCCAATCTGCTGGCGCCGCTCGACCTGGGTTTCACCACCCTGAAGAACCGCGTGATCATGGGCTCGATGCACACCGGGCTCGAAGACCGCTTCTACAACTACGGCAAGCTGGCCGCCTTCTACCGCGAACGCGCGCGCGGCGGCGTGGGCCTGATCGTCACCGGCGGCATCTCGCCCAATCGCCAGGGCTGGCTGCTGCCGTTTGGCGGGACCCTGAACTCCCTCTTCGACGTGCCCAACCACCGGCGCGTCACGCGCGCGGTGCACGAGGAGGGCGGCAAGATCCTGATGCAGATCCTGCACGCGGGCCGCTACGGCTACCAGCCCTTCGTGGTGTCGGCGTCAAGCGTCAAGTCGCCGATCTCGCGCTTCAAGCCGAAGGCGCTCACCGAGGCCGGCATCGAAGCGACGATCCGCGCCTACGTGCGCTGCGCCAGGCTGGCGCGCACGGCCGGCTACGACGGCGTCGAGATCATGGGCAGCGAAGGCTATCTGCTGAACCAGTTCCTGTGCGCGCGCGCCAACCGCCGCACCGACCGCTGGGGCGGGCCGATCGAAAACCGCATGCGCCTGGCGGTCGAGGTGGTGCGCCGCATCCGCGCCGCGGTTGGGCCGGACTTCATTCTGATGCACCGCCATTCGGTGCTCGACCTGGTCGAAGGCGGCAACACCTGGGACGAGATCGTGCTGTCCGCCCGGGCGCTGGAAGCCGCCGGCGCCACGATCCTGAACACCGGCTATGGCTGGCACGAGGCGCGCATCCCGACCATCGTCACCTCGGTGCCGCGCGCCGCCTTCGCCGGGATCGCGGGACGGCTGCGCAAGGAAGTCGGCATTCCCGTGGTGGCCTCGAACCGCATCAATATGCCGGGCGAGGCAGAAAGCATCCTGGCGCGCGGAGACGCCGACCTGGTGTCGATGGCGCGGCCCTTCCTGGCCGACGCCGATTTCGTCGCCAAGGCCGCCGCCGGCCGCAGCGACGAGATCAACACCTGCATCGCCTGTAACCAGGCCTGCCTGGACCATACGTTCTCCAACCGGCGCGCGACCTGCCTGGTGAACCCGCGCGCCTGCCACGAGACCGAACTCGTGTTTCGCAAGGCCGCCACGGCGCGCCGCATCGCGGTGGTCGGCGCCGGCCCGGCCGGCCTGTCGGCGGCGACGGTCGCCGCCGAGCGCGGGCACCGCGTGACGCTGTTCGACGCCCAGGACCGCATCGGCGGCCAGTTCAATATCGCGATGAGGATTCCAGGCAAGGAGGAATTCGCGGAGACGATCCGCTACTTCGGCCGCCGGCTCGAACTGCTGGGCGTCGACACGCGCTTGAATTGCCTGGTGACGCGCGAGCAATTGCTGGCCCAGGGCTTCGACGACGTGATCGTGGCGACCGGCATCCGCATGCGCAAACCGGCGATTCCCGGCATCGACCATCCGAAGGTCCTGAGTTATCTCGACGTGCTCAAGGGCGGCCGCCCGGTCGGGCAACGGGTGGCGATCATCGGCGCCGGCGGCATCGGCTTCGATACCGGCGAATTCCTGGTGCACGATCCGCGGGTAGCGCTGCCGGTGCCGGCCGCGCACTGGATGAAGGAGTGGGGCGTCGACCCGCTGGTGGCGACGCCGGGCGGACTGGCGCCGCCGGAGGCGCCGCATCCGCCGCGCCAGGTCTGGCTCCTGCAGCGCAAGACCACGCGGCCGGGCGCCGGCCTGGGCAAGACGTCGGGCTGGGTGCACCGCGCCACGCTCGCGCGAAATGGCGTGACCATGCTGGCCGGCGTGGGGTACGAGCGCATCGACGACGCTGGCGTCTACATCACGGTGGGGGGCCAAGCGCGCCTGCTGGAGGTGGACAATGTGGTGATCTGCGCCGGCCAGGAAAGCCTGGCGGAACTGATGCCGGTCGAGGCAAACAGCGGCGGACCGCGCTTTTACAAGATCGGCGGCGCGGCGCTGGCGACGGAGCTCGATGCCAAGCGCGCGATCCGCGAAGGGGCGGAGCTGGCGGCGCGGCTTTGATGCTGCTGGTGCGTGCATCCTGGCTTGGGTCCCCGCCTGCGCGGGGACGACGTTGTTCAACGTTGCGAACAATGGCCAGCTAACGCTTTAGCCAATCACGCCAGAACGTCATCCCCGCGCAGGCGGGGATCCAGGTCAGCCCACAGAACCGATCGTCTCCCGCGACTGCGAGCCCATGATTTACTTCTTGCGCACCACCACGCAACCGATCGAATAACCGGCGCCGAACGAGCAGATGACGCCGTTGGCGCCTGCCGGCAGGTCGTCCTGGTAGCGGTGGAAGGCGATGATCGAGCCGGCCGACGAGGTGTTGGCATAGCTGTCCAGGATCACCGGCGCTTCGTCGGCTGTCGCGTCGCGGCCCAGCAGGGTGCGCACGATCAGCAGGTTCATGTTCAGGTTGGCCTGGTGCAGCCAGTAGCGCGCGACGTCCTTCGTTTCGAGCTTGGCCGCCGCGAGCGTGTCGGCGATGGTCTGGGCCGCCATCGGGCAGACCTCCTTGAACACCTTGCGGCCCTGCTGGCGGAACAGCTTGTCCGGCTGGCCGACGCCCGCTTCGTCGAAGCGGTTCATGAAGCCGAAGTTGTTGCGGATATTGTTCGAGAAACTGGTCTTGAGGCGGCTGTCGAGGATGTCCCACTGGTGCGCGCCGGTTGCCGTCTCCGCGGCCTCGATCACGATCGCGGTGCAGGCGTCGCCGAAGATGAAATGGCTGTCGCGGTCGCGGAAGTTCAGGTGGCCGCTGGTGATTTCCGGGTTGAGCACCAGCACCGCGCGTGCACGGCCGCCCCGCACCGCGTCGACCGCGGTGGCGATGCCGAAGGTGGCCGAGGAGCAGGCCACGTTCATGTCGAAACCGAAGCCGTCGATGCCCAGCGCCTCTTGCACCTCGACCGCCATCGCCGGATAGGCGCGCTGCATATTGCTGCAGGCGACCAGCACCATGTCAATGTCCTGCGGCTCTTTGCCGGCGCGCGTCAACGCTTCGCGCGCGGCGGCCACGCACATCTCGGCCTGCAGCGAGATCTCGTCGTCGGCCCGTTCCGGGATGCGCGCCGTCATGCGGGCCGGGTCGAGGATGCCGCTCTTTTCCATCACGTAGCGCGACTTGATGCCCGACGCCTTCTCGATGAAGGCGCTGCTCGACGGTTCCAGCGCCGTCACCTCGCCGGCTGCGATTTGCGCAGCATGTTCCTGGTTGTGCAGTTCGACATAGGCGTTGAAGGCTGCCACCAGCTCGTCGTTCGAGATGGAATGCGGCGGGGTAAACAGGCCAGTGCCGCTGATGACGACAGGTTTCATATTCAGCAAACTTTCAGGGAAAATAAGCGGGGTTGCCCGCAAGATGCGCCGATTCTACACGCTCGACGCATGCCTGGGAATCGGCTGCCGCAGGGACTGTTCAGTCGCGCTTAGAGCCTACCGGGATAGGCTCTTATTCGTCCTTGTGCCCGTGCTGGGCCAGCGTGGTGGCGGGCTCGGCGCGCTTGGACAGCACCACTTCCTGGCCCTTGAGGTGGCGCAGGGCCTGGGCCAGCTGGAAGTCGTCGGTGCTGCCGTAATCGAGCGGCTTGCGGGTGCGCGCCTCGGCGAGCAGGCGCATCTGTTCCTCGATGTCGTCCTCGCGCGTGGCCGCTTCCGGCCCCGCGCCGTTCGACAGGTGGTGCTGCAGGTCGGCCTCGCGCATGCGCAGCGCATTCAGGCCGTCGCCTTCCAGCGTTTCGTCCACGGGCAGGTCGGGCACGATGCCGCGCGCCTGGATCGAGCGCCCGGCCGGGGTGTAGTAGCGCGCCGTGGTCAGCTTGACCGCGGCGTCGCGCCCAATCGGGCGGATGGTCTGCACCGAGCCCTTGCCGAAGGTCTGGGTGCCCAGGATGGTGGCGCGCTTGTAGTCCTGCAAGGCGCCGGCCACGATCTCGGAGGCCGAGGCCGAGCCGGTATTGACCAGCACGACCATCGGCAAGTCCTTGAACGCCGGCGGCAGGGTGGCCAGCGGGTCGGCGCCGCTGCGCAGCATGTAGAACTCGGGCCGCGCGTAGAAGCGCTGGCGGGAATCGGCCAGTTGGCCGTTGGTCGAGACGACTTCGGCGTTCTTCGGCAGGAAAGCGGCGGCGACGCCGATCGCGCCCTGCAGCAGGCCGCCCGGATCGTTGCGCAGGTCGAGCACCAGGCCCTTCAGGTCCGGGTCTTCGCGGTACAGCGCCTGCAGCCTGGCCGCCATGTCGTCCACGGTCGGCTCCTGGAATTGCGCGATACGCAGCCACGCGTAGCCCGGTTCCACCATCTTTGCCTTGACGCTTTTTTGCATGATCTCGCGCCGCTCGATGGTGAAATCGAGCGGTTCCGGCGCGTCCCTGCGCGCGACCGTGAGCGTCACGCGCGTGCCCGGCTCGCCGCGCATGCGCTTGATGGCGTCGTCGATCGGCGTGCCCTGGACCGGATGGCCGTCGATGCGGGTGATCAGGTCGCCCTCCTTGATGCCGGCGTGGTAGGCCGGCGAGTCTTCCATCGGGCTGACGATCTCGATGTAGCCGTCTTCGCTCACGGCGATCTCGATGCCGACGCCGACGAAGCGGCCCTCGGTGCCCTCGCGCAGCTCACGGTAGGCGCGCGGATCGAGGTAGGCCGAATGCGGGTCGAGCGAGGCGACCATGCCGGCGATCGCCTCGGACAGCAGGGCCTTGTCTTCGACCGGCTCGACATAGGTGGACTTGATGACGCCGTAGACGGCGGCCAGCTGGCGCAGCTCGGCGATCGGCATGCTGGCCTCGACCGGCGGCTTGAAGGCGAGGGCGGAGAATTGCATGGTCAGGCCGACCCCGGCGATCACGCCCAGGCCGACGAGGCAGGAATTCTTGAAGGTGGAACCCATGGTGGTTGATCCGTTGAGGCACGTTGCGCACGGAACTGCAGGCGCGAACTTATGCCTGAGGTAACGCAAAGCCAGTATAAACCGGTTCGCGCGCCGCTGCGGGCGCCGCCGCAAAAGCGATCGACCTGCAGACAAGGAGGGGGTAAGCCGGATGGGGGAGGTTGTTGCGCCGATCCTACGATGGTAAGCAATTGTAAGAGTCGACGAGTGTGCAGATGAGGCAGCCTATAGTTGCACCAGTTTTTCTCTCTCTCCACTCTTGAAGTGGTCTTTGCCCGCGGCCTCCACCGCGGGCTTTTTTCTTCCTGGTTGCGTTTTCGCACGCTGTGCGATCTCGCAGGCTGCCTCTGCGGAGATTGTACATTCCTCGCCGCCGCCGACGGGGCGCGCCCGCCATTGCGCCTGTCATCTTGTTGTCATCTCCCAACACATGCATATGCGAAAACACATGTGTGCCGTGTATCGAAAAGTAAAAAATCGTACTCTGCCAGCGAGGTTTATTGCCTAACCGCTAGAATGATTTTTTGCCGACCGTCCGGCCGGAACCGATTCACCCCCTGCAATCGCACTGCAAGTAAGGATTCTTCCCGTGAAGCGACACCTCCTGAGCACCCTGACCCTGTCCCTGCTGGCCGCCGCGGCCGTCAATACCGCGCCGGCCATGGCCGCCGCCGCCGCCGATACTGCGCCGGCTGCCGCCACCGCAGCCACCGCCGCCGCGCCGGTCGGCGCCATCTCGGGCATCGACACCCAGTACATCGACACCAGCGTGCGTCCGCAGGACGACTTCTTCACCTACCTGAACGGCAAGTGGCTGAAGGACACCGAGATCCCGAGCGACCGCTCGAGCTGGGGCACCTTCATGAAGCTGCGCGAAGACACGACCCCGCAGCTGCTGGCGATCATCGAGGCGGCGCAGAAGGACGGTAGCGCCAAGGCCGGCACCGAGGCCAGGAAAATCGGCGACCTGTACGCCAGCTTCATGGACGCCGAGCGCCGCGAAACCCTGGGCTACAAGCCGCTGAGCGGCGAGCTGTCGCGGATTCGCGCGCTGAAGGACAAGAAAGGCATTCCGGCCCTGGCCGCCCACCTGGCGAAGATCGGCGTCTCGAGCCCGTACGGCATCTACGTCGGCCAGGACATGCGCGACTCGACCCGGTACGCCACCTACATCAGCCAGAGCGGCCTGGGGATGCCCGACCGCGACTACTACCTGAAGCAGGACGACGCCAAGCTGGCGGAGATCCGCGCCAAGTACCAGCAGCACGTCGAGAAGACGCTCCTGCTTGCCGGCGAGAAGAACGCCGCGGCCCAGGCCCGGGCCATCGTCGACTTCGAGACCGCGCTGGCCAGGGTGCAGTGGACCAAGGTCGAGAACCGCGACCCGGTCAAGCGCTACAACAAGATGAGTGTGCCTGAACTGTCCAAGCTGGCGCCGGGCTACGACTGGAAGGCGGCCCTGGGCGCCGCCGGTGTGGGCAACAAGCTCGACACCATCATCGTCAACCAGCCGAGCTACTTCACGGGCCTGACCGAGCTGCTGGGCAAGACCGAGCTGGCGACCCTGAAGTCGTACTTCGAATGGCAGCTGCTGCGCGAATACGCGCCTTACCTGTCCAAGCCCTTCGTGGACGAAAACTTCGCCTTCTACGGCACCGCGCTGACCGGCGTGACCGAGCAGCGTCCGGAATGGAAGAAGGGCGTGGCCACCGTCGAAGGCGCGCTGGGCGAGGCGCTGGGCAAGCTGTACGTGAAAGAGCATTTCCCGGCCGAGCGCAAGGCGCGCATGGAACAGCTGGTGAAGAACCTGATCATCGCCTACGGCCAGTCGATCGACAACCTGGAGTGGATGAGCCCGGCGACCAAGAAGGAAGCGCGCGCCAAGCTGGCCAAGTTCACGCCCAAGATCGGCTATCCGGACAAGTGGCGCGACTACGCTCGCTTGACCATCAAGCGCGACGACCTGGTCGGCAACGCGATGCGCGCCTCGACCTTCGAGTACGAGCGCAACATCGGCAAGCTGGGTAAGCCAATCGACCACACCGAGTGGGGCATGACGCCGCAGACCGTGAACGCGTACTACCGCAGCACGATGAACGAGATCGTGTTCCCGGCCGCGATCCTGCAGCCGCCGTTCTTCGACATGCGCGCCGACGACGCGGTCAACTATGGCGCGATCGGCGCCGTGATCGGCCACGAGATCGGCCACGGCTTCGACGACAAGGGCAGCCAGTCGGACGGCGACGGCAACCTGCGCAACTGGTGGAGCGCCGAGGACAAGACCGCGTTCAAGGCCCGCACCGACAAGCTGGTCAACCAGTTCAACGGCTACAGCCCGCTGCCGGGCTATAACGTGAACGGCGAGCTGACCCTGGGCGAGAACATCGGCGACAACGCCGGCCTGGCGATCGGCTACAAGGCCTACCAGATCTCGCTGCAGGGCAAGCCGGCGCCGGTGATCGACGGCCTCACGGGCGACCAGCGCTTCTTCATGGGCTGGGGCCAGGTGTGGCGCTCGAAGATGCGCGAAGCGCAGCAGATCAACCAGGTCAAGACCGACCCGCACTCGCCGGGCCAGTTCCGCGCCAACGGCGCCGTGCGCAATATGGCCGAGTTCTACAAGGCCTTCGACGTGAAGCCGGGCGACAAGATGTACCTGCCGCCTGAAGAACGCGTCATCATCTGGTAATCTGGTTCAAGGACGGGCCGGCGGATTGAAGCGCCGGCCCGTTTTGCATTGCACTCACAACAAAGAGAGAGAACATGAAACGACATCTGTTCAGCGCTGCCGCGCTCGTGCTGGTAGCTTCGTTCGCGCACGCCGGATCCGGCGCCGTTCCTGCTGCCGCCGATCCTGCCGCCGCCGCCAAGGCAGGCGCTTCGTCCGGCATCGCCACCCAGTACATCGATGCCGGCGTGCGTGCGCAGGACGATTTCTTCGAACACCTGAACGGCAAGTGGCTCAAGAGCGTCGAGATCCCGGCCGACAAGTCGACCTGGGGCGCCTTCCACCAGCTGCGCGACGACACCCTGCCGCAGTTGCGCGCGATCATCGAGAAGGCGGCCATGGAGCGCAGCGCGGCCAATGGCACTGAAGCGCGCAAGATCGGCGACTTCTACGCCAGCTACATGGACGAGGCGCGCCTGGAACAGCTGGGCGCCAAGCCGCTGGCCGGTGAACTGGGCAAGATCGCCGCCTTGAAGAACAAGAACGAACTGCCGGCGATGTTCGCCCACCTGGGCCGCATCGGCGTCAACGTGCCGTTCGTGTTCTTCATCCACCAGGACGCCAAGGATTCGACCAGGTACGTGGCCGACCTGTACCAGGCCGGCCTGGGCATGCCCGACCGCGACTACTACCTTAAAACCGACGACGCCAAGTTGGCGGACACCCGCACCAAATACCAGCAGCATGTCGAGAAGATCCTCGCGCTGGCCGGCGGCAAGAACGCGGCGAGAGACGCGCAAGCCATCGTCGCGCTGGAAACCGAGCTGGCCAGGGCGCAGTGGACCAAGGTCGAGAACCGCGACCCGATCAAGACCTACAACAAGGTCGAGCTCCCGAAACTGGCCGCGCTGGCGCCGGGCTACGACTGGACGCAGTGGCTGAAGGCTTCCGGCCTGCAGGGCAAGGCCGACTACCTGATCGTCAGCCAGCCGACCTACCTGAAGGGCTTCGCCGACGTTCTCGATCGTGTTCCGCTGGAGACCTGGAAAGCCTATCTGCAGTTCCATGCCGTGAACGGCTACGCCAACTACCTGTCGAAGGCCTTCGTCGACCAGCGTTTCGCCTTCCACGGCACCACCCTGGCCGGCATCCCGCAACTGGAACCGCGCTGGAAGCGCGGCGTCTCGACCCTGGAATCGAGCCTGGGCGATGCGGTCGGCAAGCTGTACGTGGCGAAGCACTTCCCGGCCGAGCGCAAGGCGCACATGGAAGTCCTGGTCAACAACCTGCTGGCCGCCTACAAGGAGTCGATCGACACCCTGGACTGGATGAGCCCCGCGACCAAGAAGGAAGCGCAGGCCAAGCTGGCCAAGTTCACGCCGAAGATCGGCTATCCGAACAAGTGGAAGGAATACACCGCGCTCACCGTCAAGCGCGATGACCTGGTCGGCAACGTGATGCGTTCGCGCGAAGTGGAGTACAACCGCGAGCTGAACAAGCTCGGCAAGCCGATCGACCGCGACGAGTGGGGCATGACGCCGCAGACCGTCAACGCCTACTACAACCCGGAACTGAACGAGATCGTGTTCCCGGCCGCGATCCTGCAGCCGCCGTTCTTCGACGCCAATGCCGACGACGCGGTCAACTACGGCGGCATCGGCGCCGTGATCGGCCACGAGATCAGCCACGGCTTCGACGACCAGGGTTCGCAGTACGACGGCGACGGCAATATGCGCAACTGGTGGACCAAAGAAGACGGCGAGCGTTTCGGCGAGAAGACCCGCGCACTGATCGCGCAATATGCCGCCTTCAGCCCACTGGAGGGCTACCACGTCAACGGCGAATTGACCCTGGGCGAAAACATCGGCGACAACTCGGGCCTGGCGATCGCCCATAAAGCCTACAAGATCTCGCTGAAGGGCAAACCGGCGCCCGTCGTCGACGGTCTCACCGGCGACCAGCGCTTCTACATGGGCTGGGGCCAGGTATGGCGCACCAAGATGCGCGAGCCGGCCCAGATCGCCCAGATCAAGACCGATCCGCACTCGCCGGCGCAGTACCGCGCCAACGGCACCCTGAAGAACCAGCCGGGCTTTTACGAGGCGTTCGGGGTCAAGGCGGGCGACAAGATGTACCTGGCGCCGAAGGACCGCGTGATCATCTGGTAAGCATGGCGGGAACCGGCTGCCGGACAGGTCCGGGAAACGGCGCGGCCGAACCGAGCGTTTGGCCGTGCCGTTTTTCGGTGGCAACTGGATCGCTATTTACTATTGCCAACGTTGCGATTAATCTGTTGGCAACTTAATCAATAATCAATAACGTGCAAGCTGCCCTTACCTTTGTCATCCCTGTCCGGCACCCAGACAACGCGCGCGACTGGAACGAGTTGAAGCGCAATCTGGCTGTCACGCTCGGTTCGCTCGCCAACCAGGCGGAGCCGGGATGGCGCGCCGTGGTGGTCGCCAATCGCGGGTCGGACTTGCCGGCGCTGCCCGAGGGCGTGCAGGTCAAATGGGTCGACTTCGCACCCAACCCGCTGCACGAGCAGGGGTCGTCCGACCGCGAGGTGTTCCATGAGGCGGTGCGCCTGGATAAGGGACGTCGCATCCTGGCCGGCATGCTGGACGTCGGACCGACCGCTTACTTCATGGTGGTCGACGATGACGACCTGATCAGCGATAAGCTGACCGGCTTCGTCAAGCAGCACCATGGCCAGAACGGCTGGTATGTCTACCACGGCTACGTCTGGTCTCCCGACAAGACGCTGATGTACCGTTATCCGAATTTCTCGATGCTTTGCGGCACCTCGCACATCATCCGTGCCGATCTGTTCGGGCTGCCGGCCAGCGTGGAAGTGGCGGACGAAGCCTATATCAAGAAGATGCTGGGTAGCCATGTGTTCATCGGAAAATACCTTGCGGAGCAGGGCACGCCGCTCGCCGCACTGCCGTTTCCAGGAGCGATCTACCGCACTGGCCATGCCGGCTCGCACAGCCGCTCGAAGGACATCCTGTCGACCTATCTGCTGCATCGCTCGCTGCTGAAGCGCCCGATGGAGCTGAGCCGGCGCCTTGGCCGCCTGCGTCTGCTGGGCGGCGGGCTACGGCGCGAGTTCTTCGGTCCGGGCTGATCCGCCGGGTCGCCATATGGAAAAAACGGCCGCATGCGGCCGTTTTTCATTGGACTGACAGCGAGGCACGACGATCCACCGGGTGCCGCTGGAGCCGCGTGCCGGGCGGGACAGGGCCGGTCGGCACGCCGACCGGCCCTGTCCCGATTGCTGCTATTCAGATCATTGCGCCAGGTTCGAGTAATGGCATTTTTTGGCAACACCGGGGATGGGGTTGCCAAATACCGCGCTGTTGCAGACCGTCTTGCGGGTCAGGACCTTGTAATTGTAGGCGCCTGGCGCACCGTAGCGGACCTTGCGGGTGCCGGTGAAGGAGCAACTGTTGGCTTCGGTGGAGCAGAACGTCCAGGTCTCCGGAGTTCCAGGCGCCGGTCCCGGTCCCGGTCCCGGTGCCGGGCCTGGCCCTGGCGCCGGCGCCGTGCCTGCCGTTTCATAGGCGCCGATGTCCAGCGTGCCGGAGGCCGGGCGGGATTCGGCGCCCGCCACATGCCTGTATTGCGCGTTCGGGCTCAGGTCCACACCCGAAGCCGACTTGCCGGGCGCCGTGCCGGCATCGATCACGAGCGGGTTGGCGGTCGGATGCAGGTCGAACGACGCGCGGTTCACGAAGCCCGGGGCGACCGAACGGAAGTTGGTTTTCTGGATGGCGCTGGCCTGGCCGGTGACGGTGCCCGTGCCGCCAAAGATATTATTCTGCAGCAGAGCAGGCTTGGTGACGCGGCGGTCGATCAGCACGAAGGTGCCGCGCGAACTGTCGTCGTTCAGGAAAGTATTGTTGATGACGTACAGGTCCTGGCCCGGATTGGTCGGACCTTCCAGGCCATAGGCCACCATGGCCGGGTTATCGTGGCTGGCGGGCTGGTGGATCACGTTGCCGATCACGTACGACGTTCCGCCATTGGGCAGGTCGATCTCGTAGCTTGGCTTGCCGGTCGTGCTCGAAAAGCGGTTGTAGCTGATGGTATTGAGCTTGGCGCGCGATTTCAGGTTGTGGCCGATCTTGGCATCGTGCGAATAGTTGTAGCGGAAGGTCAGGCTGGCGACGACGCCGATATACAAGTTATGGGTCTTGCCCTCCCCACGGCCATTGAAGCCGAACTCGTTGTTCTCGATCACGATATGGCTGTTGGCATTAACGCCGCTCAGGATGCCGTTCTCGTTATCGTGCAGATAAGACGAGCGCAGGGTGAAGTTGGTGCCTTCCAGACGCAGTGCGGCGCCGTTCTTGTCCGGGACCTTGGCGCCATACATCTCGACATTCTCGATCGTGACGTCATTGCCCTTGACGACCCACGTGCCCTTGCCCTGGGCATTCTTGCCAGCGGCATTGATCTTCGGACGACCGTTGACGCCGCGGATAGTGAGGTCGTTGACGTTGATGGCGCAGACGTCGCCACTATAGGTCTTGGTGCCGTCGATCTCGACGACGTCGCCAGCCTTGGCCTTGGCGAAAGCGGCGCATGGGGCGGCATACGTCTTGCCAGGACCGACCGACAGCGTGGCAGCCGAAGCGCCGCCGACGGCGGCGAGGGAAACGATCAGTGCGGCATTCAGACGAAGCGCGGCGTGTTGAACAGATAAATCGGTTCGGAATAGTTGCATGATAATCCTCTAAGTAATTCCCATTGGAATTTATTCCTAATGGAAATTTTTTTAAGGATACGATATTTACTACAAACAGTTTGTAACCAATTGTGACAGTTCATTTTTGCAATATTTATCAATTTCTAACATTGGAGTATAGGAAGAAACTATTTTGTAAATAATGAACTGATTCTTCTGGATAATTATCCATTATTTCCTTGCAAAAACCTTTGAATCGAACCCTCATGAAGACGGTCAAGGGCTTTCATTATGACGATAGCTGCGGCGCAGTGAATACCACATGCCACTACTGAAAAGTAACCGTGGTGGGATGTGTGCCAGATCAGCAAACAGTGCAAAAGTCGTGCGGCGGTGTCGAAATTATTGACAGCCTGGGTCGGAAAGGATGAAGAACATTTTTAATGTATTGTTTTTACGCGGAATCTTTTTTGGCATGAAACTTGCATAAAATGTTAAGAATTAAAATATGTAGGGGGAAATATGCACAAGTTTCTTGCTTCTATGACATTTTGCGTCGCGACGCTTGGTCTGGGCGCTCAAGCAGTCGCTGCACCATTCGTTCAGACCGGTTCGACGTATTCGCTCTACCTGGGCGAAGCCAGCGCTTCCGATCCGCTGTTCGTAGTCCCGGTCTTCGACGGCGCTCCCGAAGGGGGAAGCTGGAATGGCTTGAACCTGACGTTCACCGAATCGGAAACCGCATTGGATGATGGCCGGGCACTCATCAGTATTCAAATCAGGTCGAATGGCGAGATGTTCCCGGCGTCGGATGGGACGGCTGTCTATGGCATCGGGATTTTCGGCGACGCACTGGATTTTTTGCGCGAAGTAACGTTGTTCGATGCGCGGGTTTCCTTTTTTAATTCAAGTAATAAACTAGTTTCTGGAACCGATAATCTGGCCGGCGATGTCGAACAAAATCGTCCATGGGATGGATTGTTCCCCGCTTCGGACAATCTGTTTGGTTCGGAGGAGATCGGGGGGCTGGGTATTACAGGAATAAATTTTGATTTTTATATTGGTGAGGACATTGCTGAAGTCCCGGCGCCGGCAGGAATGTGGCTTTATGGGATTGGCCTGACAGCAGTGCTTGCCATGCAGCGCCGCCGGCAAAAAATATTTTCTCTGCAGAATTGATAAGTTGTCTGAAAACAACGTTAATGATTTTTGGTTAAGAGAACAGTTAACTGACGTGGCTGGGTTCGCCGCGCTTCCGGCCCGTTCGTCCGGAATACAAGGCGGAGCGTCGGGGGCCGCAGACCAGGCAAAATCAATCGTGCTGCAACGGAACTGGCGCCGCCTCGCCTGTCGAGCCTGCTTTGCCTGCGCTTTGCTTGCATGCAGGAGCAGGCTCGGCATCCTGTGAAACACGTCAACCAGCACGACGATGACTTTCTTGTCATCCGTTTCTTTGTACCGCCGCCGGCGAGTAGCCCGCAGTAGCCGGGCAACTTCCATCAATCCGACCGCCAGCGTTTCGTGCATTGTTCGCTCCGGTACGAGCCTGAGGGCGGCCGTGCTTCCACGGCAACAAAAAATATAATTTTTTCAATAAATTTATTTACTGACAACAATTGCTGGCGTATTCTTGTACGCGATGTCATCAAGATGTCATGTGAATACACCCAATAAAAATGCTTCGGGGAAATTATTGCGGCCAAGCGAATAAGGAGTAGAACAATGCCGTCCTATCAGTTATCCATTCGGCCACAGGCCATTGTCCGGATCCTCTTTGGGCTGGCGTTGCTCCTGCTGGTCGGTAGCTTCACCGGTCAGACCTTGCGTTTCGTTTTTGACCATGACCACGTCTTCGGACTCGTTCAGCTATTTAACGTCGATTATGAGCGTAATATTCCGACCTTCTTCACGGTCATGATCGCGTTGGGTAATGCCTTGCTACTTTTCCTTGTTGGGCTGAGCAGCCGCTCGAGTGCACCGCGCGATTCACTTTATTGGCAGGTCCTGGCGCTCGGATTTGTACTGATTGCCTATGATGAAGGATTCCAGGTACATGAAAAATTGATCGCGCCGATGCGCGGCCTGTTGGGACCGGGGGATCTGGGTGTCTTTTACTTCAGCTGGGTCATCCCGGGCATCGCTGTCGTCTGCGCCGCGGCATTGTTCTTCATGAAATTCCTGCTTCGGCTCGCGCCTGCCATGCGGCGCCAGCTGCTGCTCGCCGCCGCTATCTACCTGAGCGGATGCCTGGGCATGGAACTGCTCGACGGCGCCTATGCCGAAGCGTTCGGTCAGAACTTTACGTACGCCTTCCTGGTGACGATCGAAGAGGGCCTGGAGATGGCCGGCCTGATCCTGTTGACGCGCGCGCTGCTGGAATATTTTGCCGCCGAGCACGTCAAGCTGGCATTCGTCCCCACCCCACTGCCGCAGCCTTCTGGAGCGCCGGCGATCCAACCCCAGTCGAGCTGAGAAAACAGGTTTACCGGGCCGGGCGGCGCACTGGCCGGAATGGGCGCCCCGATCCTTCATTGCCAATCGCACGCTGGTGGAAAGTCCTGAAGGTGGCCCGGCCGGTGAAGCACCTGCCGAGATCGTCGGCAAGCGCTGCTGGTCAGCGGCGCCAATTGCGCCGATCGCGCCTGCGCCGATCCCCTTGGCGTCGCGCACCAGACCGTCCACTTCAGTGCCGCCGAACGCGTCCGCGCCGACGCCGGGGACGCCCGTCCATGTTTCACAGGCGAGCGCGTGTCACCGGCGCTTCAAGACATGGCTGGCGCGCTTCGATGGCGTGGCGTCGCACCGACGACCCAACTACCCGGGCGGCATCGGGCGCTCGATGGCGGGCGCGTTACAGCTGTCGCGCCAATGGCGGCGTATGGCATTCGGGGTCATCACCAGGGAACGGGTATCGCGCCATGTCGATTCCCCTCCTTGTTTGCAGCATCATATCGAAGCCAGGCATCGGCCCTGCGGCGTGTTCGCCGCACACCTTTATTTCACTGCAGCGACCATGTAATCGACCGCCGCCTTGACCTCGGCGTCGGGAATGGTCGAGCCACCCTTCGGCGGCATGAAGCCGGTCTTGCCCTGGAAACCCTTGATGGCGTGCTCGTACAGGGTGTTCGCGCCCTGGTCGAGACGTGCGGCCCACACCGCCTTGTCGCCGAATTTAGGCGCACCCGCGATGCCGGTGCCATGGCAGGCGATGCAGGCTGCGTCGTAAGCCTTCTTGCCGGTATCGGCACCGGCGACGGCCGGCGCCGCCGCGACAGCAGCAGGCTGGGGCGTTGCCGGGGGAGGAGTGTCGGCGGTCGCTGCGGTCACGGCGGTGCTGGCCGGCGCATCGGCGGCCGGCGGTGCCGACGCGGGTTCGGCCGGTTCCTTGAAGCTGGCGCCGCTCATGTTGGCCATGAAGACGACTGCGCGCTCCACTTCGAGATTGTCCAGATCCGGATTGCCGCCCTTGGCAGGCATGGCGCGGATCCCCTCGATCGCGTGCTTGAGCAGGGTGTCATAGCCTTGCGCCAGGCGTGCGCCCCAGGCCCCGTTGTCACCGGTCTTCGGTGCGCCTGCCATGCCGCTGTCGTGGCAGGACGCGCAGGTGGCGGCATAGACGACACCGCCGGCCTGGAGCACGCGCGGTGCATTGGCGTCGACCAGGGTGAAACCTTCTTCGGAAACAGGGCGGATACGGCTAGAAATGGCTTCGGCGCTCTGGCTGTCGGTGCCGGCGCCGGTAGTGGCGGTGCTGGTCACGAATATGACCAGCAAAATGATACCTATAACAATGACTAGAAAGAATCCCGTGACGGCAACGACGAGCTGTTTTGGCGTGCGGATGAGGGATTGATGTTCGTTGTGTGCGTCGCTCATGATTTCCTTAATTCAATTAAAAAAACCAGCCACTTGGGCACTGCGATCTAGTGGCTTTTTGCAAATGCCGTCGAGAATCTTATTATAGTGTAATCCTGTTTCGGTGTAGGGGTTTTTCCGCTTTTGCCCATGGACGTACCTGCGGAAAGACTGTATCCTTCGTCACGCCTCCAGCGCGGCTGTAGCTCAGTGGATAGAGTATTGGCCTCCGAAGCCAAGGGTCGCTGGTTCGATCCCAGCCAGCCGCGCCATTCCGGCATCATCGCCGTTGTTTTCCTCCCCCCGCCCGATCGTCCCGCATGCGCCGGCATGTCGCCGCCCCGCTTCCATACTCTCTCTTCGTTTCCGTAGCGCACCATTTGTGTAATGAAACACGCGCACAATTGACATTCCTCAGTGTTGACTTTAATGTAAGTAAGAGCTGGCAAGCTCCTCATTGCCGGCAGGCCCGATCCGGCAGTTTCGGGCGTCATGCGCGCCGCCATCTGCGCATGCTCCGCACCTTTGAAAGAGCACCTTCCATGACTCTCGACCATGGTCTTCGCGACCGTATCGCCCTTCTTCGCTTCGTCATGATCTTCGGCGTCATCATGCTGCATACGCCGCAGTACGTGCCCATGGTCGAGGTCGGCGATGGCTGGTTCGATGCCGTCAAAGCATTTTTCCAGCTCGCCGTCTTCCGCGCCAGCGTGCCGGTGCTGACCGTCATTTCGGGCTTCCTGCTGTTTGGCGCCGCGCTCGACCGCGCGCCGGCCCGCCTGTTCAACAAGAAGGCGCGCACCATCCTGCTGCCCTTCCTGTGCTTCAGCCTGCCGCTGGTGCCGCTGGCGCTGGGGGCGCAGGTGTTCGCCGGCATCGAGATGTCCGCGCAACTGTGGCCGTTCGAACCGATGGCCTGGCTCAATGCGGCCTTGGGCCTGACCGCTTCGCCTGTTAATTACCCGCTGAACTTCCTGCGCGACCTGCTGGCGCTGATCCTGCTCGCCCCATTGTTCGGCTGGCTGTTGCGCAACTACGCCTGGCCGGGCCTGGTCCTGGTGTCGGTGGTGTTCTTCAATAACTACGATGGTGCGCTGGTGCTGCGCGACCTGATGGCGGTGCTGTTCTATGTCGGCGGCATGGCGGCCGTGCGCGGCTGGAACCTGCGCCTGCTCGACCGTCATGCACTGTTGTGCCTGGTGTTGTTCGTGCTCGCCTGCGCCGCCATCGTGCATTTCCGTGTTGCGAACACGACCTATCTGCGCCTGGTCGCGCCGTTCCTCATCTGGCCGGCCACCGCCTGGCTGGTGGGGACCCGGCTCGGACCATGGTTGGTAGGCATGAGCAAGTACAGCTTCTTCATGTTCCTGGCGCATGCCCCTGTGCTGTTGCTGACCTGGCTCCTGTACAACCGCTATGGCAGCGCCTTGCCCTATCCCGTGTACTGGGTGATGGCGCCGGTGCTGGTCACGGCCATCCTGGTCGCCGTTTACCGCATCGCCGACGTCCTGATGCCGCGACTGTTCCCTCGGCTCATCGGCGCAGGAGCGCGCGCGCGTCAGCCGGCACCGGCCGCCGGCGCCATGCCGGTGCTGGATGCGCCCCAGGGCGCCGTGGCAAAGCTCTAAGACACACACTTGCTATAAATCAATATTGGCTTTAAAACAATAGCGCACGATATACATCGTTGTGCGGCATACTGTTGAGTCAATGCTAAAATTTCTTTCACTAATCGCAGGTGAGTCTTGGTCGCTTGTGTTACCCGTGTTGCATTGGCCTGACGCGGCAATGAAGCGTCGTTGAGCCTGTTTGTGTTTCCATGCTATATTTAATGTTAAAAATATGGCAAAAACATGTCTTGCAGGCGATAAATAAATTTGCATGAGCAGTCCGCTGTTCAGCAGACTTGCTTGCATGACCGACCAGTCATCGAGCGTACGGCGCCGGCTTGCCGTATGTTCACATGGTTGGCACTGAGCGGCACGCCGGCCTATGTGTCCGACAACAAGCTGTTGCCCCGCGCACGCTAGATGTAGCGATAAAGAAACAAATTCGAATCTTTGTTATATTGATAATGTTGCGCTAAGAAATTTGTTGACCAGAAGATGGTCATCTGTCGCCGATACAACAGGTATGCTGGCGAGCGCGACACGGTGTAGCTATTGTATGAGACCATGCGCGCGCTGCGTTCGATGCAGTGAAGCCTTGCCGTCGTTTTGCCAACTCAGCAAGCAGTGAAGCAATAATAAATTCTGGGGAATAACATGTTTCGGATCTCTAATCACTATGTGTCGAAGATCGTATTCGTCCTACTGTTCGTAGAGATATTGATCCTGCTCGGTGCAGCCTATGCGGGCGCAGCCATGCGCTTTCTTGACGTCGACGCGCCGGCGACAGCCTTGCAGCTCGATCACTTCATGGCGTCGGCCATCGCCTTCGCGATTGCGGTCAGCTTCAGCATGAGCGCCATGGGCATGTACCAGCTCGATTTCGACGAAGGCTTGCGCCATCCCTTCCTGATGAAGCTGATGCCCGCCTTCCTGATGGGCTTCCTGATCCTGACGCTGGTGTTCTATATTGCCCCCGACCTGTATTTCGGCCGCGGCATCCTGCTGCTGGTGTTCGGCCTGGCGGCGGTCGGTATCTTTACCGCGCGCATCATCTTCTTCAAGACGTCCGAAATGCGCCTGATGCAGTCGCGCATCATGTTCCTCGGCTGCGGTCCGCTGGCCAAGGAGTGCAGCGAGCTGGCGCAGAAGAAGACCAGCTACCACCGCTACAATATCGCCGGCTTCATCCCGGTCGCCAGCGAAGAGGTCTGCGTACCCTCCGGCGACCTGCTCAAGGTGCGTGACGGCGATTCGCTGGTCAAGGTCGCCAAGCAGTATGGCGTGCAGGAAATCGTGGTCTCGGTACAGAACCGGCGCGGCAGCTTCCCCATCAAGGAACTGCTCGACTGCAAACTGCAAGGCCTCAAGGTCACCGACGCCGCCACGTTCTTCGAACGCGAAACCTGCCAGATCCGGGTCGACTCCCTGCAGCCGAGCTGGCTGGTCTTTGGCGGTGGCTTTGACCAGAGCTATATCCGCACCTTCATGAAGCGAGGCTTCGACCTGGTGTGCAGCACCCTGATCATGGTCGTGACCCTGCCGATCATGCTGGCCGCGGCGATCGCCGTGTGGCTGGAAGACCGCGGCCCCGTGTTCTATTCGCAGGAACGGGTCGGCAAGGACGGCAAAATCTTCCGCGTGCACAAGTTCCGCAGCATGCGCACCGATGCCGAAAAGGGCGGCAAGCCGCAGTGGGCGGCCCAGAACGATCCACGCGTCACCCGCGTCGGCAATTTCATGCGCAAGACCCGCATCGACGAATTGCCCCAGGTGTTCAACGTGCTCAAGGGTGACATGTCGTTCGTCGGTCCGCGTCCCGAGCGTGCCTATTTCGTCGAGCAGCTGATCGAGGTGGTGCCATATTACAATGTGCGCCATAGCATCAAGCCAGGCATCACCGGATGGGCCCAGGTGCGTTACGGCTACGGCTCCTCGGCCGAGGATGCGCTGCAAAAGCTGCAGTACGACCTGTATTACGTCAAGAACAACAGCCTGTTCCTCGACGTGCTGGTGCTGATCAACACGCTCAAGGTCGTCCTGTTCCGCAGCGGGCGCTGAGGCGCACGCCCCGGAAGGCGCCAGGGCCGGGCATCGGTGTGATCTCCTCACCCGGATTTTTTCAATGCACGTTCTCATGGATGGCGCACGTTGACCAGCATTGCCGTCTATAGCTATAGCGTCGCCGCCATCGGTTTCTTCCTGCTGATCGGTCTCCTGCTGACGATCTGGCGCGGCCGCAGCCACGTCGCGCCGATCGCGATCGCCTGCGCGCTCACCGCGCTCTGGTCCGGCGCCCTGGCCATGGAAGCCGCGTCCGGCTTTAGGCTGTGGTCGGTCTGGACCGACAAGCTCGAGATCCTGCGCAGCGGCGCCTGGTGCGTCGTGCTGGTGCTGTTACTGGGAAACTACAGGGATCCGGGCAGCCGCTGGCCATTCGGCCTGCGCACGCCGGTGTTTGTCGGCGGCATGGTCTACCTGGGCCTGCTGCTGGCGACGGCGCTGCTGCGCACCGACCTGATGCTCAATGTCGACGGCAT
Organism: Massilia sp. UYP34; assembly: GCF_056279385.1. Taxonomy (NCBI): domain Bacteria; kingdom Pseudomonadati; phylum Pseudomonadota; class Betaproteobacteria; order Burkholderiales; family Oxalobacteraceae; genus Massilia; species Massilia sp. UYP34. The sequence goes on along the minus strand of NZ_JBWBRF010000001.1, from coordinate 402,345 downwards.
GCTGCCGAACGTGACGGCGCGCGTGTGCCAGGCGGTGCTGGGCATGCTGCTGGTCGAGCAGGTGTACCGCAACAAGACGGTGCAGGAACGCTGGGCCATCAAGTTCGCCTGCCTCGGCATCGGCGCCATGTTCGCCTACGACTTCTATATGTACAGCCAGGCGATGCTGTTCCACGAGATGCACCAGGACACCTGGGCCGCGCGCGGCATCGTCAACGCCCTGGCCATGCCGCTGATCGGCACCGCGGTCAAGCGCGGCACCTCGCGCGCCAATGCGCTGGCGCTGTCGCGGCGCGTGATGTTCCATTCGACCGCGCTGTTCGGCTCCGCGCTGTACCTGTTGGCGATGGGCTTCGCCGGCTACTACCTGCGCTACTTCGGCGGCAGCTGGGGCGGCGTGATGCAGGTCGTGTTCCTGTGCGGCGCGCTGCTGGTGCTGGCCGGCACCCTGTTCTCGGGCACGTTCCGCTCCTGGCTCAAGGTCTTCATCAGCAAGCATTTCTACAGCTACGGCTATGACTACCGCGAGGAATGGATGCGCTTCACGCGCACCCTGTCCGAGCACAGCGCCAATATCGGCGAGCGTGCGATCGAGGCGGTCGGCGCCCTGGTCGAAAGCCCGGGCGGGGTGCTGTGGCAGCGCCGCGACGGCGAACCCGACGGCGCCGGCGCCGGCACCTATCGCCCGGTGGCCGGCCTGCAGGCCGCCAGCAGCGCCGTCGAGCCGGCCGATTCGAAGTTCTGCCGCTTCCTGGAAACCACCCAGTGGGTGATCGACCTGCGCGAATACAAGTCCTTGCCCGAGAAGTACGGCGACCTCGAACTGCCGGCCTGGCTGAAGGAGTTCCCGCGCGGCTGGCTGGTGGTTCCCCTGATGATGCACTCGAAACTGTTCGGCTTCGTGGTGCTGCAGGATGCGCGCAGCACCGTGGCCCTGAACTGGGAAGTGTTCGACCTGCTCGAGATCGCAGGCAGCCAGGCCGCCAGCTACCTGGCGCAGCAGGATGCCGCCGACGAATTGATGGTGGCGCGCCAGTTCGACTCGTTCAACCGCATGTCGACCTTCGTGGTGCACGACCTCAAGAACCTGGTGTCCCAGCTGTCCCTGATGAACGCCAACGCCGAAAAGCACCGCGACAATCCGGAGTTCCAACGCGACATGCTCGACACGGTCGACCATTCGATCCAGAAGATGACGTCGATGCTGCAGAAACTGAGCCGCAACGATGCCCCGGCGCGGCCGCGCGCCTTGTCGGTCGAGGCCGTGGTGCGCCAGGCGATCGCGCTCAAGAGCGCCCTCGAGCCGCATCCGCTGCTGCAGGTCGAGCAGCAGGGCCTGATGGTGCTGGCCGACCGCGAGCGGCTCGAGCGCGTGCTGGGCCACCTGATCCAGAATGCGATCGAAGCCACGCCCAAGAGCGGGCGCGTCAACGTGAGCATTCGCCGCCAGGGCAACCGGGTGGCGATCACGGTGGCCGATACCGGCGCCGGCATGACCGAGAAATTCATTCGCGAGCGCCTGTTCAAGCCGTTCGAATCGACCAAGCCGGCCGGCATGGGCATCGGCGTGTTCGAGAGCCGCGAATACATCAATGAACTGGGCGGCGCGCTGGACTTGACCAGCACGCCCTCGGTTGGAACCACTTTTACCGTCACCCTGCCGTTGTACCACGAGGCCGGCATCGCCGCCGGCGCCGTCGATCGCGCAGCGTGAACTGAGGAATAGCCGTGACCCAAAATAAACCGAAACTGTTGATCATCGAGGACGACCCCGGTCTGCAAAAGCAGCTGCGCTGGAGCTTCGATGCCTATGACGTGGTCGTCGCCGGCGACCGCGAGAGCGCACTGGCGCAGATTCGCCGCCACGAGCCGGCGGTGGTCACCATGGACCTCGGGCTGCCGCCCGATCCGGACGGTTCGACCGAGGGCCTGGCCACGCTGGAGCAGATCCTGGCGCTGGCGCCGGACACCCGCGTGATCGTCCTGACCGGCAACCAGGAGCGCGCCAACGCGGTCAAGGCGATCGCCATGGGCGCCTACGACTTCCACCAGAAGCCGTGCGAACCCGAGGTGCTGAACCTGGTGATCCAGCGCGCTTTCTTCCTGCACAACCTGCAGATGGAAAACCGGCGCATGCAGTCGAACCAGGCCGATTCGCCGATGGCGGGCGTGATCAGCCGCGACGCCGGCATGCTCAAGGTGTGCCGCAACATCGAGAAGGTGGCCCCGACCTCGGCCTCGGTGATGATCCTGGGCGAATCGGGCACCGGCAAGGAAGTGCTGGCGCGCGCGCTGCACGCGCTGTCGCCGCGCGCCAAGGAGCGCTTCGTGGCGATCAACTGCGCCGCGATTCCGGAGAACCTGCTCGAGAGCGAACTGTTCGGCTACGAGAAGGGCGCCTTCACCGGCGCCGCCAAGCAGACCAAGGGCAAGGTCGAACTGGCCAACGGCGGCACCTTCTTCCTCGATGAAGTGGGCGACCTGCCGATGCCGCTGCAGGCCAAGCTGCTGCGCTTCCTGCAGGAGCGCGTGATCGAGCGCATCGGCGGCCACGAGGAAATCCCGGTCGACGTGCGCATCGTGTGCGCCACCCACCAGAAGCTCAAGGAATTGTGCACCACCGGGCGCTTCCGCGAAGACTTGTATTACCGCCTGTCGGAGATCGTCGTCACGATCCCGCCGCTGCGCGTGCGCCAGGGCGATGCGGCCCTGCTGGCCCACCATTTCAAGAACAAGTTCTGCGCCCAGGAGTCGCGCCCGACCCTGCACTTCGCGCCCGACGCGATCGCCGCGATCGAGGGCTACGAGTGGCCGGGCAATGTGCGCGAGATGGAAAACTGCGTCAAGCGCGCCGTGATCATGGCCGACGGCCCGACCATCGTGGCCGACGACCTGGGCCTGCCCGACCATGGCGCGCAGGTCGAGCAACCGCTGAATTTGCGCCAGGTGCGCGACGAGGCAGAGCATGCCGCCATCGTGCGCGCGCTGGCGCGCGTGGACGGCAATATCGTCAAGGCCTCCGAGATGCTGGGCGTGAGCCGCCCGACCCTGTATGACATGATGAACCGGCACGGCATCAAGAGCAGCGCATGAGGCGTGGCGCGCGGCTGGCGCTGGCCGCACTGGCGGCCTGCGTCGTGCTGGCCGGCTGCGGCATCGCCGCGACGCTGTTCGCGCTTGAACGCGCTGGCGTGATGCCGCGCGCGCTGGCGCCGTATATCGAAAAGCGCAGCAGCGGTCACAACGCGGTCATCACCGGCGCCGGCCGGCTCGCCAGCGATGTCTTGCTGACGCTGGACCGCGGCGCACCGGCCAGGGCCGGTCTCGACGGCCTGCGGCTGGGCGCCCAGCCGCAGGCCGCGGGCGCGCCCGGGCCCGCGGCCGGCCTGGTGCGCGACGTCGCCGCGCTGCGCGCCGCCATGGCCGCGGCTGCGCCCGGCGCCACGATCACGCTGGCGCCGGGAACCTACCGCATCGTGAACCGCTCGCTGGAAGCCGGCAGGCCCGGCGCCGCCGGAGCGCCGGTCGTGGTGCGCGCCGCACAACCTGGCACGGTGACCTTGCTCTCGCATGTCACGATCGCGATCCGCGTCAGCGCCCCGCACTGGCGCTTCGAGAACCTGGCCATCGACGGCGCCTGCCGCCGCCACGACGACTGCGAGCACGCGTTCCAGGTCACCGGCGCGGCCAGCCACTTCGCCGCCGTCAACAACCTCGTCCAGGGCTTCAATGCCCATTTCAAGATCAACGGCGCCGGCGGGCGCTTTCCCGACCATGGCCTGATCGAGGCGAATACCCTGTCCAATCCGGCGCCGCGCGCGACGCGCCGGCCAGTGACGCCGATCGACCTGGTCGCGGCCAGCGACTGGACGGTGCGCGGCAACGTCATTCGCGACTTCGTCAAGCTGCAGGGGAACCGGGTCAGCTACGGGGCCTTCGCCAAGGGCGGTGGCAGCGGCAACGTCTTCGAGCGCAACCTGGTGTGGTGCGAGCAGACGCTGGCAGGCCAGCCGGGCCAGCGCGTCGGCCTGTCGCTGGGCGGGGGCGGTACGGGCGCGCGCTTCTGCCGTGACGGACGCTGCGTCACCGAGCAGGAACGCGGCGTGCTGCGCGCCAACCTGATCGTCGGCTGTTCGGACGTCGGCATCTACCTCAACAGCGCTTCCGACTCCCGCATCGAGGACAATACCCTGATCGACACGGCCGGCATCGATGTCCGTTACGCCACCAGCAGCGCGCGGCTGGACGGCAACCTGGTCGATGGTCCGATCCGCAGCCGCGATGCCGGCCTGCTGCACCTGGGAGACAACCGCGATGCCGGCCTGTGGCGCTCGTACGTGGGCTGGCATCCGGTGCGCGCGCTGTTCGCAGCCCCGGGCGAAGGCGATTTTCGCTGGAAAGACGAGGCGCCGGGACGCACGCAGCCGCGCCGCGATGGAGTCGACCTGTGCGGCGTCGCGCGCGCCACGGTGGGCGTCTATGGCGCCTTCGACGATTTCGGCGCCTGCCGGCGCCGCTGAAGAGTTAGAGCCTTACCAGGAACGCAGCCACTCGCTGGTCCAGCGCGCGACCTGGTCGCGCCAGGCCCGCCGCGAGAAGGTATGGTCGGCGTCGTCGATCCGGCGCCGCGTCACGCGCGGTGGAGCGAGTATGCCGCGCCAGGCGAGGTCGGCATCTGCCAGGTCGCAGAACTCGCGCGCGGTCAGGTCGGCGCCGGCGATCACCAGCAGCACCCGGCCCCGGAAATCCTGCAGGCCGGCGCGCATCCGCTCGGGCAGCGAAGTCGTTGCGGGGGCGCCGGCGGCGGCGGCAGGCATGGGCTTGCCCCTGGCCTTGCGCAGCAGCGCCAGCAGCGAGGCCAGCGAGCGGCGCCAGTCGAGGCCTCCACGCAGCAGCTGTTTCCAGAAGGCGGGATCCTTCAGGCGCGCGCGGTAGTAGTGGCGCAGCGTGGCGCGCGCCAGGCCGTCCTCGGTGCGTACCCAGGGATTGAGCAGGACCAGGCCGGCCACGCGCGCGTCGCGCGCGGCGTATATGCCGATCGCCGAGGCGGCGTCGCACAAGCCCCATAGCACCACTTCGCGCAGCCCGGGGACGGCCGCCATGAAGGCGTCGATGGCGGCGCGCAGGTCGTCGTCGACGTCGTCGAAGGGGCGCGCGGCGCCTTCGCTGTCGCCCATGCCGCGGTAATCGAAGCGCAGCACCGGCACGCCGTCGCGCGCCAGCTCGCGTGCCAGCAGCGTGAACTGGCGGTGGCTACCGGCGCGGTATTGCGGCCCCCCGACCACCACCAGCACCCCGCGGGTGGCGGATGCCGCCTGGCCAGGCAGGCTCAGGATGCCGTACAGGCGTTCGCCGCCGCAGCCGAAGGCGAGCGCGCGCTCTTCGAGGCCTTCGTCGATGTTCGCGCCGGCTTCCATATGCGTTGTCTCCACGCCTTCAATGCCCATGCAGTCTTGCCTCCAGCGCGGCCACCCCGGCATCCAGCCAGGCCGCGTTCTCGGTGATTTCGGTGGTGGTCCAGAACGGCGCGCCATGGACCGGGTGCAGGCGCAGGTCGACGCCGTCCGTCCGCCAGGCGGCGGCGGCGCGCGCAGCGCCGGGAGCCGCTTCGGCGCCGGGCTGCATCACCGCTTCGATCCAGTCGACCGGGCACGCAGGCCGGAATGCGTCGAGCGGGTCGAGCGCGTCGAGCGCGGCCGCCAGGCGCGGATCGAGGTCGTAGCCCGCGATCTCGAGCGTCTCGCCGGCCTGCAGCGCCGCGCGCAGCGCAGTGGTACTGGCGCCGGGGCCGGCGTCGCCGTCGGCCAGCAGCGCCCCGGCCAGGCGCAGGCGCAGGAACTGGGTCAGATACGCGCCGCCTTTCAGCACCGGCTGCCACAGCAGCATGCCGGCCACCGGATGCGCGGCCGCGCGCGCGTAGTCCAATGCCAGCAGGGCGCCCAGGCGCAGGCCCCACAGCCGCAGCGGCGCGTCGGTTCGCTCGCGCAGCCAGGCCGCGGCCAGCGCCAGGTCGGCCTTCCACAGTTCCCAGCGCGCGTCGCCGAAGTCGCCGCTGCTGTCGCCGCAGCCGGCCAGGTCGATCTGCAGCACGGCGTGGCCGGCCGCGGCGAAGGCGCGCGCCTGCAGCGCCGCCATGCGGCGTGCGCGGTTCATCTCTTCGGCGAAAGGATGCACGTACAGCAGCGCGCCGCGCGCCGGGCCGGCTGGCGGGTGGTAGAGGCAGAAACGCTGTCCGCCGTCCGCCTTCAGGAAGAAGGGCTCGGCCGGCGCGCCGGCGGCGTCCTTCATGCGCCGCGCTTGGCTTCCACGAAGGCGGCCAGGCTGCCCAGGGTGGAAAAGGTGCTGGCGCTGATGTCGTCGTCGTCGATCGCGATGTCGAAGTGTTCTTCCAGGGCGGCGATCAGGCTGATCACCGCCATCGAGTCGAGTTCCGGCAGCGCGCCCAGCAGCGGCGAGTCGGCGGTCAGGTCGCGTCCGGCGTCGCCCAGGCTGAGGACGTCGGTGAGGATGGTCTTGGTTTGGTCGAGGTACATGTGGATTCCATTCACGGAAGGCGCCGCGCCTGTGCGGGCGCGCCTAAGGGTTGGGGCGCAGCAGCGCCAGCCGGTTCTTGATCGGCGCCGCCAGCCGGTGCACTTCGCCGACCAGTTCATGGCGCGTCAGGCGCAGCAGCAGGTACCAGACCGCGGCCAGCAGCGGCGCCATCACGAGCAGGCGCAGCATCGGCGCCAGCGACGACGGCAGCAGCATCGCCAGCAGCATACCAGCACCGACGCTGCCCAGGGCCACCAGGGCGCTCGGCGCCAGCGCGCGCAGCAGGGGCAGCATGCGCAGGTCGAAATAGCGCTTCTGCTGCATCGCGCGCAGCGGCAGGCTCACGATCGTCGCCAGGAACAGCGCCCAGGCAAAGCCGGCCAGGGAGCCATCGTACATCAGGACGCCGAACAGGATCCGCGCCAGCAGCATGCCCAGCACCGGGACCGCGCTCAGGTAGGGGCGGCCGATCGCGGCCACCGCCATCGAGATATAGTTGAACATCATGATCGCGGCCGCCGCCAGCGTCAGCGGCAGGATCGCCGGCACCGCCTCGAGCCAGGTCGGACCGTACAGGGCCAGTACGATGTCGTGGCCGAGCACCGCGGTCAGGCCCAGCGCGGTCCAGCCGACGCCGGTAAGCAGCAGCGTGGCGCGCGTGATGACGGGGGCCAGCGACTCGCCGCGGTGGTGGATCTGCGACAGGTAGGAGACGGCGCCATAGTTGACGGTGGAGCCGGCCACGTGGATGAAGATCTGGACCGTGGAGTTGGCGCGGCTCAGCAGGCCGACCTGGGCCGCCGACCCGAGCTTGCCGAGCAGGACGTCGGGAATCGCGTTGTTGACCGCCACCGCCATGTTGGATACCAGCGAGCCGACGCCGAAGTGCGCCACGCCGCGCCAGTGCGAGAACGACGGCATCCATGGGACGTTACGCGGGCGCATCGGGATCAGGGCCAGCATGCAGGCCAGGATGTTGATCAGGTTGGCCCAGGCCAGGCTCATGCTGCCGAAGCCGAGCTTGGCCAGCACCAGGCAGCTGACGCAGAAGCTGATGGTGCCGGCCGCGTTCACGATTGCCTGCTTCTCGGCCGCGAATTCGCGCGACAGCAGGGCATTGGTGACCGAGCCGAACGGGATGAAGACGAAGCCGAGCGCCAGCACCTGCATCACCGGCACGATCTCGGGTTCGGCAAACCAGTCGCCGAGCGCGTCGCTGGCCAGGTACAGGCACAGCGCGATCAGCCAGGACGACGTGAAGACCACCCCGCTGGCCGAGCGCAGCTTGTCGGGCGTGAGGTTCGGTTCGCGCTGAAGATAGCCCGACACGCCGAAATCGCGGAACACGCCGGCCAGGTTCACGAACACCACCGTCATCGAATAGACGCCGATCTCGCTCGGGCTCAGGATGCGCGCCAGCAGCACGCTGACCAGGAACTTGAGCATGGTCGCGCCGGACGACGAAAAGAAATTGATGATCAGCGAACGTCGCAGATTTGCCATGGCCATGGGGAGGTGAACGCAGCCGCCTCGTTCAGCGGGCGGGAGCGGGACACGGCGATTGCGGCGCCGCATCGGTTGCTGTAATGCACGACATTATATGCGGCATTGCTGTGGACAGATGCCCGCACGATACATTTTTGACAATGGTGTGGCGATGCTCAGCGGCGCGGGACGATCGCCCATTGCGGCGCCCTGGCATAGTCCGGCTTGTCGGCGCGTGCGTCGAAGCGCTTCCAGGCCTCGGCCGCGTTGTCGATGCCCGAAGTCGCCGCGACGGCGAGCGCCGGCTGCATGTTCGCCGGGAATCCCATCGGCGAATCGGCATAGCCAGACATGCGCCCGGGCGTCCACGTGCGGCGGTAGACCTTGGTCAGCCAGTCGGCCTGGGCCTGGCTGGCGCAGGGCTGGTCGATGAAGCGGGCGCCGTCCGGGTGGCTGGCGCGCTTGCCATCGTCCTTGCGATAGGAGTCGCGATCGTAATTGGCCCGGTACAGCTCTGCGAAGCTGTCGTACAGCGGTCCCCGTTCCTTGTCGTCGGGGCGGAACTTGAGGAAATAGGCGGCGCCTTCGGTCCAGCAGAAGCCGGGCGCGGTCATGCGTCCCACCGGGTAGGCGGCTTTCCAGCGCAGGATCGGGGTCGCCTTGGCGAAGCCGAGTTCGGCCAGGTGGCCGAAGCTCCAGGTCAGGAAGTCGTCCTGCCACGGGGCCGAGTTCTTGACCCGGAACGCGCCCTCGCCCGAGCCGTCGTAGACGCCCAGCTTGTTCGGCCGGCCGGCCACGTAGGTCGCGTGGTAGAACGCCAGGTTGTTGTCGAGCTGCTTCGTGAAATAGGCTTTCAGTGGATGGGCGTCGGGCGTGATGTAGGCGGCGTGGCCGAGCGTGCGTAGTGACCAGGCCTGGCCGCGCAACTGCTGCCAGCGCACCAGGCCCTGGCCTTTGCCGGAATTTGCCGGATCGGTGCCGAGCGGGTTGGTGGCGGCCCAGAACTGCAGCTCTTCGAGATAGTAGTAGTCGCCGGTGAGCAGGTAGGGCAGGTAGGCCAGCGAGGGCTGGTGCGCGGTGTCGTTGGTGTACGGCGTCTTGCACAGGTTCTTGCCGGCGCAGCGCGGCACCGGCAGCGGCCCCTTGTGCGCCAGGTTCATGTGGGTCGAGATGTCGCGGTTGGCCGGCGTGTCGGTGCGCACCGGGTAGCCGGTGCGCTCGTCGCGCAGGTGCACCGACCAGCTGCCCGATCCTTCCGCCGCCGCCATCATCGCATCGCGCGCACGCACGTCGGTCGACAGCAGGTAGTGCACCGACCAGGAGGGCAGCGGACCGATGTCGCCGCGGCCGCCGGAGGTCGGCATGTAGGCCATGACGGGGCCGATGCGCATCGGGCCGGTGTTGTCGGGCTTCAGCCGCTCCGCCAGGTTGGCCAGCGCCCGCTCGTCCGGCTTGATGGTCTGGTCGTAATTGGGCACGGCCCCGCTGGCGATCAGGTAGGCGCCGTTTGGCCGCACGTGGATCGCCGGCGCGCGCGTTTCGTTCCACCAGGCCAGCTGGCGCCAGCGCGCATGGCGGTAATGGGTAAGTCCGGCCTGCTGGTAGACCTTGCGCCCGCCGACCTCGACCTCGACGTCGTATTCGACGTTGCGCGCGCCGGCCTGGAAGGTCTTGGTGTTCTCGACCACGACTTCGACCCGCGCCTGTTTTTCCAGGCCCGGATACCAGCGCACCGCGAAGCTGGCGCCCAGCAGCGGGTGGGCCGAGCCGCTCGCCGACTTGAGCGGAACGGCGCCGCGCCACTCCCTGGCCACGGCGCCGTCCAGCCAGGCGCCGGCGTTTGCGCCCCTGGACGCGCCCTTGGCCGCGGCCAGCGCATCGGCCAGGGTAGCGCGATACACCGCGCCCTCCGTCCGGATGTCGATGCTGGCGCTCAGGCCATCGGCGAGCAGGCGCTCGATGCCGGCGCCGCCGGCGCGGGCCGGCTTCGCCGCAGCTGCCTTGACCAGCTCCAGGCTGGCCGTGGCGCGCGCCTTCAGCTTCGGCAGGATGCCGGAGACGATCGCGTGGCGTACCGAGCCGTCCGGATGGGTGGCCTTGACGTCGGCCTGCAACGGCAGCATGTTGCCGTCGCCGAGGCGCGCGGCCAGTCCATCGTTCTTGCCGAGGCTCCCGGGGGCGAACACCTGGCCGAAGGTGAACGGCACCTCGGCCTGGTCGGCGCCCAGGTTCTGGATGCGCACGCCGGTGATGGACTCGGCCGCGGCGGCCGGGGCGGCCAGCACGGCCAGTACGGCCAGGCAGGCCAGCGCGCAGGCCGGGCGGGGGACGAAAGCGGACAGGGGACCGAGCATGGCGAATCCGGGAAGCGGCCGGTTCAGCCGGCCGGGGTCGACTGCGCGAGCGTGACGCCGGCGGCGTTGCTGCTACCGATCATGCGGATAGCGTCGCGCGAGGTTGCTTCATACTGGCCGCTGATGAAGCGCATCGACCCGATGAAGTGGTAGAACGCAGTCTCGGAGGTCGCGCAGTCGGGGGTGCCGTATTTGGGGAACGGCAGCGAGCGGGTGCCCGGGGCGTTGGCCACCAGGTAGTTCGACGTCACCTGCTCGGTGCCCCAGCGCGTCCAGTCGTTGCCCAGCTTGGCGGTCATGCGGCGCGAGAAGTCGGTCATGCTGTCGCGCATGGTCTGGGAGCGCGGGAAACCGGTGAATCCGGAACAGCCGCGCACGTAACGGGCGTCCTGCGGCAGGCCGACGTTGACCATCTCGCTTTCGGTGACGGTCTGGATGTGGGCGTCCGGCTTGAGGAAGGCCAGCGCGCGCTCGCGCACCTCGGACAAGTGGCGGATCGGGGTGTCCGGCATTTCTCCCAGCACGAAGCCGGCGCCGTTGCGCACCGCCTCGAGCACTTCGGGAATCGGCTGCGTCGTCACGGTGTCGGCATCGAGCTGGATGACGTAATGCTCGCGCACCAGCCCGGCGATGGCGTACAGGCGTTCCCAGGTGCCGCCGCGCGGGATGTCGGGATGGGTGAATTCGTCGGCCGGGCGCAGTTCGATGTGCGGCACGTGCTGGCGCAGCAGGGCCTGGTCGTGGTCGCTGATCGACGGGTCGCACACGACCACGATCCGTTCCGGGTTCAGGAAATGGACGAAGGACTTGACTGCCACCAGGTAGGCCTGGACGTCGCGTGTGTGGACCATCGACAGCAGCACGAACGGCAGGCTGCCGCGTTCGACTGGGCGGGTCGACAAGATCTCCTGGATCACCTTCTGGTGCCGCGCGCGGAAATAGTCGCGCTTGAGACGTGCGACCATCCTATTAAATAAAGACATCCCTACTGGCTCCTGTATCGGCATTCAAGCGGGCTGGCGGGGCCAGCCCTGGACGGGTGATGCGGCTGAGCATCGCATGCTGCTCTTGCCTTCCTTGCAATGACGCGCAATTATTATATGCTGCAACATCCCGGCGCACGCGTTCCATGCTGCATTTTTGTCATCAGACATTAAATGTTGTCATTCTGAATGATGCGCGTGCCTGCCAACCTAGCATGGAGAGCGAGTGAGTAGTCATCCCGTAACATTTTTCCTGCCCGATGCGCAACAGGTGGCGCAGTTCCAGGACGCCGACCCGGATCGCGACTGGGCGCTGTTCAATACCGGCGTGCATGTCTGGGTCGGCCAGACCTATCTGCGCCTGAAGCGGGCCGGACATCCGGTGCTGCTGGCGGCATCGACGCCGCGCGCAGGCGTCGTGGTCGCCCATGCCGACCACGTTCCGGCGCTGCTGCGCCAGCGCGGCTGGCTGTCCCCGCTGACCATCGTGGCGGCGCGTGCCGACCGTCCGCGCCAGCCGTATGCCGACGTCGAGGTGGTGCAGAACGCCGCCTCGGCAACGGCGGCCAATGTGTTCCATGTCCAGCACTGGCCGCAGCCGGGCCTGGTGGCGCGCGATCCCTGCCGCGGCGACGCGGTGCGCACGGTCGCCTTCAAGGGGACGGTGGGAGAGATGACGCCCGAATTGGCCGCGCCGGCGTGGGCTGACGGACTGCGCGGGCAGGGCATCGAGTGGCAATGCGACGCGGTCGCGTGGGGCGGCAATGCCGCCGCCTACCAGACCAGCTGGAACGACTACGGCGCCATCGACGTGATCGTCGCCATGCGCAAGGACTTGTCTCACCTGCATGTGAAGAAGCCGGCCAGTAAACTGATCAATGCGTGGCTGGCCGGGGTGCCGGCCATCCTGGGGCCGGAACAGGCCTACCGCGAGCTGCGCCGCTCCGAGCTCGACTACATCGAGGTCGCGTCGGCCGGCGAAGCGGCGGCGGCGCTGGCGCGCCTCGCGTCGGATCCGGCGCTGTACCGCGCCATGGTCGAGAACGGGCGCCGGCGCGGCCAGGAGGTGCGGGCCGAGGCCTGCACCGCGGCCTGGGCGCGGCTGCTGTTCGAGACCGTCCCCGCGCGGCATCCGCCGGCTCTGGCCCGGCTGGGCTGGCGCAGCCTGCGCTGCCGGGCCGCAGCCTGGCGCGCCCGGTCGACGGCGCGATAGCGGCGGCGCCCCCCAAAAAAAAACCGGGCTTCTCGCGAAGCCCGGTCGTGGTGAAACGCGGTTGTCTGTCAGCGCGGGATGATGGCCCACTGCGGACCACGGCCGTAATCCTGCTTGTCGGCGCGGCCAGTAAATACCGTCCAGGCCTGGGCCGCGTTCGCGATGCCCGAGGTGGCGGCCACGGCCAGCGCCGGCTGCATGTTGGCGGGGTAGCCGAGCGGCGAATCCGAGAAGCCCGACATCCGGCCCGCAGTCCAGTGGCCCTTGGTCGCCGCGCGGAACCAGTCGCTCTGGGCCTGGCTGGCGCATGGCTGGTCGATGTATTTCTGGCCATCCGGGTGGGTCAGCCTCTTGCTTTCGTTCGAGATGCTGTCGCCGCCAAAGTTAAACTGATGCATCGTGGCCAGGTCGGTGAACAGCGGCTGCTTGGCGCCTGGACGGAATTCCAGATAATAGGCCGACGCCTGGATCCAGCAGTAGCCCGGCGTGGTCATGCGGCCGACCGGGTATTTCGCCTTCCAGTTGAGGATCGGCTGCGCCTTGCTGAAGCCAAGTTCCGCCAGGTAGCCGAAGCTCCAGGTCAGGAAGTCGTCCTGCCATGGGGCAGAGGCGCTCACCGCGAAGGCGCCGGCGCCGCTGCCGTCATAGACGCCGAGCTGGTTCGGATTACCGACCACGTAGGTGGCGTGGTAGAAATCCAGGTTGTTGTCGAGCTGCTTGACGAAGTAATCCTTCAGCGTATGGGTGTCCGGCGTGATGTAGGCCGCATGGCCCAGCGTACGCAGCGACCATGCCTGGCCGCGCACCTGCTGCCAGCGCACCAGGCCCTTGCCGTTGCCGGAATTGGCCGGATCGGTGGCCAGGGGGTTGGCCGCGGCCCAGAACTGCAGCTCTTCCAGGTAATAGTAGTCGCCGGTCAGCAGGTAGGGCAGGTAGGCCAGCGAAGGCTGGTGGGCGGTGTCTTCGGTGTTCGGCGTGCTGCACAGGCCCTTGTTGTTGTCGGCGCAGCGCGGCACCGGCAGCGGACCCTTGTGCGCCAGGTTCATGTGGGTCGACAGGTTCTTGTACGCGTCGTTGTCGACGCGCAGCGGGAATCCGGTCTGTTCATCGCGCATGTGGATCGACCAGGTGCCCGAGCCGTCGGCGGCCGCCATCATGGCGTTGCGAGCGCGCATGTCCATCGACAGCAGGTAGGAAACGGTCCAGCTCGGGAGCGGGCCGATGTCGCCGCGGCCGCCGGTGGTGGCCATGTAGGCGACCACCGGGCCGATCGTCATCGGGCCGGTATTGGCGGCCGTGATCTGCTTGCCCATGATCGCCAGCGAGTTTTCGTTGATCTCGATGTTCTGGTCGTAGTTCGAGATCGCCTTCGAGGCGATCAGGTAGGCCGTGTTCGGCCGCACGTGGATGTTCGGCGCGCGGCTGGCGTCCCACCAGCCGCTCTGGTGCCAGCGCGAGTGGTGGTAGTGCGCCATCTGGCTCTTGGCGAAGATCGAGCGGCCGCCGACGTTGACGTTCACGTCGTAGCGCTGGTTGCGTGCGCCGGCCTTGAAGGTCTTGGTGTTCTCGACGATCACGTCGACCCGCGCCTGCTTCGACAGGCCGGCATACCAGCGCACGGCGAAGCTGGCGGTCAGCAGCGGATGTTCGACGCCGGCGGCGTTCTTCAGCGGGGTGCTGAGGATCCATTCGCTGACGACCGGGCCCGACAGCCATTGGACCGGCTTTGGCGAGGCCAGCGCGCCAGCCAGCGAGGCGGTGTACTGCACGCCCTCGTGGGTCAGGACGATGTCGCTGGTCAGGCCACTGGCGGCCAGGTCCTGCAGCGTGAGCGCGCTTTTCTCGGGTGCGGACGTCTTGAGCAGCTGGATCTTCGCGATTTGGCCGACCGCCAGGTTCGGCAGGACGCCGGACACGATCATGTGGCGTACCGAACCGTCGGCATGGGTGGCCTTGACGTCGGTCTGCAGGCGCACCAGGCCGCCGTCCGGCAGGCGCGCTGCCAGGCCTTCGGTCGGGGCCATCTGGCCTTGCGCGACGATCTGGCCGAAGGTGAACGGCACGTTGGTCTGCGCCAGGCCCTGGTTCTGGATCTCGAAGTCGGTCACCCTGGCGCCGGCGACGATCGTGGCCGGGTTGGTCGTGGGCAACGGCGTGAGAATGGTCGGGGCGGTTGGTTGCGGCACGAAGCCGGTGGTGGTTCTGGCCAGGGATGTGCCATCCATGCTGCCGCTCACTACGGCGGCTGCGACATCGTCGTCACCGCCGCCGCCGCCGCATGCGCTCAGCAGGGCTGCGCTCAGTACGGCAGCGAGCATTGCAACGCGGCGCTGGGTATGTGGGAAATCCTGGCTGCCACGTACCGCGCGGCTCGGGGTCATCTGTTCGGTATTCATGGTGGTCGGAAGAGGTTCGCCGGAGAAATAGTTTCTGAATGAAACAGAACTTTACATCGGCCAACTTTTTCCGTGGGGCAATTATTCGCAGTTTTTGCCGATTTCCTGTGCAAAAACAACGAAGATGCCGCCGTTGAAATCAATTAAGACAATAAAGTCAAGAACATTTTTTCAAGAGACGTAGGAAAGCGACAATCTACTTGTCAGGAGTGCATGAATTCAGCGATGAATCTCTGAATTTCCAGCCAAAGATCGCGAGCAACCGTGGCGCGATAGTTCGTATTTACTGATTTTTTGCCGCTTGCCGTGCCGGGATCACTGCGCGGGCAGGGCCGGCACGCGTGAGATCGGGTTGTCATCCGATAATTCTTTTATATGCTAGGATGACAACATCAATGGACCGGCGACATCGCTTTCAGCGCTGCCGTGTGCGGTCATCGACCCTGTTATCAAAGGACATCGTCGCAGCCGATGTGCGACGCCTCATCGGCGCGCTCAGGCTTCGCGGAAATTGATGCAATGCTAAGCACAACCAACCATGTAGCGGCCCGGCTAGCGGCCGGGCGGCCACCGGTCCTGATCGTCATCGTCGATACCGAAGAAGAGTTCGCCTGGGACAAGCCTTTCGACCGCGCCAACACCGGCACCACCTCGGTCGCCGCCCAGCCCCTGATGCACGATCGCGTGTTCGACCGGCTCGGCATCGTGCCCGCCTATATGGTCGATTGGCCGGTCGCCACGGCGCCTGCGGCCGCCGCCACCCTGCGCAGCCTGATGCGCGAGGGGCGTTGCGAGATCGGGACCCAGCTCCATCCGTGGGTCTCGCCGCCGTACGACGAACAGGTGACCGGCTTTAACTCCTACGCCGGCAACCTGCCGCGCGAGCTGGAGCTGGCCAAGGTGCGGATGCTGACCACCGCCATCGGCGACGCCTTCGACCGCATGCCCACCGCCTTCAAGGCCGGGCGCTACGGCCTGGGCCCGCACAGCGCCGAGGCAGTGGCGGCGCTGGGCTATGAGATCGACGCCAGCGTGGTGCCCTACACCCGCTTCGAGGATGCCGGCGCGCCCGACTTTCGCAGCTTCGACGAACATCCCTACTGGTTCGAAGCAGGGGGGCGGCGCCTGCTCGAGCTGCCGGTAACCACCGGCTACGCCGGCTGGCTGCGCGGCATGGGGCCACGCCTGTTCGAGCTGGCCCGCGCGCCAGCGGGACGCGCGCTGCACATGGGCGGCGTGCTGGCGCGCAGCGGCGCGCTGGAGCGTATCCGCCTCAGTCCCGAGGTCGCCACCGGCGCCGAGATGCGGCGCCTGACCCGCGCCCTGCGCGCCAACGGCTGCGAGGTATTCTCGCTGACTTACCATAGCCCATCGCTGGTGCCGGGCCACACGCCCTATGTGCGCGACGCGGCCGAGCGCGAACGGCTGGTGACGACCATTCACGATTACTGCACCTGGTTCCGCGACGAGATCGGCGGCGAATTCCTGAGCATGTCGGCGCTGCCGGCGGCGCTGGGGGCATCCTCGGCGAACGGGCAGGCCAGGGGCGAACCGCAGCTCAGCCAGGGTTGAGGCGCATCCCGGCGCCAGCGCGCCGGCCGCATCAGGCAGCGTGAAGCCGCCTGATCCAGGGCCAGCGATAGGCGTTCAGGTGGTACATGACGCGGACCTCGTCGGTCCAGCGCAGGTGCCACTCCATCACCCGCCCGTAGAACTCGATGCGCGCGAAGCGTGCGGAGTCGATGATCGCGCGCGTGGCTTCCTCGCGCATCAGCAGCGCCGGCGACAGCGCCTTGCCGAAGCCCTCGTCGTACGCGGTTTTCAGTACCACGATGCAGTCGCCGCCCTCGATGCACAGGTCCATCGCCGCCAGCCGTTCGCCGATGAAGTAGCGGTACACGCAGGCCGCGCCAGCGCCGGCGAAGGCTTCGAGCATGGCGCGGTAGAAGCGGCCCTGGGCGTTGTCGCCGGCGACCGCGGTGCCGTCCTTGGCCTTCCAGCCGGCGCTTTCCAGGCGGCCGTAGTCCTCGACCGCGGCCGCCATCTCGTGCGCCGCCCGGCTGGCCTGCAGGCGGGTCGTCACGCCATCGTCCTGCAGGCGCTTGCGCTGCTTGCGCAGGTTGACGCGCAGGTTCTTGCCGCGTCCTTCCCAATAGGCGTCGAAGCTGGCCGGCAGGGTGACACGGGCGGTGTCGATATAGTCCAGCGTGCGCGCGATGGCGTCGTCCGCCGGGCGCTCCATCAGCATCGGGTCGCACTGGGTCAGGCCGAGCATGAAGGCAGGGCCGGGCAGGGCCCGCATCAGGGCCGGCAGGCTCGCGCCGCGCGGCCGCGCGTCGCGCTGCAGCCACAGGCCGACCGGCGCCTGCGAGGGTTGGAAGGTGTTCCAGGCGCCCAGGCGCGACGGCGCCAGGATCGTCGTGACGTCGGTCTGGCCGTCCACCTCGCGCCAGGCCAGCCGCTCGCGGCCGGTTCCGAATGCCGCCAGCGCGGCGACCGCGAATTCGGGCGCCAGCAGCGGCGAGCCGGCGCTGGCCCGGTGCAGGCGGCGCCAGCGCTCCTGGAGCTCGGGCCGCGCCAGGAACTCGGCCGCCGGGACCACTTGCCAGCTCATGCCGCCACCGCCATCGACGCTTCCAGCGCGGCGCGCACCGTGGCCGCCAGCCAGGCGCTCTCGGACGCCGTCAGCTCCTGGTGCACGGGCAGGCCGAACAGGCATCGGCCCAGCGCCGCGCTGTTGGCGCAGGTGGCGGCGTCGACCCCCGGCCACAGGCTGGCGCCGAAGCGCACCATCGGCACGCCGGCCGCGCGCAGGCGCGCGAACAGTTCGGCCGGGCGCTCGGCCAGCAGCGGAAAGACCCACGGACAGGCGCCGGGTGGCAGCGCCGCGAACAGCGGCCGCCAGCCGGGCGCGCCGTCCAGCGCGCGTTCCAGTTCCAGGTAATGGCGGCGCCGTTTCTCGACGATGCGGGCGCGGCCGGCGCCGCGCAGCACGAGACGCGAGAATCGCGACGAGCGGCGGTCGAGCCAGTTGGCATCGAAGGCGAAGCTGCTGTCGGACGAAGAAGGGGCCAGCGCCAGTGGCGCCGTTTCCATGGCCGTGGTGGCGGCCACGGAGCCGGCCGCGCGCGCCTTGATCCGGTTCCACAGCGCGGTCTTGAGCCGCAGCGGCAGCGCTGCGGCCAGGCGCAGCGCCGGCAGGCGACCGTGTCCGAAACTGGCCTCGAGCGCGCCAAGCGCGGCCTTGGCCTCGAAGCCGGCGCCGGCGCCGGCCAGCCGGTCCGGCAGCGCATGCCGGTGCGAGACCAGGCAGCCGCCTTCGAAGATCGGGAAGAATTTCATGCTGCTGCCGATCGCGTAGTCGCCGCTGGCGCCGACCGCCACGCCCTCGCGCTCGCCGAAGAAGCAGTGCGCGCAATCTTCGAGCAGCCCGGCGCCGTGGGCGTCGCACAGGGCGCGCAGGGCGCGCAAGTCCTGGGGAAAGCCGAAGAAATGGGTGGCCATGACGGCTTTCACGCCGGGCGCCATCTTGCGCCGCACGTCCTCCAGGTCGACCGTGGTGTCGGGGTGGACCCGGTAGAACACGACTTCGGCGCCGCGCCAGTGTACCGGCGGGATCATCGACGGGCTGTGGTAAGCCGGCACCAGCACCGTGTCGCCAGGCCCCACGCCGAGCGCGCGTAGCGCCATGCCGATCGCGATCCGGCCGCTCGTCACCAGTTGCACCGCGGGCGCGTCGTCCAGCGCCGGCAGGGGCGCCTGGCGGGCGCCGAACGCGCCCAGCGAGAGCACCGGCACGGAGGGAATGGCGCGGCGCGGCGCGGTACTGTTGTTTATTCTGGGCATGATTTAAATATAACATGGGGGCGGGCGATTCCCGTGCACCGGGAGTCCGCGCGCCGGGCGGCCGATGATGCCGGCATTGCATGCGGGCGGCTTGCGATCGGGCCCGAACTGGTAAGATGGCGGACGCGCCGCGCCCTATCGGTTGGGTGGCGGCCATCGAGACCCGGAACGCGATGAACCACCTGATCCACGACAGCATTTTCGACAGCGCAGCGCGCACCCCCGACGCCCCGGCGCTGGCCTATGGCGCCGAGCGCTGCACCTATGCCGCACTGGCGGCCCGGGTGAGCGCCGCCGCCGCCCTGTTCCTGGCCTGCGGCCTGCGGCCGGGCGAGCGCGTGGCGGTCTACATGGAAAAGCGCATCGAGAACGTGGTCGCCATGTTCGGCGCGGCGGCCGCCGGCTGCGTGTTCGTGCCGGTCAATCCGCTGCTCAAGCCCGAGCAGGTGGCCTACATCCTGGCCGACTGCAATGTGCGCCTGCTGGTGACGACCCCCGAGCGTCGCGCCCAGCTGGCGCCCGCGCTGGCCGGCTGCCCCGACCTGCGCGCGCTGCTGCTGACCGACGGCGCGGCGCCGGCGGATCTCGCCGGCGCGCCGCAGGTGCTGCACTGGCGCGAGCTGGACGCCCACGCCGGCGCCGCCCCGGCGCCGCACCGCCGCATCGACACCGACATGGCGGCCATCCTGTACACGTCGGGCAGCACCGGCGCGCCCAAGGGCGTGGTGCTGTCGCACCGGAACATGGTCGCCGGCGCCGCCAGCGTGGCCGGTTACCTCGGCCTGGGTGCGCAAGACCGGCTGCTGGCGGTGCTGCCGCTGAGTTTCGACTACGGCCTGAGCCAGCTGACCACCGCCTTCCTGCGCGGGGCCAGCGTGGTGCTCATGAATTACCTGTTCCCGAAGGACATCGTGGCCGCCGTGCGCGCCGAGCGCATCACCGGCCTGGCCGCGGTGCCGCCGCTGTGGATCTCCCTGTCGCGCCTGGAGTGGCCGGCCGATTGCAGCCTGCGTTTCATCACCAATTCCGGCGGCGCCATGCCGGTGGCGACCGTCAAGGCGCTGCAGGAAGCGCTGCCGCGCGCCGAGATCTTCCTGATGTACGGCCTGACCGAGGCGTTCCGCTCGACCTATCTGCCGCCGGCCGAGCTGGCGCGCCGCCCGGATTCGATCGGGCGCGCGATACCGAACGCCGAAGTGCTGGTGGTGCGTCCCGACGGCAGCCTGTGCGAGGACGACGAACCGGGAGAACTGGTGCACCGCGGCGCACTGGTGGCGCTGGGCTACTGGAACGACCAGGCGCGCACTGCCCAGCGCTTCCGTCCGGCCCCGGGCCAGGATCCGGCCCTGCCGCTGCCCGAGCTGGCGGTATGGTCGGGCGACACCGTGCGCCGCGACGGCGACGGCTATCTGTATTTCATCGGCCGCGCGGACGAGATGATCAAGGTCTCGGGCTACCGCATCAGCCCGACCGAGATCGAGGGCGTCCTGCATGCGAGCGGCCTGGTGAGCGAGGTGGCGGTGTTCGGCATCGACGACGAGATGCTGGGGAACGCGATCGTGGCGGTGGCGGTGGCCGATCCGCAGGCGGTGGACCGCGCCGGCTTGCTGGCCGAATGCAGGCGCCGGCTGCCGGCCTACATGGTTCCGGCCCATATCGTCCTGCGCGCAGAAGCGCTGCCGCGCAACCCGAACGGCAAGATCGACCGCAACCTGCTGCGCCAGACCTTCCGGCCCGGCCGCTAGGCCGCGCCGCCCACCATCTTTTTTGCTCCGCACGCTCATGACCGGCACCAAGCCCCAGCACGCACCCCAGATCCACTTCCCGGTGGTCGACGACGTCCTCCAGGTCGGCGGCATCCCGCTCACCCGGCTGGCGCAGCGCGTCGGCCGCACACCGTTCTTCGCGGTCGACCGCGCGCTGTGCACGGCCCGGGTGGCCAGCCTGCGCGCGGTGCTGCCGCCGCAGGTTGCGCTGCATTACTCCATCAAGGCCAATCCGATGCCGGCCCTGGTGCAGCACATGGCAGGGCTGGTCGACGGCCTCGACGTGGCGTCGGGCGCGGAACTGCGCACCGCGCTCGACACCGGCAAGGATCCGGCGCGGATCAGCTTTGCCGGCCCGGCCAAGCTGGAGACGGAACTGAGCCAGGCGATCGCCGCCGGCGCATGCCTGAATGTCGAATCCGGGCACGAGCTGGCCAGCATTGCCCGCATCGGCGACGCGACCGGCATCACGCCGCGCGTGGCGCTGCGCATCAATCCGGCGTTCGAGCTGAAATCCTCGGGCATGAAGATGGGCGGCGGCGCCAAGCCCTTCGGCATCGACGCCGAGCTGGCGCCGGCCCTGCTCGGGCAAGTGGCGAGCCTGGGGCTGGATTTCCAGGGCTTCCATATCTTCAGCGGCTCGCAGAGCCTGCGCCTGGACGCGATCCTCGAAGCCCAGTCGCACAGCATCGAGCTGGCCATGCGGCTGGCCGGCGACAGCCCGCTCGCGGTGCGCCACGTGAACATCGGCGGCGGCCTCGGGATCCCGTATTTCCCGGGCGAGCAGCGCATCGACCCGGCGCCGATGGGCGAGCACCTGGCCGCCTGGCTGCCGCGCCTGGCCGCGGCGTTGCCGCAGGCGCGCCTGGCGTTGGAAATGGGACGCTACCTGGTGGGCGAGGCCGGCATCTACGTGACGCGCGTGATCGACCGCAAGGTCTCGCGCGGCGAGGTGTTCCTGGTGCTGGACGGCGGCATGCACCACCACCTGGCCGCATCGGGCAACCTGGGCCAGGTGATCCGCAAGAATTATCCGGTCGTCGTGGGCAACCGCATCAACGCGCGGGGCGATGCGCCCGACAGCGGCCCGGCCTCGGCCACCGGCCCGCTGTGCACGCCGCTCGACATCCTGGCCGAGCGCATGCCGCTGGCCCACGCCCGCATCGGCGACCTGGTGGTGGTGTTCCAGTCCGGCGCCTACGGCGCCAGCGCCAGCCCGGCGATGTTCCTGGGCCATCCGCCGGCGCTGGAAGTGCTGGTCTGAGGTTCAGCGCACGCGCGTCTGGAGCTTGGCGTCGGTCTGGCCCGCGGGGGCGCCCGGCGGCGCGCCTTCCTGCGCCGCCGGCGGCCGGCCCAGGAAGCGCTGCGCCAGGCGATCCAGCAGCGGGTGGCGCAGCGGCGGGATGTCGTCCTTCTGCGGCGCGCGGATCAGGACTTTGTCGAGGGTGATCAGGATCGCGATCACATAATAGATCAGGTCGTAGTACGCCAGGGTCAGGAAGGCGCCGGCGGTCAGGTAGCCGATCATGCTGACGTGGCACATGCGGGCCAGCATCAGGGCCCAGGCCAGGTCTTTCTTGCCTTGGCAGAAGCGGATCACGCGCGAGCCGGTGCGCCAGGCCACCGCGAACATGACCAGGAAGATGACCAGGCCGATGTAGCCCAGCTCGCCCAGGATCTGGAAGTAGATGCTGTGGGCGTCGTAGTAGCGTTCCGGCTCCGGCGCGTACAACATGAACATGTAGGGCGAGAACACGTTGGGGCCGCCGCCGAGCATGAATTCGTTGGCGATGTTGACCGCGAACTTCCAGGAGTTGATGCGGCCGGTCGCCGAGGCGTCTTCCTGGTAGGTCTGGATGGTGTGCATCCGGCCCATCCATTCTTCGGGCATGGCCAGCAGCACCAGTGGCACGACCAGCATGAACACCAGGCCGAGCCTGGCCTTGTAGGGCGACTTGAGCCACAGGAAGAAGCCCATCACGAAGGCGCCCAGCAGGGCGCCGCGCGAATAGGAGCCGATCGCACCCAGCGCGGTCAGCGCGGCAATGGCCAGCACGCCGCGCTTGAGCCACTTGGTGTGGACCTGGGTGACCAGGTAGACCATCAGCGGCGTGATCGTCACCAGCGCCAGCGCCAGCGTGTTGTTGTCGCTGATGAAGCTGGCGCGCGGACCGAGCAGGCCTTCGCCGCCGCCGCTGAAGATGACGAACAGCCCGCTCTTGAAGCCCCAGAAGCCGAGCGAGATCGCCACCACGAAGGCGAGCGCCTGCGCGTCCTTGCGGGTGCGGACCGTCATGATCGTGACGATCACCATCAGCATGATCTTGCTGAACCGGTCCCAGTCGCTCCAGGCCGCGCTCGGCATCTGGGCGAACACGGTGCACAGCGTCATCCAGGAAAAGAAGATCAGCAGCATCCAGACCGGGGGCGACAGCGGAAGCTTTTTCTGCTCCCTCGACAGCACGATCGCGACCAGGGTGACGACACACAGGATCATGGCGAACGGGAAGGTCTGGGCGAAACCGTAGGTCATGCGGTGCGGATTCATCAGGCTGACCAGGCAATAGGCCAGGGCGCCCACCACCGGGCGCTTGAAGATGAAGGGGATGATCGCCACCAGGGCGAACAGCAGGATCAGGTCACGCACGTTTGAGCAGCCTCTCGAACAGGGCCACCGCGCGGCGCGCGTTGGCGCCCCAGGTCAGCTGCTGCTCCTCGATGGCGGCGCGCGCATTGGCCGCCACCTTGTTGCGCAGCGCGACGTCGTCGCACAGGCGCTTGACCGCGCCGGCCAGGCCGCCCGGGACTTCGGGGTCGAACAGCACCGCGTTGTGGTCGGGGCTGAGGATCTCGCGGATGTTCGGCTGGTCCGGGCCGACGATGGCCTTGCCCAGCACCAGGTACTCGAACAGCTTGAGCGGCGAGGCATACTTGACCACGGCCGGCTGCAGTGCGATGTCGAACGCGGCCACGTGGCGCGCCACGTCGTCGCGCCCGACGATGCCGGTGAACTTGACCCGGTGCTCGATGCCGAGCGTGCGCGCCTGCTTTTCGAGGTCGGCGCGCACCGGGCCGTCGCCGACGACCAGCAGGTGGCGGCGCGATTGCGGCGGATCCTGGGCGATCAGGTCGATCACCTTGTCCAGGCCGTGCCAGTCGCGCACGAAACCGGTGAAGCCGAGCACCAGGTATTCCTCCAGGCCCAGCGCGCGCTTGGCGGCCATCACGTCCGGGGCGCCGGCGAAGCGCTCCGGGTCGATCCCGTTCGGAATCACCTCGATGCGCTCGGGCGGCACGCCGTAGGACTGGACGATGTCGCCCAGCACCTTCGTGACCGGCAGCACCATGTCGGCATTGCGCCAGGCATAGGCCTGCGACCAGCGCGCCAGCTTCGTCAGGGCCAGGCCATCGTAGCGCGCGCGCTCTTCCAGGATCGGCGCGTTCACTTCCAGCAGCATCGGGAGCCCGAACTTGCGCGCCACCCACACGCCGGAAGGAAGGAACAGGTTGTAGCGTTCGTACAGGACGTCCGGACGGTGCTGCCGGACCGCCTTCGCCAGGCGCCGGTAGGCCACCAGCGAATACGCGAATTCCATCACTTCATAGAAGGTCTTCGGCAGGTGGCGCTTGAGCCAGGCGACCGGGCCGGCGTCCGAGCCGAACGACTCGGTCTCGGCGCTGGGCGGCGCCACGATCACGACGTCGTGCCCCTGCGCGCGCAGGGCGCGGATCATTTCCTCGATGTGGACGTACTGGCCATCCTTGGAACGGGTGCGGTGGTGGTAGAGGATTTTCACGCGGCTTTTCTCGCCATGATGGATTGGAACAGGTCGATCTGACCCTGGGTGGTCGGTTGCCAGCCGAAGTTCTCGGCATAGCGGCGCGTGGCTGCGTGCTCGGGATAGGCGGCGCGCAGCTGGCCCAGCGCCCGCACCAGGCCCTCCGGGGTCCGCTCGGGCATCAGCACGCCGGCTTCGGGGGCGGCGACGACTTCCGGCGTGCCCCACACATTGCTCGCCACTACCGGCGTGCCGCAGGCCATGGCCTCGAGCAGCACGTTGGCCCAGCCCTCGCGGCTGGAAGCCAGCACCAGCGCGTCGGCGGCATTGTAGTAGTTCTTCAGTTCGGTCTGCGGCACGGCGCCGAGCAGCGTCACGCGGTCCTGGACGCCGAGCTCGCGCGCCAGCTGTTCCAGGTTCTTCCTTTCCGGGCCGATGCCGGCGATCAGCAGGTCGACGTCCGGCAGCCGGGGCAGGGCGCGGATGATCAGGTCGTGCGCCTTGCGCGGGTCGAGCAGGCCGACCGAGAGCAGGGTGAACCGTCCCGGGACCAGGCCCACGGTGGCGCGCGCGGTGGCGCGGTCCATCGGCTGGAAGCGTTCGAGATCGACGCCATTGCGCAGCGGCGTGATGTTATCCGGCGCTACCCCCAGCTGCACCATTTCGTCCTTCAGCGCATTGCACACGGTGATGATGCCGTCTGCCTCGCGCGCCGCCTGCAGGATCAGCCGGCGCGGCTGGTCGAATTGCGGAATCAGGTTGATGTCGGTGCCGCGCGCGGTCACGACGACCGGCTTGTTGAAATACTTGCCGAGCATGACGGCGGCGACGCCGTCCGGATAGAAATAGTGGGCGTCGATGGCGTCGAAATCGTAGCCCTCGTCGAGGATGCGGCCGATGTCCTTGCGCGCCGCGCGCGCCAGTGTATAGGGCGTGTAGTTCATGCCCAGCTTCGGCACCACCAGGTAGCGTGGGTGGGTGACCTGCAGCCCGTTGCGGGTCTCGCGGCGCGGGACCTTGGCCAGGGTCCCGTAATGACCGAAGCGCGCGCCCTTGAGTGGAAACCAGGGGACCGGCGCGACCACGCGCGATTCGACCTGGCCGCTGGCGATCAGGTAGCGCAGCCGGGTCTCCACGAAGATGCCGTGGTTCGGCTGTTCGGAGTTCGGGTACAGGGTACTGAAGGTAAGTAGCTTCATGGTGTGCTGGTCACGGGGCTGGAGAGGCCAGGCTCGGGCCCTGGAATTATTTTGTAAAAATGCAATGTAGTGATTATGCGAAATTTTTTTCCAAACGGAAGCACGATTGACACAAAATACATAAATTTTTGACAACCATGATACTATAATTCAACTTTCAGTCGCGGCATTTGTTTAACGTGTGGCAAGTTTCTTAAGTTCTGTGGAAAAATAGCCCAAGTTCACCGTGCGCTTGCCCGGTTCCTCCTTCTTTACTACTTCCTCCTCCAAGAAAACTATGAAGATCACTATCATTGGCACCGGTTATGTCGGCCTGGTTTCGGGTGCTTGTTTCGCCGACGTCGGCAACACGGTATTGTGCCTGGACGTCAATGACGAAAAAATTTCCATGCTCAAGAATGGCGTCATCCCGATCCACGAACCGGGCCTGGACACCATGGTCGAGCGCAATGCGGCCGCCGGCCGCCTGCTGTTCTCGACCAGCTACGACGAAGCCATGGCGCACGCCGAATGCGTGTTCCTGGCGGTCGGCACCCCGCCCGACGAGGACGGCAGCGCCGACCTCACCCATATCCTGGCCGCCGCCCGTTCGATCGGCCAGCGCATCGAGGCGCCGGTGGTGGTGGTCGACAAGTCGACCGTCCCGGTCGGCACTGCCGACAAGGTGCGCGCCGCGATCCAGGGCGAACTCGACAAGCGCGGCAGCAAGGTCGCGTTCTCGGTGGTCAGCAATCCCGAATTCCTGAAAGAGGGCGCGGCGATCGACGACTTCATGCGTCCCGACCGCATCGTGGTCGGCAGCGACGACGCCACCGCCACCCGCCTGATGCGCCAGCTGTACGCGCCATTCAGCCGCAATCACGAAAAGCTGGTCGAGATGGACGTGCGCAGCGCCGAACTGACCAAGTACGCGGCCAACGCCATGCTGGCCACCCGCATCAGCTTCATGAACGAGCTGGCCAACCTGGCCGAAGTACTGGGCGCCGACATCGAGGCGGTGCGCCACGGCATGGGCCTGGACCCGCGCATCGGCTCGCAGTTCCTGTACGCCGGCATGGGCTACGGCGGCTCCTGCTTCCCGAAGGACGTGAAAGCCCTGGTCAAGACCGGCGCCGACCACGAGCAGACCCTGCACATCCTGGAAGCGACCGAGCGCGTCAACGACAACCAGAAGAACGTGCTGTTCAAGAAGCTGTCGCGCTTCTATGGCGGCGTCGAGCAGCTGAACGGCAAGACGATCGCCCTGTGGGGCCTGTCGTTCAAGCCGAACACCGACGACATGCGCGAAGCGCCGAGCCTGATCCTGCTGAAGGAATTGTTCGCCGCCGGCTGCCGCGTGCGCGCCTACGATCCGGTGGCCAGCAGCGAAGCGCTGCGCGTGCTCGAGCGCGACCACGGCGCTGCCCGCGTCGAGGAGATGCTGACCATCTGCAGCTCGGCCACCGCCGCGGTGAACGATGCCGACGTGCTGGTGCTGGTCACCGAATGGAAGGAATTCCGCGCGCCGGACTTCCGCTACCTGGCCCAGACCCTGCGCGGCAAGGCCATCTTCGACGGCCGCAACATCTATGATCCGGCGGAAGTCGCCGAAGCCGGCCTGGCCTACGAAGGCATCGGCCGCGTCAGCCGGAAGGCCGCCTGATGATCACTGGCACCCAGCGCATCCTGGTCACGGGCGCCGCCGGCTTCGTCGGCAGCTTCGTGGCGACGCGTCTGGCGGCCATGGGCCACCAGGTGGTCGGCTGCGACAACTTCAACGACTACTACGATCCGCGCCTGAAGCACGACCGCGTGGTGGCCTTGCTTGCGCCCGCCGGCGTGCCCTGCCACACGGTGGAGCTCAGCGATGCGGCCCAGGTCGCGGCCTTGTTCGAACGCGAGCGCCCGACCCTGGTGGTGCACCTGGCGGCCCAGGCCGGGGTACGCTACTCGCTGGAGAACCCGGCCGCCTACGTGCAGTCGAACCTGGTCGCCTTCGGCAACATCCTCGAAGCCTGCCGCCACGGCAAGATCGACCACCTGCTGTACGCCAGCAGCAGCAGCGTGTACGGCGCCAACGCCAAGGTGCCGTTCAGCGAGGACGACCAGGTCGACGCGCCGGTCTCGCTGTACGCCGCCACCAAGAAGTCGAACGAGCTGATGGCGCACTCGTACAGCCACCTGTTCAAGCTGCCGGCCACGGGCCTGCGCTTCTTCACGGTCTACGGCCCCTGGGGCCGGCCCGACATGGCCTATTTCAGCTTCGCCGAGAAGATGGCGCGCGGCGCCACGATCCCCGTGTTTGCCGAAGGCCTGCTCACGCGCGACTTCACCTATATCGACGACATCGTCGAAGGCGTGGTGCGCCTGCTGTTCAAGCCGACCCCGGCCGACGCTACCGCCAGCGGCGCGCCGCACACGGTGTTCAATATCGGCAACCACAACCCGGTGCGGGTGCTGGACTTCATCCAGACGCTGGAAGGCGCGATGGGCATCGAGGCGCGCAAGGAATTCCTGCCGATGCAGCCGGGCGACGTGCCGGCCACCCACGCCTCGATCGACAAGCTCAAGGCCTGGGTCGACTTCGCGCCGACCACGCCGCTGGCGACCGGCCTGGCCAGTTTCTGGGCCTGGTACCGCGACTGGGCGCCGGGACGCAAATAGGCAGGAGCCGCGCATGAACGACCAGCCGCAGATCCTGCTGTTCCAGACCACCGACCCGGCCGCGGTGCGCAAACGCCTGTTGCGTTTTCGCGCCGCCTTCCTGAAACTCGGACCGCAGTGCCGCTTCGCCGCCATCTCGTACACGCCGTCGGCGAAGACCGAGGTGCGGCGCGTGGTGCTGGACGGGATCGAGATCGAGCACCATATCTACGGGCCGGACGCCATGGATACCCTCGGCTACCCGGTCAAGGGCGCGGCGCGTCCGTTCAAGCTCATTCCCGGCAACTGCGACCTGCCGCCGCTGCTGTTCCGGCGCGCGCAGCCGCAGTACGCGCAATACTGGGTGGTCGAGGACGACGTCGAATACTCGGGCGACGTCCACGCCCTGTTCGCCGGGCTGGACCGCCGCCAGGGCGACCTGCTGGCGGCGCACCTGGCGCGCGGCTACGATGGCTGGACGTATGCGTCGATGCTGCGCGCGCCCGACGCCGCCGTCACGCCCGCCAGCAGCTGGCTGGTGTTCCTGACTTTCTACCGCATCAGCGGACCGGCGCTGGACCTGATCGACCGCTACTACCGCGCCGGCTGGAACGCGCACAGCGAGAACGCCTGGGCCACCATCCTCAAGCACGGCGGCATGAGCGTGGTCGACTTCGGCGGCAATGGCGAGTTCGTGGCCGAGGAAGACCGCAACAAGCGCTATCAGGGCGTCGCCAACGATGGCTTCGAGAAAAGCGGCAGCTTCGGCACCATGAACATCCGCCTGTGCGCCGGCCCGCAAAAAGACCTGCTGTGGCATCCAATCAAGCCGCCGCGCGCCTGGCTGCGCCAGACCCGCAAGCGCTGGATATCGATCGCCAAATGGTATCTGGACCGGGCCGCGCGCTCGCTGCGCTGACGGTGCGGCCGTCGCCCGGCAACGCAGCGCAGGAACACCGCAAGAAACGCAGCCGAAACACAGCCCTCGAAAAAGAAAAAGAGCCCGCGGTTCATCGAACCGCGGGCTCTTTTTTTGTTCAGGGGCTCAATTTTTTGTTCAGGCCGTGGCGCTCACGCGCAGGAAGGTTTCGAACATCAGCACCGACCACAGCGGGGTGCTGTAGTCCTTGCTGCCGGCGATGTGCTGCTCGACCATCTCGCGCAGGAAGCGCTCGTTGAACATGCCGGTGTCGAGCAGCAGCGGCGACAGCGCCGCCGCGCGCAGCTTCTCACGCAGCGGGCCGCGCAGCCAGGCCGCCAGCGGGATCGAGAAGCCCTTCTTGGCGCGGTACAGCACGTCGTGCGACAGGAACGGCTCGAGCGACTTCTTGAAGATGTACTTGCCTTCGCCGCCACCCAGCTTGATGTCGGGCGGCAGGGTCGAGGCCCAGTCGACGAAGGTATGGTCCAGGAGCGGCACCCGCACCTCGAGCGAGTGCGCCATGCTGGCGCGGTCGACCTTGGTCAGGATGTCGCCCGGCAGCCAGGTCTTGAAGTCGAGGTACTGGATCAGCGACAGCGGATCGTCGGTCGGCGAATTGGCCGCGTGCTCGTGGAACACCTGGATCGCCCCGTAGCCCTGCAGTTCGCGCTTGAACGCATCGGAGAACAACTGGGCCCGGATCCGGTCCGGCATGCGCGACACGCCATGGAAGTAGCCCTCCACCGTGTCGCGCGCCAGCGCCTCGAAGGTGGTCTTGGCGCGGAACATGCGCGGCGCCCAGTCGGCTTTTGGATACAGCTTGCCCAGCGTGCCGAACACGGGTTTGCGCAGGCCGGCGGGCACCTTGTCGCGCACGCGCTGCTCGGCCATCGCGAAGCGGTAGCGGCGGTAGCCGGCGAAGCTCTCGTCGCCGCCGTCGCCCGACAGCGACACCGTGACGTGCTTGCGCGCCAGCTGGCACACGCGGTAGGTCGGGATCGCCGAGCTGTCGGCGAACGGTTCGTCGTACAGCCGGCCCAGGGTGTCGATCAGGCCGTAGTCGTCCTTGTCCACGACCTGGGCGTGGTGGGTGGTGCGGTAGCGCGTCGCCACTTCGCTGGCATACTTCGATTCGTCGTATTCGGGGTCGTCGAAGCCGATCGAGCAGGTCACGACCGAGTCGGGATTCTGCTGCGCCATCATCGCCACCACCGCGCTCGAATCGACGCCGCCCGACAGGAAGGCGCCCAGCGGCACGTCGGCCACCATCTGGCTCTGCACGCATTCCTGCAGGCGCGCCGTCAGTTCCTGTTCGATTTCCTGCATCGGGCGCTGCGGCGCGCGCTGGAACGACAGGTCCCAGTACTGCTCCGGCTTGACCGCCGCATCGCCCACGCGCAACGTGATGCGGTGGCCCGGCGCCAGCTTGAAGGCGCCGTGGAAGATGGTGCGCGGTTCCGGCACGTAGCCGAAGGCGAAGTAATCCTCGACCGCGCGCGGGTTGAGCTTGCGCGACAGTTCGGGGTGGGTCATGATCGACTTCAGCTCGGAGCCGAACACGAACAGGCCGTTCGGCAGCAGCGCGTAGAACATCGGCTTGACGCCAAGGTGGTCGCGCGCCAGGAACAGCGTCTGCTTCTTTTTATCCCAGATGGCGAAGGCGAACATGCCGCGCAGGCGCTGCAGGCAGTCCTGGCCCCAGGCCTGGTAGGCATGCAGCAGCACCTCGGTGTCCGACTTGGTGCGGAAGGCGAAGCCGAGCGCGACCAGCTCGTCGCGCAGCGCGCGGTAATTGTAGATCTCACCATTGAACACCATCACCACGTCGCCCTGGGCGTTGCGGATCGGCTGCTGGCCGCTGGCCAGGTCGATCACCGACAGCCGGCGGTGGCCCATGCCGAGCGCCGTTTCCAGATACAGCTCGCCTTCGTCCGGGCCGCGGTGATGCTGGCTCTCGTTCATGCGGCCCAGCGCCGCGCGGTCGATCTCGCGTGTTCCCTGGGTATCAAAAATGCCGACGATTCCGCACATGCTGGTTCACTTCCTGCTTAATGTAGATTATTTAGGTATTCATGGATTGGCGCAGCCGGGTCGGCGCCTTGCGCGCGGCCAGGCCGTCGTACAGCGCCATATAGGCGCGCAGCATGGCGGCCATGCTGTATTTCTCTTCGATGCGCGCGCGTGCGGCGGCGCCGTGGCGCGCCATCAGGGCCGGGTCCTGCACGTAGCGCGCCAGCGCGTCGGCCAGGGCCTCCACATCGACCGGCACCAGCATGCCGTGCACGCCGTCGACGACCACTTCCGGGATGCCGCCCACGTTCGAGCATACCGACGGCAGAGCGCAAGCCATCGCTTCGAGCAGCGACACCGGCGTGCCCTCGGCCAGCGAGGGCAGGGCGAACACGTCGAAGCCGTGCAGCAGCTCGGCCACGTCGGCGCGGGCGCCGGGCAGCCAGACCACGTCCTGCAGGCGGGCCTGTGCCACCTGCTCGCGGATCGCGCCCAGCAGCGGGCCGTCGCCGACGATGGTCAGGCGCAGGCGCTCGCGCAAGGAAGGCAGGCGCTCGCGCAGCAGGGCGAAAGCGGCCACCAGGCCGCGGTGGTTCTTGACGTCCTGCACCCGCGCCACGGCGCCGATCACGATGTCGTCCGGCCCCCAGGGCGCGGCGGTGACGGCGTGCCCGCGCGGCTTGAAGCGCTCGGTGTCGACCCCGTTCTTGATCAGGTGATTCTTCGCGGCCGGGATGCCGACCACGTCGGCCAGCCAGCGCTGCAGGTCATCGGATACCGGAATATAGCGGTCGATGAACGGCGCCAGGCGGCGGCGCAGGAAGTTGTGCTTCGGGTTCAGGCCATGCGGGTCGGCGGCGTCGCGGCCATGCTCGGCATGGATCCGCACCGGCACCCCGGCCATGGCCGCGGTGAAGCAGAACTCCATCGCCGCCAGGTTGTAGGTGTGCAGGATGGCCGGACGCAGGCGCCGCATCAGCTTCCAGAAGTCGCGGTGCACTTGCAGGCCGTTGCCGGGCGGCTTGTTCAGGGCGAACAGCTCGACCCCGGGCTGGGTGATGCGCTGGGCGAAATCGGAGTAACGCGTCAGGCAGACGACCGCATGCCGGTATTTCTCCGGCGGCAAGCGATTGATGCAGTCGACCAGCAGCGTCTCCAGGCCACCCACGTCGAGCGAATAGACCAGGTGCACGACCAGGGGGCGCTGGAGGGTCAGGACGGACAGCTCGCTATGCATCGCGCCCCCAGTCAATGGTTGCGCGCATGGTCCAGCGCGCGCGTGACCGCCTGGCCCTGGCCCGCCAGGAAGGCGCGCAGGGCGGCGCGCGCGCTTTCCGGATTGTCGCGCACCGGCGCCGACAGCAGCACCACGGCGCCGTCGTCGCCCCGGAAGCGCAGCTTGGCCTGGGCCTGCAGCAGCTTGCCGACGTAGTTGTTGGCCGTCAGGTGGCCGTCGATCGCCATCCACTGCCACACCAGGATCTGGCCGGTCGGACCGTTCAGACGCGTCTCGCGCAGGGTCAGCGGCTGGCCGTCCAGTGTTTCGCTGCGCAGCGCGCCGCCGACGGCGTGCCAGGCGTCGTCCGAGGCGGCCAGGGTGTTGACGGAACTGATCAGGGCCTTGCCGTTGCGCTGGTTGCGGTAATACATGATGTCGAGCGCGACCGGCGGCATGCTTTCGCTGTTGCGGAAAGTGGCGCGGTAGGTCGCATCCGGACCGACCCAGCGCGGGGTCCAGTCGGAGAACGGCGCCACCTGCGGCCAGCCCACCGCCACCGTGGACAGCTGGACCGGCTGCGGATTGAGGTTGGCGGCGTCGTTGTAGCGCGCGAAGCCCGGCCATACGGCGGTGAGCGCCACCACGGCGGCGCACATGGCCGCCATGCGGCCTACCGAAGCCGGAGCAGATGCGAGGCCGGTGGTCATCGCCGGGGTCGCGGACGGGACGGCAGCAGCGGCGACCGGAGGCTCGTCGTCGCGCCAGAAGCTGCCGACCCAGAACATCAGCAGCATCACCAGGCCGAAGAACACCCAGCCATAGATCAGGTGGTCGACGCCGGTGGCCAGTTCCATGCCCGACATGTGGCCGATCATCACGATCATGTAGGCGCGCAGGCCGTTGGCGACGATCGGCACCACGATCGACACCACCACGAACAGCAGTCGTTTGGACAGCGAGCGGTAGGTCAGGTAGGCGTACAGGCAGCCCAGGGTGAACGAGGAAATCAGGTAGCGCACGCCGCTGCAGGCTTCCACCACCGACCAGGAGCCGGTCGGCAGCTCGAAGCGGGTGCCGTTGCGCAGCACCGGGATGCCGGTGGCCTGCACCGCCCACACCGTGAAGTCGGCGGTGAGGTTGATCAAGGGGCCGACGAAGACTTCGCCGAAGGGCACCGCCAGCAGCAGGAACAGGAGCGGAAAGGCGAGCGAGCCCGCCAGGCGCGGGCCCAGCATGGCCAGCGCGATCACCGGGAACATCGAGACGAAGGCATACTGCATCACCACCTGAACCTCGCCCATGCGCGCCAGCAGCCAGCCGGCGCCCAGCATGGCCAGCAGCAGCAGGGCCGGGGCCCAGGGGCGCGCCGGTACGGCGTTGAACACCGCGCGCCGGCGCCAGATCAGCCACAGGCTGATCGGCAGGATGGCGTAGCCATGGGCGAAGGTCTCGGAACTGTTCCAGATCGCCACCAGCGACCCGGCGGTGCCGAGGTAGAGGAAGAAGGGCGCCAGCAGGGCGAGCGCGATCAGCATGGCGCTCGCGGGCGCCAGCGGGGCGGTGGCGGCGCGCGGCGTGGCGCCGGCCAGGTCCTTGGATGGGTTCACGAGCATTCCAGTCGCTCCTCGATGCAGGCCAGGTTGCTCGGCCAGCTGTAATGATGTTCGACCCGCGCCCGTGCGGCGCGGCCCATGTCCCGGTTGTCGCGCGCCAGGAGCGCCGCCAGGGTCGCGACCCAGGCCGGGGCGCCGTCGGCCACCGCCAATTCGCGGTCGGCCACGGCGTCGATGCCTTCCAGCGCCTGCGGCGAGACCACGGTCGGCACCGCCATCGCCATCGCCTCGAGCACCTTGTTCTGGATGCCGCGCGCGATGCGCAGCGGCGCCACCGCCACCGTGGCGTGGCGGACGTAGGGCCGCACGTCGGGCACGGTGCCGGTGACGGTCACGCCCGCGCGCTGGGCCAGCGCCTGCACCTGCGGATTGGGGCGCGAGCCGACGATGTAGAAGCGCAGCGCCGGGTCCTGCGCGCAGAGGGCCGGGAACACGTCGTCGCAGAACCACTGCACGGCGTCGACGTTGGGCCAGTAGTCCATGGCGCCGGTGAACACCAGCGCCCGCTCGTTCGCGGCATAGGGGCTGGCCAGATCGTGCTCGGGCGAGAAATAGTCGGTGTCGACCCCGTTGCTGAAGTGGCCGATGCGGGCCTCGCTCTCGGGCGCCAGCTGGCGGAACAGGTCGGCCTCGGGCTTGGAGACGAACAGCGAGGCGTCGTACTGGCTGGCCACCTGGCGCTCGTAACGCAGCAGCTGGCGCGCCTCGTGGCGGTACAGCCAGCTCATGGGCCACGACTTCTTGTCGGCGTACTGGCGCCACTTGTCGGAGTCGACGTCGCAGAAGTCGATCACGCGGCGCGCGTCGCGCACGCGGTCGGCATATTGCGCCATCGCCGACGAGAACACCAGCACCCGCTTGACGCCGTGCGCGGCCACGGTCTGCTCGACCCAGCGCGCCATGCCCGCGTCCTGATAGTAGTCCAGCGACAGCGAACGGTTCTTGACCAGCGCCCCCAGGCTGCGCACGCGCGCCAGCAGGGGATTCAGGGCCGCGAAATGGCTGCTGGCGCACATCGCCTCGACCTTGGGCACGTGCTGCCAGTCGTCGGCGTCATCGACGAAAGTGGCCAGGTGCACCCGGTAGTCGCGCGCCAGGTGCTTGAGCAGGTTGTACGAGCGGATCTTGTCGCCCTTGTTGGGCGGGTAGGGGATGCGGTGGATCAGCAGCAGCAGGTCTTGCACGGCATTACCCCAGGTTGCGCACGATGTAGGGACCGAGGAAGTTCGCCACCGGCAGCGGCAGCTTCTTCCACATCTTGATGAACAGCTGGTACTTCGGGTTCAGCGGATTGTTGTCCGGCAGCTGGGTCGAGGCGTAGAGTTTGTATTCATACGGCAGCGGCTCGGCCACGAAGCCCCAGTTCTTCTTGAAGTCGTAGGCGCCGGTGCCCAGCTTGCTGCGGCCGAAATCGAAAATGCGGCAGCCGCGCGCGGCGGCCGCCTGCATCAGGTTCCAGTACATGAAGTCATTGCCGGCCACCGAGCGCGCCAGATCGGTGCCGCCGCCGTAGTAGGGCACCACTTCGTCGCGCCAGTAGAACGACAGCACCGAGCCCACCAGACGGTCGTCGGAGGTCAGGATGGTGCGCACCTCGCACTCGTCGCCGAAGGTCTGCTGCAGCAGGGCGAAGTATTTTTTCGGGAACACCGGGGTGCCCAGGCGCAGCACGCTGGTGGCATACGCCTCGAACATGCGGTCGACGTTGTCCTCGACCACGCCGCGCAAATCCAGCTTGATCCCCTTGCGCACCATGGCGCGCTGCTTGCGCGGGATGGCGTTCATATTGGTCTCGTCGTCGCCCGTGATCTCCTTGCGGAAGGTGACGTACAGTTCCTTGGTGTGCCAGGAAGCGTCGCCCGGATGGGCGCGCTGCATGCCGCGGTATTCCAGGTGGCCCACGCCGAGCTTCCTGGCCAGGGCGTCGGCCGCTTCGTCGAGCAGCAGGCGCGCGCCGTCGTCGAGCGCGGCCACGCCGCCGTAGACGCAGAACGGCATCGCGCCCAGCGAGTGGCCGAACAGGCGGCTCTTGATCTCGGCCAACGGCAGCACGCCCTGGATCTGGCCGTCCTGTTCCACGAAGTAGAACCAGGTCTTGATGCCGAACGACTGCTCGATGACCTTCTGCCAGCCCGACAGGTGGAAGAAGGTGGCGCTCGGGCAGGCGCGCACGAAAGCGTCCCAGCGCGCGCAATCCTGCGGCTGCATCAGGCGCACGGTCTGCGCGCTTGCCGCAGTGGCGGGCATGGCACGCTTGGCCTGCGCCGCTTCGATGATCGAGTTCATGGCTTGTCCAGGAAGATACGGTCCATGCGGTCCCACTTGAAGTCGCGCGCCAGCTGTTCCAGGCGGCGCTCCATGCGGTCGATGTTGACGTAGTGGCGGAAGCGCGCCTTGGCGCCCAGGCCCTCGGGGCGCGGCTGGCCGGGATCGACTTCCCACGGGTGGAAGTAGAACAGGGCCGGCTCGCCGTCCTCGCGGTTGACCTTTTCCATCATCCAGCGCGACAGGGCGTAGGGCAGCAGGCGGAAATAGCCGCCGCCGCCGGCCGGCAGGTTGCGGCCCGCCATCTTGACCGTGGTGATCGGCACTTCGAGCAGCCCGTCCGGGCCGTTCGGGTAGAAGGCGAAGCGCGGCGCGTCCGGCATGCCGTAGTGGTCGTGGGCGATCGGATAGATGCTCGAGCTGTACTTGTAGCCGGCGTCGTGCAGCGCGTCCAGCGCCCACAGGTTGGCGTGGCCGATCGAGAAGCTCGGCGCACGGTAGCCCACCACGGCCTGGCCACCGATGTCTTCCAGCAGCGCCTTGCTTGACCTGATGTCGTTGTCGAATTCGGCGCGGCTCTGGTCCGAGGCGCGCAGGTGGCCGTAGCCGTGGCTGGCCAGTTCGTGGCCGGCGGCGACGATCCGGCGCACCATGGCGGGATAGCGCTCGGCGATCCAGCCCAGGGTGAAGAAGGTCGCGCGCACGTCATGGCGCTCGTACAGCGCCAGGATGCGGTCCATATTGGCCTCGACCCGGCATTCGCGGGTCGGCCAGCTGGCGCGGTCGATGTACGGGGCGAAGGCCGAGACCTGGAAATAGTCTTCGACGTCGCAGGTCATTGCATTGCGGATCTTCTCGCCCGGGGCTGGGCGCGGCCGGGCTGCGGGGGCGGTCATTTTCATTGCCGTGTTCCTGAGTGTTATTCTTGGTTGTCCAGGCGCTGGGCGCCGCCGGGCGCGCTGCCGGATGGGGTGGCGGCGATCTTCTTCAAGATCGACAATACCGACACGATCGATTTTTCGAGGCGCATCATGCGTTCGTCGAGCTGCTCGACGCTGGCGCTGCGGCGTTCCCCATGCTGCAGCCCGTGCTGGCCGGAGGTCGCGCGCATGGACTCCGGCTCCGGCTCGCCCAGGCCATCCGGGGCCTGGAACTCGTCCGAGATGTCGCGCACCACTTCCTCGATGTGGGCGCCGGAAAAGCCGTGCAGCTCTTCCAGGTAGCCCATCAGCAGCACGCGGTCCATCAGCGTGTTGGTCTTGCGCGGGATGCCGCCGCTGTAGGCATACACCGCGGCGTGGGCGGCCTCATCGAACGACGGGTCGCCGTTCCAGCCGACCGTGGCCAGGCGGTGCTCGACGTAGGCGCGGGTTTCCTGCGCGTCCATCGGCCCCAGGTGGTAGCTGGCGATCACGCGCTGGCGCAGCTGCTGCATGGTGGGGCTGTGCAGGGTGGCGCGGAACTCCGGCTGGCCGAGCAGGAAGGTCTGCAGCAGCGAGCGGTCGTCGGTCTGGAAATTGGACAGCATGCGCAATTCCTCGACCGTGCGCGCGTTCAGGTTCTGGGCCTCGTCGATCACGAGCAGGGCGCGCTTGCCCTGGCGGTCGACGGCGCGCAAAAACTGTTCCAGGCGATTCAGCAGTTCGGCCTTGCTGGCGCCTTCGTACGGCAGGCCGAAGGCGGAGACCACCATGCGCAGCGTGTCTTCCGGATCGAGGCTGGTGTTGACGATATGGGCCGCGACGATCTGGTCGAGCGGGAGGCGGCCCAGCAGGTTGCGCACCAGCGTGGTCTTGCCGGCGCCGACCTCGCCTGTGATGACGATGAAGCCTTCGCCCTGAGACAGGCCGTAGTCGAGGTAGGCCATGGCGCGCTTGTGGCCTTTCGAACCGAAGAAGAAATGCGGGTCCGGGCGGAGCTGGAAGGGCTTGGCCGACAGGCCGTAGTAGGATTCGTACATCGTGGTTCCGTCGATTTCGTTGCGGTCAAAACGTCATGAACAGCGTGGCCGAAAGGGCGTTTTCGGTGTACTCGCCGGCGCTGATGGTGTTGCCCAGGTCGCCGCTGCGGCGGCGCAGGTCGATCGAAGCGCGCGCATCCCCGAAGTTGCGGGTCAGGCCGACGCGGAAGATGCGCTGGTAGTTGCGGTAATCGGTGGTGCGCGACTCGCTGTCGTCCAGGTCGTAGCCGACGGTCAGGTTGGAGCGCGAGTTCAGCCGGTAAGTATAGTTCGCTTCGAAGCCCTTCTGGCGCACGTTGTCGCTGTAGCGGCCCTGCTGACTGCCCAGCAGCGGACTGTCGCTCTGCTGGTCGGAGATCGCGTTGCGGTCGCTGACGTGGGCCGCCAGCGTCGCGCTGCCGCGGCCCGCGCGGTACACCATCGAGGCGCGCAGCATCTTCTGCCGCATGAACCGGTTGCTCAGGTAGTTGACGCTATCCGACAGCGACGGCGGCAGATTGTTCTGCCCCATATAGGCCTCGATCACGCGCGCGCGTTCGACCGGATCGGGATAGGCGGTAGCGAACATGCTGTCGAGCAGGCCGGCGGTGTCGAACGTCGCGGGCATCAGGAATTGCTGGCGCGAGGTCGTGATCACGTCGCTGTAGTTCACGTTCCAGCTGGTCTTGCGCGTGCGGTGCGCCGCCAGCAGGCTGCCGGTATTGCCGTAGAAGTGGCGGCCGGCGGTCGCCTGCAGCGTGGTGCGGACCGACGGGGTCCAGCGAAAGCCCAGCGACCAGTTGGCGCCCTGGTCGCCGCCGCCCAGGCCTTCGTATTCGTAGCGGTCGTAACCGGCATTGGCCAGCAGCGACAGGCGAGCGCTGACCATGTAGCTCAGGTTTGCCGTGAAGTTCTGGCTCGAGGAGTCGCCGTAGCGGCCGCCGTTGAGTTCCTGGTCGGTGTAGTTCAGGCCCCAGCCGATGGTGCGGAAGGCCGGGCCGCTGGCCAGCGTGGCCTGGATGGTGTCGCCGCCGGTGCGCCGGAAGCCGACCTGCTCGCCGCCACCGACCGAGTCGCGCGTGTAGCGCAGCTGGCCCGAGGCCGTGCTGCCGAAGCGGTGGACCAGGAACGGGCTGATGCTCCAGGTTTCGATATCGGTGCGGTTGTTGCGCGAGTAGGCGTCGTTGGTCACGCGCGGACCGAAGGCCGAGATGTTCTGCTGTCCGCGCGCGGCGGTGGCGTCGATGAAGAACAGGTCCTGCGCCAGCTCGCCGCGCAGATTGCCGCGGTAGCTGCGCTGGACGCTGTTCACGCCGGGATTGTCGGCGCCCGGTTCGCCATTGCGGCCGCGCTTGTCGCTGTCGTGCAGGTAGGCGAACGTGTGCAGCTGGGCCGAGGCGTCGACCGTCAGGCGCCGGGTCCGGTTGCTGACGCGAAGCCCGGGCGATACCTGGGTGATCAGGTCGCTGTGCGCGAGCGCGTCCTCGGTCAGATTGACATTGTCCGTCCAGATCTCGCTCAGCGTCAGCGTCGGCGTCACCCGCCAGTCCGCCTGGGCCGGGCTTGCGGCCAGCAGGAGCAGCGCAGCCGCCGCCAATGGCGCGCGGGAGAACGGCAGCTTAGCCGTAGTGGTAGTCATATGTTTCTTCGATGCCGGGGATATCCCTGGTCTTGTTATAGATGAGGTTGACGTTACTCATGCCTTCCAGCTGCTGCAGCGATTCCTTGACCGCGTGCTGGGTCGTGGTCTGGGCTTCCACCACCACCACGATCTGGCCCATGTGGCTGGCCAGCACGCGCGCTTCGCTGGTCAGCATCAGCGGCGGCGAATCGAAGATGATGATGCGGTCGGGATAGCGGCTGGCCAGCTCCTGCAGCATGGCGGTCATCGTCGAACTGGCCAGCAGCTCCGTGGCGCGCGGCGTGGCGGTGCCGGCCGGCAGGATCGCCAGGGTGTCGACGTTGGTGCGCAACATGACGTCCGACAGGTCGAGACTCTTGTCCACCAGGATGTCCATCAGGCCGCGCTGGGTCGGCAGGCCGAGCGTGCGCAGCACCGACGGGCGCGCCACGTCGGCGTCGACGAGCAACACCGTGTGGTCGAGCTCCATGGCGATGCTCATCGCCAGGTTGATGGCGCAATAAGTCTTGCCTTCGCCGGGCAGCGAGCTCGTGATCATGATCAGGTTGGCCGGATTGTCCTTCGGACCGCGCTCGGCGAAGGCGCGCTTGAGCAGCGGGCGCTTGATGATGCGGAATTCTTCCAGCAGATTGGTGCGGCCGCCGGCAGCGGTGACCATGCCCAGCTCGCGCATGCGGCCCAGGTCGAGCTCGACGCGGCGGGTGCGCGCCGTGCCCGCCGCAGCGGCGGCGCTGGCGGCCAGGTCCGGCGTCGGGGCCGGCGCGACCGGCACGTCGACCAGCACGGCGGCCGGTGCGTCGACCAGCGGCGGTACGGCCGGTACGAACGGGTTGGCAGGCGCGCCGTTCTGGCGCTGCTTGTCGATGCGGCTGGCCGCTTTTTCGATAATGCTCACATTCACTCCTTGTAGGCCAGCCGGCCTTACATCGTAGGGCGGATAAGGATGGCGGCGACACCGG
Organism: Massilia sp. UYP34; assembly: GCF_056279385.1. Lineage (NCBI taxonomy): Bacteria > Pseudomonadati > Pseudomonadota > Betaproteobacteria > Burkholderiales > Oxalobacteraceae > Massilia > Massilia sp. UYP34. The sequence goes on along the minus strand of NZ_JBWBRF010000001.1, from coordinate 361,599 downwards.
CGGCATAGGCGCCGAACAGCACCAGCACCGAGGCGGCAAGCATGACCAGGCGGCGCTTGCGCAACACGGTCTGTTCGGCCGTCCAGTTCATGCTCACCGAACCGAGGATCGGCATACTGGTGGCTTCGCGCAGCGCAGCCGGGCTCAGGAAGGTCGGGCGCAGTTGGCTCAGCAGCAGGGCGCTGGCCAGGCCGGCGGCGAGGGCGCCGACGAACACCAGCGAGAACAGCTGCAGGCGGTTGGGACCGGTAGGGACGGCGGGCGCGGTCGGCGGGTCGATCACGCGGAATGTCAGCATGTCGGTCACCGATGACACTTCGCCCGACAGCTTGGCCGACTCGCGGCGCTCCACCAGACGCTGGTAATTCGCGCGATTGACCTCATAGTCGCGGTTCAGTTGGGCCAGCTGGGCTTCGACTTCCGGCACCAGCTCGCTCTGGCCGCGCAGGCGGGCCACGCGAGTGCTGAATTCGGCCACGCGCGCCTGCAGCGACGCGACGCGCGCCTCGGCTTCGGACAGTTGCACGGTCAGCTGCTGCAGCATCGGGCTGTAGCTGGCGCCCGGATCGGCGCTGCGCGTCGGGTTCTTGGCCAGGTCGGCGCGGCGCTCCATCAACTGATCGAGCAGGCGGCGGTTGGCGACGATGTCGGGATGCTGCTCCGTGTACTGGGTGCGCAACGCGTCCAGCGTCTTGTTGACGGTGGCGATGCGCTCGTCCAGTGCCGGGTCCTGCAGCACCGGGGCGCTGCGGCCGCCAGCGCCGCTGTTATCGCCCGAAATCTTGCGGCGAATCGCATTGCGCGCCTGCTCGGCCTCGGCCAGGTCGAGCTGCGCCTGGTTCAGGGCTTCGCTGGCCGCTATCATGCGTGCGCCGTAGTCGGCGCCTTCGCGCGGCAGCATGCCGATATTCTTGATCTTGAATTCCTTGAGCGAATTCTCGGCGGCAGCCAGGCGCTCTTCATAGCTGCGGATCTGGTCGTCGATAAACTGAACCGCCTTATCCGAGTCCTGTTTCTTGCCGGCGAAGCTACCTTCGACAAAGATGGTCAGGAAGGCCTGCACCACGTCCTTGGCCTGTTGCGCGCTGGTGCCGGTGTAGCTGATGGTATAGATGTCGTCGCGGCCGGTACCGACCATCCTGATCTTCGAGATCAGGTCGTCGACCACCTTGTCGAACTCCTTGCCGTTGCGGGCACTGACATCCAGGTCGAGGTCGCGTACCACCCGTTCCACGTTGGGACGGCTGAGCAGCGTGCGGCGCATGAACTGCACCTGCTGGTCCAGGTTCGGCAGGGTGGTCATGCCCGACAGCAGCGGCTTGAGAATGGTCTGGGTGTCGACGTAAACGCGCGCCGACGACTCGTACTGGTTGGGAAGCGAATACACCACCCCCCAGCCGGTCAGCGCCACCACCCAGGTGATGACGACTGCATGCCAGCGGTACTTGCCGATGGCTTTGAGGAGGTGAAGAATCTGGGTTGTGATTTCAGCCATCGTGTCGATCTCGTCGGTCAGAGCCTGGGCTGCAGGCTCAACAAATAAACAATGTGCATGATCGCTTGTACCCTAATCAATTGCAATTAAGGGTTAAGGGATACTGCGATTCCTGGTCACCGATGCCATCGGTTACAACACATGTTCCGGAATGCAACAATTATGTTAAACAAATTGCATCATGTCGGGTGTTGCATTATCGCAAACATCTGAAGAATTCGCATGTTGTATTTCGCAAAACGACTCCGGGTATCTGGTAGGGTTCGGCTCGCGGCGTCCATGCTGCGTGGTTCTTTAAATAGTTGCTGAAATTCAAAGAACCTTATTGTAATGTTTAATATTGGAAAGGGGCCGTACGATTGCCTCAGTCCTGTGACAACGACCTCGGGATGGTGAAAAGATGGTGAAAACGCGATGACGCGACGCTGGTTCGGAAAATGGGTGGCGGCCGGCGCGCTGCTGTGGGCGGGCTCCGGCCTGGCACAGGCGGCGAGCTTGCCGCGGACGGTGGCGGCGGTGAAGCCGTCGATCGTCGGCATCGGCACCCAGTTGCAGACGCGCAGCCCGGCGGTCGTGTTCAGCGGCACCGGCTTCGTGGTCGGCGACGGGCTGAGCGTGATCACCAATGCCCACGTGGTGCCGGACAAGCTCGATGCCGCCCGCATGGAGCAGCTGGGCGTGGTGCTGCCGGACGGCGCCGGGGTACGCTTCCGCCCGGCCCAGCTGGTGGCCCTGGATCGCGAACACGACCTGGCCCACTTGCGCCTGGAAGGCGCGCCGCTGCCGGCCCTGCGCCTGGGCGACACGGCGGCGGCCGAGGGCCAGGACCTGGCCTTCACCGGCTTCCCGCTCGGCATGGTGCTGGGCCTGCACCCGGCCACCCACCGCGCGCTGCTGGCCGCGATCACGCCGGTGATGCAGCCCTCGCTCAGCGCGCGCCGTCTCGATGCGCGCGCCGTGGCCCGGTTGCAGCGCACGCCGTTCAGCATCTACCAGCTCGACGGCACCGCCTATCCGGGCAACAGCGGCTCGCCGCTGTACGATCCCGCGACCGGGGAAGTGCTGGGCGTAATCAATATGGTATTCGTCAAGGGGCTGAAGGAATCGGCGATCTCGGCGCCGAGCGGCATCACGTACGCGATTCCCGTGCGCCATGTGCGGGAACTGCTGCAGCGATAGGGAAGCTAGCCATCCCGTGGCGACGCGACGCCGTTGCAAAAGATTTCAATTGTGCACGGCTTGCCGTCGCGCCGGTCTGCGCTACAATAGCGCGGGCCGTGATGGCGAAATAACAATTTTTGATTCACGCTGAACACTATCCCATCGGGGATGGCCGGAAGGCGCGAAGGGGATGAAACGCGATGATGACGAAGACCACGAAGAATCTGTTGGCAGCCGGCGCCGCCGCTTGCATGCTGCTGCTGGGCGGCTGTTCCACTCCCGTACCGCCGAGCAGCGCCGCGCTGGCGCCGGTGAATCCCGATTACCTGATCGGGCCGGGTGACAGCGTCAACGTCATCGTCTGGCGCAATCCGGAAGTGTCGATGTCGGTGCCGGTGCGTCCGGACGGCAAGATCACGACCCCGCTGGTGGAGGACCTGCCGGCTGCCGGCAAGACCTCGACCCAATTGGCGCGCGATATCGAACAGGCCCTGGCCCAGTTCATCCAGCAGCCGGTGGTGACCGTGGTCGTCACCACCTTCATCGGCAACTTCAACGAACAGATCCGCGTGATCGGCCAGGCTGCCCGTCCGCAGGCCTTGCCGTATCGCCGCGAGATGTCGCTGATGGACGTGCTGATCGCGGTCGGCGGCGTCACGGAGTTCGCATCCGGCAACAAGGCCAGCATCGTGCGCAACGTTGACGGCAAGCAGGAAAAGATCAATGTGCGCCTCGACGACCTGATCAAGGATGGCGACATCTCGGCCAACGTCATGATGCGTCCTGGCGACATCCTGGTGATTCCAGAAAGCTTCTTCTGATCGCATGACCGGCCGCGCGGCCGGTCCCCCGGCGCCCGCCACCGCGGCGCGCCACTGCTGTTCCTGCATTGAGGACGCGAGCAAATGCGCTCAGCGTCCTGTTCCTGTCCTGCACTGTCCTGACCGCCTCCAGGCATAACTTGCCTGCGAGCGAGATTTTCTTGTTCCCACACACCGCAGGTTGCGCTGAAGCTGCTATCGTCGCAGGGGAGCATTCTCGCATGCCGAATGTCAAAAAGATAAATGCTTTTCGTTAATACAATTGATAAATTGTAATTTTCGATGCTATGATGATCAGGATTGCCGCCGCTGCACGACGCGCCGGTCCTGCCTGGAGAATGACCATGATCGACACATTAGCACCGGCCGCCTTCTGCGCCGGTCCGAGCGGCGACGATGCGTCCGCCCCGAGCACGCCGAGCATCATCGACGTCACCATCAATGAGCGCGTGTTCGGCATTCGCGCGGCCGACATCGATTCGCAGCGCAATTCCGCGAGCATGCTTATCAGTAAGATGTATTCCTGGCGCGGCTACAGCGGCAATCACCAGGTCAACAGCGATCCGAACCGCATTACCCTGACCGCGTCCGACCGCGGCCAGGTGTTCGGCACCCTGAGCCTGGGCCTGGACTCCGAGATCGGCCTGCTGGCCGACCAGGTGTTCAAGGACTGCATCGATGCGCGCCGCGGCAGTGGGCGGGTGTGCGAGATCACCAAGCTGGCGGTCGACCCGGCGGTCAAGTCGAAGGCGGTGCTGGCCTCGCTGTTTCACGTGGCCCTGATCTATGCGCGCGACCTGAACGACTGCAGCGACATCTTCATCGAAGTCAACCCGCGCCACCGCCGCTTCTATGAAGCCATGCTCGGCTTCCAGACCGTATGCGAGGCGCGCGACAATCCGCGGGTGCAGGCGCCCGCCGTCCTGCTGCGCGCCGATACCGCCCTGGGCACCGGACTGGTTGCGAAATGGGGCGGCATGCAAGAGAAAGCAGTGGGCGAGCGCTCGCTGTTCCCCTGGTTCTTCTCGCCGCGCGAAGAGGCCGGCATCGTCAACCGCCTGCGCCAGCTGGGCTGATCGACGCGACGGGCGGGCACGGGCGATGCGTCGCCCGTGCCCGCTTTTTCTTGCCCGTCCACCGATAACCACCTATATTCTCCGCTCCACCGTATTTGACCAAGAGGGAAGCTCCATGACGACCGGTAAGACAAGGGATGAAATCGCCGAGGCCTATTCATCCGAACCATGGTGGTACGACCTGCGCGGCTTTTTCATTCTCACCTTCGCCTACAACAGCACCATCGGCACCCAGATGCGCTTCTTCGGGCCGAACTTCGGACCGGACCACCTCGAGGTGGCCTGCGGCACCGGCACCCTGCTCGAGATGGTGCTGAACTGGCGCCGCCGGCGCAAGCTGCCTGCGGTCAAGGTGACCGGTATCGATTACGCACCGTCGATGCTGGCCGGCGCCAAGCGCCGCTTCGCCGGCAACCCGCAGGTGGAGGTGCAGCATGCCGACGCGGCCCAGCTGCCATTCGCCGACAACCGGTTCGACACCGCCAACATCGCCAACTCGATCCACTGCTTCCCGACGGTCGACGGCGCCCTGCGCGACATCCTGCGCGTGCTCAAGCCGGGTGGAACGCTGGCCGCCAACGTGCTGCTGTATCCGTCCGGCGCCGCGCCGCTGCGCTGGGCGGCGCAAAAGATCAACGACTGGGGCATCCGCAAGGGCATCCTGTACAGCCCGTTCCACATCGAAGAGCTGCGCGCCAAGGTGCTGGCCGCCGGCTACGAAGTCGCCAGCGAATTCACGTCCGGGAATACCTGGAATGTGGTGTTGCGGAAACCCCTGTAGGACGAGGCCGACAGCGGCGTGAGAATTTTATAAAGGTGGCTGTCGGGATTTTTTACAGTGTTATAATTTCCATTACGAATCTGTGTGTTAAGTATTTGATTTAAAAGGGATTGCGATAGCTGGCACGATGGTTGCTTACATAGAGGGTGTTAGTACGAACCCACAACCCAGGAGAATCAAGATGAACGCAGTTTCGAAGACCATGATCGCAGCTTCCCTCGCCGCAGCCTCGATGTTCAGCACCGCAGCCATCGCCGCACCGTTCAACGAGTTCACCGTTGATCCGATCAATGGCAACTACGCGAACTTTGTCGCTGACAAAATCACCGGCAACTATACCGAGCAGGCAACCTTCAACCCGGACGGCACCTTCAATGTGTCGCTGCTCTGGACTGCAGGCCAGTTCGTCGGCAACGGCGGCAACACGGCTTATGAGGCTCGTCGCACCGGCCTGGGCGCTGCCTATGGTCTGTATGCGACCTACACCGCGAGCGGCAATTACTCGATGACGGACGGCGTGACCAACTTCAACTTCAGCGCCGGTTCGGGCAACCTGAACCTGTTCCTGGAAGATTACTCCACCGAGACCAGCACCCTGCTGGCTACCGGCAACCCGGTGTCGGGCTATGGCCAACTGGATCCGAACCTGCCGACTTGCGGCGATGATGGCATCAACTGCGGCAGCTTCGGTGCGTCGAGCACCTTCACCCTGACCGGCGCCGGCAGCAGCTTCTTCGTCGCGCCGAACCCGTTCTACATGATGAGCTTCCAGTCGGGCCAGCTGAACAACTTCACCCCGAGCGGTACCACGACCATCAACGGTTCGCTGGACGTGGTGTTCTCGACCCTGCCAGAGGCCGAAGTGCCTGAGCCAGCATCGGTTGGCCTGCTGGGCCTGGGCATGCTGGGCCTGTACGCAGCCCGCCGCCGCAACAAGAAAGCTGCCTGATAACGACGGGCCTGCCCTGGCAGGCCTTACGTCAGCAGCTGGAAAAAAGCCACTGCCGGAGCGATCCGGCAGTGGCTTTTTGACGTCCGGGAAGCCGGCGGCTGGCGTTCAGCGTCCAGCCGCCATGCGCGCGAACTGGCGCCGCCCGATCGCCAGCATCAGCTGCTGGATCGGATGGCGGTTGCCGCCGGGCCGCCAGGTGCGCTTGAGCTTGTTGCGATAGGCGTCGAACTGCATGCCCCAGGGCGCCGCCAGCACCTCGCCGCGGTTCAGCAGGATCTTGAGCGCCTCGGTGGCGCAGATGCCGGCGCACAGCTGGCAGGCCATGAAGGTCGACGGGCCGCGCTGCTCGGCCAGGTTGACCGCTTCCGGCACCACCAGATAGGGCCGGTGCAGGCCGGCGGGCGCCAGGCCGACCACGAAGCGGATCGCCTTTTCCTGGTCCGGCAGGTCGCCCCAGCCGAAATAGTCTTCGAAGGTCATCTTGCCCGGCATGAAGTTGAGCAGGGCCGCACCCATGCCCAGCGGCGCCCCGGTGGTGGCCGGGATGCCGAGCCGGGCGCAGGCGGCGAAGGTCTGCTGGCGCGCGTCGAAGGCAAAGAAATCGAGCGCGTCGACGTACAGGTCGACCCCGGCCAGGAAGGCGTCGAGATTGTCCTGGTGGACACCGTCCGGGAAGATCTCGATCTTGACGTCGGGATTGATGTCGCGCGCCATGCGCGCCAGCACCTCGGTCTTGGACTGGCCGAGCGTCGACATCATGGCGCCGACCTGGCGATTGAAGTTCGCGACATCGAAGGTGTCGAAGTCGGCGATGCGGAAACTGCCCACGCCGAGCCGGACGAGGGTCAGCAGGTGTACGCCGCCGACGCCGCCGCCGCCGGCGATGGCCACGCGCTTGCCGCGCAGTTGCTGTTGCTCGGCCGCGGTGACCCAGCCGATATTGCGTGAAAATGCCTGTTCGTAGTTGAACGGTTTACTCATTGACGGTTCGGGATAGCAGTGGAAACGACGCCGGCCAGCGCTGGAGCGCGGCCGTCATGCCGGATGCGATTCATCCATGCGCAGCAGGCGATTGATAATGCCACGCTCTTCGCGTGGAGAAAAGAAATATGGATAGAAAGAACGTTCTTCGGTTTCGCCATCGGCGGCATAGGTGCCGCCGAAGCGCGCGATCTGCTCGGTGACGTATTGCAGGTTCACGCGCAACAGGTAGGCCGGCGCATCGACCCGCGGGTTGGTCTTGAGCTCGCCTTCCTTGCGAAAGCCCAGCATGCGCTCGTAGAAGCGCCGATGGCGCGGATTGACCTCGATCACGATGTCGGTGCAGCCATGCATGTCGCGCGCATAGATCACGGCCAGGTGGAACACATTGGCCAGCGCCGTCTTGGAGCGCACCGAGGGGTCGAAGGCGAACTTGGTGAATTCGCACAGCCTGGCGCCGCGGCGGCGGTGGGCGTCGAGCTCGTCCCGGAAGATTTCGTCGGCCATCAGGCCGACCTCGGAATCGATGCCGATGCTGAGCGTGCCGACCACGTCGCCCTTGTCGGTGGCGGTCAGGGTGATGCGGTTAGGGTCGCTGCCGGGCTGGTGATTTCCGGTGTAGCCGCGCCAGGCATACATCCTGCTGATCAGCATACTGGCCGTGTTACGACCATCCGAAGTATCGGTAAGCCGGATTCCGTACGAATCGTCGTCCACGATAAACATCCTCAATTAGGAGAACGTCATCTTATCCCGACATTAATAAATCCAGCGTTCGATAGGATGAGGCAGCCTACTTCTTCCATGCGCAGCGCATGTGCGCACGGTGCGCCGCGGGCCGGTCTGGCCCCGCGGCGGACCCTCCGGTTACAGCGACTTGAGCAGCGCGCGCGCCTCGTCGGCGTGGGCGAACGGCGCGTTCGACCCCAGCAGCTTGTCGAGTTCTCGGCGCGCGCCGGCCTTGTCGCCGCTCTTGTGCAGGGCTTGCGCCAGGTGGTAGCGGATCTCCGTCGAGTTCGGCGCCTGGCTGCTGGCCTTCTGCAGCAGGGGCAGGCCGCGCGCGGTGTCGCCCTGCTCCACCAGCACCCAACCCAGGGTGTCCATCACGCCCGGGCTGTCGCTGGCCAGCTTGTACGCCTTTTCGGCGGTCGCCAGCGCGCGCGGGTCCTTCACCTGCTGGTAGGCCCAGGCCAGGTTGTTCAGCACCAGCGGATGCTCGGGGGCGCGCTTCTGCGCGTTCTCGAGCCTGGCGATGGCGCCCTTGTAGTCCCTGGACGCCAGGTTGAGCTCGGCCACCAGCAGCGAGACCCGCACGTCGTCCGGCTGGGCGGCGAGCCAGGCCTGGCCGCGCGCCAGGGCTTCCTTGCTCTTGCCGCCGGCCTGCATGGCTTGCATCACCTTGACCGTCAGTTCCGACGAGCGCGCCAGGGCCAGGCCTTTTTCATACGATTGCTGGGCCTGGGCGAATTTTTGCTGCGACATCAACACGTCGCCTTCGAGCACGTGGCCGACCGGCGCCTTGGGCGCCGCCGTCTGCAGCGCGCGCGCCGCCGCCAGCGCGTCGTCCGGCCGCTTGCCGCGCAGCGCCAGGTCAACCTGCATCAGGCGCGCCGGCACGAAGTCGGGCTGGAGGTCGACCGCGCGCTTGAGGTGGGTGGCGGCCGCGGATTCATTCTTCAGCGCCAATTGCACCTGGGCCAGGCGCAGCTGGGCGCCGGGCGCCTTCGGCAGCACGTTGACCAGCTTGCTGTAGGTGTCGAGCGCGCCGTTCAGGTCCTTGGTGGCGGCCTGCGACTGGCCGAGCAGTTCGAGCACGCCGGCATCGCCCGGATGCCCGGTCTGGAGCTTGCGCGCCAGCGCCAGCGCCTTGGGCGCCTGCTGGGTAGCCAGGTAGTGCGCGCCGAGCTTGAGGGCCGGGGCTGTGGCGTTCGGATTGGCGCTGCTGGCCTTCTCGAACCAGCTCGTGGCCTCGGCCTGGTTCTTTTGCAGCATGGCCAGGTCGCCCAGCGCCGTCATGGCGTCGGCGTTGTCCTTGTTCTGGTCCAGGAAGGCGGTGAAACGGGCCTTGGCGGCGTCCGGCTTGTTTTCCTGCACGTCCAGGCGCGCCAGGTTGGTCACCGCCGGCAGGAAGCTCGGCTGCAGCGACAGCGCCTTCTCGAAGGCGGCGCGCGCTTCCGCGTTCTTGTTCTGGACCATATACACCGCGCCCTTGAGCTGCTGCACCTGCGCGTTGTCCGGCTGCTGCTTCTCGAGCGCAGCGACGGCGGCCAGCGCCTTGTCGTAGCGCTTCATGTTGATCTCGGTCTGGACCAGGGCCATGGTGGCCTGCAGCGACGTCGGATCGAGCGTGGCGGCCAGTTCGAGGTCGCTCAGCGCGCGTGCCTGGTCGCCCTGGGCCAGGCGCGACAGGCCCAGCGAGGTGCGCACGGCGGCTGCCTGCGGCGCCAGGGTGGCGGCCTGCTGCAGGTAGTTGGCGGCCTTGTCGAAGTCGCGCACCTGCATATACGATTCGCCGGCCAGGGCCAGCAGCTGGGCATCCTGCGGCGCATCCTTCAGGGCCGGCGCCAGGGTGGCGGCGGCGTCGGCCGGCTGGGAATTCCTGAGCTGGACCTGGGCCAGCAGCTTGCGCGCATAGACGTTGTTCGGATTGGCTTCCAGGTATTTGCGCAGATGCTGCTCGGCCTGCTGAGTGCCGCCCAGCTGCAGCTCGGAGGCGCCGGCCAGCAGGATGCTCGGATAATGGTTGGGGGCGACCTTGAGGATCTTCGCCAGCGCATCGCGCGCCGCCGAGTGCTTGCCTTGCGAGAATTCATACAGGGCGCGGGTGTACACCACCAGCAGGCTGCCCGGCGAATTCTTTTCCGCCGCCTCGACCTCTTTCTTGGCCGCGTCGAACTTGCCGCGCCCGATTTCGATATAGGCTTTCTCGATGTGGGCGCCGCGGTGGTCCGGCTTGAGCGCCAGCGCCTTGTCGAAGGCGCCCAAGGCTTCGTCCAGCTTGTTCATCGAACGCAGCATCGCGCCCTGCATCATGAAGACTTCGGGATTGTTCGGATCCTTGGCCACGGCCTGGTCGACGTAGAGCAGGGCGGCATCGCGCTCGCCGCGTACGGCCGACAGGCGCGCCAGGCCCATCAGGGCGTCGCCGGAATTGGCGTTCGCGGCCAGCGCCGCCTCATAAGCCTGTTTCGCTTCGTCGGGCTTGCCGCTGCCCAGCAAGGCGTCGCCGCGCAGCGACAGCAGCGCGGCCGATTTGCCGGCTTTCTCCGGCGTGATCAGCTCCAGCACTTCCTTGAACTTGCCCTGCTGCATCAGGGTCCGGCCCTGCAGCGGCAGCACCCGCTCGTCGGCGATGCCGAGCGCGCGCGCGCGGCCCAGTTCCTTTTCGGCCGAGACGTTGTCGCCGGTGGAGAGTTGCAGGGAGCCCAGCGCCAGACGCGCCTCGCCGTCTTCCGGGCTGTTCGCCACGGCATTCTTGAGCTGGATCAGGGCGGCCTTGATGTCGCCCTTTTGCTGGTATTCGGAGGCCTCGGCCAGCAGGGTTTCGGTCGACTGGGTCCGGTTGCAGCCGGCCAGGCCGACGGTCAGGAGGGCGCCGGTCAGGAGAGCGGCGGTGAGTTTGAGCTTGGTGGGGTGGCGCGGCATCTGGAATTCCTCAGGCAGTGGAGACGGTCGTTTCGCCAGGTAAGCGAAATTCTCAACAACAAATCATACCTGAAGGAACCGCGCACCCAGTGTACAAACGGACACGGCTGTTGCAAAACTTATCCGATGCAGCGTGCATGGATGTTGAGAAAATGTCTATGCCGGGAAAATTATCCCTCGCCGCCGCCTTCGGGGCCGGGATCGCGGCGCAGCCGGCCCAGCAGGGCCTCGACGTTCTCGCCCACCGGCAAGCCATGGCGCCGCAACAGTTGCACGTGCAGCACCAGGTTTTCCAGCACCAGCTTGGCCGATACGGCGAGCAGGGTCAGCGCACGGTCTTCCTCGCTGAAGCTTTCCATCGCCGCCGCCATCTCGCACAGGTGGTTGGCGACGATGGCGCGCATCTCGTCCTCGGGGAAGGGCAGGTCGGCGAAATCGATCGGGTCTTCCCGTTCGACTTCGCGCATCAGGGCGGCAAGCTGGTCGGGCTGGATCGTCATGCATGGCTCCGTGGTGGGGACGGAACCATTCTATGCGTCCTCGTGGCTGCACACTACATATTGCGGCGATACTGCCCACCGACCTCGAACAGCGCGGTCGTGATCTGGCCCAGCGAGCATACGCGCACCGCGTCCATCAGGCGCGCGAACACGTTCTCGTCGTCGATCGCGGCCTGGCGCAGGGCGGCCAGCGCGCCGGGCGCCGCATCGGCGTTGCGGCGCTGGAAGTCTTCCAGGCGCTGCAATGGCGACTGCTTTTCCTCGTCGGTCGAGCGGGCCAGTTCGATCGTGGCCGGCAGCGCGGCGCCCTTCGGGTTGCGGAAGGTATTGACGCCGATGATCGGCAGGCTGCCGTCGTGCTTGCGGTGCTCGTACAGCATCGACTCTTCCTGGATCTTGCCGCGCTGGTAGCCGGTCTCCATCGCGCCCAGTACCCCGCCGCGCTCGGCGATGCGCTCGAACTCCTGCAGCACCTGCTCTTCGACCAGGTCGGTCAGCTCGTCCATGATGAAGGCGCCCTGGTTCGGGTTCTCGTTCTTGGCCAGGCCCCATTCCCGGTTGATGATCAGCTGGATCGCCAGGGCCCGGCGCACCGATTCGTCGGTCGGCGTGGTGATCGCCTCGTCATAGGCATTGGTGTGCAGCGAATTGCAGTTGTCGTAGATCGCGATCAGCGCCTGCAGGGTGGTGCGGATGTCGTTGAAGTCGATCTCCTGCGCGTGCAGCGAGCGGCCCGAGGTCTGGATATGGTACTTGAGCTTCTGGCTGCGCTCGTTGGCGCCGTACTTGTCGCGCATGGCCACCGCCCAGATGCGGCGCGCCACGCGGCCCAGCACCGTGTATTCCGGGTCCATGCCGTTCGAGAAGAAGAACGACAGGTTCGGCGCGAAGTCGTCGATGTGCATGCCGCGCGCCAGGTAGGCTTCCACGAAAGTGAAGCCGTTCGACAGGGTGAACGCCAGCTGCGAGATCGGATTTGCGCCGGCTTCGGCGATGTGGTAGCCCGAGATCGACACCGAGTAAAAATTGCGCACGCCGTGCGTCACGAAATATTCCTGGATGTCTCCCATCACCTTCAGCGAGAACTCGGTCGAGAAGATGCAGGTGTTCTGGCCCTGGTCTTCCTTCAGGATGTCGGCCTGCACGGTGCCGCGCACGGCGGTGAGCACCCAGGCGCGGATGTGCTCCGCTTCTTCGGCGCTCGGCTGGCGCCCGTTGTTTTCCACGAACTTGTCCATCTGCTGGTCGATGGCGGTATTCATGAACATCGCCAGGATGGTCGGGGCCGGGCCGTTGATGGTCATCGAGACCGAGGTCGATGGGCTGCACAGGTCGAAGCCGTCGTACAGCACCTTCATGTCGTCCAGCGTCGCGATCGACACGCCCGAGTTGCCGACCTTGCCGTAGATGTCCGGACGCAGCGCCGGGTCGGCGCCGTACAGGGTCACCGAGTCGAAGGCGGTCGACAGGCGCTTGGCGTCCATGCCGGTCGAAACGAGCTTGAAACGGCGGTTGGTGCGGAAGGCGTCGCCCTCGCCGGCGAACATGCGGGTCGGATCCTCGCCCTCGCGCTTGAAGGGGAATACCCCGGCGGTGTACGGAAACGCACCTGGCACGTTTTCCAGCATCAGGAAGCGCAGGATTTCGCCATGGTCCTCGAAGCGCGGCAGCGCCACCTTGCGCACCGGATTGCCGGACAAGGTCGTCGAAATCAGGCGCGTGCGGATTTCCTTGTCGCGGATTTTCACCACGTGCTCTTCGCCCGCGTAGGTCGCCTGCAGCTGCGGCCAGGCGGCGACCAGCGCCCTGGCTTCGCCGTCCATGGCGTTGTCGCGCTCGGCGATCAGGTCATCGAGGTCGGCTGACTGAGCAACGCCCTTGCCGGCGGCAGCGAGCATGCGTTTGGCCTCCTGCAACTGCTGGCGCTCGCGCGCGAGCTGGACCTGCTTGCCGACCGTGCGGTGGTAGCCGCGCACGGTGTCGGCGATCTCGGCCAGGTAGCGGCTGCGCGCGGGCGGCACGATCACGTTCTTGCCGCTCGAGTAGCGCTGCGCCGGCGCCTGCAGCTTGCCGCTCTCGAGCGGCAAGCCCAGCTCGGCCAGTTTCGGCAGCAGGCCGTGGTACAGGGCAGTCACGCCGTCGTCGTTGAAGCGCGAGGCCTGGGTGCCGTAGACCGGCATCTGGTCCGGGCTCATCGACCACAGTTCGCGGTTGCGCTGGTATTGCTTGGCGACGTCGCGCAGCGCGTCGAGCGCGCCCTTGCGGTCGAACTTGTTGATCGCGATGAGATCGGCGAAATCGAGCATGTCGATCTTTTCGAGCTGCGAGGCGGCGCCGAATTCCGGGGTCATCACGTACATCGCGGTGTCGACGTGCGGCACGATGGCGGCGTCGCCCTGGCCGATGCCCGAGGTCTCGACGATCACGAGGTCGAAGCCGGCGACCTTGCAGGCGGCGATCACGTCGGGCAGGGCCTGCGAGATCTCGGAGCCCGCCTCGCGCGTGGCCAGCGAGCGCATGAACACGCGCTGCCGTCCGTTCCATGGATTGATCGCATTCATGCGGATGCGGTCGCCCAGCAGGGCGCCGCCCGACTTGCGGCGCGACGGGTCGATCGAGATCACGGCGATGTTCAGGCGGTCGCCCTGGTCGAGGCGGATGCGGCGGATCAGTTCATCGGTCAGCGACGATTTGCCGGCGCCGCCGGTCCCGGTGATGCCCAGGGTCGGCACGCGCAGCGTGTCGGCCGTGTCGAGGATCTCCTTGCGCAGCGCTGGCTCTACGCGATCGTTCTCGAGCGCCGTGATCAGCTGGGCCAGCGGGCGGTGGCGCGCCGCGATGTCGCCGCTGCGCAGCGCCGCGAGCGAGGTCGGGGCATAGGGCGACAGGTCGACGTCGCAGGCTTCGAGCATCGAGCGGATCATGCCGACCAGGCCCATTCGCTGGCCGTCTTCCGGGCTGAAGATGCGCGTCACGCCATACGCGTGCAGGTCCTCGATCTCGCTCGGGACGATCACCCCGCCTCCGCCGCCGAACACCTTGATGTGCTCGCCCCCGCGCTGGCGCAGCAGGTCGATCATGTACTTGAAGTATTCGACGTGGCCGCCCTGGTAGCTCGAGATGGCGATGCCCTGCACGTCCTCGGCCAGCGCCGCGGTGACCACCTCGTCGACCGAGCGGTTGTGGCCGAGGTGGATCACCTCGGCGCCGTTCGACTGCAGGATGCGGCGCATGATGTTGATCGAGGCGTCGTGGCCGTCGAACAGCGAGGCGGCGGTGACGAAACGGACCTTGTTCGCCAGGCGCGGCTGTTCGGGCAGGTTGAGCTTCGCTGCGGGTTTCGGCGCGGTGATGATGTCGTTCATGAGGGAAAAGTCCTTGTGAGCGGTGAGGACGCGATGCTGGTACGGTATCTGACGTTAACGTTAACGTCAAGCTCGCGGCGAAGTAATACGACTGCCTTCGATCCATTTCACATTGCGTATCTCTAATGCAACATTAAGTTCAATTTAGCAATCATCTTGTTATACTTGCTGCATAGGCGAGTGGCGCCGGTATTTCATGCAAAAGAAGAGACACGACAGATGCTGAAAAAAGTGGATTCTTCACAGCTCAGGGTGGGCATGTTCATCCACGACCTGGATTGCGGCTGGATGGAGCATCCGTTCGTACGCAACCAGTTCCTGATCACTAACGAGGCCGAGATCCGCAAGATCGTCGAGGCGCGCATCCGCGGCATCTTGATCGATTGCCGCCGCGGCCTGGACGTCGACGCGCCGACCGCCGACGACAGCGCGGCCGCCACCGAAGCCGAGGTAACGGCGCTGGCGCACACCGCCACGGCGTTCGCGCGCGTGCGGGTGCCGCTGGCCGAGGAATTGCAGCGCGCCATCCATGTGCGGCGCCAGGCCGGCGACCTGGTGCGCGCCGTGATGCGGGATGCGCGCCTGGGCAAGGCCGTCGAGCTGGACCAGGTGGGCCCGGTGGTGCAGAGCGTTACCGAATCGATCCTGCGCAACTCGGGCGCCTTGCCCAGCCTCCTGCGGCTCAAGAACAAGGACGACTATACCTTCCTGCATTCGGTGAGCGTGTGCGCGCTGCTGGTCGCCTTCTGCCGCTCGCGCGGCATGGACGAGGAAACCATCTACCAGGCCGGCCTGGGCGGCCTGCTGCACGACACCGGCAAGGCCATGGTGCCGGACGCCATCCTCAACAAGCAGGGCCGCCTGACCGACGCCGAATTCGACATCGTCAAGCGCCATCCGCGCGACGGCCACGACCTCCTGGTGAAGACGCCCGGCATCGGCCCGGTGCCGCTCGACATCACGCTGCACCACCATGAGCGGCGCGACGGCAGCGGCTATCCGGACCGCCAGGCGGGGGACGGCATCAGCGAGCTGGCGCAGATGGCGGCCATCGTCGACGTGTACGACGCGATCACGTCCGACCGCTGCTACCACAAGGGCATTCCGGCGGCCGAGGCGCTACGCAAGATCTACGAGTGGAGCAAGCACCACTTCGATCCGGTGCTGGTCCAGGAATTCATGCGCTGCGTCGGCATCTACCCGGTCGGCACCCTGGTGCTGCTGGAGTCGGGCCGGCTGGGCGTGGTTGTCGAGCCGCACGAATCGAGCCTGCTCACGCCGAAGGTGAACGTGTTCTTCCATGCGAAGAAGCAGGTCTATATCCGCCCCGAGACGGTCGACCTGTCGCGCGCGGTGGGCTTCGGCGGCGGCGACCGCATCGTGCGCCATGAGTCGGCCGCCAAGTGGCAGGTCGAGCCGCTGCGTTTCATGCAGCTGGCCGAGGCCTGAGCGCCGGCCATCCGCCGCGGCAGCGCAGGGCGGCGCCGACGACGATCGTCAAAAGAATTCGGCGGTGTCGTTGACGGCCACGGTCTGCAGCAGGCCGCCGGCGACCAGCTCTTCGTAGTGGCATACGCGGTTGCGGCCATGCGCCTTGGCGTAGTACAGGGCCTGGTCGGCGTGGCCGAGCGTGACCACCGGCGAATCGGCGGCGCTGACGCTGGTAAAGCCGATGCTGACGGTGACCCTGCCCACCTGCGGGAAGTCGTGGTGCTCGACGTCGGCGCGGAAGCGCTCGATGATGCGGCGGGCGTTCTCCAGGTTCGTCGAGCGCAGCAGCACCACGAATTCCTCGCCGCCGAAGCGGAATACCCGGTCCTGGGCGCGGAACGACGACTGCAGCAGGTTGGCGATCAGGATCAGCACCTCGTCGCCGTACAGGTGGCCGAAGCGGTCGTTGACGCCCTTGAAGTGGTCGACGTCGACCACCGCCAGCCACTGCTTTTCTTCGCCTTTGGGGTGGCGCCGCTCGGCCTGGCCGTGGGCCGTGGCGTCGGTCTCGGAGACGTGCAGCATGCGCGCCAGCTGGTCGTCGAAGGTCTTGCGGTTGAGCAGGCCCGTGAGCGAGTCGCGCTCGCTGTAGTCGAGCAGGTTCTGGAAGTTGCGGTACACGCTGACGATCCCGTCGACCATGTACAGCGCCTCGGGCGTGAACGGTTCGACGTGCACGATCTCGAGGCAGGTGTCGGGCTTGTCGCCAAACCAGATCGGCAGCCACAGGCGGCGCAGGCCGTCGGCGCCGATGCTTTCGGCGCGCGGTTCGTGGCGGCGCAGGCAGGCGCCCAGTTCGGGATACAGCGCAATGGGTTCGCCGGGACCGCTGTCCTGCGGCTCTTCGAGGCAGGCCACGCCACCCGCGTGGATGCAGGCGCGCGAACGCGCGAAGTACTGCCCGCCGACGCTGGCGATGGTGAGCACCCGGGTGCGGGCCGCGCCGGACAATTCCTGGACCGCTGAAATCACGGAAATGTCCAGCATGGTGTGATCGCGGTGGCCGGTCATGTCCACCATGTGTCGCAGCAGGGAATCCATGTCGTCGTTATCAGACCAAACAATAAGGGTACCGGGAGAGACTGCCCGCGCAGGGCGTGGAGCACAGGCGGACCGTCCTGAATGGACGTCCTGGGCCACGAACAGCGGTGCCGCATTTTCAGCGGTCGAGCAAAACAGCATAATACTTTTTTGTATTAACGGCAACTATTCTTGACAATTTTTATCCATCGTTTCCCACAATCCCACCATGTCGCCCGGCGAACTTGTTTCTTATCAGAAGCACGCATTTCCATACGGAAAAGTTGTGGGTAGTCAACTTGCCGTAGGGCACTAATCGGTAAAGTGAACTCACTGGCAAACGCAACACAGCAGTGGCGACGGGGCCCAGTCGCAGCCAGTATTTCCTCAACCATCATAAGGAGTTTGTCATGAGCACGATTACCTCCGCCATCAAAGCATTTTTCGCTGACGAAAACGGTGTGACCGCCATCGAGTATGGCCTGATCGCCGCCCTCATCGGCGTGGTGATGGCCGGTGTCGCCGGCGAAGTCGGCGACGAGATCAAGCTGGCCTTCGAGTACATCCGAGACCAGTTCGACACTCCAACTCCTCCGTAATCTGCCTGCCCCCCGGGACGCGGTTCGGCCCTGGGGGGCTTTTTTTTTCGGTTGGCCCCGCGCGGGTTGTCGGACCTGGCCCAGGCGGGGCTTTTTCAATCTCGAGGAACCCGATCATGGCTGTCGCACTTTACCTCGATACGCTGCTGCTGCTGCTGGTCAGCGCGGCGGCGCTCAAGGACCTGGAAAGTCGCCGCATCCCGAACCGGCTGCTGGCCGCCGGCATGCTCGGCGCCCTGGTCTTGCACTTGCTGTCGCCGCAACCGGTGGATGGGCTGCTCGCCTGGCTGGGCGGAGCGGCGACCGGACTGGCGGTCTTTCTTCCTTTTTACCTGATCCGCGGCATGGCAGCCGGGGACGTCAAGATGATGGCGGCCGTGGGCGCCTTCGCCGGCCCCGGCGACGCACTACGCATCGCCATCCTGGCCTGGTGCGCGGGCGGCGTGATGGCGCTCGCCGTGCTCGTCTTCAAGGGCCGCCTGCGCATGGCGTTGTCGAACCTGTGGGGGATCGTGCGGCCCGCGCTGTTGCGGCTGCCGCGCGCGCCGACGCCCGGCAGCGCCGGCGGTCCGCCCAGCGCCGGATCGATTCCCTACGGGGTGGCGATCGCCGCCGGCGCCATCGCCTTGCTGGTCAGCCGCTATGCCGATCGTCCATTTCTTTGATACCACCGTCCGGCCTTGTTCTGCCTTTGTTGGCCCTTTGTCAGGTATCAAGTGCCTGCTGGGGCTGCTCGCTAGAATCAAATCAAGGTCTTACGAAACATTTTCATGGCAGGAGGATTCATGATGGGAATGTTGTCGGCCACCACGGCCACCGCCGGGCACGATGCATCCTCGTTCGGGTCCGGGACCGGCGCGTCGTCCAGCGATGGCGACGTAGCCGCCGTGCTGCCACGCCAGCCGCGCACCGTACGCGACACCGGGCTCGATCCGCGCCTGGTGACGGGGCTGGTGCTCAAGGTCCTGCATGCGGGCGGCAAGACGCCGCTATCCAGGCTCACCGGACGCTTGCGGTTGTCGGTCAGCGTGGTGCGCGAAGTGCTGCAGGGCCTGGTCGCCGGCCAGCAGGCTGAAGTCGCTTATTCGGGCGAGACCGATCTCGACGTGCACTACCAGCTCACCGCCGCCGGCGCGCGCGCCGCGGGCGAGCACCTGGCCGAGTCGCGCTATGTTGGCCCTGCGCCGGTGACGCTGGCGGCCTGGCGCGCGGCGGTGGCGCAGCAGTCGCAGCGCCAGCCGGACGCGCCGCGCGTGGCGCGCGCCGAACTCGAAGCGGTGCTCGACGGCGACGGCCTGGAACCGGCGATGCGCGAGCTGATCGGCGCGGCCCTGTATTCCGGCCGTCCGCTGCTGCTGTACGGCCCGTCCGGCAGCGGCAAGACCACCCTGGCGCGCAAGTTCGCCCGCCTGCGCCGGGATCCGATCGCGGTGCCGTACGCGGTGCTGGTCAACCACGAGATCGTGCAGCTGCACGATCCGGCCCTGCATCCGCCGCCGCTGCAGATGCGCGGCCTGGAAGAGCGCCGCAGCTGCGACGCGCGCTGGGCCCTGAGCCAGCGGCCGCTGGTGCACGTCGGCGCCGAGCTTACGCGTGACATGCTGGAACTGCGGGTGGACGCCGCCAGCGGCGTGCTGCGCGCGCCGCCCCACATCCTGGCCAACAATGGACTGCTGGTGCTGGACGACCTGGGACGTCAACGGATGCCGGCCGGCGAGCTGCTGCACCGCTGGCTGGGCGCGCTCGAGGCCGGCCAGGACCACGTGACGGTGCCGCACGGCCCGAGCCACGCGCTGCCGTTCGACGCCAACCTGGTGCTGGCCACCAGCCTGGCGCCCGAATCGGTGCTGGACGACGCCTGCCTGCGCCGCATCGGCTACCGCATCGCCGTCGGGCCGCTGTCCGAATCGAATTACCGCGCGCTGCTGCGGCGCCAGGCGCGGTTGCGCCGCATCGACTTCGACGAAACGGCATTCGACTTTCTTGTCGACGAACTGCATCGCCGCACGCGGCGCCCGCTGCTGGCTGCCTGGCCGCACGAGCTGCTGGGGCGGATCGCCGACTTTGCCGGCTTCGCCGGCCGCGCGCCGCGCTGCGACGTGGACGGCCTGGTCCAGGCCTGGAGCAGTCTGTTTGGAGCCAGCGCCCTGCCGCCCGCGCTGCCTTGTGCACCGAACCCGCCGGCGGCGGATGCAGCAGACAAGGAAGGGGATGCGTGATGAAGAACAAACGTGCCGTGACCATGATGGCACTGGCGGTGGTGCTGGGCCTGCTGGCGGTGGCGCTGGCGGCAAGCTGGCTGCTCAATGCCCCGGGTGCGAGCGCCGGCCGGATCGTCGTCGCCAAGGCCGACGTCGACATCGGGCAACGCCTGACACCCGAGATGTTCAAGCTGGCCGACTGGCCGGCCGACAGCGTGCCGAAGGGCGCCTTTACCGATCCGGCGCCGCTGGGCGGACGGGTATTGCGCAGCAGCCTGCTCGCGGGCGAACCGATCAGCGAAGCCAAGCTGGCTCCGGCCGGCACCCTGGGGGGCCTGTCGGCCCTGATCACCGAGGGCAAGCGCGCGATCACGGTGCGCGTCAATGACGTGATCGGGGTGGCCGGCTTCACCCTGCCAGGCAACTACGTCGACATCATCGTCAGTACCGAAACCATGCTGGAGCCGAACGCGGCCCGGGCGCGCGAGCAGAGCATCTCGAAGATCGTGCTGGAGCGGATCCTGGTGCTGGCGGTGGCGCAGGAAGTGAGCCGCGACGAGACCAAGCCCAGGGTGGTCAATGCCGTCACGCTCGAGGTGACCCCGGCCGAGGCCGAAAAACTGGACCTGGCGCGCAGCGTGGGCACCCTGTCGCTGGCGCTGCGCAACCAGGTCGATCCGGCCGCCGCCGCCACCCTCGGCGCGACCAAGGAAAACCTGTTGCCCACGATCGCCGCCGCCGCGCCGCCGCCGGTGGTGCGGGCCCCGCCGCGGCCGCGCGTGCAGCAGGTGCGCGCGCCGGCCCCGCCCAAGCGCGACTGCATCAGCGTCATCAATGGCCTGCACGCCTCGCAGGAATGCTTCTGACCACCGACTGGACCGATCATGAAACGACGTTCTCCGATCGCATTGCGCGTCGCCCTTGCCGCCGTCCTCGCAGCGCTGGCCGGCCCGGCCCTGGCCAGCGCCGCGCCCACCACCGCCGCCATCCAACAGGCGGCGGAACCGAAGCCGGCGCCCAAGAAACCGGCGCCCACCCGCAGCGCGGGCGAGCCGCCCGCGCATGCTGCCGAAGGATGCCGCGGCGAGGCGGCGCGGCCGGCCACGATGGCGCTCCAGATGGGCAAGTCGACCATGCTGCGCCTGCCCGAGAAGGTGGCCCGGCGCAGCGTCGGCAACCCGGCCGTGGTGCAGGCCATGCTGGTCGCCCCCGACACCTTGTACATCGCCGCCGTCGATGTCGGCAGCACCAATATGATCGTGCAGGGCCGTAGCGGCTTGTGCAGCGTGATCGACAT
Source organism: Massilia sp. UYP34 (assembly GCF_056279385.1). NCBI lineage: Bacteria > Pseudomonadati > Pseudomonadota > Betaproteobacteria > Burkholderiales > Oxalobacteraceae > Massilia > Massilia sp. UYP34. Next base: position 340,214 of record NZ_JBWBRF010000001.1, on the reverse strand, counting down.
CACCATCGCGATGGACCCGAGCGGGCTGGAAGCCACGCTCAAGGCCGCCATGCCGGACGAGCAGGACATCCGCGTGATGGCGGCCAACGACAGCCTGATCCTGACCGGCACCGTCAGCGACGCCGCCGCCGTGCAGCGTGCGGTGGAACTGGCCGGCGCCTACGTGCGTCGCCCGCTGCGCCAGCTGCCGGCGGCCGACAAGGAAAACGATACCGACGGCGTGATCGTGGTGGGAAGGAATGGCGGCGGGGGCGGCGCGGCGGGTGGCGCCGGCGCCCGGGTGGTCAACCTGCTGGCGGTGAGCGCGCCGCAGCAGGTGCAGCTCGAGGTCAAGGTGGCCGAGGTCTCGCGCACCCTGCTCGAACGGCTCGAGACCGGCACCCGCTTCAGTTTCGGCTCCGGCAGCTGGACCACCACCCTGGCCACCGATTTCCTGACCGGCCTGGCGCGCGGCAGCCTGTCGGGGCTCAAGACCAATGGCAACCGCTTCGCCATCGAGGCCGACAAGCTCGATGGCCTGGTGCGTATCCTGGCCGAGCCGAACGTGCTGGCCATCAGCGGCCAGGAAGGCTCGTTCCTGGCCGGAGGCAAGTTCTACATCCCGGTGTCGCAGGACGACGACCGCGTCACGCTGGAAGAGAAGGAATTCGGGGTCGGCGTACGCTTCACCCCGACCGTTCTGTCGGGCGGGCGCATCAACCTGAAGGTGTCGCCCGAGGTGTCCGAACTGTCGCGCGAAGGGATCGGCATCACCGCCACCGGCATCAACGGCACCGCGATCATGCCGCTGGTGACCACGCGCCGCGCCAGCACCACGGTGCAGCTGCACGACGGCCAGAGCTTCGCGATCGGCGGCCTGGTGCGCAACAACCTGATCGCCAACATGAAGGGCTTGCCGGGCCTGGGCGAGATTCCGGTGCTGGGCGCGCTGTTTCGCAGCACCGACTACCAGCAGGACCGCACCGAGCTGGTGTTCGTGATCACGGCGCGCCTGGTCAAGCCGCTGCCGGGCGGCAGCCACGTGCTGCCCACCGACGGCCATGTCGTGCCGTCGCGCGCCGGCCTGATGCTGGGCGGGCGGCTGGAAGGGGAGCCGTCCGCCGCCGCAGCGCCGGCCGCGGTATCCAGTCCGGTATCCGGGACGGCATCCGGTAATTTCGAACTGACGCCGGCGGCTTCGAACTGACATAGGGGAATGCGATGCGAACCACATTCAAACGATGGGCGGTGCTGGCGCTGCTCGCCTGCGGCGCGCCGGGGTGCGTCTCGACCACGCCGGACTGGGATGCGCGCTTCGGCGCGGCCACCCGCAGCAACCTGGCGGCCCAGGTGCTCGACCCGAGCGGCGCCGCCAGCCGCGATCCCGCCCTGGGCCTCGATGGCCGCGCCGCGCGCGCCGCCATCGACAACTACCAGCGCTCGTTCGCCCGGCCGGAACTTGGGCCGCCGGCGGCGATGGTGGACCAGTGATGGACGCGCGCGGAGCAGAAGTCCCTCGTCCGGAGTTGCCATGAGAGCGCTCCTGATCAGCCGTGACAGTCACTTGTACGCGGAGCTGGCCTCGCAGGGCGCGGCGCGGGTGCCGCCCCTGCATCTGGCCGCCACCCGCGCCAGCCTGCGCGAAGCGCTCGACCGCCCGGAACCGGACGCCCCGCAACTGGTGATCGTCGACGCCAGCGGGCTGGAACCGCTGGAGGCCGCGTTGCTCGAGCGCCTGGGCCGCCAGTACCCGGGTTCGCAGTTGATGCTGCTCACCAACCAGCACCAGCCCGACCTGTTGATCACGGCGATGCGCGCCGGCGTGCGCGAGCTGCTGCAATTGCCGCTGGTGCACCGCGCCTTCCATGAGGCGATGGACCGGATCGCCACCGCTGCCGGCGTGTCGAGCCTGCGCGAAGGCAAGGTGCTGGCCTTCATCGCCTGCAAGGGCGGCAGTGGCGCCACCTTCATCTCGGCCAACTTCGGCTATGCGCTGGCCACGCTGGCGGGCAAGAAGGTCTTGCTCATCGACCTGCACGGCCAGTTCGGCGACGCCGCCCTGTACGTGTCGGACCAGAAGCCGGCCATGACGATGTCGGACGTGTGCGCCCAGATCGCGCGCGTGGACGGGCCCTTCCTCGAATCGTGCCTGGTGCACGTCACGCCGGGTTTTGGCGTGCTGGCCGCGGCCGACGATCCCGGCCACGCGAAAGAGGCCAAGCCGGAGCACATCGATACCATCCTGCGCGTGGCGCGCCAGAACTACGACTACGTGCTGCTCGACGTCGGGCGCCAGATCGATGCAGTGTCGCTGCGCGCGCTGGACGTCACCGACACCATCTATCCGGTGCTGCAGCTGGCGCTGCCCGACATCCGCGACGCGCGGCGCCTGCTCGACATCTTCCGTTCGCTGGGCTACGTGCTGGACAACATCCGCCTGATCGTCAACCGCTACGAGAAGGGCGGCAAGCTGCGCCTGCAAGACCTGCATGCGGCGCTCGGCTGCGAGGTGGTGCACACCTTCCCCAACGACTACGTCGCGGTGACCGATTCGGTGAACCAGGGCGTGCCGGTGCTGCAGTTGTCGCGCTCGAGCTTCGCCGCGCGCAGCCTGGCCGAAATGGTCGAGCTGGTGACCGCGCACCGGGTCCAGGAAAGCCGCGGGCTGCTGGACCGCCTGTTCGGGCGCCAGGACGACGCTTATTGATCCTGTTACTGATCCTATTATTGATCCCGTTACGAAAGACGCAATATGTCCCTTCGCGAACGACTTGCCTTGTCCGGCCAGGAGCGCATCACCAGCGTCGGCGTCGAGCTGCAGGATGCGCCGAACCAGGCCTATCAGGAACTCAAGAAGCTGATGCACCAGATGATCCTCGACCGGATCGACCTGGAGCGGCTCAAGCGCCTGACCGCCGAGCAGTTCAAGCACGAGCTGGCGCTGCTGGTCCAGCGCATCATCGAGGACGAGCGCATCGTCCTCAACCAGCACGAGCGGCACCACCTGGTGCTCGACATCCAGCACGAGATGCTGGGCTTCGGCCCGCTCGAGCCGCTGCTGTCCGACCCCTCGATCTCGGACATCCTGGTCAATACCGCCAACAAGGTCTACGTCGAGCGCCACGGCCGGCTGGAACTGACCGAGATCACCTTCCACGACAACGCCCACCTGATGAAGATCATCGAAAAGATCGTCTCGCGCGTTGGCCGCCGGGTGGACGAGTCGAGCCCGATGGTCGACGCCAGGCTGCCGGACGGCTCGCGGGTGAACGCGATCATTCCGCCGCTGGCGGTGGACGGGCCGATCCTGTCGATCCGCCGCTTCGGCGGCAGCCCGCTGACGGTGCAGAACCTGCTCGACTATAAAAGCATGACCCAGCCCATGATCCGGGTGCTGGAAGGGCTGGGCATGGCCAAGGTCAACATCCTGATCTCGGGCGGCACCGGCAGCGGCAAGACCACCCTGCTCAACCTGATCTCGGGCTTCATCCCGGCCACCGAACGGGTGGTGACGATCGAGGACGCGGCCGAGCTGCAGCTGCGCCAGCCGCACGTGGTGCGCCTGGAGACGCGACCGGCCAACATCGAGGGCAAGGGCGAGGTGCCGCAGCGCGCGCTGGTGCGCAACGCGCTGCGCATGCGGCCCGACCGCATCATCCTGGGCGAGGTGCGCGGCCCGGAAGCGCTCGACATGCTGCAGGCGATGAACACCGGCCACGAAGGGTCGCTGGCCACCATCCACTCGAACACGCCGCGCGACGCGCTGTCGCGGCTGGAGAATATGGTCAGCATGGCGGCGGTGAACCTGACGCCGCGCGCGATCCGCCAGCAGATCGTGTCGGCGGTGACGGTGGTGGTGCAGGTCTCGCGCCTGACCGACGGCACGCGCAAGCTGGTCAGCCTGCAGGAAATCACCGGCATGGAGGGCGAGATCATCTCGATGCAGGAGATCTTCCGCTTCGAGCAGAGCGGGGTCGACGTCGACGGCAAGGTGCTGGGTCACTTCAGCGCCACCGGCGTGCGTCCGCGTTTCGCCGACCGCCTCAAGCTGTTTGGGGTCCCGGTGCCGGACGATTCGTTCGATCCCGACCGCAGGTTTGACTGAACTTGAATGACTGAAGCGAGCGACTGAGGGCGCATATGGACGGTTTGTTCTATGGTTTCGTGGTGCTGGTGTTCGCGGCCGTGATCCTGGCGGTCGAGGGCTTCTATCTGTGGTGGATGAGCACCCATGGCGCGGCGGCGCGCCGCATCGCGCGCCGCCTGCAGATCATGTCCGGCGGCGTGAGCGGCCGCAGCGGCGAAAGGATCTCGATCCTCAAGCAGCGCCGCTACAGCCGCATCGAGGCGCTGGACCGCCTGCTGCATCGCTTGACGCTGGCCCGGCGCATCGATGCGCTGCTGGTGCAGGCCGGCGCCACCTGGTCGGTCGGCCAGTTCCTCGCCGGCTCGCTCGGCTGCCTGGTGGCGGCCCTGGTGCTGACCTCGGGCGCCGTCAGTTCCGTCGCCGTGCCGCTGCCGGCGCGCCTCCTGGCCTGCATCGGCGGCCTGCTCCTGCCCTGGTGGCTGCTGCACCGCATGCGCATGCGACGCCTGGTGCGCATCGAGCACCAGCTGCCCGAGGCCGCCGACTTCATCGCGCGCGCGCTGCGCGCCGGCCACTCGTTCACCAACGTGCTGCAAATCGTCGGCAACGAGCTGCCCGAGCCGCTGGCCGGCGAGTTCCGCATCACGCGCGAGGAAATCAACTACGGCGTGCCGATGAACGAGGCCCTGCACGGCCTGGCCGAACGCATCCCGCTGACCGATCTGCGCTACCTGATCATCGCGGTGCTGATCCAGCGCGAATCGGGCGGCAACCTGGCTGAAATCCTCGGCAACATCAGCCAGATCATCCGCGCTCGCCTGAAGCTGGTGGCGCACGTGCGCGTGCTGTCGGCCGAGGGACGCATGTCGGCCTGGATCCTGGGCCTGCTGCCGTTCGGCGTAATGGGCGTGATGCTGGTCAGCAGCCCGGCCTACGTGCGCATGCTGTGGACCGATCCGTCCGGGGTGCGCCTGCTGTGGTACGGCCTTGGCATGATCGTGTTCGGCGTGCTGTGGCTGCGCAAGACCATCCGCATCCGCGTGTGAGGCCCCCATGACTTCTTCCCAACTGATTTTCCTGCTGATCGTCTTCGTCGTCGTCTGCCTGCTGGTCTGGGTCGCGCTGGTGCTGTTCGCGCCGCTGGCCCTGCGCGAGCGCCTGCGCCGCTTCCTCGGCCCGCGCACCGGGCAGGAAGCGGGGGTGCGCTGGATCGAGCGCGTCGCCAGCGTTGCCCGTCCCCTCACCCGGCTGTCGATCCCCGAGGAAGGCTGGGAAAAATCGACCTTGCGCACCCGTTTCATGAACGCCGGCTGGCGCAACCCTTCGGCGCCGACCCTGTACTTCGCGTCCAAGACCGCGCTTGCGCTCCTGATGCCGGCCATGTGCGCGCCATTCCTGGTGCTGTATGGGTCGTCCCTCAGCGGCGGCAAGGTGCTGGGCATCCTGCTGCTGGGCGCCGCCTTCGGCTACTACGCCCCGAACGCGGTGCTCGAGCGCGTGGTGCAGCGGCGCCGGCGCGAGATTTTCGAGACCATCCCCGACGCGCTCGACCTCTTGACCGTCTGCGTCGAGGCCGGCCTGAGCCTGGAGCGGGCGCTGGTCAAGGTGGCGGCCGAAATCCACATCAAGAGCGTGGTGCTGTCGCAGGAGCTGCAACTGGTGCTGATGGAGATGCGCGCGGGCTTTTCCAAGGAAAAGGCGCTACGTAACTTCGCGCTGCGCTCGGGCGTGGACGACGTCGACACCCTGGTCGCGATGCTGATCCAGTCCGAGCGCTTCGGCACCAGCGTCGGCGACTCGCTGCGCGTGCATGCCGAGAACCTGCGCCACAAGCGGCGCGTGATGGCCGAGGAAACCGCGGCCAAGATCGGTCTCAAGCTGCTGTTCCCGCTGATCTTCTGCATTTTTCCGACGCTGCTGATGGTCCTGCTCGGACCGGCCGCGATCCAGATCTCGCGCACCCTGGGTTCCTTGCCCTTCGCGCGCTAAAAGGAGTCTCCCATGCGACGCACCCTCAAGATGACCCGCCTTGCGCTGCTGTGCGCCGGCCTGATGGCCTGCTCGCCGTTCGGCTGGCGCGCCGCCCTCGACACCGGCGCGCAGGCCGAGCAGATCTATCGTACCGGCCGCGCGCAGCACCTGGCCCAGCAGCCGGACGCCGCGCGCGGCGCCTACGAGGCCGTGCTGCGGCTCGATCCCGGCCATCCCGGCGCGCGCAACGGCCTGGCGACCCTGCACGCCGAAGGAGGGGAACTGGAACGGGCGACTGCCATCTGGCGCGAGCTGACGGCGCCGATCGGGCTGGATGCGGGACCGGGAAAGGCATATTTGTTCGCCAACCTGGGGCAGGCTTACCTGCTGGGCGGCGCGTACGAGGAAGCGCGGGGCGCGCTGGAACGGGCTTGCCTGCTCGACCCGCTCGATCCGCGCGCCTGGCAGTTGCTGGGCGACGCCCTGGCGGCGCTGGGACAGGCCGAGCGCGCCGCGCAGATGGACAAGCAGGCGGCGGCGCTGCGCGGGCACGACCTGCGGGCCGACTTCGCCGCCGCCAGCGGCGGCACCAGCAAGGTCGCTTCGATCGGCCAGGCGCTGGCCAAGCCTGCCGCACTACAGCCTGACCTGCAGCCCGGCTTGCAGCCTGTGCTGCAGCCCGCCTTGCAGCAACACCCCGACTGGGCCCAGGCCTACGTCCACGTCGCGGCCGACGGCATGATGGAATTACGGCGCTTGCCGGCCTTGCGGCAGGCGCCGCGGCCCGCAGCGCCTGCCGCGGAGGTCGCGCGCCTGGAGATCCGCAACGGCAATGGCGTGAGCGGCATGGCGCGCGCGCTGTCCAATCGCATCGATGAACCCGGCATCCGGGTGACGCGCGTGTCGAACGAGCCGGGCTTCGGGGTAGCGCACACCCGCATCGAATACGAGGCGCCCCATGCCGGCGCCGCGCGCAGGCTGGCGCAGCGCCTGGGTCACACCCGACTGCAAGAAGTCGACCTTGGTGCGCCCTTCAACCTGCGGCTGGTGCTGGGCCGCGACCTGGCGCGCCACGGCACGGCCCTGCGCCTGGCGCCGCCCACGCCGGCGGCGGACCAGCAGCGGTTGGCTTACCGGTAGCGTTCCAGCCACCAGCCGTATTGCGGCGGCAGGATGGCGAACGGGTTTTCCACGCCCAGTTCCTTGGCCGCGCGGAAGGTGTAGTGCGGGTCGGCCAGGTGTTCGCGGCCGACCATCACCAGGTCCATCTGCTCATCATTCACCGCCTGGTTGGCCACCTGCGGGTCGCCGATATACCAGGACGACGCCACCGGCAGGCCGGCCTCGTCCCTCACGCGCTTGGCGACCGGCGCCAGGAAGCCCGAACCCCAGGGAATCTTGACGTCGGGGACGGTGAAGTTGACGCTCACGTTCAGCATGTCCAGGCCGCCCGCGCGCATGCGGCGGGTCAGCTCGATCGATTCGGCCAGCGTCTCTTCGTCGCGACCGTCGTATTCGATCACGCCCATGCGCGCTGTCAGCGGCAGGTGCTGCGGCCATACCTCGCGCACCGCGGCCAGGGTCTCGAGCAGGAAGCGTCCGCGGCCATCGAGGTCGCCGCCGTACGCGTCGGTGCGGCGGTTCGAATGCGGCGACAGGAAGGATTGCGCCAGGTAGCCGTGGGCGAAGTGCAGCTCCAGCCATTCGAAGCCGGCGGCCAGGGCGCGCCGCGCGGCGTCGACGAAGCCCTGGCGCACGCGTGCGATGTCGTCCAGGGTCATCTCGTGCGGCACTTTCGGCAGGTCGCCGCCGAAGGCGACGGCGGATGGGCCGATGGTCTGCCAGCCGTCCGGCGCGTCGTTCGGGATGTGCGCGTTGCCGTCCCACGGACGGTTGGCGCTCGCCTTGCGACCGGCGTGGCCGATCTGGATGCCGGCCACCGCACCGGCGGCCTTGATGCTGGCGGCGATGGCGGCCATGCCGGTCACCTGTTCGTCGTTCCACAGGCCAGCGCAGCCCGGGGTGATGCGGCCTTCCGGCGTGACGGCCGTGGCTTCGACGATCACCAGGCCGGCGCCGCCGCGCGCGATCGACGCATAGTGGGCGCGGTGCCAGTCATTGGTCACGCCGTCGATGGCGCTGTACTGGCACATTGGCGGCACCGCGATGCGGTTGCGCAGGGTGACGGATTTGAGGGTGAAGGGAGTGAATAATGCGGTCATTGGTGCTTTCCAAGTGATGCTTCAACACGCAGCGGCGAGAACGATGAGAACGCGATGAGAACGGCGCGCTGGCGCGCCGGCAGCAAGTGGCGGCTCGCGTCTGTGGTCGCTGTGGAAGAAGATCGGGATTGTCGAATCGGTCCTGGCATGCACCCTGCGTCAGGGTTGCGTGCCTGACCGTATTCTCGCACCAATGCAAATTGTTTGCAGGAAGCGGCCCGGAATCCTGGCCGCCCGGCGGGGCCGTCAGGGCGCGGCCTTGCGATATACCCGCACGTAATCGACCAGCATCTGGCGCGGGAACGGGGTCGCGGCATCCGGATAGCCCGGCCAGTAGCCGCCCACGGCCAGGTTCAGCAGCACGAAGAACGGATGCTCGAACACCCACTCGCCCTTGACGGTATCCGGCGTCGCGGTGTGGTAGTGGATGCCGTCGCGGTACCAGCGGATCTGTTTCGGCTCCCATTCGACGGCGAACACGTGGAAGTCGTCGCCGTACTGCGCGCCCTCGAGCGTGCTGGCGCGGCTGTTGGCGTGCTCGCCCGAATAGCCCGGCCCGTGCAGGGTGCCGTAGGCATTGGCTGGCTCCTTGCCGATGATTTCCATGATGTCGATCTCGCCGCTCTTCGGCCAGCCGACCTGGCCGATGTTCGCGCCCAGCATCCAGAATGCGGGCCAGATGCCCTGGCCCTTCGGCACCTTGATGCGCGCCTCGTAGCGGCCGTACTGGGTTTCCTTCAGTCCGGCCGTCTTGAGCCGCGCCGAGGTGTAGTCCTTGCCTTCGTAGCGTTCCTTGCGCGCCTCGATCACCAGGTGGCCGTCCTCCACGCGCACGTTCTCCGGCCGGCCGGTATAGAACTGCATCTCGTTGTTGCCCCAGCCATGGCCACCGGTCTCAGGGAGCCATTTGCTGCGGTCCAGCGCCGCGCCGTCGAATTCGTCGCTCCATGCGAGGGTCCAGCCGGGCGGGGCGGGGATGGCGGCGGCGGGCTGCGTGGCGCAGCCCGCGCTGGCGGCCAGCGCGAGCAGCGCAGCCAGTGTGGCGATCGTTTTCATGCGTCTCCTTGGGGTGACGTCATCGCGCTGCGGGCGTGGCTGCCTGCCGCTGCCTGACGTGCTTCATGATGTTGAGGAAGGTGTCGGTCCAGTACACCTCGCGATGGGCGGCGAGGAAGCGGACCAATTCCTCGTGCGCTTGCGACGACACGCTCAGGTGGTCGCCGCCGATGCCGTGGAAGGTGAAGGCGATCATGGTGCCCTGCGCCGCCGCCTGCCTGACCTGCGCGATCAGTTCCGCACCGCTCGCGCCCACCGGCGCGCTCGACGTCACCCGGAACGGATCGAGCGCCGCCATCGACGCCGGTATGGACGCTCCCTTGCCCGCCTTGATCGCCACGAAGCTCGCGTGCAGCGGCGTCAGGTAGTCGCCGCCGCCGGCGTCCACGTCGAAACAGGGCGCGGTATAGGTGCGCTCGTGACGGCCGTCGATCGCGGCCAGCATCGTGTTGCCGAGCAGGACCTGGTCGCGCATCTGCTCGCGTGTCGTGGTGTCGAGGTCGCGGTGCGGCGCGACCCAGGTGCGGTCCGGGCCCGCGCCCGAGCACTGGTGGAACAGGCTGTGGTTGCCCAGCTCGTGGCCGTTCGCGGCCGCGGCGCGCCAGTCGCGCATGCGCGCGGCCACCGATGGTCTGGACAGCTCGAGGTAGAACGTCCCCTTGATGCCGTGGCGGTCGAGCACGGGGATGGCGTGGTCGAGCTGGGAATCGAGAGCATCGTCATAGGCCAGGCTGACCGCCGCGCGCGCCCCGCCGGGCCAGGCGAAGCCGGCATCGGCTGCCTGCACGGGCGCCGTCATGACGAAGGTAAAGCCGGCCGCGAGCAGGCCGGTCCGGATGATGGCGCGGCGCGCGAGGCGGGCAAGAAAATGGTGCATCCGTGCTCCAGTTTGGAAACGTTACCATAAAGTCAACTCGACTATAGCACCGCCCAAAAACAGGTGTCAACGAGAGAGATGACAGGATGCGGCGCCGACGGCTCACCGCATCGTGCTTTGGGACTGCACCATAGTGTTGCAAAACAACGTCAGATACCCCCATAACGTTATGGAATATTCCGTTGACAATTTTTTTTCCTAACCCTAATATTCAAACAGCTACATGGAAACGTTTCCATGTTCCGAACGAGTCAGCTTCGATCCCCCGAACGGCCCGCCAAGGCCAAGGAGCCGAGGACACATGAAACAGCGCGCTGCGCACCGGGCAATCCACCTGGCGAGGCCGCCGGCACCAGCCGGTCGGCCTCGCTGCGTTGCCCGGTGCGGCGCCGCAGGTTCGCCTGGCCGGGAGGCGGCCGGGAACAGGTAATAGCGGGGTAGTAGCGGAAGGCGACGCACGCCGCAATGCGTCCGATTTGGCGGAGACACCGTAGCTAGGCGACGGTCATATTTATAAAAAAGACAGGAGAAGACATGTACTACCCGAAGGCTAAACAGACTCTGATCAGCCTGGCAGTCGCCAGCGCATGCTCGGCATTCATTCCGGCGTTCGCGCAGGAGCAGGCGACCGCGCCGGCCGATACCGCGACCAGCGCGCCGAACCAGGCCGTCGACACCGCCAGCAATCCCGCGGCCCAGAACCCGACCCCGACCTCGACCCAGACCGTGGTCGTCACCGGCCTGCGCGCCAGTCTCGAATCGTCGCTGAACCTCAAGCGCAATGCGCAAGGCTTCGTCGACGGCATCGTCGCCGAAGACATCGGCAAGTTCCCGGACACTAACCTGGCCGAATCGCTGCAGCGCATCTCGGGCGTGTCGATCGACCGCAGCGAGATCGGCGAAGGCTCCAGGGTCACCGTGCGCGGCGTGGGTCCCGACTTCAACCTGGTGCTGCTCAACGGCCGCCAGATGCCCACCTCGAGCCTGGGCGACCGTAACGGCCGCGCCTACGATTTCGCCAACATCGCCTCGGAAGCGATTTCGCAGCTGCAGGTGTACAAGTCGAGCCGCGCCGAAACCCCAACCGGCGGCATCGGCGCCACCATCAACGTGGTCACCGCGCGCCCGCTGTCGCGGCCGGGCATGCAGGCCAGCATCGGCATCAAGGGCGTGCACGACACCTCGGCCACCAACCTGCCGGATGACCTGCAGCACGGCGACAAGCTGACCCCGGAAATCTCCGGCATCTACAGCAATACCTCGGCCGACGGCCGCTTCGGCATCGGCCTGTCGGCCAGCTACCAGGAACGCAACCTGGGCTACAACCGCGCCTCGGTGTCGAACGGCTGGAAAGGCCCGTTCCGCGGCGACGAGAACAACTGGGGCACCATTGCGCAGCCGGGCACGCCGGGCTCGGAAAACATCACCAACCGCCCGGGCCCGACCGACCTGTACCAGGTGCCGCAAAACCTGAACTACAACCTCTCCGGCGTGCAGCGCGAGCGCACCAACGGCCAGGTGGTGTTCCAGTTCGCGCCGAACAAGTCGATCACCTCGACCCTCGACTACACCTACTCCGAAAACAAGATCCACACCCGCCGCAACGACATGTCGGCCTGGTTCAACTTCGGCCCGTCGTCGAGCACCTGGACCGACGGCCCGGTCGCCGCGCCGCTGGTCTACACCGAGATCATCAACCCGGCCACCAGCGACATCGCCATGGGCGGCGCCGACTTCGCGACCAGGACCGAGAACAAGTCGCTGGGCTTTAACACCGTGTGGCGCGTGAACAGCGACATCCGGCTGGAGCTCGACGCCCACCATTCGACCGCCGAATCGACGCCCAACAGCCCGTTCGGCTCGAGCAATACCCTGGGCACCGCCAGCTTCAGCCGCGGCACCACCAGCGTCGACTTCTCGCAGGACTTCCCGGTGCTGAGCATCCAGGGCGCCGACTTCGCGCGCGCGCCGCAGCAAGTGACCGGCTCGGTGTTCGAGAACGGCTACATGAAGACCGAGATCGACCAGATCCAGACCCACGGCAGCTGGAAGATGCTGGAAGCGTCGGAACTGAAATTCGGCCTGGGCGCGACCAAGGTCGACTACCGTTCGGCCTTCTCGGTCCAGCAGCGCGACACCTGGGGCGGCGCCACCAGCCCGGACGACTATCCGGCCGGCGTGTTCCACGCCGAGACGCTCAACAAGTACTTCGACAACATCAACGGCAGCGGCAACCCGGCCCTGTTCAACCGCTTCAACACCTTCAACTTCGACGAGGTGCGCAAGCTGGCCGCCGCGGCGTCGGGCCTGCCCGACCTGTACCTGCCCAAGACCGGTTGGGACACCGACCAGCGCACCGAGGAAAAATCGAAGAGCCTGTACCTGCAGTTCAACACCGAATGGGATACCCGCTTCCCGGTCAATACCTCGTTCGGCGTGCGCTACGAGAAGACCGACGTCAGCTCGACCGCGCTGGTGCCGACCGCGACCGCGATCAACTGGGTGTCGCAGAATGAATTCCCGATCGTGTTCGGCGAGGCCGCCTTCACCAACCTGAAGGGCAAGTACAGCCATGTGCTGCCGACCTTCGACGCCGACATCCAGCTGCGCTCCGACCTCAAGGGCCGCTTCAGCTACGGCGAGACCATCGGCCGCCCACGCTACGACCAGATCGCCGGCGGCCAGATCCTGAACACCCTGGCGCGGGTCGAGGGCGGCACCGGTTCGCAGGGCAATCCGTCGCTGGAGCCGGTCAAGTCGAAGAACATCGACCTGGCGCTGGAGTGGTACTACGATCGCCAGAGCTTCGTGTCGATCAACCACTTCCGCAAGCACCTGGACAACTACGCAGGCCAGTCGCAGGTGATCGCCCAGCCGTTCGGACTGCACACCCCGGTGGGCGGCGCTTACTGGAACGCGGCGCTGGCCAATGGCTGCGCGACCGCCGACACCACCTGCATCCGCAGCTACATCCTGCGCAACTTCAACGGCCAGCCCGGCGTCGTGCGGGGTGAGGACGATGGCGTGGGCAATCCGACCGGCACCATCACCGGCATCTCGACCGACCCGATCGCCGACTTCCGCATCACCTCGTTCTCGAACCAGAAGAAGGCGCGCATCCGCGGCCTGGAATTCAACATCCAGCACATGTTCGGCAACAGCGGCTTCGGCTTCCAGGCCAACTACACCTACGTGAATTCGGGCCTGAAGTACAACAATGCGAGCATCGGCGAGCAGTTCGCGCTGGTGGGCCTGGGCGACTCGGCCAACCTGGTGGGTATCTTCGAGAACGACAAGTGGAGCGTGCGCGCGGCCTACAACTGGCGCGACGAGTTCCTGTCGGGCACCTTCGACGGTTCCGGTCCGAATCCGAACTACACCGAGGAATACGGCCAGCTGGACCTGAGCGTCGGCTACAACGTGAACAAGAACCTGACCCTGTCGTTCGAAGGCATCAACCTGACCGACGAGATCCAGCGCATCCACGGCCGCAACAAGCACCAGCTGCTGTTCGTGTCGCAGTCGGGCCCGCGCTACATGGTGGCCGCCCGCTACAAGTTCTGATCGCCACCTGACGGGGCGGGCCCGGGAGGCGTTTTCCCGGGCCCGCTTTCGGGGTAGACTTCACGCACCGGCCTCGAGCGCCGGAACCAGCGGCGGGTCGGCACCATGCCGGTCCGCCGTTGTCGTTTCCCGCCGGCCCCATAACGACAACGAGACATCCATGCCCAACATCGCCTTGCTGAACAATATCGAGCACAAGGACCTGCGCGTCATCACCGGCCACCGCCCCGGCCTGGGCAGCGAGGTCGCCTGGGTGCTGACCTTCGCCGCCGAATTCCGCTCGCTGCAGGGGCACTATCCGATCATCTTCCGCCGCGACGACGCCCAGGCGCGTTACGAGGCGATCGCGCTGCTCGGCTTCACCGAGGACGAGAACCTGTTCCTGGAAGACGGACGCTGGGATGCCCCGGTGGTGCCGCTGCTGCTGGAGCGCCAGCCATTCCTGATCGGCCGCAGCGGCGACGAGCTGATGATCCAGGTCGACCTCGACCACCCGCGCGTGAGCCGCACCGAGGGCGAGCCGGTATTCAAGCCGCATGGCGGCAACAGCGACTACCTGGCCCACGTCGACGGCCTGCTGTCGACGATCCACCACGGCCTGCAGTTCGAGCCTGGCTTCATCGACGCCCTGGAGCGCCACGCGCTGCTCGAGCCGTTCGCGCTCGAGATCGAGTTCGACAACGGCGCGCAAAGCCGCATGTCGGGCTTCTACACCATCAACGAGGAACGCCTGGCCGCCCTCGACGCCGGCGCGGTCGCCGAACTGCACCGGGCCGGCTACCTGGGACCGATCTGGTTCGCGCTCGCGTCCCTGTCCAACCTGCGCGGCCTGATCGACCGCAAGAACCGCCGCCATGCTGCCCATCGCTAAGCGGGTACGCGAGATCGCCGGCCTGCGTCCCGGCGAACTCGGCCCCGAGATTCTCGCGTCGACCGAGCCGCTGCTGCTGCGCGGCCTGGTGGCCGACTGGCCCATGGTCAAGGCCGGGCTGGCCTCGCCGCGCGACGCCGACGCCTACCTGCGCCGCTGGTACCGCGACGCCACCGTCAACGCCATGCTGGGCGCGCCCGAGACCGAGGGGCGCTTCTTCTACAACGAGGACCTGAGCGGCTTCAATTTCTATCCGGTGCGGGTGCGCCTGGACACCGTGCTCGACGAACTGGCCAAGCACCTGGCCACCACGCCGCCGCCGACCATCTACGTCGGCTCGACCACGATCGACACCGCGCTGCCCGGCTTTCGCGCCGAGAACGACGTCGACCTCGGCGCGCGCGACGCGCTGGCCAGCATCTGGATCGGCAACCGCACCGTCATCGCGGCCCACTACGACCTGCCCGACAACCTGGCGTGCGTCGCGGTCGGGAACCGCCGCTTCACGCTGTTCCCGCCCGGCCAGCAGCACAACCTGTACGTCGGTCCGCTCGACTTCACGCCGGCCGGCCAGGCCATCAGCCTGGTCGATTTCGCCAGGCCCGACTACGCGCGCTTCCCGCGCTTCGCCGAAGCGCTGGAACATGCGCAGGTGGCCGAGATGGCGCCCGGCGACGCCCTGTTCATCCCCAGCATGTGGTGGCACCACGTCCAGGCGCTCGACGCCTTCAACGTGCTGGTCAATTACTGGTGGCGCCAGTCGCCGGAATGGATGGACACCCCGACCAACGCGCTGATGCATGCGCTGATGTCGGTGCGCGACCTGCCGCCCGAACAGCGCAAGGCCTGGGCCGAGCTGTTTCGCCACTACGTGTTCGAGGCCGACGCCGACACCGCGGCCCATATCCCGCAAGCCGCGCGCCGCGTGCTCGGGCCGCTCGACGACGATGCGGCGCGCGCGATCCGGGCCCAATTATTAAAGCGGATGAACCGCTGAGGAGACAAGCATGGAACAGAAGAACAGCCATGAGGGCGATTTCAAGGGACGCCCGATCCGGCGCGTGGTGATCGCCGGCGGCGGCACCGCCGGCTGGATGGCGGCCGCCTGCATCTCGAAGGTGCTGGGCAAGCGCCTCGACATCAAGCTGATCGAGTCGGACGAGATCGGCACGGTCGGCGTGGGCGAAGCCACCATTCCGACCCTGATCAACTTCCATAACCTGCTCGAGATCAACGAGCAGGAATTCATGGCGGCGACCAAGGCCACCTTCAAGCTGGGCATCGCCTTCGAGGGCTGGCGCAATGTGAACGAAGACTACATCCACTCGTTCGGCCTGACCGGCACCGACCACTGGACCGCCGGCTTCCAGCATTTCTGGCGCAAGGGCCGCGAGCGCGGCCTGGCCGGCGACTACGGCGACTACTGCCTCGAGCTGCGCGCCGCGCGCGAGAACCGCTTCGCCCACCTGCCGCGCGGCGGCATGAACTACGCCTACCACCTCGATGCGACGGCGTATGCGAAGTACCTGCGCGCCTTCAGCGAACGCTTCGGCGTGCAGCGCATCGAGGGCAAGATCGTCGACGTGACCACCAGCGCCCTGACCGGGCATATCCGCTCGCTCACCCTCGATTCGGGCGCCGACATCGAGGGCGACCTGTTCATCGACTGCACGGGTTTCCGCGCGCTGCTGATCGGGCAGGCGCTGGGCGTGGAGTACCAGGACTGGTCGCAATGGCTGTTCAACGACAGCGCCGCCGCCTTGCAGACGGCATCAAGCGGCGACGCGGTGCCGTACACGCGCTCGATCGCCCACGGCTTCGGCTGGCAGTGGCGCATCCCGCTGCAGCACCGGGTGGGCAACGGCATGGTGTTCTCGAGCCGCCACGTCGAACAGGAGCAGGCCATCGGCGCGCTGCTGGCCAACGTCGAAGGCGAAGCCCTGATGAAGCCGCGCGTGTTGCGCTTCACGCCGGGGCAGCGGCGGCAGGTCTGGAAGGGCAACTGCGTCGCGGTGGGTCTGTCCAGCGGCTTCCTGGAGCCGATCGAATCGACCAGCATCCACCTGATCCAGCGCTCGATCGTGCGCCTGATGCAGATGTTCCCGAGCGCCGGCATCGCGCACAGCGACGTCGAGGAATACAACCGCCAGGCGGCGCTCGAGGTCGAGCATATCCGCGACTTCATCATCCTGCACTACAAGGTCACCAACCGCGGCGACACGCCATACTGGCGCGAGGCGCGCGACATGACGGTGCCGGCCTCGCTCCAGCACCGGATCGACCTGTTCCGCGAGACCGGGCGGGTATTCCGCGTTCCCAACGAGCTGTTCGCCGAGAATTCGTGGATCCAGGTCATGCTGGGCCAGGGCATCACACCGCTGCAGCACCACCAGTCGGCCGACCTGATGGGCGACGAGGAACTGGCCCACTTCCTCGGTTCGATCAAGGCCAGCGTCGACAAGACCGTGAGCCAGCTGCCGACGCACCAGCAATACGTCGCGCGCTACTGCGCCGCGCCGATGTAACACTGCGCCCGGCGCGCAAAAAAAACGCCCGCGCAGACTGCGCGGGCGTTTTGTCTTTCAGGCCTGCGACGCTCACTCGGCCGCGACCTTCTCCTTGTGCAGGTTGGCGTACTTGACGCCGTAGTACATGATGAACAGGTAGCAGGCCGCCGGCACCAGGAACGAGATCTGCAGGCCGATGGTGTCGGCCAGGATGCCCTGCGCGAACGGCACCACGGCGCCGCCGACGATGGCCATGCACAGGATGCCCGAGCCCTGGCCGGTGAACTTGCCCAGGCCGTGCAGCGCCATGCTGAAGATGGTCGGGAACATGATCGAGTTGCACAGGCCCACGGCCACGATCGCCCACATCGCCAGACTGCCCTCGGTGAAGGTCGCGGTCAGGACCAGTGCGATCGAGCCGAGCGCGGTGACCGCCAGCGACTTGCCCGGGCTCACATAACGCATCACGGCAAAGCCGATGAAGCGGCCGATCAGGGCGCCGCCCCAGTACATGCTGACGTAGCGCGCCGCGTCGGCGTGCGACAGGCCGGCGATGTGCGGCTCGCCGATGAAGTTGATCAGGAAGCTGCCGATGCTCACTTCGGCGCCGACATACAGGAAGATGCCCAGCGCGCCCAGCACCAGGTTGCGGTGCGACATCGCGCCGCCCTTGGCGTCGACCGCGGCGGTCGTGTCGTCGAAGGCGATCTTCGGCAGGCGCGCCATTGCGAACAGCACCGCCAGCAGCGCCAGCGCGGCGGCCAGGCCCAGGTAAGGGCCTTGCACGGCGGCGGCTTCGGCGGCCTTGTGCGCGGCCTGTTCGGCCGCCGGCAGCAGGGCCAATTCGTCGGCGGAGAGCACCACGGTCGACAGGATCAATATGCCGCCCAGCGCCGGCGCCACGGTGGTGCCGAGCGAGTTGAAGGCCTGGGTCAGGGTCAGGCGGCTGGCCGCGGTGCGCGCCGGTCCCAGCGCGGTGACGTAGGGGTTGGCCGCCACCTGCAGGATGGTGATGCCGCTGGCCAGCACGAACAGGGCGAACAGGAACATGCCGTAGCCGCCGTTCGAGGCCGGGTAGAACAGGGCGCAGCCGGCGGCCGCGATCATCAGGCCGGTGACCGCGCCGTTCTGGTAGCCCAGGCGGCGGATCAGCGCGCCGGCCGGCAGCGAGACGATGAAGTAGGCGCCGAAGAAGCAGAACTGCACCAGCATCGCCTGCATGTAGGTGAGGGTGTAGATCGACTTCAGGTGCGGGATCAGGACGTCGTTCAGCGAGGTGATGAGCCCCCACATGAAGAACAGGATGGTCACGATGACCAGCGCACCGGTGTGCGGATTGTGCTCCCCTTCCGTTGCGGCGCTGGCCACGGTGGGGTTCTGGATTGGGTTCTGCATGGAGTCTCCGTTATTATTGCAGAGTTGCGACGTGATCCGACAGCATAGCCGAAACCCCGCGCAAGGCGGGATACTGTTCGGTAATGAGGTAGGTCGGTATGCGGGACAGGTAATCGCCGAGGCGCCCCTTGTCTTCGAAGCGCGCGCGGAAAGCCGATCGTTCGAAGATGGGACCCAGGCGCGGCACGATGCCGCCGCCGATATACATGCCGCCGGTCGCGCCGAGCGTCAGTGCGACGTTGCCGGCCACGCTGCCCAGGATGGCGCAGAACACCCGCGTCGAGCCTTCGCATTCGCTTGATGAGCCGTCCAGCGCGGCGGCAGTGATGTCGGCGGCCTTGAGGCGCTTGCCAGTGCGCGCCCAGTGGATCAGTTCCATGCCCATGCCAGACAGCAGGCGTTCGGCCGAAACGTGGCCGTACTCTCCCCACAGCGCTTCCAGGATCGCGACCTCGTCGCGGCTGACGGGTGCGAAACTGACGTGGCCCCCTTCGCCGGACAGCGCGATCCAGCGGTCTCCCGCCGGCACCACGCCCGAGACGCCCAGGCCAGTGCCGGGGCCGATCAGGCCGATCGTCCGGTTGGGCAGTTCGATGCCGCCGCCGATCTGCCTGCGGCCGTGCTGCGCCAGGTGCGGCAGCGACATCGCCAGCGCGGCGAAGTCGTTCACCATCAACAGCGTCGTCAAACCCAGCTCCAGGCGCAGGGCTTCGATCGAGAACTGCCAATGGTGGTTGGTCATCCTGATCTCGTCGCCTTCGACCGGATTGGCGATCGCGATCGCCGCATGGCGGACCGTATCGACCGCCAATCCGCGGCCCCTGGCATTGGCGAGGTAAGTGCGCATCGCGTCGCCCAGCGTCGGATAGTCGCTGGCCGGCAGCACCTCGATGTCGTCGAATCCCCGGGAGGGATCCGACTGCAGGGCGAAACGCGCGTTGGTGCCGCCGACGTCGGCCAGCAGGCGCAGCTCAGTCGTCGCCTCTCGCGTCATTTCAGTTCACCGCACTGCACGGCGCCGGCTTCCTTCGCCGCGCCGCCGGCGATTTCGATATTGGCGAAGGCCGCCGAGAACGCGGCGTCGCTGGTGACGGCGAACGGCGTGTCGACCTTGGCCAGGTCCAGGCCCTTGGCCTGGAAGCACGACAGCGGAATCGCGACGGTGTTCTTGGCGCCGACGCCCAAGCGCTTGAACAGGCCGGTCGCATCCAGGTCGACGCTGGTCGCGCCCTGGCGCATCGAGAGCGTCACCTTGCCGGCCGGGGCCTTCGTGACGATGGTGTCGAAGCGGAGCGCGCCATCCTTGACGGCGGCGCCGGGCAGCACGATGGCGCGTGCGCCGCGCGCTTCCAGCGTGGCGGGGCCAGTCCAGGCGCCCAGCTTGGCGTCCTGCTGGGTGTTGACCTGGGCGGTGGTGACGGTGATGTTCGGCAGCTGGAAGCTGGCGTTCAGGTCGGCGCCCAGCACGGTACTCTGCTGGCCCGAGCGGATCGCCAGCGGATAGCTCAGGCGGTCGGCCTGGCTGAACACCGGGAAGGTGTTGCCGGCGCTGCAGCCGCCTTGCGGATAGCTCTCATCGAGCTTGCCCAGCCTGGAACGGGTGCCGGCCTTCAAGCCATAGCCATAGGCGAACAGCGGCGCGTAATCCTTGTCGCCGACGTTGAGCTTGACCTGGCAGGCCGACTTCGGCCACGAGAACGGCAGCACGCCGCGGAAGTCGTAGCGTTGCTGTCCTTCGACCAGCAGGTCCGACACGCCCTTGCCCTCGGAGCCCGGCAGCCAGGCCGAGATGAAGGTGTCCGACAGGTTGAGCAGGTCGTTGGCGAACACCGGACGGCCGGTGACCATCACCGTGACCACCGGCTTGCCCTTGCCGGCGACGGCCTTCAGCACGGCGAGGTCTTCCGGATAGCGGCTGCTGTGGCGCAAGGTGCCGGACGGGTGGATGTCGCCGTCGCCTTCGGCATACGGACGCTCGCCGATGACGGCGACCACGACGTCGAACTTCGACACGTCGACGCCCTTCGCGTCGAGGCTGAAGCTGACGTTGTCCTTGCCTGCGGCCTCGCGGATGCCGGCCAGGATGGTGTCGGCGTTCTTGAAGTCGGCATTGGTGGTGGCGGTGCCCTGCCAGGTGATCGACCAGCCGCCGCTCTGGTTCGACAGCTCGTCGGCGCTCTTGCCCACCACCAGGATCTTCTGGCCGCGCTTGATGGGCAGGGCCGGGCCTTCGTTCTTGAGCAGCACCAGCGACTCGCGCACCGCCCGGCGCGCAAGCAGCCGCGCCTGCATCGCGTCATCCTTGCCGGCGTGGGCGTTCTGCATCGGGCTCTTGTCGAACAGGCCGGCGCGCAGCTTGACGCGGATGATGCGCGAGACGGCGTCGTCGATGCGCGACATCGGGATCTCGCCGCTTTCCACCTGCTTGATGGTGTTGGCGATAAAGGCCTTCCAGTCGTCCGGCACCATGATCATGTCGTTGCCGGCGTTGATCGCCTGGGCGCAGCTGTCGTTGCGGCAGCCCTTCACTTCGCCGATGCCGTTCCAGTCGGTGACGACGAAGCCGTCGAAGCCCATCTTGCCCTTGAGGATATCGGTGATCGCCGCCTTGCTGCCATGGAGCTTGCCGTATTCGGTGCCGGTCGTGGTATCGGTCCAGCTGTTAAACGAGGTCATCACGGTCTGTGCGCCCGCCGCCAATGCCGGGACGTAGCCGGCGCCGTGGATGTTGATCAGGTCCGCTTCGCTGGCCTCGGTCACGCCGCGGTCCTTGCCGTTCTTGGTGCCGCCGTCGCCGATGAAGTGCTTGGCGGTGGCGATGGTGTTGGCGTCGTCCTTGAACACGCCCTGCATTCCCTTGACGTATTCGCCGGCATAGCTGCGCACGACTTCCGGATGCTCGGCATAGCTTTCGTAGGTGCGGCCCCAACGGTCGTCGCGCACCACGGCCAGGGTCGGGCCGAACACCCAGGCGATGCCGGTCGCGCGCACCGCTTTCGCGGTGGCGGCGCCGATCTCGCGCATCAGCTGCGGATTGCGCGCCGCGCCCAGGCCGATATTGTGCGGGAATAGGGTGGCGCCCGGCACGTTGTTGTGGCCGTGGACCGCGTCCGTGCCCCACACCACCGGCACCTTGATCGCCATGTCGGTCTTCATCGAGGCCGCGTGGTAGGCCTGGGCCAGCGCCAGCCATTCCTTCGCGTCGGCCGCCTTGTTGTTGTTCGGCCAGCTGCCGCCGCCGTTCAGGACCGAACCGAGGTAGTACCTGGTCACGTCCTCGGGCCTGGCGGTCTTGATCTCGGGCTGGGTCATCTGGCCGATCTTCTGCGCCAGGGTCATCTTGCCGACGATTTCCCTGACCCGCTTCTCGATCGCCTCATCCTTCTCGATGGCGCTGGTCACGCGCGGCCAGTCGGCCAATTGGGTATCGACCGGGGCGGCGGCGCCGCAGACGGCCGGCAGGGCCAGGGCGATGGAAAGGGCCAGCGTGGAAGGACGAAGCTTGAAGGTCATGGGTTGTCTCGCTTTATTGTTCGTTGAAGTAAACGCTTATTCGTAGAGGCTCATTCCTGGCGCAGGAAGGAACCATACCATTTGCCGCTGTTCTTCAGGCGGCGCTGCTGGGTGGCGTAGTCGATGTGCACCAGGCCGAAGCGGCGCAGATAGCCTTCGGCCCACTCGAAGTTGTCGAGCAGGCTCCAGGCGAAGTAGCCCTTGATCGGCGCGCCCTGGTCGATCGCATCCTTCATGGCGGCCAGGTGGCGCATCAGGTAGTGGCGGCGCTGGACGTCGTCGATCTCGCCGTCCGAGCCGACCGTATCCTCGAAGGCCGAACCGTTCTCGGTCACGTACATCGGGCCCGGGTGGTAGTCGTTCTCGATCCGGGTGAGCAGCTCGGTGAAGCCTTCCGGCGACACCGGCCAGCCCATCGCGGTGATCTCGCCGCTGGTGGTCGGCAGCACTTTCGCGTCGAGCGGCGCGTGGCCGGCCTCGTGCTGGATCACTTCGGGGAAGTAGTAGTTCACGCCCATGAAGTCGGTCTTGACCGCGATCGCTTCCATGTCGCCCGGCGCGACGTCGGGGGCCGCGGCGCCGAATCGTTCGCGCGTGGCTTGCGGGTAGCCGCGGCCGAACAGCGGATCGAGGAACCAGCGGTAGCGCAGGCCGTCGTGGCGTTCCACCGCCTCCTTGTCTTGCGGGCTGTCGCTGGCCGCGCGCAGCGGGTGCAGGCTGACCGCCATGCCGACTTTCGCATCCGGCACGTTTGCGCGGATCAGCGGCACCGCCTTGCCGTGCGAGACCAGCACGTTGTGCGCGACCTGCAGCGCCGCCTTGAGGTCGGTCTTGCCCGGCGCATGCCAGCCTTCGAAGTTGCCGATGATCGCGGTGCACCACGGCTCGTTGTGGGTGATCCAGTGCTTGACACGGTCGCCCAGCGTGCGCGTCATGGCGTCGGCGTACTCGAGGAAGGCGTCGATGGTGGCGCGGTTTTCCCAGCCGCCCTCGTCCTGCAGCGCCTGCGGCAGGTCCCAGTGGTACAGGGTTGCCCATGGCTCCAGGCCGCGTTCGAGCATGCCGTCGACCAGGCGCGAATAGAAGTCCAGGCCCTTCTGGTTCGGCTGGCCCTTGACGCCGGTGTAGATGCGCGGCCAGGCGAACGAGAAGCGGTAGGCGTTCAGGCCCATGCCGCGCGCGATGTCGAAGTCTTCGGCCCAGCGGTGGTAGTGGTCGCACGCCACCAGGCCATCGGAGCCGTCGCGGATCGTGCCGGGGGTGGCCGCGAAGCGGTCCCAGATCGATTCCACGCGGCCGTCTTCGCGGCCGGCGCCTTCGATCTGGTAGGACGAGGTGGCGCAGCCCCACAGGAAGTCGCGGGCGAAATCGCTGCGCTGCGGCGCGGAGGGCTCGGGTCGGTTGGCAGTGGTCATGGTCTCGCTTCAGGTAATGGGTATGTTCTGATCAAATTTGGGGACAGCTTACCAACACATTGGAAAGCTTTCCAGTCTGGCGCCAAAAAAAATGGCCGCGCGCGGCCCGCCGGAGCGTCGCATGCCCGCCTCACTTCTTTTTACTTGCCGCCTTGGCGGCGCGTTTCGGCTTGTCGCCACCGATCCTTGCCAGCGAGGCGCGCATGGTGACACTGACCGGGAACGAGCGCGCCACCGGGCGATTCAGGTCATAGCAGCGGTTGAGCAAGGCGTTCAGGCCGTTCTGCGTCATCTCGCGCCACGGCATGTGCACCGACGTCAGGCGCGGCGCCGAGAACTCGGCGCTCGGCGTGTCGTCGTAGCCGATCACCGACAGGTCGCGCGGCACGCTGATGCCGGCTTCCTGGAAGTAGGACAGGGCGCCGACCGCCATCTCGTCGTTGGCGCAGAACAGCGCGGTGCACGGCGTCTTCGATTCGACCAGGGCCTTGGCGGCTTGCCAGCCGCCCTGCGGCGAGAAGTCGCTCTCGACCAGCCACACGGTATCGGTATCGATGCCGCCGGCCTTCAGCTCGTGCATGAAGCCGTCGATGCGCGCCACGTTGTCGAGCAGCGCACTCGGACCGGCGATGACGGCGATGTCGCGGTGACCATGGTCGAGCAGGGTGCGCGCCGCCAGGCGGCCGCCCTCGGCATGGTCGACGGTAAAGCACTGCTCCGGGATGTCCTTGAAATCGTGGTTGAGCGCGACGATCAGGCGCCGCTTGCCGCCCAGGGCGGCGATGTCTTCATCGAGCAGGGCGCTGCTCATGATGATCAGGCCGTCGCAGCCGCGCTCGATCAGGAACTCGGTGCCTTCGATCGCCTGGTTGCGCGCGTCGCCCAGGCCGACGCCGAAGGCGACCACCATGTGCAGGCCGGCCGCGCGCAGTTCGGTGTCGATGATCTGCAGGATCGGGGTGTAGAAGGTGCCGGACAGGACGGGAATGTACACGCCGATCATCCGGCTGGTGCCGGACAGCAGGGCGCGCGCCGCGTGCGATGGGCGGAAACCCAGCTCGTCGATCGCCTTGCGCACGCGCTCGAGCGTGGCCGGCGATACCGAGCCCTTGCCGCTGACCACGCGCGAGGCGGTGCCGAGACCTACTCCCGCCAGCCGCGCTACGTCCTTGATTGTCGCCACCTGCGATCCCTATTCAATAAATACGTGAGTCAAAATAGCCGCCAAGCATACTGCATCCGCGTGCGGATGGCATCCATCCGTCATAAGCGCCGTCCATTTTCAGGATCGAACAACGAGACGCGGCCGGTGTCGATCGCGAAACGCAGCGCCTGGCCGGACGCGAGCAGCCGTCCATCGTGCTCGATGCACGACAGCGCCTGCCCGCCGCAGTCGAGCCACACCACCTGGTGGTTGCCCATCGGTTCGACCAGGGTGACCGTCGCGTGCAAGGGGCCGTTGTCGTCGACGTGGATGTGTTCCGGGCGCGCGGCCAGCGTCACGGCGCCCGGCTGCGCGCCGTTGAGCGGTAGCGTGAGCGCGCCGGCCGCGAAGCGGCCCTGCGCATCGACGCTGCCGTCGATGAAATTCATCGACGGCGAACCGAGGAAACCGGCCACGAAGCGGTTGGCGGGCGTGTCATATACCTCGGCCGGCGTGCCGATCTGCTGGATGCGCCCCGCCTGCATCACCACGATGCGGGTCGCCAGCGTCATCGCCTCGGCCTGGTCGTGGGTCACGTAGATCATGGTCGAGCCGAGCGTCTGGTGCAGCATTTTCAGTTCGCGCCGCAGTTCGGCGCGCAGCTTGGCGTCGAGATTCGACAGCGGCTCGTCGAACAGGTAGACGCCGGCTTCGCGCACCAGCGCGCGGCCGATCGCCACGCGCTGGCGCTGGCCGCCCGAGAGCTGGGAAGGCTTGCGCTCGAGCAGGGCGTCGAGCTGCAGCATCTCGGCGGTCTTGCGCACCCGGCGCGCGACTTCCGCCTTCGGCGTGCCGGCGATCCTGAGGCCAAACGACATGTTCTTCTCGACCGTCATGGTCGGATACAGCGCATACGACTGGAACACCATGCCGATGCCGCGCTCGCTCGGGTCGGCGTGGCTCATGTCGCGCCCGCCGATCTCGATCGCGCCGCCGGACAGGTCGATCAGGCCGGCGATGCTGTGCAACAGGGTCGACTTGCCGCAGCCCGAGGGGCCGAGCAGCACCAGGAATTCGCCCGGCTCGATCTGCAAATCGAGATCCCGAATGATTTCCTGATTGCCGCGGGTGATGCACAGTTTGCGCAGGTGGACGTTCGACATGCCGGGGTTATCCTTTCACGGCGCCGGCGGCGATGCCGCGCACGAACCAGCGTCCGGAGATGAAGTAGATCGCCAGCGGCACCGCGGCCGTCAGGATGGTCGCGGCCATGTTGACGTTGTACAGGCGGGTGCCGGTGGTGGTGTTGATCACGTTGTTCAGCTGGACCGTCATCGGCAGGTTCTCGCGGCCGGCAAACACCAGGCCCAGGATGTAGTCGTTCCAGACGCCGGTGACTTGCATGATGGCGGCGACCACGATGATCGGCAGCGACATCGGCAGCATCACCTGGACAAAGATGCGCCAGAAGCCGCCGCCGTCGATGCGCGCGGCCTGGAACAGCTCGTGCGGCACGGAGGCGTAGTAGTTGCGGAACAGCAGCGTCATGAGCGGCATGCCGAAGATGACGTGCACCACCACGATCGCCGGCAGCGAACCGAACACGCCGGCATGCGCCATCATCCACACCAGCGGATAGATCATCACCTGCACCGGGATGAAGGCGCCGGCCAGCAGCACGCCGAACAGCAGGTTGGCGCCGCGCGGGCGCCAGAACGACAGCGCATAGCCGTTGACGGCGCCGAGCAGGATCGGGATCACGGTGCTGGGCACGGCGATCGCCACCGAATTCCAGAAGCCGTGGCTGACCGCGCCCCAGGCCGCGCGCCACGGTTCGAGCGTGGCGGCGTGGGGCAGGGCGAACACATTGCCCATCCTGATCTCGTCCATCGGCTTGAACGAGGTGATGATCATGACGTACAGCGGCAGCAAAAAGAACAGGGCGGCGCTGAACAGGAAGGCATGGACGCCCAGGCGCGCAGGCGTGAACAGGCGCCTGCGGCGCGCGGTGAGCGCAGCCTGGCTGGACATCGGCGGCGCGACCGCCTGCAGCGAATGGTGGCTCATGCGTGGCCTCCGTTCAGGCGCGCGCGGCGGCTGCGGGCATAGGCGTAGGGCGCGAGCAGGGCCAGCACCGGGATCAGGAGCGTCACCGCGCCGGCCGAGGCCAGGCCGACGTTCGAGCGCAGGAACAGGTGGTCCATGATGAACTTGGCCGGCACTTCGCTGGCGATGCCGGGCCCGCCCTGGGTCATCGCGACCACGGCGTCGAACAGTTTCACCACCGCGGTGGACAGCAGCAGGAACACGGTGGCAACCGACGGCCCCAGCATCGGTAGCACGATCTGAAGATACACCCGCCATGCCGGGATGCCGTCCAGGCGCGCGGCTTTATAGATCTCGGGATCGATGCCGCGCAGGCCAGCCAGCATCAGCGCCATCACCAGGCCCGAGGCCTGCCACACGGTGGCGATGACGACGGTGTAGATCACCAGGTCCTGGTGCACGATCCAGTCGAACGAGAAGCCTGGAAAGCCCATCCGGCGCACCGCGCCTTCGATGCCGCTGCCGGGCGCCAGCAGCCATTGCCATACGAGGCCGGTGGCGATGAAGGACATCGCGTACGGATACAGGAACACGGTGCGCAGCAGGCCCTCGCCCTTGACGTTCTGGTCGATGAAGACGGCCAGCAGGAAGCCGATCACCATGCAGGCCAGGATGAAGGCGACGCCGTAGACGGCGAGGTTGTGCAGCGACAGCAGCCAGCGCTCGTTGTCGAACAGGCGCACGTACTGCGCCGCGCCGATGAAGCTGTCGGAAGGGAAGGTGCGCGAGGCCGTAAACGAAGTGCGCAAGGTCCACAGCGCGCCGCCGATATAGGCGCCCAGCACCACCAGCGCCATCGGCACGAGGGCGAGATGGGGCGTGAGGCGGACGGGGCGGCGTTGGGCGAGCATGGCGTCAGTACTTGAGGGCGTTGGCGATGCTGCGCTGGACTTTATCCACCTTGATGTCCATGTTCCAGTAAGCGGTGAGGATGTCCTGCATGGCGCCGTTCTGGTCCGGGGTCAGGTAGACCTCGGTGACGCCCATCTGGCGGCTGCGGTCCTTGACGATCTCGATGCCCTTCTGCGCGCACACGTCGAGCTGCGACGCGTCGGCGTCGAGGCGCACCGGGATCGAGCCTTTCAGCTTGCTGAAGGCGACCTGCAGCCCGGGCTGCGACACGACGTTGGCCAGCAATTGCTGGGCCTTGATCGCGTCAGCCTTGTTCGTGCGCGGGAAGACGAAGACGTCGCCCTGCATCAGGTAGGGCGTATCGGGCTTGAGGCCCGGGATGCAGCCGTAGTGCTGGCCGGGCAGCTGGCCGGCATTGGTGAACTCGCCCTTGGCCCAGTCGCCCATCACCTGGAAGCCGGCACGGCCGGCGATGAGCATCGCGGTGGCGTCGTTCCAGTTGCGGCCCGGCGAACCGGGATCGACGTAGGACTTCATGCGCTTGAAGGCGAGCAGCACAGTGCGAAACTGCGGCGACAGGATGGTGGCCTGGTCGCGGTCGCGGATCACCTTCAGATACAGCTCGCGCCCGCCGATATTGGCCAGCAGGCTTGAAAACAGCACGGTCTCCTGCCACGACTGGCCGCCGTGGGCCAGCGGCACCAGCCCGGCGGCCTTCAATTTATCCAGGGCGGCGAACAGTTCGTCGATGCTGGCCGGTTCCTTGTCGATGCCGGCCTTGCGGAAGGCGGCCTTCGAATACCAGATCCAGGTCTGCATGTGGATGTTGAGCGGCACCGCGTAGTAGTGGCCGTTGTGCTTGATCACGTCGATCAGCGGCTCGGGCAGGATGCGATCCCAGTCCTGGGCCTTGGCGACCAGGTCGACGTTGTTGAGCATGTCCTGCTCGATGACGTCGGTGAACTGCTTGGAGGTGTTGAACTGGGCGGCGGTCGGCGGATTGCCGCCGATGATGCGGTTGATGGTGACGGCGCGCGACTGGTCGCCGCCGGCGATGGCGCTGTCGATCCACACGCCGCCGGCGGCGCGGTAAGCCTGGGCGACCTGCTTGACGGCGCTCGATTCGCCGCCGGAAGTCCACCAGTGGATCACTTCCGCTGTCGGCGCAGCGGCCTGGGCCGGCGCGACGGCCAGTCCAAGCGCGTAGGCAGCAGCGCACAGCCGTGCGCGGGCTGCAGCCGGAATGCGGGGTGTGACCATCGTGTCTCCATTGAACGCCATTATTTTTTGGCACGTTTGGAAACGTTACCATTGGCTTGCGCCGACTATAGCATCGGGTTAATTCTCGGTCAAACAAATCTTGCAATATGTAATTTTGACACGAATCTTCAGGATTTTTTCATGTGGCAAGTTGCCAAGAACCGATATTTACGCCGATACTCGCCGGATATTCGAGCCCGCGACGACGGGCGTTCGCACAAGACGAGGAGACAGATCATGCACGGCCCGATGGGAACCACCGAAATCTTTTTGATCGCGATGTTGCTGATCTTCGCCGTGCCCTATCTGATTTGGCGGCTCGGCAACACCGACTACTGGGCGCCGCTGGTGGTCGTGCAGATCATCACCGGCGTGCTGCTGGGGCCAGGCGTGCTTGGCAAGGCTTACCCGGAATACTATAGCTTTGTGTTCAACCCGCAGGTCATCCAGTGCCTGAACGGGATCGCCTGGTGGGCGGTCATGCTGTTCGTGATGCTGGCGGGGATCGAGCTGGACCTGAAAAAAGCCTGGGAGCACCGCCGCGAGAGCAGCATCACGGCCGGGCTGGCGCTGGGCGTGCCGCTGGCGTTCGGCGGGATCGCTGCCGCGGGCATGCTCGGCTATGCCGGCTGGATCGGCCCGCAGGCGCAAGACTGGCAATTCGTGCTGGGGGTGGGAATGGCTTGCGCGGTGACCGCGCTGCCGATCCTGATCCTGCTGATGGAAAAGCTGGACATCCTGCGCCAGCCGCTTGGCCAGCGCATCCTGCGCTACGCCAGCCTGGACGATATCGCGATCTGGGGCGTCCTGGCGCTGATCCTGCTCGATTGGGAGCGTGTGGGACGGCAACTGGGATTCTTCGTGGTATTCATCGTCGCCACCAGGCTGTTTCGCCGCATGATGGTGAGCATTCCCGAACGTGACCGCTGGTTCGCGATGCTCGTGTGGCTGATCGTGTGCGGCTTCAGCGCCGACTGGGCCGGGCTGCACTACATGGTGGGCGCCTTCCTGGCCGGCGCCGTCATGGATGCGGCCTGGTTCGACCAGAAGAAGCTCGATTTCCTGCGCCATAACGTGTTGCTGGTACTGATGCCCGTGTTCTTCCTGAGCACCGGCCTGCGCACCAACTGGGCAGTCGGCGGTGCGGCGGTGTTCGTCGCGGCGGCGGTGCTGCTGGCGGCCTCGGTATCGGGCAAGCTGGTGGGCGTGCGGATCGCCGGCCGCATGCTCGGCTGGAGCCGGCAAGAAGCCTCGATCATCGGCTGGCTGTTGCAGACCAAGGCGCTGATCATGATCATTTTCGCCAATATTTTGCTCGACAAGGGCGTGATTACGAGCGAAACCTTCACGGCGCTGCTGCTGATGGCGATCGGCAGCACCATGTTGACGATTCCGGTCGTTTATCCGAAGCTGCGGCGCGGCGTTGAGCTGGTGTTGAAAGCCAGGTAGGGACAGGGCGCGCCAGACAAAAAGCTCAGTTAGTGGACTGGGCTGCATGCGCATGCTTGGCGCCGACTGCAGGGCTCGAAGCCGCTACCTGATGATTACAAATCAGCGAACTGAAACATTCTGAATTGTTGATCGTTGTTGAGAATTTCCAGATAAGTGAAGGAAAATCAGTGACTTATGTGGACTTAGCGGGATTTGATGTTGAGTGATGTTGATTCTCATACGCTAAAATTTCCTACATAGTCACTACATGAACGGCCAGTATGAGATGGGACGACTTTACGAGCGCCCTGGTTGATGCGTTTAAGTGCGCTGAAGGTCGGCAGCAGAGCATCTACTGGGAAGGGAAGACCCCAGGTCTAGGCCTGCGGGTCACAGCCAGGTACGAAGTCATACATCTTTGAAACGACGCTCAACGGTAAGACGTTGAGGATCACAATTGGCGACGTTCGTACATGGACGATCAGCCAGGCGCAGGCAAAGGCGACTACATATAAAGCCCAGACCGACAGCGGTATAGATCCATGTAGACACTGCATGTGCGGCGTACCATCTCGGCCATAAGCCTCAAACATTGCGGGTATGGGCGTCGACGGAGCAGGGCCGATCCGTCCTGTACGAATCAATGAAAGACTGAGCTGGCCTATGGCTAAGATTCGTCATTTCCTCCATGGAACGCGTTATTATTCTTAATAATTAGCAATCGTGTTCAGACCTTGTCCACGACTTCACCAACGGCGAACTACCAAAAGTAAAAATGTCCCGATTTATCTGAAAAAACATATGAAAATCAAAGGCTTATGACAATTCTCTTGTCTAAACCATGGCTAAAATTGGCTAGTTTAGCTTAGGCTCACTGAGCTTATCCATGTTAGTCGGCACTCCGGCTATGCCAACTGAGTCGCCAAGCTGCCATATTGCTCCGGGCCCATATCCTACCGTCTTAAGCACACCTTCTTTACTCATGCTCGCCAAAAGGTTTTTTACCTTGTTCTTCTTCTGCCCATGAGTAAGCGCCTCTGGTAGTTTGTTCAGCAGTACTGCCTCCAGCTCAGCTCGTTTGCTAGACTTAAACGTTCGAAGATGCTGCAATACTAATTCGCGATAGTAACGGTTATCTAGGCCTTTGTTCAAAGTGTACTGAGCTTGCTCACCAATTACCGATGCGACTTGGGCTGAAACAAAGTAATTGGGTGCACGGCCTTCAATGAGCTTCGCCATTTTTAATGATTTTGCTTCTGGCAAGCTAATGGGATAATGCTTCTGAACTCTATCCAAAAGTACAACGTCCATCAACGAAAGATCTGGTTGTTGAATCAGTGCATACGTATACTTTTCATCGATAATATGGCCTGGTACGCGTACTTCCACACGTTGTTCGGCGCTGTTTATGGAGTAATCCGGCATAGGAAAGAAACGTTTACGCTGCTCGTTGAACATACGCCGTATCCCGCTACCGATTGTATCGATAAGCTTCAGTGAGACCATAGCCTGAACCAGACACGGATTTCTGTATTGCTCAGGGGAGTGGTCGGACGTTAAAAGCAGCTCTACTTTCCCTGGTAGAAAACTTCCCATGTTACTAAAGGCGAGCTCGTCTGGCTTTTCGATCACGTTAATCCGCGCTCCCAAAGCATAATCTTGATGAGCGATGCAATTTTGAAGAGCCTCACGGATGACCCAAGGATCATATTGCGGAACTTCGGTCGGGAACAAGGTGCCTGGCCGCATGTATCGAACGGTTAAGTTACGAACCTTCGAAAAAACCGAGTCAGGGACCAGTAGAAATGGCAACTTATAGTGATGATAATCGACCGCTGTCCCGTCTTTATCCTTCAATATCCAAGCAATCTGTGGTTGGAATGGCAGGTACTGAGCGGACTCCTCTGAGCCAAAGAGAAGAACTGCTGCACGGGTAAGATGCGTTGCTTTAGTAACTTTCAGCTTGGAAAGAAATGTAAAGTCATTCCAGCTACTCATCTCAGCTTCCAAATGAGGGTTTTTTTCCGCAAAAAGCACGCGTCCACGTAAAAGCGCTGCTTTATCGAGATCGTCGACCGTTACTTCACGAACAAGCTCGGCCGACCAGTCCGTACGAGTACGAAGCTGCGTCCATAACCTTGCTTCCTTGTCCGGATGCATTGCTAGTTTCACTTTAGAAGTCTCAAATCGGATGTATTCGACCTCATGAAAACTTGAAGGGTGGCCGACCGTGGCTGGGATACGCAAGACTACAAGTTTCTTACCCTCGTACTCGAGTTCCTCAAACCTGAAATCAATCTTCGGACGAAGATACTGATTTAACCATAAAGCTAACGGCTGAGTACCATTACCTTTTGCGGTAGAAGGGTTAAATTTCGTACCAACAACTGATTGCGAGCCATCCTCTATACCCCACAATACGTAGCCAAACGGTTCGCCGTCCAAGGCAGCAGCGTTAGAGAGCGCAGAGATGTACTCTCCAATCATATGCGGATCGACGTTATTGTGCTTGTACTCTACCCATTCGTGTTCGTTCTTTCCAGTTAGAAGGCGTTGGACTAACAGATAGAGGTCTGCAGCGTTCATGTCAAATCTTGTAAAAATAAACAGATGCAATCGCTTGCGCGTAGTGTCCTTTGCTTGGCGTAGTGTTAAGCAGAGCTTGCATGCTTTCCTACACGGCCCCTACACCGGACAACGAAGAGCTCATTTAAAAAAAGGGATCACATGCCAAGACATGCAACCCCTTGTTTCTTCTACTAATTTTGGTGCCGACTGCAGGACTCGAACCCGCCACCTGATGATTACAAATCAACTGCTCTACCTGATGAGCTAAGTCGGCATGACCTTAAGACAACGATTATACGCTATTTGATCCGGGTCAAGGTTGGACGGCCACCCTTCTTGGGCGGCTCGTCGTCGCCACCCGGCGTGGTCGGCGCCACATCGTCCACCACCGGCGAATCAACCCCTTTCGACGGCACCGCTGACAGCGCCGGCGCGGCAGGCGACGCCTCCGCTTCCGACGCAGGCGTCTCCGCCGCCGTCGTGGTCACCTCGAACGCCATCCCCTGGCCATTCTCATTGGCGTAAATCGCCAACACATTGTGCACCGGGATATAGATCTCGCGCGACACGCCATTGAAGCGCGCGCGGAAATGGATCGCGTCGTTGTCCATCTTCAGCCCCGACGTGGCGCCGAAGCTGATGTTCAGGATGATCTCGCCTTTCCGGACATACTCCATCGGCACCGTCGTTGCCCCGTCGACCTTGACGGCGATATAGGGCGTGAAGCCACTGTCCGTGCACCACTCGTAGATGGCGCGCAGTAGGTAGGGTTTGGTGGAAATTTCTGCCATGGTGGTGTTGTCTAGAAATACAGGCGTTTGCGCCAGTTTACCGGAAATCGTCCGAGGGACGTCCAAACCGGCGCGTGTGAAGCAATGGAGGAAACAATACAGCGAACAGGGCGGGACGCAGGCATCCCGCCCAGGCACATCAACGACGCATCACTTTCTCGGACGGGGTCAGCGCCTCGATGTAGGCTGGACGCGAGAAGATACGCTCCGCGTACTTCATCAGCGGCGCAGCAGTTTTCGACAGCTCGATGCCGTAGTGGTCCAGGCGCCAGAGCAGCGGGGCGATCGCCACGTCCAGCATCGAGAACTCGTCACCCAGCATGTACTTGTTCTTCAGGAACAGCGGAGCCAGCGTGGTCAGGCGATCGCGGATTTCCGCGCGTGCCTTGTCGTGGTTCTTGTCGTTCGCCTTGTTGCGCTCGCTTTCCAGCGTGTGCACGTGGACGAACAGCTCTTTCTCGAAGTTGAACAGCATCAGGCGGGCGCGGGCGCGCATCAGCGGGTCGGCCGGCATCAGCTGCGGGTGCGGGAAGCGCTCGTCGATGTACTCGTTGATGATGTTCGATTCGTACAGGATGAGTTCGCGCTCGACCAGGATCGGTACCTGGCCATATGGATTCATCGTCGAAATATCTTCCGGCTTGTTGAACAGGTCGACGTCGCGGACCTCGAAGTCCATGCCCTTTTCGAACAGGACGAGGCGGCAGCGTTGGGAAAACGGGCACGTGGTGCCGGAGTAGAGAACCATCATGGTTTATAGTTCCTTAAGAAACAAAGGGGTGGAGCGACAAAGCACCCTCACCCCAGAGAAATGATTGCCCGTATTATAGCCAAACGGGCAATGAAAGCGAATTACTTCACTTCTTTCCAGTACGATTCGTTCAAACGCCAGGTCAAGAACACGAAGACGGTCAGGAACAGCAGTACGATCACGCCCAGCTTTTTGCGGGTGGCCTGGGCCGGCTCGGCCATCCAGACCATGTACGCGACCAGGTCGGCCGTGGCTGCGTCGAACTCCTGCTGGCTCATGGTGCCCGGCGAGACTTGCTCGAAGCCGGCGAACTTCTGCACCATCTTGCCCGGCTCATGCGGATCGGCTTCTTCGGCGAACTTGGCGGTACGAATTCCCTGCTGCTGCCACATCGCGTGCGGCATCGCAACATTCGGCACCACCATATTATTCCAGCCGGTCGGGCGGGTCTCGTCCTGGTAGAAGGTGCGTAGATAGGTGTATAGGTAGTCGGCGCCGGAGCCCGCCGGCGAGGCCTTGGCGCGCGCGATCACCGACAGGTCCGGCGGCACCGCGCCGAACCAGGCCGCCGCATCTTTCGGGCGCATCGCCGTCGTCATCATATCCCCGACTTTGTCGGCAGAAAACAACAGATTATCGCGAATCTGGTCTTCTGACAGGCCCAGGTCGCGCAGGCGGTTGTAGCGCATCGAGGCTGCCGAATGGCAATTCAGGCAATAGTTGACGAAGATCTTGGCGCCGTTCTGCAACGACGCCAGGTCGTGGCGGTCCGGCGCCCGGTCCAGCGCAATGCCGCCCTCGGCGGCGAAAGCCAGTCCCGGCGCCAGCGCCAGGACTGCAATCAGTTTCTTTGCAAACAATTTCATGTCGTGTCCTTGTGCTCTGGTCCGGTGATCAATGCGGGGTGAAGGTGACACGGGTCGGCACCGGCTTGAAGGTGCCCATCGTGCTCCACCACGGCATCAGGAGGAAGAACGCAAAGTAGGCCAGCGTGCACACTTGCGACAGGATGGTGAAGGCCGGGGTCGGCAGCTGGGTGCCCAGGTAGCCCAGGGTCACGAACACGAGCGCGAACAGCGCGTAGATCCATTTGTGCCAGTCCGGACGATAACGCAGTGACTTGGCCGGCGAGTGGTCGAGCCATGGCAGGCCGGCGATGATCATCACCGACGAGCCGAACAGCACCACGCCCCAGAATTTCGCGTCCAGCACCTGCGGCAGCATGCCGATGATCAGGATCAGGCCGACCACGGCGATGATCGCCTTGGTGCGGAAGGCCAGGCGCGACTTGAGCCAGATGAAGGCCACGTACAGGGCCACGCCAGCCATCAGCACGTACATGAAGTCGGCCGTGGTGGCGCGCAGCACCGAGTAGAACGGGGTGAAATACCAGGTCGGCGCGATGTGCGCCGGCGTCTTCATCGAGTCGGCCGGCAAGAAGTTGTTGTACTCCAGGAAGTAGCCGCCCATCTCGGGTGCGAAGAACACGACAGCCGAGAACAGCAGCAGGAACACCGACACCCCGAACAAGTCCTTGGTGGTGTAGTAGGGGTGCGACGGGATGGCGTCGAGCGGATGGCCGTCCGGGCCCAGGTGTTCCTTGACCTCGATGCCGTCCGGGTTGCTCGAGCCCACTTCGTGCAGCGCCGTCAGGTGGGCGGCCACCAGGCCCAGGATCACCAGCGGCAGCGCGATCACGTGGAAGGCGAAGAAGCGGTTCAGGGTGGCGTCCGAGACGACGTAATCGCCGCGGATCCACAGCGACAGGTCTTCGCCGATCACGGGAATCGCGCCGAACAGGTTGACGATCACCTGGGCGCCCCAGTACGACATCTGCCCCCATGGCAGCAGGTAGCCGAAGAAGGCCTCGGCCATCAGGCACAGGAAGATGCCGAAGCCGAACAGCCAGACCAGCTCGCGCGGCTTGCGGTACGAGCCGTACATCAGGCCGCGCGCCATGTGCAGGTAGACCACGATGAAGAAGGCCGAGGCGCCGGTCGAGTGCAGATAGCGCACCAGCCAGCCCCACGGGACTTCACGCATGATGTATTCGACCGAGCCGAAGGCCAGCGCGGCGTCCGGCTTGTAGTGCATCGTCAGGAAGATGCCGGTGACGATCTGCAGCACCAGCACCAGGGCCGACAGCGAACCGAACAGATACCAGACGTTGAAATTCTTGGGGGCGTAGTACTTGCCCCATTGATCGTTCCACAGTTTCGAGGCCGGGAAGCGGTCGTCGACCCAGGCCAGGGCTTTCTGGGTCACCGGTGCGTCGTCCGGCAGCTTGGTCTCCTTGAATGCACCCATTTGTTATGCCTCGCCTTTCTCGTCTTTGCCGATCACCAGCTTGTTATCGGACAGATACATGTACGGGGGGACATCCATATTCGTCGGCGCCGGCTTGTTCTTGAACACGCGCGCAGAGAGGTCGAATGTCGAACCGTGGCAGGGGCACAGGAAGCCGCCCGGCCAGTCGTCGGGCAGGTTCGGCTGCGGGCCGGCGGCCAGGCGCGAGGAGGGCGAGCAGCCCAGGTGGGAGCAGATGCCGACCGTGACCAGCACCTCCTTGTGCTCGGCGCGCGAGCGGAATGCGTTCTTGGCGTATTCCGGCATCGGCAGCTGGAACACTTTTTCGGAGGCGGGATCGGCCAGTTCGCCCTGGTCCTTCTCGAGCGTGGCCATCATTTCAGGGGTGCGGCGCAGGATCCAGACCGGTTTGCCGCGCCATTCGACGACTTTCATTTCACCGGGAGCGACGTCGGCGATGTCGACTTCAACCGGGGCTCCCGCCGCTTTTGCGCGTTCGGAAGGCTGGAAGGTGCTGACCAGGGCTCCCGCCGTGGACACGCCGACGACGCCACCGGCCGCGCATGTCGCGACCAGCAATCCGCGTCGGCCCGGATCGACCTGCTTTTCATTACTCATACCAACCCCACTCCGTGAATATACGAATTATAAGAATTAATAGCGAGCTTCCAGCATTCAAAATTATATGTGAACGGCAATACCAGAGGGAAAAAAATTGTCTGGGCTACACGCTTTAGCAGAATGGTCTTTTGTGCTCCTGCAGCATTCGGCCGAAAGACAGGCTTTGGAGCGTTCGGGTATCATGCCATTGCTTGTATCAATAACGAATGGAGAAGTTCCAATGGCGATGCTTGATGAGTTCAAGAAGTTTGCGATGCGTGGCAATGTGATCGACCTTGCCGTCGGCGTGATCATCGGCGGCGCGTTCGCGCGCATTACCGACTCGCTGGTCAAGGACGTGGTCATGCCGCCGATCGGCGCAGTCTTGGGTGGACTCGATTTCGCCAACTATTATATTCCTCTCAATAACCAGGGCTATCACCTCCCCCTGGCAGAAGCGCAAAAGGCCGGTGCTGTGTTGGCGTACGGTAGTTTCTTGACTGTTTTGCTGAACTTTATCTTGCTCGCATTCATCATTTTCCAGATGGTGCGCGTGATTAACCGCTTGCGCGGCCCGGCCGAGGAGGCCAAACCCGCTGCTCCAGTGACGCCGGAAGACATCGTCCTGCTGCGCGAAATCCGGGATTCCCTTAAAAAGTGAAAGACGATCTGGTCCACGAGTTGCGGCGTCCGCATCCGTTGCGGCGTTTCTGGTTACTGTTCGCACAAACGGTAACGATCGCCCTGGCAGCCTGGTTCGTGGTGGCCGCGCTGCGGCCCGAATGGCTCGACAGGCCCGATACGGTCGCGGTCGGCACCCCGGCCAATCCGGTCCCGATGCTGCAAGCGCCGCCGCGCGCGGCGGGCGGCAGTTACCGCGCTGCCGCCGCCAAGGCGATGCCGGCCGTGGTCAATATCTACACGAGCAAGGCTTCGCGCCAAGCGCATCCTTTATTACGGGATCCGTTTTTCCGCCGTTTCTTCGGCGACCGCGCGCCGCCCGACGAGCAGCTGGCCAGCCTCGGTTCCGGCGTCATCGTCAGCAGCGATGGTTATATCCTGACCAATTTCCATGTGATCGACGGCGCCGACGCCATCGAGGTCGGCCTGGCCGATGGCCGCAAGGCCGCCGCGCGCCTGGTCGGCACCGATCCCGAGACCGACCTGGCCGTGATCCGCGTGAGCGAGCGCAACCTGCCGGTGATGGTGCTGGGCGACCCCGACCAGGCGCAGGTGGGCGACGTGGTGTTGGCGATCGGCAACCCCTTCGGTGTCGGCCAGACCGTCACCCTGGGCATCATCTCGGCGCTGGGCCGCAACAACCTGCACATCAATCACTTCGAGAATTTCATCCAGACCGATGCCGCGATCAATTTCGGCAACTCGGGCGGGGCCTTGGTCGATACCGAAGGCAATTTGCTGGGCATTAATGCGGCAATCTATTCGCAGACCGGCGGCTCGGTGGGGATCGGCTTCGCGATTCCCGTGTCCACCGCCAAGAACGTGCTCGATTCGATCGTCAAGCATGGCAGCGTGGTGCGCGGCTGGATCGGCATCGAATCGCAGGACATCACGCCCGAACTGGCGGACAGCTTCGGTTTGGCCAAGAAGAGCGGCGCCATCATCGCCGGCGTGGTGCGCGGCGGGCCGGCCGACCGTGCCGGCATCTTGCCGGGCGATATCCTGGTGGCGGTCGGCGGCGAGCAGGTGACCGATACCAGCGAAATGCTGAACCTGATCGCCAAGCTCGCGCCCGGCGCCAAGACGCAAATGACCATCCTGCGCAAGCGGCGCGAAGCCACGGTCGATGTGACGGTGGGCCGCCGGCCGCGCCAGGCGCCCTGAATCCTTTTTATCGACACCCTGAACCACCATGCATCTGCGCGACCTGACGCAATTTCTCACCGAACTGAGCGAAAACAACAACCGGCCCTGGTTTCTTTGGAACAAGCCGCGCTATGACATCCTGCGCACCGAATTCGAGGAAACGGTCACGGAACTGATCAAGGCCCTGACCAGGTTCGACAAGCAGGTGGCGGCCTGCAATCCCAAGAAGGCGATGTTCCGGATCCACCGCGACACCCGTTTTTCGAAGGACAAGACGCCCTATAAAACCCGCTTCTCGGCCGGCATCACGCCGCACGA
Source organism: Massilia sp. UYP34 (assembly GCF_056279385.1). Classification (NCBI taxonomy): domain Bacteria; kingdom Pseudomonadati; phylum Pseudomonadota; class Betaproteobacteria; order Burkholderiales; family Oxalobacteraceae; genus Massilia; species Massilia sp. UYP34. The sequence goes on along the minus strand of NZ_JBWBRF010000001.1, from coordinate 300,802 downwards.
CAAGCGCCGCCCGAGCGCGGGCGGCGGTTCGACCTATTATTTTCAAATCGAGCGCGACGGCACCCTGGGTTTTGGCGTCGGGGAATACCTGCCGCCGCCGGCGCGCCTGAAGGCGATCCGCGAGCACGTGGTCAACGATGCGACGGGTTTCGCCAAAGTGTTGAAGAATAAGCATCTGAGCGCCACCTATAACGACATGCTGGAAGAGGACAAGTTGCAGCGTCCTCCCAAGGGCTTCGATCCCGATCATCCGCATGTCGACTACCTGAAACTGAAAAGCTTCTTCGTGTGGACCGAGGTGAAACTGGACCTGAACGCACCGGATCAACTGGTGCCGCGGTTGGCGCAAGGGTTCCAGGACGCCTATGCGCTGGTCAGCTGGCTGCGCAGCGTGCCGGAACCGCAAGAGGAAGCGACAAGCAAATAGAGGAGGGCGACATGGCCTTGCATCACGCAGCATCCGGCGAAAAGATTGCTTTGAAACGCGGCGACGACGACATCGCCCATTTCACCTCGGTGGCCCTGGTCAAGACCGAGCACATGGAACTGATCCGGCTGGTGCTGCCGGTCGAACGGCCCATTCCCGAGCACCGGGTCGACGGCGAGGTGACCATCGTCTGCCTGGAGGGCGAGATCGCGATCGACGCCCACGGCAAGACGACCATCCTGCAGCCGAACGAGATGGTCTACCTGGCGGGCGGCGTGCCGCACACGATCCGCGCGCTGAAGGACGCGGTGGCCCTGATGACCATCCTGATGGGGCCGGAGCGTTCGGGCGGACCGAGCGACGATCCGAGTGGGGCGCGGCCTCAGTGATTTTGACGCTCGTGGTTTGCACGCGACTTGGACTCCCGCCTTCGCGGGAGTGACGTGCGTACATGGTGGGTCGTGGTCAAGTTCATAGCCCGCAGCGTCAGAACGTCGTTCCCGCGTAGGCGGGAACCCAAGTCACCGTGAGCAGCCCGATCGCCCGATCCGGCCGCCCACCTCACCAAATCACGCCAACTCCACTCGCGGATCGCGCGCCAGCAGCTGCGCCGCCATCTGCGCCGCATCCACGCCGTCGAACAGCACGCTGGCCACCGCTTCGGTGATCGGCATGTCGACTTCCATCCGGCGCGCCAGTTCGCGCACCGCCTTGGCGCAGGGCACGCCCTCGGCCACATGGCCCAGTTCTGCCACGATCGTGTCCAGCGCCTTGCCTTGGGCCAGCGCCAGGCCGACTCTCCGGTTGCGCGACAGGTCGCCGGTGCAGGTCAGGATCAGGTCGCCCATTCCCGACAGCCCCATGAAGGTGCCGGGCTGGGCGCCGAGCGCCAGCCCGAGGCGGGTGATCTCGGCCAGGCCGCGCGTGATCAGGGCCGCACGCGCGTTCAGGCCCAGTCCCAGGCCATCGGCGACGCCGGTGGCGATCGCCATCACGTTCTTGACCGCGCCGCCGACTTCCACGCCAATCAGGTCGTCGTGCGAGTAGACGCGCAGGTTGTCGCCATGGGCCGCGGCCACCACGCGCTCGCGCAGCTCGGCCGAGCTCGATGCCACGGTCAGCGCGCACGGCAGGCCGCGCGCCACTTCCTGGGCGAACGAGGGCCCGGACAGCGCCGCGCCCGGGACACTGTCGCCCAGCACTTGCGCCACCACCTGGTGCGGCAGCAGGCCGGTGCCGGCTTCGAAGCCCTTGCACAGCCAGACGACGTTCGGGATCGGGCGGCCGCGCAATTGTTCAAGCAGCGGACGCAGGCCGGCCACCGGGCAGGCCAGGATCAGGAGCGGCGCGTCGTGCGCGGCGCCGGATGTCAAGTGGGCGAGCGCCGCCTCGAAGTCGGCGCTCACGCGCAAGGCCGGGGGCAGCGGGTGGCCCGGCAGGTAGGCCAGGTTGTCGCGCGCGGCCTCGATATCGGCCATCTGCTGTCGATTGCGGCCCCACAGCAGCACGTCGTGGCGCGCGGCCAGCGCGATGGCCACGGCCGTGCCCCAGGCGCCGGCGCCGAGGACGGTGATCTTGGTAGGGGGTTTGTTCTGTTGCATGGAACTCCTGGAGTGGATTTACAGGCCCCAGATGTCCGAGACCTTGATATAGCCGACAACGCCGTCGCGATGGCGCACGCGCGCCCAGACGATGGCATGGGGATCGGCCAGTTCAAGTAAAACGCCCTTGTCGGCGGTCATCAGGACCGCCGAGGTTTCGTCCGGGCCCGAATGGACCCGGCCTCCGGGCGTGCGTACCAGCACATTGCGCTGGGCCGCCAGGCCCCGGGCCTGGGTCCAGGCCACGTCGCCGTTCATGTCGCGCACCTTGACCCAGTCGCCATAGGTGCTCATGACCTGGAGCGGCATGCCGGGCGGCGCCAGATAGAGTTTGTCGCCCTTGGCCGACGGTGTCCCGTACAGGATCGCCGGAGCGGCGCCGACCGTCCTGAAATCGAAGGCGTGCGCACCTGGCGCGACCAGCACTGTCATCGCCAACAGTGGAGCAGCTGCAAGTGGTCGGGGAAAGCGCATGGCGGGCCTGGATGGTGGGTGAACCGCGACGCCGGAAGGCTGGCACGGACGCGGCACGCGCCGCGTCCGTGAAGATGGTGCTTAGTTCCTTAGTTCGCCGGTGCGGCGGCGGCTTCGGCCATGGCCGCGGCGCGCTGCTGGTAGAACGCTTCGAAGTTGATCTCGGCCAGGTGGACCGGCGGGAAGCCGGCGCGGCTGATCACGTCGGCGATGTTCGCGCGCAGGTAAGGGTAGATGATGTTCGGGCAGCCGATGCCCAGCAGCGGATCCATCTGCTCGGCCGGGATGTTGCGGGCTTCGAAGATGCCAGCCTGCTTGCCTTCCACCAGGAACGCGACCTTGTCCTTGACCTTGGCGGTGACGGTGATCGTCACGGTCGACTCGTAGATGCCTTCGGCGATGCTTTCGGCGCCGACGTCGAGCGACACTTCGATTGCCGGCGCTTCCTGCTCCAGGAAGATCGATGGCGAATTCGGTTGCTCCAGCGACATGTCTTTCAGGTAGACGCGTTGGATTTGGAATACTGGTTGCAGGTTTTCGTCAGACATGGAACGCTTTCTAGTAATGGTGGGAAGCGGCTCGCCAGGTTGGCAGGCCACTCCGGGTGCTTTGGTCGAGCGCGACAACGGGGCCGGGCCCGACTCCGGGTCAAACGCGACGACAATTGTATCAAAACCAACTAAGAAGCAATAGCGGCTTTGCCGCCCGCCGCCCGCGCTCAGGCCAATTAGCTTACTCGCCCTTGAGCATCGGGTCCAGGCGTCCGGCCTGGTCCAGCGCATACAAATCGTCGAAACCGCCGACGTGGGTGTCGCCAACGTAGATCTGCGGAACGGTGCGGCGACCGGTGCGCTGCATCATGATCTGGCGCTGTTCCGGGTCGAGGTCGACGCGGATGCGCTCGATGTCATGCACACCCTTGGCCTCGAGCAGGCGCTCGGCGCGCACGCAATAGGGGCAGGCTGCGGTGTGGTAGAGAACGACGTGGGCTGTCATGCTGAATCCTTTCGTGTCTGCCGGGCCCGAACACCGGGCCGGCGGGTTTACTTGGTGAGCGGCAAGCCTGCGGCCGTCCAGGCCGCCAGACCGCCTTCCAGGCTCTGGACGTCTTCGAAGCCGGCCGCCTGCAACTGGCGCGCCGCCTTGTCGCTGCGGGCGCCGGTCTGGCACACCACCACGACGGTACGGTTCTTCGACTTGTCCAGTTCGCCGATGCGATTGCCCAAGTCTGCCAGTGGGATGTGTTTCGCGTCGCGCAGGTGGCCTGCCGCGAATTCTTCGGCGCTGCGTACGTCGACCACGGTGGTCTTGCCGCGGTTGATCATCTGCGTCACCTGCAGCGGCGACGCGCGTTTTCCGCGCGGCGCCAATGCCGGCCACAGCAGGGCGGCGCCCGAAATCACGGCGATCGCAACAACGAAGATATTATCGAGTAAGAAATTCACAAGGGTTCCGATTGGTTGAACTGAATCGGGGCATTATAAAATAGATGCCGGACCGGACTTCAACCAGAATTTTTCGAGAAAAGACTGCACCATGTACAAGATCGTATTCATGCGCCACGGCGAATCCACCTGGAACCTGGAAAACCGCTTCACCGGCTGGACCGACGTCGACCTGACCGAGAAAGGCGTGGCCGAGGCGAAAAACGCCGGCCGCGTGCTCAAGGAAGCCGGCTTCACCTTCGACCTGACCTACACCTCGGTGCTCAAGCGCGCCATCCGCACCTTGTGGCTGGCGATGGACGAGATGGACATGATGTATCTGCCGGTCAAGAACGACTGGCGCCTGAACGAACGCCACTACGGCGCCCTGCAGGGGCTGGACAAGGCCGAGACCGCCGCCAAGTTCGGCGACGAGCAGGTGCTGGTCTGGCGCCGCAGCTACGACACCCCACCGCCGCCGCTCGACAGGGACGACGAACGCACCTCGTTCGGCGACCCGCGCTATGCCGGCCTGAGGGAAGACCAGATCCCGCTGACCGAATGCCTGAAGGACACCGTGGCGCGCGTGATGCCGGCCTGGAACGACGACATCGCTCCCGCGATCCGCGCCGGCAAGAAGATCCTGATCTCGGCCCACGGCAACAGCCTGCGCGCCATCATCAAGATGCTGGACAATATCAGCGACACCGACATCGTCGGCCTGAACATCCCCAACGGCCAGCCGCTGGTGTATGAGCTGGACGCCGACCTCAAGCCGATCAGGCACTACTACCTGGGCGACCAGGAAGCGATCGCCGCCGCCATGGCGGCCGTGGCCAACCAAGGGAAGGCAAAGTAAGTCTTGCGTTTGCCATTCATGAAGGGAACCGGCAGCGTACTCATGAGTACGCTGCTGGCGGTCGCGCTGTCCGGCGCGTTCGCAAGCGACGCCTGGGCCCAGCGCCAGACCGAGCGCAGCCGCCAGAAGGCGGCGGCCGAGAAGCAGCGCGCCGGCATCCAGCAACGACTGCAGGCGATCAAGCGCGACATCAGCCAGACCGAAAGCGCCAAGGAAGACGCGGCCGATACGCTGGCCGAGTCCGAGGCCGCCATTTCCAACGCCAACCGGGCGCTGCGCGACCTGCAGGAAGAGCAGGGCGCCACCAACACGCGCCTGCAAGACCTGGCCGCGCAGCAGGCACAGCTGAGCCAGACCATCGCCGCCCAGCAAGGGCAGCTGGCCAGGCTATTGCGCGAACACTATGTGGCTGGCAACGAAGACCGGATTAAGCTGCTGCTGTCCGGCGACAATCCGAACCGCATCAGCCGCGACCTGCAATTGATGGCCTATGTCTCGCAGGCCCAGGCGCGCCTGCTCGGCTCGCTGCGCGGCAACCTGGCGCAAGTCGAGGCCAACCGCGACCAGGTCGAGAACGCCAAGCAAGAGCTGGAAGAAATCGCCCAGGAACAGCTCGACCAGAAGTCACTGCTGGAAAAAGAAAAAGCCAAGCGCGCCGCGCTGCTCGACAACCTGTCGACCCGCCTGGCCGACCAGCGCAAGCAGGCCGACCGCCTGGAGCGCGACGAAGAACGCATGTCGGGGCTGGTCACCCGCCTCGAGCGCCTGATCCGCGAGCAGGAAGAAGCCGAGCGCAAACGCCAGGCCGCCCTGGCCGCCGCGCGCGCCAAAGCGAAAGCCGCAGCCGAGGCGAAAGCCAGGGCGCTGGCGGCGGCGCGCGCCAAGGCGGCGGCCGAGAAGGCCGAGCGGGACCGTGAACGCGAGCGCATCGCACGCGAGAACGCCAAGCCTGGCGCCAAGCCGAAGCCGATGCCCGAGCCGATCAAGGAAGCGCCGATCCTGGCCCAGGAGCCGGTGGAGGAAGATCCCGGCCCGAGCGAACCGCCGCCGCCGATCCTGGGGCCGGCCGCGGCAAGCGGCTCGTTCACGGCGCTCAAGGGCCGCATGGCCAGCCCGGTCAACGGCACGGTCGCGGCCCGTTTCGGCGGGCGCCGCGGCGACGGTCCGACCTGGAAGGGCAATTTCATCAAGGCGGCGGAAGGCGCCGAGGTGCGCGCCGTGGCACCGGGCCGGGTGGTGCACGCCGACTGGATGCGCGGCTTCGGCAACCTGATCATCATCGACCACGGCGACGGCTACCTGTCGATCTACGGCAACAACCAGTCGCTGCTCAAGCGCCCCGGCGACAGCGTGCGCGCCGGCGAGGCGGTGGCCAGTGCCGGCAACACCGGTGGCAACGAGGAATCGGGGCTATACTTTGAGCTCAGGCATCGCGGCACGGCCATCGACCCGACGGGCTGGGTCCGGTTCTAGGTATCAACAAGGGTCAACATGGGCATGAGAGCAAAGCATTTCGGGCTGGTCGGCGTGGGCGTCCTGGTCGGCGTGGCGGCATCGTTCCAGCTGTCGGCCCATGCGCAAAAAGCCGGCGCGCCCCTGCCGCTCGACGAACTGCGCCAGCTGGCCGACGTGTATGGCCTGATCAAGACCGACTACGTCGAGCCGGTGGAAGATAAAAAGCTGCTGTCGGAAGCGATCGGCGGCATGGTCGCCTCGCTCGACCCGCACTCGGTTTACTTGGATCCGAAGGCGTTTCGCGACATGCGCGAGGCGGTGCAGGGCAAGTTCGTGGGCGTCGGCGTCGAGATCTCGAACGAGGACGGCTACATCAAGGTGGTGTCGCCGATCGAGGATACGCCCGCCTTCAAGGCCGGCATCAAGCCGGGCGACCTGATCACCCGCATCGACAATGTTCCCGTGCGCAATATGTCGTCCGACGACGCGATCAAGCGCATGCGCGGCAAGGTCGGCAGCAAGGTCACGCTCACCATTGCCCGTCCCGGCGAAGACAAACCCTGGGTGGTGCCGATCGCGCGCCAGGAAATCCGGGTCGTCAGCGTCAAGGCCAAAATGGTCGAGCCCGGCTATGCCTGGCTGCGCATCAGCCAGTTCCAGGAAAACACCCTGGACGAACTGGCCAAGAAAACCAAAGAACTGTACGCCGAACAACCCGAGATCAAGGGCCTGGTGCTCGACCTGCGCAACGACCCCGGCGGCCTGCTGCCGGGCGCGATCGGCGTCTCGGCCGCCTTCCTGCCGCAGCCGAACCAGGTGATCGTCAGTACCCGCGGCCAGGTGGCGGATGCGAACCAGGCCTTTTATGGCCGGCGCGAGTTCTATGCCCAGCGCGGCGACCCGCTGGCGGGCTTGCCGGCTGGCCTCAAATCGGTGCCGATGGTGGTGCTGGTCAATGGCGGCTCGGCCTCGGCCTCCGAAATCGTGGCCGGTGCGCTGCAGGATTACCAGCGCGCGATCGTGATGGGCAGCCGCACCTTCGGCAAGGGTTCGGTGCAGACGCTGCGCCAGCTGTCGAGCGACACCGCGATCAAGCTGACCACGGCGCGCTACTACACGCCAAAAGGACGGCCGATCCAGGCCACCGGCATCGAACCCGACCTGCGGGTCGACGAGAGCGCCGAAGGCGACCTGCTGAACGCGCTGCGTGTGCGCGAAGCGGACCTGCAGCGCCACCTGGCGGCCGAAGGCGAGAAGAAGGACACGGCGCCCAGGGGCCAGAACTCCAGCCTGGCGCAGCAGCAGCGCGCGCTGGCCCTGCTGAAGGACCGCAAGCCGATCGAGTTCGGCGGCCAGGACGATTTCCAGCTGGCGCAGGCGATCAGGCACTTCAAGGGCTTGCCGGTGCAACTGGCCGAGGGCGTGCCCGACGCAGACAAACCCGCGCCGGCGCCGTTGCCGGGAGCGGAGCAGAAATTGCCTGAATTGAAGGCGCCGCCGAAGAAATAACGCTGGCGTGATGCCTGAACCATGAACGACAACCAACTCCTGCGCTACTCGCGCCACATCCTGCTCGACGACATCGGCATCGAAGGCCAGCAGCGCCTGCTCGAGGCCCATGCGCTGGTGATCGGCGCCGGCGGCCTCGGCTCGCCGGCCGCCCTCTACCTGGCGTCGGGCGGCATCGGCCGCATCACCCTGGTCGACGACGACACGGTCGACCTCACCAACCTGCAGCGCCAGGTCATGCACACGACCGAACGCATCGGCCAGCCCAAGGTCGATTCCGGGCGCGCGGCCCTGCTGGCGATCAATCCCGAGATCGAGGTGGTCGCCCTGAACGAACGGGCCGGCCCCGAGCGCCTGCTGGCGCTGGCGCGCACGGCTACCGTCGTGCTCGACTGCAGCGACAACTTCGCCACCCGCCACGCCGTCAACCGCGCCTGCTTCGCCGCCGGCGTGCCGCTGGTGTCGGGGGCGGCGATCCGCTTCGACGGCCAGTTGACCGCATTCGATCCGCGTCAACCCGACGCCCCGTGCTATGCCTGCCTGTTCCCTGAAGACAGCGGTTTCGAAGACGTGGCCTGCAGCACCATGGGGGTGTTCGCCCCGCTGGTGGGCATCGTTGGCGCGGTCCAGGCCGCCGAAGCGATGAAGCTGATCGCGGGCGTCGGCGAGTCCCTGGCCGGCCGCCTGCTCATGCTGGACGGAAAATTCATGGAATGGACTGGCGTCAAGGTAACGCGCAATCCCGCTTGCCCGGTGTGCGCCGGGCGCTAGCCAGGTTTGATGAGGCCTGGCTTAACGGTGCGGATCCAAGGTGTCGTGACAAGCGTAGGTAGCTTACAATTGCACACCCGCCGCCGGTAGCGGTGTAAGCGATTCGCATAGTTTGTTCGCAGTTTCATCCGCAGCATTGTCTTGTCATATTTCGGCCGTATACTGTCCCGGCTCCACCGATTCACCAGCCTAATCACACTGCATATGAATTTCCAACGTATACAACGTCGCGCCCGCGGCTTTACCCTGGTCGAGATCATGGTCGTCGTGGTCATCATCGGCATCCTCGGCGCCCTGGTCGTTCCTAAATTGCTGGGCCGCACGGGCGAGTCGCGCGTCACTGCCGCCAAGGTGGACATCGCCACCATGATGCAGGCCCTCAAGCTGTACAAGCTCGACAACCAGCGCTATCCGACCACCGAGCAGGGCCTGAACGCCCTGATCGCCAAGCCGAGCGCCGGCCCGGCCGCCAACGGCTGGAAAGACGGCGGCTACATCGAGAAGTTGCCGAAGGACCCGTGGGGCAACTCCTATCAATACCTGTCGCCGGGCGTGAAAGGCGAGATCGACGTGTTCTCCTACGGCGCCGACGGCCAGCCGGGCGGCAACGGCGAGGACGCCGACGTCGGTTCCTGGCACTAAGTATCTTTCATGCCGGCCTGGCGCGCGCGGGGCTCATCTTCCGGCTTCACCCTGGTGGAGCTGCTGGTCGTGATGGTCATCATCGGCATCACGCTGGGACTGGCTACGCTGAACGCCATCCCGAGCCCGCGCCAGGACCTCGAGAACGAGGCCCGGCGCATCGCGCTGCTGCTGCAGCTGGCGCGCGACGAAGCCATCGTGCGCAACCGCCTGGTCGCGTTCGAGGCCAACGGCGAGCGCTACCGCTTCATGGTGCGCGGCGACACCGGCTGGGAGCCGGTCACGCGCGACGACCTGCTGCGCGAGCGCAGCTTCAAGAATCCGCCGCTGCGGCTCGTGCTCGAACCGTCCGGCACGGGTGGCCCTGATATGCTGCGCATCACCTTCGGACGCGAGCCGGTCGACCGTCCCTTCGTGCTGACCCTGGCCTCGGGCGCCAACGCAGTCGCGATCCACGCCGACGGCGTCGGCCACTTTACCGTCGAATGACGCCCACGACCATGATGCCGTCCCGCAGAGGCCCTGGCTTCACCCTGCTCGAAGTGCTGGTGGCGCTGGTCATCGTCGGCACCGCGCTGGCCGCCGGCTTGCGCGCGGTGGGCAGCCTGACGTCCAACAGCGCCGGCCTGCGCGCCTCGATGATGGCGACCTGGTCGGCCGAGAACCGGCTGGTGCAGATCCGCCTGGGCCGCGAATTTCCCGAGATCGGCAAGCGCAGCTTTCCCTGTCCGCAAGGCGACCTGAACCTGATGTGCGAAGAAGAAGTGCTGTCCAGCCCCAATCCACTGTTGCGCAGGATCGAAGTCTCGGTGTTCGACGCCGACAACCCGGGGCGCCGCATCGTCAAACTCATCCAACTGGTCCTGAGGCCGTCCCCGATATGAGCGCCAGACATGCAGGCTTCACGCTGGTCGAACTCCTGGTGGCGATCGGCATCCTCGCCATGGTGGCCGTGCTCGGCTGGCGCGGGCTGGACGGCATCGTGCGCGCGCGCGTGGCGCTCACGCAAGAAATGGAAGTCACGCGCGGCATGCAGCTGGCCTTTGCCCAGATGCAGAACGATTGCGAGAACGCGGCCGGCAACGACATCATGCGCGGCCGCCCGACCCTGCTGTGGGATGCCGACCGCCTGACCCTGGTGCGCAAGGTCTTCGTCGAACACGAACCGTCGCGCCTGCAGGTGGTCAGCTACCGCGTGGTGAATGGGCAGCTGATGCGGCGCGAGTCGCCCGGCACGCGCGACCTCGACCACATCGCCGCGCTGTGGCAGGCGCTCGCGTCCGATGCGCCGGCCGAGAATTCGCCGTCGGTCGTGCTGCAGGTGGGCGTGAACGGCATGCAGGTGCAGGGCTGGCAAAACAATGCCTGGCGCAACGAGCCGACCGCGGTAGGCGGTAATGGCGAGCAGGAACCCCCGCCTGTCGATCCGGGCCTGGGCCCGGCCCGCTCGCGCGAGCCCACCGGCGTGCAGGTGGCGCTCACCGTGCAGGGCCTGGGCCAGCCGATGGTCAAGTCTTTCTTGCTGGGAGGCACCTGATGCGCCCCTTGCACCATCCGCGCCGCCAGCGCGGCGTCGCCGTGGTCACCGCACTGCTCCTGACCACGCTGGCGATCTCGATCGTCGCCAGCCTGTTCTGGCAGCAGCAGGTGCAGGTGCGCTCGATGGAAAACCAGCGCCTGCAGCTGCAGACCAAGTGGATCCAGCGCGGCGCCCTCGACTGGGCCAGCGTGATCCTGCGCCAGCCCTTCGGCGGGCGCATCTCGCTCGATCAGGTATGGGCCACGCCGCTGGCCGAGACCCGGCTCGACCAGTACATCGAACGCGAGCGGGTACAGGGAGAAAATTTCAATGCATCCCTGTCGGGTCAGGTATACGACGCCACGGCGCGATACAATCTGAACAACCTGGCAACGGGCGGCAAGCGCGATCCCGTGGAGACCGAAGTGCTTGGCCGCCTGTTGACCAATGTGCGGCAAGAGCCGCGGCTGGCGCGGCCGATCGCCGATTTCGTCGCCGCCGGCCAGGCGCTGACGGTGGATCCGGACGCGGAGGACAACAAAACCCCGCAGACGCCGCGCAAGGGCAACCCGATGCCGGTCCTGCGGGTGGACGACTTGCTGGCGGTGCCGGGCGTCAAGCCCGAGACGGTCGAGGCCCTGCGCCCGTTCGTGATCGTGCTGCCGGCGCAGGGCACGACGGTGAACGTGAACACGGCGCCGGCGGCGGTGCTGGCGGCGGTCTTGCCTGGCTGTTCGATCTCCCAGGCCAATGCCCTGGTCGAACAGCGCAAGCGGGTGCCGTGGAACGACGTGGCGATGTTCGAAACTGAATTGCAGTGCAGGACAGAGGCGCCGGAGGGACCGAAAATCAGCACCACCAGCAATTACTTCCTGGTGCAGAGCCGCATCCGCCTCGACCGCGCGGCGCTGGACGCGGAGTCGCTGGTGCAGAAAGGCAGCCTGGGAAACCTTGGCCCCGCCGGTGGGGTGAACGTGATCTGGACCCGCCAGAACTAGAAGAAAGCGAGACGGTTTGAGTACTCTTTATATCCGGCATCCGGCCAGGAGCGAAGGCGAAGGCGCCCTGTGCCGGTTCGCGCTGGCCGACGACAACGGCGCGATCGGACAGCAGGGCGAAGGCGCGCTGCGCAACCTGGGCGACCTGGTCGCGGCGAGCCGGCGCGTGGTGCTGATCGTGGCCGCCAGCGACGTCACCCTGCTGATGGTGCAGGCGCCGCCGCTGGCCGGCGCGCGCCTGCGCGCGGCGCTGCCGGCCCTGGTCGAAGAACATATCCTGGGCGATCCCCTCGATTGCGTGCTGGTGGCCGGTCCCGCCATGGCCGACGGCCGCCGTCCGGTGGCCGTGGTGCAGCAAGCCTGGCTCGAGTCGCTGGTGCGCAAACTCCTGGAGATGGGCGCGCGCGCGGTGGCGGCCGTGCCCGAGCAATTGTGCCTGCCCCTGCATCCGGGCAGCGTGAGCGCCGCCGTCGGCAAGGGCGAACTGATCCTGCGCCAGAGCCAGTACGAAGGCCTCGGCCTGGCGCTCGACGGCAGCCCGGTGGTGGCGCTGCAGACGGCGCGCGCGCTGGCCGGCGATGCGCCGCTGGTGCTGTACGTCGAGCACGAGCAATTGGGTGAATACCAGGCGCTGCTGGCCGAGGCCGGCCCCGGCGTCACCCTCGAGAGCGACAACTGGGCGCACTGGATCGCCGGCGCGCGCGGCAGCAACAACGGCGGCGCCGTCGGCCCCGCCCTCGACCTGGTGCCCGGCCTGGGCACGGCCGGCGTGGCGCGGCGCGACTGGCGCCGCTGGCGCTGGCCGGTCCGGCTCGCCCTGGCGGCGCTGGTGGTCCACGTCATCGGCCTCAACGTCGAATGGCTGGGCCTGAAGCGCGAGGCCGACGCCGTGCGCCAGCAGATGAGCCAGACGTTCCGCTCGGTGTTTCCGGGCCAGCCGGCAATCGATCCGGTGGCGCAGATGCAGCAGAATATCGCGCGCGCCAGGGCCGGCAGCGGCGAGGTGAGCGGCGATGAATTCACCGCGATGGCGGCGGCCCTTGGCGAAGCCATTGGCGGCCTCGGCGCGCCGCCTGCGATTGCATCAATGGAGTATCGCGAACGCGCCCTCACCGTGCGCGTCAAACCCGAGTCCGCCAATCCCGGCGCCGCAGACCAGCTGCGTCCGGCCCTGGCGGCGCGCCACCTCAGCCTGGAAACGCCCGACGCCAACACCTGGTTGATCCGCAGCACCGGCGCCTCGCAGTCGGGCGCTACGCAGTCGGGCGCATCGCAATCTGGAGTGACGCAATCGGGAGTCATGCAATGAATGTCGTCGGCACAATCAGCGGGCTGCGCGAACGCGCAACCGCCTACTGGATCGGGCGCACCGAGCAGGAGCGCAAGTTCCTGCTCATCGGCGGCCTGGTCGCCGCACTGGCGCTGTTCTATCTCGTCCTGCTCGAGCCCGCGCTTGACGGCCGCGAACAATTGCGCCGGTCCCTGCCCGAGCTGCGCCAGCAGGCGGCCCAGCTCGAGGCGCTGGCCGGCGAAGCGCGGGCCGTCGCCAGCGAGCCGGCGCCCGCCGTCACGCCGGTCACGCGCGAGTCGCTCGGCGCCGGCATGTCGGCGCGCGGACTCAATCCGGCGTCGCTGTCGGTGAGCGGTGAATACACCAAGGTTCAGCTCAACAATGTTTCCTTCGCCAACCTGATGGCCTGGCTCGACGCCCAGCGGCGCGAGAGCCGCCTGATGGTGCAGGACGCCCAGTTCAGCGCCCTGGCCGCGCCGGGCCAGGTCGACGCCACGCTCACGCTGCGCCAGCGCATCGAGCCGGCTTCATGAGGCGGGCGCTGGCGTGGGGCCTGCTGGTCATCCTGGCGGTTACGGCGACGGTGCTGGCTTTCCTGCCGGCGGCCTGGCTCGGCCCGCTGGTCGAGCGCCAGACCGGTGGTCGATTGACGCTGGGGGATGCGCAGGGTACGCTTTGGCGCGGCTCAGCCTTCATCGGCGGGGCGCCGGGGCCGGGCGGGGCGGTCACGCCCTTGCTGCCGGGCCGGTTTTCCTGGACCTTGTCGCCGCTGGTGGTGCTGGGCCAGGTCAGCATGACCCTGGAAAACCCGCAGGCGCTGACCAACCCGGTGCGGGTCGAAGGCAGCTGGTCGCAGTGGCAGGTCAATGCCGGCGAGCTGCTGCTGCCGGCCGAAGGGCTGTCGGGCCTGGGCGCGCCGCTCAATACGCTGGCGCCGAGCGGCCGCATCCGGCTGTCCTGGAACGCGCTCGACCTGTTGCGCCAACAGAACACCGTGACCGTGCAGGGGCGCACCGTCCTGTCGATGAGCGATATGGGTGCGCGCATGTCGCCCATCAAGCCGCTCGGCAGTTATGAAATGATCATGGACTGGCGTGGACCGCAGGCCGATTTGACCCTGCGCACTGTGCGTGGCGCTTTGCTGCTGTCGGGCACAGGTGTGCTGCAAAATGGGCGCCTGCGCTTTTCGGGCCAGGCCAGCGCCGCCGACGGCTATGAGGACCAGCTCGGGACCATGTTGAACCTGCTGGGCCAGCGCCGGATGGTGAACGGCAAAAACGTAATCGCACTCGAGTTCAGATAATGAAGAAAATAAACCGCTCCACCTCCGCGCACGCCGAACTTTTAGCCCGACCGCTGTCGGACCTGCAACTGCCGGCATGGCGTCGCCTTGCCGCCGGCGCCATGCTGTGCTGCGCCGCCATGGTCGCGTTGCCGCCGCCCGCGCTGGCGCAGGACAGCACGAACGCCGCCGCCTTGAGCTTCGTCAATGCCGACATCGAGTCGGTGATCAAGGCCATCGGTCACTACACCGGCATGACCTTCATCATCGACCCGCGGGTCAAGGGAACGCTCACCCTGGTGTCCGAGAAACCGCTGAGCAAGAGCGAAGCCTTCGGCCTGCTCACCTCGACCCTGCGCCTGCAGGGCTTCGCGGTGGTCACCAGCGGCGACGGCTACGCCAAGGTGGTGCCCGAGGCCGAGGCCAAGCTGCAATCCTCGCCGATCCAGGTCGGCGGCGTACGCTCCAGCAAGGCCACCGGCGACCAGATCGCGACCCAGGTGTTTTACCTGTCCTACGAGTCGGCCGCCAATCTCACCGCCGTGCTGCGCCCGCTGATTTCGCCCAATAACTCCATCATGGCGAACCCGGGCAACAACACGCTGGTCATCACCGACTACGCCGACAACCTGCGCCGCCTGGCGCGCATCATCGCCGCGCTCGACACCCCGGTGGCGGCCAACCTCGACGTGGTCCCGATCCGCAACGCGATCGCCAGCGACATCGCCCAGCTCGTGACGCGCCTGATGGAACCGGCCGCCGGCGGCGATTCGGGCCGGGTCACGGTGCTGGCCGACCCGCGCACCAACTCGGTCGTGATCCGCGCGCCGTCGCAGGCGCGCGCCAACCTGGCCAGGAGCCTGATCGCCCGCCTCGACCAGGAGAGCTCGAGCAAGGGCAATATCCACGTGGTCTACCTGAAGAACGCGGAAGCCACGCGCGTGGCCCAGACCCTGCGCGCCGTGGTCTCGCAGGATGCATCGGCGATGCCGCAGCAGCAGCAGGGCACGCAGGGCAGCTCGATCACGTCCGGCACCGGCAGCCAGGCGGGCCAGGGCGGGCAGGGCGGACTCGGCGGCATCGGCGGCCAGCAGGGGGGCATGCAGGGCGGCACCAGCATCGGCGGCACCAGCAACACCTTCGCCCAGCAGGGCCAGCAAGGCGCCCAGGGCGGCGGCCAGGGATCGGGCTTCATCCAGGCCGACGCCTCGACCAACAGCCTGATCATCACCGCGCCGGATGCGGTGTACCGCAACCTGCGCTCCGTGATCGACCAGCTCGACGTGCGCCGGGCCCAGGTCTACATCGAGGCGCTGGTGGTCGAAGTCACCTCCAACAAGGCGTCCGAATTCGGCGTGCAGTGGATCGGCGCCACCGGCGACTCCGACAGCCGATACCGTTTCGGCGGCCTGCAGAACTTCACCGGCGGCGGCGCCAACAACAGCATCGTCAACCTGGCGCTGGCGGCGGCCCAGGGCACGGGCGGCACCAACGGCGCCGCGCCGCCGGTCTTGCCGACCGGCCTGACCTTCGGCCTGTTCCGCCAGGTGGGCGGCGAACTCGGCCTGGGCGCGGTGGCGCGTGCGCTGGAAACCGACGGCAACGCCAACATCCTGTCGACGCCGAACATGATCACGCTCGACAACGAGCTGGCGACCATCAAGGTCGGCCAGAACGTGCCGATCATCACCGGCTCGTTCGCCACCAACAGCACCACCGGCGGCGGCAACCCGTTCCAGACCGTCGACCGGCAAGACGTGGGCCTGCTGCTGCGCGTGCGGCCGCAGATCTCGGAAGGCGGTACCATCAAGATGGCGATCTACCACGAGAATTCGAGCGTGGACGCCTCGACCCGCAATGCCGAGTCGGGCCTGACCACGAACGTGCGCGCGATCGAGAGCAATGTCCTGGCCGACGACGGCCAGATCATCGTGCTCGGCGGCCTGATCGAGGACAGCGAAGGCGATGGCGAAGAGAAGGTGCGCGGCCTGGGCGACATCCCGGTCATCGGCAACCTGTTCAAGTACCGCACCCGCAGCCGCGTCAAGACCAACCTGATGGTGTTCCTGCGGCCGGTTGTGGTGCGCAGCAAGGAAGCCTCGAATTCGATCGCGATGGACCGCTACGACTACATGCGCGCGGCCGGCGCCGCCGCCCAGCTCGAATCGACGCCGGTGCTGCGCGACCTCGGCGCGCCGCAACTGCCGCCGCTGGTGGAAGGCCAGCCGCCGGTCGGCGGCGGCATGGCGACCGTGCCGGTCCAGCGCCAGCCGGCGCCGAACGCGGCGCCGGGCGCCTCCAACGATGGCGCGCCATCGCGCCATCAGGGCACTGCGCAGGGCACTGCGCAGGGCACTGCGCGGGGAACCGCGCCGGGTGCGGGCGTGTCTGAACCAGGATCGGGCGCAGTCATGCCCGGCGCTGCAGTGCCAAACGCGCCAACACGTCCGGTGCAGCAGCCGAACGGGGAGTGAATCATGAACAATCTCTTGCCCTACGCTTTTGCCCGCGACCACGGGGTGCTGGCGCGCGGTAATGGCGAACCGGGCCAGAGCGTCGAAGTGCTGGTGTCCGGCAACACGCAGCCATCCGCCATCGCCGAGGTGTCGCGCCGTTTCGGCCGCATCCAGCTGCGCCGCCTCGACCGCGACGAGCTCGATGCGGCCATCGCCGGCGCCTACGCCGGCGGCGGCGGCGACGCGTCGCAGGTGGTCGACGAATTCGACGCCGACCTCGACCTGACCAAGCTGCTGCAAGACGTGCCCGCCATCGAAGACCTGCTGGAATCGTCCGACGATGCGCCGGTGATCCGCATGATCAATGCGCTGCTGACGCAATCGCTGCGCGAAGGCGCGTCCGACATCCACATCGAGCCGTTCGAACAGACCTCGGTGGTGCGCTTTCGCATCGACGGCGCGCTGCGCGACATCGTGCGCCCCAAGAAGGCGATCCACGCCTCGCTGATCTCGCGTATCAAGATCATGTCGCAGCTCGACATCGCCGAGAAACGCCTGCCGCAGGATGGCCGCATCACCCTGCGCGTGGGCGGTAAACCAGTCGACGTGCGCGTCTCGACCCTGCCGACCGGCCACGGCGAACGCGCCGTGCTGCGTCTGCTGGACAAGGAAGCGGGGCGCCTCGACCTGTCGCACCTGGGCATGGCCGAAGACATGCTGCCGCAGTTCGACCGCCTGATCAACCAGCCGCACGGCATCGTGCTGGTGACCGGCCCGACCGGTTCCGGCAAGACCACCACCCTGTACGCGGCGCTGTCGCGCCTGAACGCGTCCACCACCAACATCATGACGGTGGAAGACCCGATCGAATACGACCTGAACGGTGTTGGCCAAACGCAGGTCAATGCCCGCATCGACATGACGTTCGCGAAGGCGCTGCGCGCCATCCTGCGGCAAGACCCGGACGTGATCATGATCGGCGAGATCCGCGACCTGGAGACGGCGCAGATCGCGGTGCAGGCCTCGCTCACCGGCCACCTGGTGCTGGCCACCCTGCACACCAACGATGCCGCCTCGGCAGTGACGCGCCTGCTGGACATGGGCATCGAACCGTTCCTGCTGTCCTCGTCGCTGCTGGGCGTGATGGCCCAGCGCCTCGTGCGCAAGCTCTGCTCGCAATGCAAGACCTTCGACGGTTCCGCCTGGCATGCGGTCGGCTGCGAGCGCTGCGGCCACACGGGCTATCACGGCCGGGTCGGCGTCTACGAGCTGCTCGAAACCACCGAAAAGATTCGCGCCCAGATCCACAACCGCGCCTCCGAGGCCGAGATCCGCGAAACCGCGCTGGGCACCGGCATGAAGACCATGCGCGACGACGGCGAACGCTGGCTGGCGGACGGCACCACCACGCGCGCCGAACTGGTGCGCGTGACCAAGGATTGACAGGCGAGCATGAGGATGGAATTCGCGAGGATGGGAACTGACTGATGCCGGCATTTCGCTACGAAGCCGTTGACCTGGGCGGCGCCACGCGCAAGGGCGTGGTCAACGCCGACAGCCCGCGCGCGGCGCGCGCCGACCTGCGCACGCAAGGCCTGACGCCTCTGAGCGTCGAGGCAATTGCTGCTCAGGTCGACGCGGCCGGCGTCGCCCGCGCGCGCGGCATCGGCGAGCGCCTGTCGCAGAACGAGCTGGCCCTGTTCACGCGCCAGCTGGCCAGCCTGCTCGAGGCCGGCCTGCCGCTCGAGCAAGCCTTCACCGCGCTGCTCGAGCAGGCCGAGCGCGCCTATATGCGCGACCTGATCGCCTCGATCCGCTCCGAAGTCATCGGCGGCTCGTCATTCTCCACCGCGCTGTCGCACCACCCGCGCGACTTCGCCGAGATCTACCGGGCGCTGGTCGCCTCGGGCGAGCAGATCGGCCAGCTCGCGCGCGTGCTGTCGCGCCTGGCCGACTACATCGAGCGCCGCAACGCCCTGGTGCAGAAGGTGCGGCTGGCGTTCACCTATCCGGCGATCGTGACCGTGGTCGCGTTCGCGATCGTGATTTTCCTGCTCACCTATGTCGTGCCGCAGATCGTCTCGGTGTTCGCCAACACCAAGCAGAAGCTGCCTTTCCTCACCGTGGTCATGCTGGCCGTGTCCGACTTCGTGCGCGCCTACGGCATCTATTGCGCGATCCTGATCGGCGGCGCGTTCTGGCTGTGGCGGCGCGCGCTGCGCAATCCCGACCTCAAGCGGCGCTGGCACACCTGGCTGCTGACGGCCCCCATCTACGGCAAGTTCGAGCGCAGCCTCAACACGGCGCGCTTCGCCAGCACCCTGGCGATCACCACCGGTTCCGGCGTGCCGATCCTGCGCGCGCTCGACACCAGCCGCGAAACCCTCTCCAACGTGGCGATGCGCGAACTGGTCGAGCAGGCCACCGCCAGCGTGCGCGAAGGCGTGAGCCTGGCGCGCGCGCTGTCGGCGCAAAAACACTTTCCACCGATGCTGGTGCACATGATTCGCGCCGGCGAGATCACCGGCGAACTGCCGGCCATGCTCGAGCGCGCCGCCAATGCGCAGCAGGCCGACCTCGAGCGCCGCACGCTTACCATCGCCGGCCTGCTGGAGCCGGTGCTGATCCTGGCCATGGGCCTGGTGGTGCTGCTGATCGTGCTGGCGGTGCTGATGCCGATCATCGAAATCAACCAGCTGGTGCAGTAAAACAATGGCAGTCAATACTATGAACAAGCGTTTGCCTCTTCTACTCAGCCTGCTTGCCCTGATTCTGCTGGCGGCCTCGATCGCCTTCTGGGTGCTGCAGCTGTACAAGCCGGAGCAGCGGCCGCTGGCGGCGGCGCCGGTCGCCACCCAGCCTCCGCCCAGCCCCGAGGCGGCGGCAACGCTGTTCGGTGGCCAGCCGAGCGCGGTGATTTCCAATTTCCAGCTTACCGGCGTGGTGTCGGCCGGCGCCGACAGCGCGGTCATCCTGGTGGCCGACGGCCAGCCGTCGAAGGCGGTGCGCGTCGGCCGCGAAATTGCGCCAGGCGTGACCGTGGCCGAAGTGCATCGGCGCTACGTGATGCTGTCGGATGGCGGCGTGATGAAGCGGGTGGAACTGGCGGTCGATACCGGCCAGTCGACCTCGGTCACGCCGCCGGAGCCGCGCATGATGCAGCAGATGCCCCAGCCGATGACTGGGGCGCCGGGCATGGAACCGCAGAGCGCGCCGGGCGTGGTCAGCGCACCGCCCGTCATGCACAGCGTGCCGCCACCGGGCGGCGGTCCGCAGGGCACGCCGACCACGCCGGAGAATGCGCAGCTGCCGCCAGAGTCGCAAGAGCCGCAGGATCCACCGCCGGAGCAGGGCGACCCGACCCAGCAAAGCGGCAATGTGCAGATGCCGCCGAATGCGCCGCCGATGAACCAGACCCAGCAGCCGATCACCCAGTAAGGACGGCGGCGTGGCGCCAGGCCGTTATCGCATCTTCAGCGCACCGCGCCCATCAGCGGCGCAGCGCGGTGAAGGCCGCCAGTTCCCATGACCTGAACCCCAGCAACAAGGTATAGCCCTCGCGTTCCCCGGCCGGCAGGCGCCGGTCGTTCAGGTGCAGCCGCGCCAGTTCGGCCGCCAGTTGCTCGATCTTGAGCGACAATTCTTTTGCGCTGGCATGCGACAGCCGCGCCGGCAGGCACATCAGCGCCTCGCCCGCGCCGTCGAAGCGGCCGGCAAAATAGTCCGGCACCACGTGTTCGCGGAAGAAGTGCTGCACCGGCCCATCCGGCAGCCAGCGGAATGCGTTCGACACCCGCAGCTGGTAACGGTTCAGCGGCTTGAGTTCGATCAGTCCCAGCCGGTCGAGTTCGGCGAGCAGGGTGATGCACTCGGCCTCGCTCAGCTTGTAGGTATCGACGACCTGTTCCACGTTCCAGTGGCCGAGGCAGCAGATCGCCATCAGCAGCAGGCGCGGATTGGCCACCAGCGAGCGCTCCTGCGGCAGGCTCAGGGCATCCAGCCGGGGCCGGGTATCGAGCGCGCCGCGCAGCAAGTCTTCCAGCGGGATCCCGGTCGCCTGGCAGATCTCGGCCAGCCGCGACAGCGCCATGTCCTTCTGGCCGAACATGCGTTTCACGCTCGATTCGCTCACGCCGATGCGCTCGGCCAGCAGCTTGTAGGTGATGCCGGCCGCGCGCAGGCGGGCGCGCAGGGCGTCGAGGATCAGGTCGGGTGAACTCATGGTATCCGTGGAAAATGGGGACGGTCGACTCTACCGTTGAATGGCAACGCGGACAAGGCGCATGCGACGAACGGCACGTCGGGCCGATGGACGAAAAAAAGCGGACACCGAAGTGTCCGCAAGGGGAAGGTATGTATCGTGTCGGCGCAGGTTCAGTCGTCCTCGTCCAGCACCAGCCTGGCTTTTTTGAGGGCCTGCCTGGCTGCATGCCGCTCGCTCGACAGCGGCTTGGCATGCGGCCCGGCCGCGCGCGCCTTGGCCAGCGCCGCGACCGGGTTGCGCGGCTTGCCGAACTGCTGCGAAGGCTCGACGCGCAAGCGCATCTTCTGCCGTGTCGCCAGTGCCTTGTTCGCCATGCGGCTTCCCTAAAAAAATTACAGCCGCTGCTTACAACACATAGCGCGACAGGTCTTCGTTGACCGCCAGCGCATCGAGCCGCTCGTTGACATAGGCCGCGTCGATCCGCACCACCTGGTCTTTCTCGGACCCGGCGCTGAACGAGATCTCTTCGAGCAGCTTTTCCATCACCGTGTACAGGCGGCGCGCACCGATGTTCTCGGTGCGTTCGTTGACCGAGAATGCGATCTCGGCCAGGCGGTGGATGCCTTCGTCCAAGAACTCGATCGTGACGCCCTCGGTCGCCAGCAGCGCCTCGTACTGCTTGGTCAGGCTGGCATGGGTCGAGGTCAGGATGCTCTTGAAATCGTCGATCGACAGCGATTCGAGTTCGACCCGGATCGGAAAGCGCCCCTGCAGTTCCGGGATCAGATCCGACGGCTTGGCCAGGTGAAACGCGCCCGAAGCGATGAACAGGATGTGGTCGGTCTTGATCATGCCGTACTTGGTGTTCACCGTCGTACCCTCGACCAGCGGCAGCAGGTCGCGCTGCACGCCAGCGCGCGAGACGTCGGCGCCGCCGTTCTCGGAGCGGGTCGCGATCTTGTCGATCTCGTCCAGGAACACGATGCCGTTCTGCTCGACGTTGGCGATCGCCTTCTGCTTGAGCTCGTCCTCGTTGAGCAGCTTGCCCGCTTCCTCGTCGACCAGGAGCTTCATCGCGTCCTTGATCTTGAGCTTGCGCGGCTTCTTGCGCGCATTGCCCACGCCGGCGAACATCGACTTGATCTGTTCGGTCATTTCTTCCATGCCCGGCGGCGCCATGATTTCCATCTGCGGCGCGGCATCGAGCACCTCGATCTCGATCTCGCGGTCGTCGAGCGACCCTTCGCGCAGGCGCTTGCGGAAGGTCTGGCGCGTGGCCTCGCCTTCCTTCGCGTCGCCGTTGCCGCCGCTGGTGTTGAAGCCGAAGTCGCGCGCTGGCGGCACCAGGATGTCGATGATGCGGTCCTCGGCCGCGTCCTCGGCGCGCTGGCGCACCTTCTTGGCTTCGCTGGCGCGGGTCTGCTTGATGCCGATGTCGATCAGGTCGCGGATGATGGTGTCGACGTCGCGCCCGACATAGCCCACCTCGGTGAACTTGGTCGCTTCGATCTTGATGAACGGCGCGTCGGCCAGCTTGGCCAGGCGGCGCGCGATCTCGGTCTTGCCGACGCCGGTCGGGCCGATCATGAGGATGTTCTTGGGCGTGATCTCATAACGCAGGCTCTCGTCGACCTGCTGGCGCCGCCAGCGGTTGCGCAGGGCGATGGCGACCGCCTTCTTGGCCTTGCCCTGGCCGACCACATGCTTGTCGAGTTCGGAAACGATTTCAGGAGGGGTCATGTTCATGATGCTGCTCATATCAATCCAGGGTCTCGATGATGTGGGACATGTTCGTGTAGATGCACAGCTCGCCGGCGATGGTGAGCGCTTTCTTGACGACTTCGGCTGGCAGCATGTCGGTGTTCTCATACAGCGCCTTGGCGGCGGACTGGGCGTAGACGCCGCCCGAACCGATGGCGCCGATGCCGTCTTCCGGCTCCAGCACGTCGCCGTTGCCGGTGATGATCAGGGTCGACTCGCGGTCGGCCACCAGCAGCATCGCTTCCAGGCGGCGCAGCACGCGGTCGGTGCGCCAGTCCTTGGCCAGCTCGACCGATGCGCGCAGCAGGTTGCCCTGGTGTTTTTCCAGCTTGCCTTCGAAGCGGTCCAGCAGGGTGAATGCATCGGCCGTGCCGCCCGCGAATCCGCACAGGACCTTGCCCTGGTACAGCTTGCGCACCTTGCGCGCCGAGCCCTTCATGACGACGCTGCCCAGCGTGACCTGACCATCGCCACCCAGCGCGACCTGGTTGCCGCGACGCACACTGACGATGGTTGTACCGTGAAATTGTTCCATTTTGACCTCGTGATGTTCTAGCCAACAGCAAGTGGGGATCGTGCGTGGGATTGCAAGATTAGCTCAGCCTTAAATGCTCCAGGCAAATGTGCGCCCGGCGCGGGCAGCGGGCTGTACGCTGTCCGCACGCCAATCAATGGAGCAGCCCACGATGTTCTTATTTTTCTCCAACAAGCTCGGTTGCCTCGGATCGATCCTGGTGTCGCTGGCCGTGACCTTGCTGCTGTTGCTCGCCTTCGGTTGGCTCTAAACTATCAATAGCGGTGCGGATACAGCCGCACGCCGTCGCCCGCGCCGAGCAGGCGCAGCAGGGTGGCGACGAGATGGCTCAGTTCGCGCAGCTCGACCGCGCGGCCGGCGGCGCCGTGCGCGTCCAGCCGCGCCAGCAGGCTCCCGGCGCCGGCATAGTCGATGCGCGCCAGCCGCGAGCAATCGAGCACCAGCGTCTCGCGCTCCTGGGCGTAGGCATCGATGGCCGCCAGCAGGGCGCCTTCCGCACCGCTCACGACGGCCGGCAACATGAAGCGGTCGCCATGGCCCGGCGCCGGCGCGGCGGTGGACACGTAGAGCGGCGCCTCGAACGAGGGCGGCGACACCTCGTAGGTGACGCAGTAATCCATCGCCGCTTCCTCGAACTGTTTTTCGCGGCGGGTCAACAGCAGCAGCTCGAGCAGCAGCAGCCAGGGCGCCGGGCTGGCGCCGCGCTGGCCGACGACCAGCGTCGGACGCAGGATATCGAGCAGGGTATCGGCGCCGGCCAGCACCAGCTCGCGGCCGTCAGTCTGCTGACGGCGCAGTGCCTGCAGCGCCGCCAGCAGGCTGGCGGCGCCATCGGCGTCGATCGCCGTTACCCGGCCGAAATCGAGGCGCACGACCGGCGAGCGCGCCTCGAGCACGCGCTTCAGGCGCCCGGCGACGCCGGCGTCGATCGCGGGGGCGAAGGCTTCGACCGCGGCCACGTTGGCGCCGGCGCTGGGGAGGGAACCCGGAGGAACCGTTTCAGGCGCGGCCGGCAGCGGCTTCCAGGCCGGCGGCGAGGTCTCGAAATGGCTGGCGTAGTCGATGGCCACGCTTTCGAACGCGGCTTCGCGGCCATCCGCCTGGTACAGGTCGAACAGCATCCACCACGGCAGGCGCTCGGCGCGGCCCAGGGTCGGCAGGCAGGCGCGCAGCAATTGTTCGGCGGCGTCCGACTGGCCGTTGGCAT
Source organism: Massilia sp. UYP34 (assembly GCF_056279385.1). Lineage (NCBI taxonomy): Bacteria > Pseudomonadati > Pseudomonadota > Betaproteobacteria > Burkholderiales > Oxalobacteraceae > Massilia > Massilia sp. UYP34. The sequence goes on along the minus strand of NZ_JBWBRF010000001.1, from coordinate 276,387 downwards.
ACAGGATGGCGCTTTCGTCGATTGCCGGCGCACTGGCGGGCGCCGCGCTCAGGGGCGGCGCGTCGGGTTCCGGATGCGCGATGCTGCCGGCAGGGCGCCGTACGCCGCTGCCCCAGGCCGGCTCGTCGTCGAACATGTCGGAAGCGAAGGCGAGCTCGATCTCGTCGATCTTGGCGGCGGTGGCGCGCGCGATCTCGCGCTGGCGTTCGCGCTCGGCCTCGGTGTCCAGGCGCGACGGCTCGCCGTGCAGGCGCGACTCGGGGGGCGGCCAGTCGCGCCCGTCCATGATGTCGTTCTTTCTCTTCAGGAAGGAGAAAAGCCCCATGCTCACCGTTGTCAATTAGGCCAGACGTGCTGACCATAGCACGAACCCCGGGCCTGTGTGCTGAGCACACACCGCCCAGGGTAGTGTATCCGATGGGAAACGATAGCATATGCATGGCGCCTGAAACGTGCGCGCTCATGCAGGACGCGCAAACAAAAAAAGCATGCGACGGGTCGCATGCTTTTTCTGGTAGGCACGACGATAAATCAGTCGCCGTACAGTTTTTGCTTCAGTTCACGGCGCTGCTGGGCTTCCAGCGACAGCGTGGCGGTCGGGCGGGCGATCAGGCGCGGAATGCCGATCGGTTCGCCGGTTTCTTCGCACCAGCCGTATTCGCCGCCATCGATCGACTGCAGCGATTGCTGCACTTTCTTGAGCAGCTTGCGTTCGCGGTCGCGGGTGCGCAGTTCCAGCGCATGTTCTTCCTCGATCGTCGCCCGGTCGGCCGGGTCGGGAACCAGGACGGTTTCGCGCAGGTGTTCCGTGGTTTCACCGGCGTTCTTCAGCAATTCCTTCTCGAGTTCCTGCAGACGGTTCCTGAAGAACGCGAGCTGGGCCGGATTCATGTAGTCGTCATCGCTCATCGCCCGAATCTCTTCTTCCGTCAGGAGGCGTTCTTCGGGCTGGGCGGTATTCGGTTTCGTTGTTTTAGTCATGATGCCTTCGATACGACAGAGGTTTTCATTTTATCAGTCTGCCAACTTCATCCCCGATAGGGTGTGCGTGAGGCAGGCTGCCTTGATGGCGACCTGGCGCCATCCCTTCTCTGGCCGCGCCGCATATGCAGCAAGGACAGTTCGCTACAGTAGGCTGGCGGCTAGTATATAGCGCACCGGTCCGTCCGGGGAGTCGGCCGCGACAAACTGTCGCGACGGGTCGTCATGTGACCTTGAACCGGCCGGGCAAACCGATATAGTTTATACCAAACATTGTTCAAGTCCGCGGATAAATACGTCTTTCGGTAAATTTTTACCAATAAAGACCATCTTGGTGGCGGGGGTCTCGCTCTCGCCCCATTTCGGTCCCACGTCGCTGCCCATGATCTGGTGCACGCCCTGGAACACCACCTTGCGGTCGACGCCTTCCATCCGCAGCACGCCTTTGTAGCGCAGCATTTGCGGACCGAATACCTGCACCAGGCTGCCCAGGAATTGCTCCAGGCGTTCCGGGTCAAAGGCGCGTTCGCTCTTGAACACGAAGGCGGCGATGTCGTCGGAGTGGTGGCCGTGGTGGTGGTCGTGGTTGCAGGCTTCGCCGTGCGCATGGTCGTGGCCGCAGTGAGCGTGGTCGTGACCGTGCTCATGGTCATGCTCACTGGCGTGATCGTGGTCTTCCTCGACCTTCAGGAAGTCGGGATCCAGTTCCAGCTTGTCGTTCAGGTTGAAGCCGCGCAGGTCGAGCACGTCCGAGATCGGCGCGCGGCCGAAATCGCTGGTCGCGATCGGCGCGCGCGGATTGATGCGGCGCAGGCGCGCCTTCAGGGTCTCGACGGCGGCGGCATCGACCAGGTCGGTCTTGGACAGCAGGATCTTGTCGGCGAAACCGACCTGGCGCTGCGCTTCCTCGTTCTGGGTCAGCTGGTCCATCGCATGGCGGGCGTCGACCACGGTCACCACGGCGTCGAGCAGGTAGTTGGCGCCCACTTCCTCGTCGACGAAGAAGGTCTGGGCCACCGGGCCCGGATTGGCCAGGCCGGTGGTTTCGATCACCACCCGGTCGAAACTGATCTCGCCGGCGGCGCGCTTCTGTGCCAGGTTGTTCAGGGCCACGATCAGGTCGCCGCGCACGGTGCAGCAGATGCAGCCGTTGTTCATCTCGACGATCTGCTCGCTCGAATCCTGCACCAGGATTTCGTTGTCAATATTCTCCTGGCCGAATTCGTTTTCGATGACGGCGATGCGCATGCCGTGCTCTTCCTGCAGGATACGGTTGAGCAGGGTGGTCTTGCCCGCGCCGAGGAAGCCGGTCAGGATGGTGCTGGGAATCAGGTCCATTGGTACGCTACTCGTGTTGGGGGGTTGGACAAAAGAACCGGGGGATTATGCCGCAATTCCTGCAAGCTCACCATCAACCGTGTACGGGCTTGATCGAGTTCAAACCATCAACCCGGGGATGTGGCCGGAATGGTGCGCCTGCGCCGGCCGGACGATTACTTGGCCTTGGCGCGCGGGTGGGCCGCGTCATATACCTTCGACAGGTGCTGGAAGTCCAGCGCCGTATAGATCTGGGTCGAGGTGATGCTGGCGTGGCCGAGCAATTCCTGCACCGCGCGCAGGTCGCCCGACGATTGCAGCAGGTGCGAGGCGAACGAATGGCGCAGCACGTGCGGGTGCACGTGGAGCGGCGTGCCGGCGCGCAGCGCATGCTGCTTGAGGCGGTTTTGCACCACGCGCGGCGAGATGCGGGTAGCGCGCGCCGACAGGAACAGGGCGGCGCTGCCGTCGCGCGCGGCGGGCCGCACCGCCAGCCAGGCCGCCAGCGCCGCGCGCCCCGGGGCGCCGACCGGCACCCGGCGCATCTTGTTGCCCTTGCCGGTCACCACCACTTCGCCGGCCTGCAGGTCGAGCCAGCCGAGCGAGGCCGGCTGTCCGGCGCGCGCATCCTGCCAGGCGAAGTCGAGGCCGGCCAGTTCCGACACCCGCAGCCCGCTCGAATAGAGCAGCTCGAACATCGCGCGGTTGCACAGCTCGAAGGGTTCGGCGTGGCCGCGCGTGCTTGCTTCCATCAACTGCACGGCATCGTCGACGGCCAGCGCCTTGGGCAGGCTGCGCGGGCGCTTGGGTGCGTGCACCCCATCGACCGGGTTGGCGGCCAGCGGGGTCTGATTGGACAGCCAGGCATAGAAACCGCGCCAGCCGGACAGCTTGCGCGCGATCGTGCGCGGCGACTGGCCGCCGGCATGCAGCCTGGCCGCGTAGCGGCGGATGTCGGCATGGGTCAGCCGGGGCCAGTCGACGTGGCCGGCAAGTGCGGCCAGCTCGGCCAGGTCGCGCCGGTAGGCGTCCACCGTGTGCGGCGACAGCTGGCGCCCGGTGGCCAGTTCGCCCAGGTAGCGCGCGGTCCAGTCCATGGCCCCTGGCTCAGGCGCGCAGCGGCGCCAGCGCGGTGGTCGAGGTGGCGGCGATGTGGACCAGGAAATCGGTCGCCATCGCGGTCGTGAAGCGCGCCGGGTCGGGCGAGCCCAGCACCAGCAGGCCGAAGCTCTGGCCCGGCGGGCCCAGCGGCAGCATCACGGTCGAGCGGATCGATGCTGCATCGTCCAGCCAGCGCACCGCCTCGAAGTCGTTGTTCGGGCCGCAGTACGGCGCGCGCAGGCTGTTGGCGAAGATGCGCGCGTCGTCCGACACGCCCTGGGCGAACCATTCGCCGGCATGGTCCGGTGCCACGTTCCACAGGCGCAAGGTCACTTGCGGCACGACGAAATGGGTGCGCAGGCCGTCGGTCAGGTCGCGCGCCATGGCCGCGCCACCCTTTGACACCAGCAAGGCCTGGGTCCAGGCGTGGAAGCGGTTGGCGATGCCGGCGTTTTCCTCGGCGCGACGGGACAGGTCCGACAGGCGCAGTTCGAGCGCGCGGAACTTGTCGCGCATTACTTCCATCTGCCGCTCCTGCAACGACACGGCGCGGCCGGTGAGAGGACTCGACAGTTTTACTTCACCCAGCAGGCCGGCGTGCTCCTGGAAGAATTGCGGATGATCGATCAGGTATTGCGCGACAGCGGCGGCGTCCAGTGGTGCGATGCTCATGGGGAATTGGGTGGTGGAATGAATCAAACCATTTTACCCGACGCGGGCATGGCGCCGAAGTTTTAACAGATGACAAAAAAAGACGCCCGCAGGCGTCTTTTCGGGGAGCGGGAAACGGTCAGAAGCGGTGACGGATACCCATTTGCAGGGCGCGGCCGTCGGCGCCCGGTGTTTCGGTGAAGCCGCCCGGGTTGCCCGAAGTGCCCGGCGAATACTGCGCCTCGTTGTCGTTCTTGATGAAGGCGAGCGCCGTGTACAGGTCGGTGCGCTTGGACAGGTAGTAGTTGTAGCCCACCGCGTACAGGTTGGCGTCGCTGTTCGATGCCGTGCGGTCGTTCTGGTGCGCGTACGAGGCCACGATGCGGCCATTGCCTACACGATAGTGAACGCCGACCTGGTAGCTGTTGGCATCCTGCTGGGTGTTGGCGCTGATATTGGTCTGGAAGATCCTGAGCAGGGCATTCCGGGTGCCCTCCGGCACGCCTTGCGCGATCAGCGCCGGCACCACGGCCTGGTTCCAGCCGGCCAGGTAATCGGGCAGCAGCGCCGAATTCTGGTTGCGCTGGCTGTGGAAGCCGGCGAAGAATTTCCAGCTCTCGCCCAGGGTGTAGGAACCGCCGACCGTCATGGTGCGCAGGCTTGGACGGTTCTGCATGTCGTAGCCGTGGTTGTAGCCGACGCCGACGTCGAAGCCATTGGCTTTATAGGTGATCGCGCCGCCGCGGAACTTGTAATAACGGCCGAGGTAGCCGGAATTGCGCGCGCCATACATGACCGAACCGCCCAGGCCGTTCGGCAGGGCGATCCGGTACTGGATCGATTCCTGCGAGCGGATGTCGGCGCCCAGCGCGGTGAAGCCGGCGGTGCCGCCGGTGATGTGGCCCCAGGAGCCGGCGGTGCCCGATTCGAAGGCGTCGGCCATGTTGAACACCTCGTAGCCCGGGGTGTACATGCGGCCCAGCATGACGGCGCCGATCGGGGTGATCAGGCCGACCATCGAGGTGCGGTCGAACAGGGCTTTTTCCTGGTTGACGGCGGGCGCGCCCGGCGGCTGGATGGCCGCCTGCAGGCGGTCGCGGATGGCTTGCGGAATCTGGTTCATGCCGCGCAGCAGGTAGACGCCCGGATTGTCGTTCATCAGGGCCGGCTGCTGCGAACCGTTATCGAGTTCGACACGGGCCTCGAGATTGAAGATGGCCTTGTAGCCATTGCCCAGGTCTTCGCTCCCCCGGAGGCCAAGGCGGGAGCCGTCGGCGCCGCCACTATAGATCTTGGTCGGTCCGCCTTTTTGCCACATTACGCCGGCATCGGCGATGCCGTAGATCTGGACGCTGGTCTGAGCCAGGGCGGAGGATGCAAAGGTCGCGCCGAGCAGGGCGGCAATCAGGCTTTTCTTCATCGTGTCTCCATATTATTTTCTTGTCGCGATGTATGAGCTCGCTCTACCAATATGCCATTGCCATGGCGCACTGTACAGAACGGTCGTTCGCGAAAACGCCGGGAACGATCAGACGTTGTGAAAACGCTACATGGAGGAGGGATGACCCGGCGGCCGATGGTTGCTCCACGCCGCCCTGCGCGAGCGGCGGCGCGCTGCTTCCGCCGGCCCGCCAGGGTTCAGAACGCGTGGTGGATGCCGATGTCGTACTGGTTGACGGTGCCTGGACTGGTCAGCAGGCCCTTCTTGCGCGAGGCGTCGATGTACAGATAGGTGCGCTTGGACAGGCTGTATTCATAGCCCAGCGACAGCTGCCTGACCTTCTCCAGGCCATCGATGTCTTTCTGTCCATAGCCGGCCAGGAACTTGCCGGGGCCCAGCGTGTAGTTGGCGCCCACTACCCACGCGCTGGTGTCGCTGTTGAACGGGCGGGTATGCTCTTCGTCCAGCCGGGTGAACGTGCCCATGAGCTTGAGTTCCGGGGTCGCCTGGACCGAGGCGCCGACCGACCAGACCTTCGATTCGATCGCATTGCGCTCGTAGGCCGCCATCAGGGCGGCGGGGCCATTGTTGTAGGTGGCCGAGACCGAGAACGGATTGGCCGAGGCTTCGGCGCCGGCCGGATACTGCGGTGCGCCGGCGCTGCCGCGGCCGATCACGGCGACGCCGCCGTTGTTTTCCCTGGTCGCGATCGCGGTATTGAGCTGGAAGCCATTGACGAGCGGCGAGTTGTACCAGATGGCGTTCGACCAGCGGTTGCCCGAGGCGCCGACTGGGTCGAGCGGCTGCGAACTGTAGCCGGCGACGCTCAGGTCGGTATAGAAGCCGCCCGCGGTCGGGATCGCATGGAAGGGTTCGAAGTTGCCGATGGTTTCATGAAACGGGGTCAGGCCGCGGCCGATGCGCAGCATGCCGAAGCCGCCCTGCAGACCGACCCGGCTCTGGCCCTGGAACAGCTGGCGCTGATTGCCGCCGGGACCGATCTCGCTGCTGCCGGTATCCGGCTCGTACCGCATTTCAAGGTGGAACAGGGCCTTGAAGCCATTGCCCAGGTCTTCGGCGCCCCGGATGCCGAGGGTATTGGCGGCGCGCTTGCCGATGCTGACGTTCTCGCCACTGCGCTTGACGATGCCGGCATCGAGGTTGCCGTAGATTTGCACCGACGTCTGCGCATGGGCCGCGCCGGCGCAAGCGCCAAGCAGTGCGACGGCCAGGAGAGATTTCTTCATGTTGGGCATTCCCGGGATCGAGGTGAGCGCATGCATGGCGTCGAAGCCGGCCGCTCGGGTCACCTGATTGTTTCAAACTTCAGGGCTGGCTATTTGGTCAATTATCAGTGGCACGCTTGGTACATCGCTAATAAATCGCATCGTACTGTTGTATTTTCGAAACGTATTCGATACGCATGCCATCTGCCACAAGGCCGGCGGTTTTTGCGTCCGAGAAAAGGACGGCGGTGTTTTTTCCATGAAGCGGCCTCGGGCATGCTTCAATGTCTTGCGGCTGGAGCGGCCGGTTTCATCCGCTTAAACCAGCTTTGCGCCCCGTCAACTCACCCCGGAATCGAATCGAATCGCCGGCGGCAGCGGCTTAGACTTTGGCCAAATTTGCATGAGCGGCGACAGGCCCCGTCAATATTTCATCGATTGGCAAGCTCGCCAGGCCGGCTGGCGCCTTGGGGCCGGGCGGTCGTGCTGCCGTCGCCGCTACGTGTTGCCGACTCACTTTTTTCATGTATTCCAACGATGGCTAACCGCGAAGAATTGGCGATCATTCGCAACGCCCGCGCCGGGCAGGCGACGGCCCAGCTCGAGCTGGGCAAGCTGTATTTGTTCGGCAGCGCCGGACTCCCGCAGAGCCTGCCAACGGCGCTGCACTGGCTTGAACGCGCGGCCCGACAAGACTGCCCACCTGCCTGGCAGTTGATCGGTAACCATATTCCTCTTGAGCTTGCCCAGCATAACGCCGCGGCCGTCGCCCAGTGGTACGAGCGCGCCTATGACGACGGCAGCCTGCATGCCGGCCTGGTGTTTGCCCAGTTGGTGCTCGATCCTGCGGCGGCGCCATCCCAGCAGCATCCGAAGGCCGTGCAGGCGCTCGAGGACGCGGCGCGCGCCGGCTTCCCGCATGCGCAATGGTTGCTGTCGCAGCGACAGGGCAAGCCGCCCACGGCGCAGCCCGGCATGCGGACGGCGCCGTCGAGCGGCGCGGCGCGTCCGGGGCCCGCGTCCGGCGCCGTCGAGCGTCCGCCGGCGCCCGCGCCGGCGCCCCAGTCTGGCCAGGAGCGGACGCTGCGTCCGCCAGGCGCCGGCGCGGCGCAATACGCCGCGCTCGACGAAGCATGGGCGGCGCGCCGCTGGGACGTCTACCTCGAGCGCGCGCTGCCGCAGGCGCGCGCGCTGATCGGCGAGCGCGGCGAACAGGGGGACATGCGGCGTTTCGCGCCCGACGAGATCACCCTGCTGTCGCGCTGCGCGCGCCTGCTCGACCCGGCGTTCGATGGGGTCCAGGGCGTGCAGGCCCTGGACCCCGGCGCGGCGGCGGCGCGCTGCCAGCCGGGCGAACCTGCCGTGTTCTGGGAGCTCGCCGCGGCCGAGCATGACCCCCACGCCCAGCTGGCGCTGGGTCTGCGCTATGCGCGCATGCGGATCGATGGCAGGCGGTGCGGCGCTGGCGGCGGGACGGCGAGCGGACAGGTCGCGGATGCGCAGGTCGCCCACGCGCCCGTCGCCAACTTCAAGAAAGCGATCCGCTGGCTGAACCTGGCCGGCGAGCAGGGCCTGGCCGAGGCCTGGTATGCGCTGTCGCGCATCTATATCAAGCCCGAGTTTTCGCAGCGTAACGTGGCCGATGCGCAGCGCTACCTGCAGCGGGCCGCCGAGATGGGGTATCGCGATGCCCAGCTCGAATGCGGCCACAATGCCTGGCGCGCGCGCCGCGAGAACGAGAACAACGACGTGCGCGCCGTGTACTGGCTGCAGAAGGCGGCGGCCCAGGGCTCGCCCGAGGCCGTCGAGCTGCTGCGCAAGATCGCGCCGCGCGCCACGGCCGCGCCGTACACCGAGACCGGGCGGCTGCTGGCCAGCCACGCCGATGCGCTGGCGGCGCATCCCTTGCTGGCCGCGCGCATCGAGCTGGCGGCGCTGTTCGGCCTGTCGCGCGCCGAGGCGCTGCTGCTGGACGTGGGGGCCGCCGACCAGGGCCATTGCCTCGTCATCGATATCCGCGCCAGCTACGGGCGCAGCAAGCGGCGACTGGTGATGGTGGAATCGGCGCAACAACGCGAGGCGCTGGATCGCATCGTGCGCCTGTTCGAGCAGGTCGACTGCGGCCCGGCTGGGCCGGAAGGAAATTATCGGCAGCGGCTGTACCGGCTGCGCACCCTGCTCAATGTGCCGATCTCCGGCAGCGACGCCGACGGCGGCGCCGACATCGAGCTGGCGGCTTGAAGCAGAGGGCCTGGCCGCTCAGATCTCGACTTCGCCCTCGAACACCGAGACCGCCGGTCCGCTGAGGTAGACCGGCTGGCCCGCTCCCGCCCAGGCGATGCTGAGTTCGCCGCCGCGGGCCGATACGCGCACCGGCGAATCGAGCAGGCCGCGCCGGATGCCGGCGACCACCGCCGCGCAGGCGCCGGTGCCGCAGGCCAGCGTCTCGCCGGCGCCGCGTTCGTGGACGCGCAGGCGGATATGATGGCGGTCGACCACCTGCATATAGCCGGCGTTGACCCGTTTCGGAAAGCGCTCATGGTGTTCGATCAGCGGGCCGGTCTGCTCCACCAGCGCCGTGTCGACGTTGCGCACCACCTGCACCGCATGCGGATTGCCCATCGAAACCACCGAGATCGGCACGGCCTCGCCGCCGACCGGCAGTGGCCACAGCGTGTCCTCGCCCTCCGGCTTGCCGTTCAAGCCCGCGCTGTCGAACGGCACCTCGGCCGGATCGAGGCGCGGCGCGCCCATGTCCACCGTCACGCTGCCGTCGTCCTCCAGGCGCGGGCTGATAACGCCCGACATGGTCTGCACGCGGATGCTGCGTTCCCGGGTCAAGCCCTTATCGACCACGAAGCGCACGAAGGCGCGCGAGCCGTTGCCGCATTGTTCGACTTCGCTGCCATCGTTGTTGAAGATGCGGTAGCGAAAGTCCACGCCGTCCTCGCTCGGGCGCTCGACGACCAGGATCTGGTCGGCGCCGATGCCGAAGCGGCGGTCGGCCAGACGCTGCCACTGCTCGGCGCTCATGCCGTCGACGTCGATCTTCTGGTTGATGGCGTCGATCACGACAAAGTCGTTGCCCGCGCCGTGCATCTTGGTGAATGTCAGTTTCATGCTTGGTTCGATCCTGTTCAATCGTACAGCGAAGGTTCACCCGGCGGCCGGGTCTTGAAACGCTTATGCGTCCAGAAATACTGCTCCGGCGCCTCGCGCACGCGCTCCTCGATGAAGGCGTTCATGCGGCGGGTCGCTTCGACCATGTCGTCGCCAGGGTAATTGTCCCACGCCGGGTAGAAGCGCACGCGCCAGCCCTGGTAGTTCGGCAGATAGGTCGCGATCACCGGAATCACCTTGGCGCCGGTGGTCGCGGCGATGCGTCCCAGCGCGGTCAGGGTCGCCGCCTGCACGCCGAAGAAGGGCACGAATTCGGCATCCTTCTCGCCGAAATCCATGTCCGGCAGCATGAAATAGGGCAGGCCGTCGCGCAGCGCGCGCAGGATCGGCTTGATGCCTTCCTTGCGCGTCACCAGGCGCACCGGACCGTAGCGTTCGCGGCCGTGGCGCAGCAGGCGGTCGAAGGCCTCGTTCTTTTGCGGCACGTACATGCTGCACACCGGGATCACACGCGAGGCGACGCCGGCCACGTCCAGGCACACGAAGTGCGGGCACAGCAGGATCGTGGGACCGGCTTCCATCTCGGCCTGCGGCACCGCCGGTTCGACCTGGATCAGGCTGCGCACCCGCTCCTCGGGCGCCCACCACAGGATCGAGCGCTCGACGATGCTGCGCGCGTAGGCGCGAAAGTGCTGGTGCGCGATGCGGCGCCGCTCCCGCTCGTCCAGCTCGGGCATGGTCAGGCGCAGATTGGTCAGCGCGATGTGGCGGCGCCGGCCCATGATGAGGAACATCAGGCTGCCGATCGATTCGCCGATGCGGCCGAGGATGGGCAGCGGCAGGAAATGCAGCAGCCACAGGATTGCCAGCAACACCCTCATGCCGCGGCCTCGCTTTCGGGACCAGCCACGCCGTCCGGCTGCTTGTAGCGGTTGTAGCTCCAGAAATACTGGCTGGGCGCACGCGCGATCAGCTGTTCCATGGCGCGGTTGATCGCCGCCGCCTGGTCGGCGGCGCTGCCGCTCAGGTCGCCGTCGAATGGCACGAAGCGCACGATGTAGCCGGCGCCGCCCGGGCGCCGCTCGGCGTACACCAGCAGGATGTCGGCCTTGCCCAGCTGGGCCAGCTTGGCCGGCAGGGTCATCGTATACGCGTTGCGGCCGAAGAAGGGCGCCCACACGCCTTCGCCTTCTTGCGGAACCTGGTCGGGCAGCAAGCCGATCGGCTGGCCGCTCTTGAGGGTCTTGGCCAGGATGCGCACGCCGGACAGGTTGGCCGGCGCCAGGTGCAGGTTGTGGCGCGCGCGCGCGCCTTCGACCAGCGGCCGCAGCGCGTCCTTGCGCGGCGGACGATACATGACCGTCAACGCCGTCTTGAGCGCGATCTGCTGCGCCGTCATTTCGAAGCAGCCCAGGTGCGGCGTCAGGAACACGATGCCGCGGCCTGCGTCGAGTTTTTCCTGGACCAGTTCCCAGTTTTCCACCGTGGCATGCCTGGCAACCCGTTCCGGTTTGGCGCACCACACGAAGGCGAGTTCGATCGCGGCCTTGCCGGCCTCGGACACGGCCTGTTTCCAGTGCGCGTCATAGCCGGCCTGGGCCAGGTTGGCGCGCAGGCGGCGCTTGTACGACGGCGACAGCCAGTACACGAGCCAGCCCAGCGCGGCGCCCAGGGCGTGCAGCAGTGGCAATGGAAAAATAGATAAGATACGGAAAATGACTACTAGCATGTCGATTGATGGGTGTCGGATCTCGTCCGTATTTGTACGTGCGTTTCCACACCAAAATTCCAAGGAAGCGTAAAATACCACTTTATGCTGGATCCGCCGAGTTAACAGACAACTTGCGAAGCGGAATATAAATGTCGCTAAAGCGTCGCAGGCAACAGTTTGCTGCGGCAATTCATGTGAACAGTAACTGGAGCCTACATGTCGAACGACTACCTCTTTACTTCCGAATCCGTCTCCGAAGGCCACCCGGACAAGGTCGCTGACCAGATTTCCGACGCCATCCTCGACGCCATCCTCGAGCAAGACCCGACCGCGCGCGTCGCCGCCGAAACCCTGTGCAACACCGGCCTGGTGGTGCTGGCCGGCGAGATCACCACGCACGCCAACGTCGACTACATCTCGGTGGCGCGCAACACCATCAAGCGCATCGGCTACGACAATACCGATTTCGGCATCGATTACAAGGGTTGCGCCGTCATGGTCTGCTACGACAAGCAGTCGCCGGACATCGCCCAGGGCGTGGACGAAGGCGCCGGCATCGATCTCGACCAGGGCGCGGGCGACCAGGGCCTGATGTTCGGCTATGCCTGCGACGAAACGCCGGAGCTGATGCCGGCCGCCATCTATTATGCGCACCGCCTGGTCGAGCGCCAGTCGCAGCTGCGCAAGGATGGCCGCCTGCCATGGCTGCGTCCGGACGCCAAGTCGCAAGTCACCCTGCGCTACGTCGACGGCCGTCCGGTCGCGGTCGACACCGTCGTGCTGTCGACCCAGCACCATCCCGACGTTACCCATTCGCAGATCGAAGAAGCCGTCATCGAAGAGATCATCAAGCCGACCCTGCCGCGCGAGTGGCTGGACAAGACCCGCTTCCTGGTCAACCCGACCGGCCGCTTCGTCATCGGCGGTCCGCAGGGCGATTGCGGCCTGACCGGCCGCAAGATCATCGTCGACACCTACGGCGGCGCAGCCCCACACGGCGGCGGTGCGTTCTCCGGCAAAGACCCGTCCAAGGTCGACCGCTCGGCCGCCTACGCCGCGCGCTATGTCGCCAAGAACATCGTCGCCGCCGGCCTGGCGCGCCAGTGCCAGGTGCAGGTCAGCTACGCCATCGGCGTGGCGCGTCCGATCAACATTACCGTGTATACCGAAGGCACCGGCGTGATCCCGGACGAGAAAATCGCCGCCCTGGTCAACGAACACTTCGACCTGCGCCCGAAAGGCATCGTCCAGATGCTCGACCTGCTGCGCCCGATCTATTGCAAGACCGCGGCTTACGGCCACTTCGGTCGCGAAGAGCCGGAGTTCACCTGGGAACGCACCGACAAGGCGGCCGAGCTGCGCGCCGCTGCCGGCCTGGCGTAATTCGCTCGCGCCGTGGTGGGCCCGGCGAACGCTCGGGCTGCGCGGCGAACTTGGGTCCCCACCTTCGTGGGGACGACGTGCTTGCGTGCGTGTCCGAATTCGACCTGCGATATTCACGCAATCGCCATCAACGTCGTCCCCGCGGAGGCGGGGACCCAAGTCATTCGCACGCCGGCGAAGTATCCATGGCCGTTCAAGCGTGCTAAACTACCCCGTTCCGAGGAGCGTTGCGACAAGAGCTTGTTCCCGCGTAGGCGGGAAACACGTTATTGCCAGGCTCGGATATTCAGCAACCGCGCTCACGTTACTTTTTTCTAAACATTGAAAGGAGGGCGTGATGAGCGCCGTACTCAAAAATTCCCAAGACTACATCGTCGCCGACATCTCCCTGGCTGCCTGGGGCGAGAAGGAAATCCGCATCGCCGAAACCGAGATGCCGGGCCTGATGGCGATCCGCGAAGAATACGCCGCCACCCAGCCGCTGAAGGGCGCGCGCATCGCCGGTTCGCTGCACATGACCATCCAGACCGCGGTCCTGATCCGCACCCTGGAAGCCCTGGGCGCGCAAGTGCGCTGGGCGTCGTGCAATATCTACTCGACGCAGGACCACGCCGCCGCAGCCATCGCCTCGGTCGGCACGCCGGTGTTCGCCATCAAGGGCGAGACCCTGGACGAGTACTGGGAATACACCCACCGCATCTTCGAATGGCCAGGTGACGCATCTGGCCAGACCCACGCCAACATGATCCTGGACGACGGCGGCGATGCAACCCTGCTGCTGCACCTGGGCGTGCGCGCCGAGAAGGATATCTCGGTGCTGGACAAGCCGGGTTCGGAAGAAGAAATCTGCCTGTTCAACGCGATCAAGGGCCGCCTGGCGCGCGATCCGTCGTGGTACTCGAAGCGCCTGCCTGAAATCAAGGGCGTGACCGAGGAAACCACCACCGGCGTGCACCGCCTGTACCAGATGCATCAGGAGGGCAAGCTGGCCTTCCCGGCGATCAACGTCAACGACTCGGTCACCAAGTCGAAGTTCGACAACCTGTATGGCTGCCGCGAATCGCTGGTCGACGGCATCAAGCGCGCCACCGACGTGATGGTCGCGGGCAAGATCGCCGTCATCGCCGGCTACGGCGACGTCGGTAAAGGTTCGGCCCAGGCCATGCGTGCACTGTCGGCGCAGGTGTGGGTCACCGAAATCGATCCGATCTGCGCACTGCAGGCGGCGATGGAAGGCTACCGCGTCGTGACCATGGACTACGCCGCCGAACACGGCGACATCTTCGTCACCTGCACCGGCAACTACCATGTCATCACCGAGCAGCACATGCTCAAGATGAAGGACCAGGCGATCGTCTGCAATATCGGCCACTTCGACAACGAAATCGAAGTCGCCGCGCTCAAGAAGTATGAGTGGGACAACATCAAGCCGCAGGTCGACCACGTGATCTTCCCTAATGGCAAGCGCATCATCCTGCTGGCCGAAGGCCGCCTGGTGAACCTGGGTTGCGGCACCGGCCACCCGTCGTACGTGATGAGCTCGTCGTTCGCGAACCAGACCATCGCCCAGATCGAGCTGTTCATGAACACCGCGCAGTATCCGGTGGGCGTGTACACGCTGCCGAAGAAGCTGGACGAAAAAGTCGCGCGCCTGCAGCTCAGGAAACTCAACGCCCAGCTGACCACCTTGACCGCCGAACAGGCTGCCTACATCTCGGTGAGCCAGGAAGGCCCGTACAAGCCGGAACACTACCGTTATTGATCGGTAGCGGGTTGTAGTCATGCGAAACGTCCTTCGGGACGTTTCGCCGGGACGTTTCGCTTATCTAATCATCGTGCGCCGCATTCCCGTATTCCCCTGGTGCGTGCGGCGTACGCGTACCACGAAAGTCTGTACCGATGCGCTTGCTGATTACCTGGCTGATCAACGCCGCGGCCCTGATGGCCCTGCCTTACCTGATGCATTCCGTCGAAGTCTCCAGCATCGGCGCCGCCCTGATCGCGGCGCTGGTGCTCGGACTGGTCAATACCCTGATCCGTCCGGTGCTGGTGCTGCTGACCCTGCCGGTCACCCTGATTTCGATGGGCCTGTTTATCCTGGTCATCAACGCCTTGCTGTTCTGGCTCGTGTCGAACGTGGTCGGCGGGTTCCAGGTGGCGGGTTTCTGGTCGGCCTTCCTGGCAGCCATCCTGTACAGCATCATTTCGTGGACGCTTTCTACCTTGCTTCTTTCCGACAAAGATGGAAACTCCTGATTTCAGTATCGAGTTCTTCCCGCCCAAGACGCCGGAAGGCGCCGAAAAACTGCGCATCGCGCGTGAAAAGCTGGCCGGCCTCAATCCGAAGTATTTTTCGGTGACTTTCGGCGCCGGCGGCAGCACCCAGCAGGGCACGCTGGCGACGGTGCGCGAGATCCAGGCCGCCGGCCATGAGGCCGCGCCGCACCTGTCCTGCATCGGCGCCACGCGCGACTCGATCCGCGAGGTCCTCAAGCAGTACCAGGACAGCGGCATCCGGCGCGTGGTGGCCCTGCGCGGCGACCTGCCGAGCGGCTACGGCGGCGCCGGCGAGCTGCGCTATGCCAGCGAACTGGTGGAATTCATCCGCCAGGAAACCGGCGACTGGTTCCACATCGAGGTCGCGGCCTATCCCGAGATGCACCCGCAGGCACGTTCGCCGCAGGACGACCTGCAGGCTTTCGCGCGCAAGGTGCAGGCCGGAGCGAATGCCGCCATCACCCAGTATTTCTACAATGCCGATGCCTACTTCCAGTTCGTCGACAATGCGCGCAAGCTGGGTGTGGATGTGCCGATCGTGGCCGGCATCATGCCGATCACGAACTACATGCAGCTGATGCGTTTCTCGGACATGTGCGGCGCCGAGATCCCGCGCTGGGTGCGCCTCAAGCTGGCCAGCTTCGGCGACGACAGCGCCTCGATCAAGGCCTTCGGGCTGGACGTCGTGACCGGGTTGTGCGAACGCCTGCTGGCGGGCGGCGCGCCGGGGCTGCATTTCTACAGCATGAACCAGGCGGCGCCGACCACGGCGATCTGGCAGCGGTTGCGGGGTTGATCCGCGGCTGCGCATTACCGGTTGAACGCGTCGGCGGCAAAGCCGCCAACCCTACGTGAAGCGCAAGGTTTACCGTAGGGTTGGCGGGTTCTCCCGCCGACGCGTTCACATCACCTTCGCTCTGCCGCGCCGTTGTATTCCTCGGTAATCACGCTATCCAACGGCACATCGTGCGCGTCGCCATCGAACGCCACCAACTGGCACGCATACGCGATTCCCACCGTCGCCGGCCTTGGCGCCGGCGCCAGTGTCCGGTCATAGAAACCCCCGCCATATCCCACCCGATATCCCCGCGCATTGAAGCCCAGGCAGGGCACCAGCAATGCCGGCGGGCGCGCGATCATGCGCAATGCGCTCGGAACCGCCACGCCCAGCCGGTCCGTCACCGTCGGCTCACCAGGTATCCACTCGGTAAATCCCAACGGCGCATCGCGTTCGATTACTACCGGCAATGCCAGCCGTACGCCTGCTTGAGCTAATTGCGCGTACGCTGGACGCAAATCCGGTTCGCCGGCCAGCGGCCAGTACACGGCCAGCGTGTCGTGGGGATGCGCCTGCCACCAGGCAAGCACCTGCGCGCCGATGCGATCGTCCCAGGCGTGTTTGGTCGCCGGATCGATTGCGCGCCGCAGTGCCTTGAGGGTGTTGCGCAGCAGTGCCTTGTCCTGTTGTTGGGCAACATTACTGGCTGCCGTGTCTGGTAGTGCCGCGATGGCGCGTGGTATTCTTTGATCGCCGGTCATGGTTTCAATGCAGCGTAATGTGAGAGTTGTGGATGTTTCAATCGAAATTGTCAGCCAGCTTGTGGCCGGCCGCTATTGCCCTTGTTCTGTCCTGCGCACTGCCCGCAGGCGTGATGGCCCAGGAAGACCCCGATGCCCCCGCGCCCGACGTGGCGCTGCCGCCGATACCGGCCGGTGCGCCGTCGGTTCCCGGCGCCGGCACGGTGGGCGTTCCCGCCGCCGGGCCGGCCTTGGTGGCCGACAGCCGCGCCGATGACGACAACTTCATGCTGCTGCGCGAAGCGGCGCGCCAGAACGACGGCGCGCGCGTCAATGCGCTCGCCTCGCGCCTGCCGTCGAATTACTCGCTGGCATCTTACGTCGACTATTATCGTCTGAAACCGCGCCTCTCCGATGCAATCCAGGATGAGGTGCTGCAGGTGCTGCGCCGTCACGACGGCACCGCTGTTGCCGAGCAATTGCGCACCGAATGGCTGATGGAGCTGGGCAAGCGGCGCGAATGGAATACCTTCGAGCGCGAAGCCGGCGCGCTGGCCGGTGCCGGCAGCCTGCAAGTGCGCTGCTACGCCCTGCTGGCGCGCGCCGAACGCGGCGAGCGGGTGGCCGACGAAGCGCGCGCGCTGCTGAAAACGCCGGCCGGCTATGGCGACGCCTGCGCCGCCCTGATCGCGCAACTGGCCGGCAACGGCCAGTTCACCCAGGCCGATCTGCTGTGGCAGCTGCGCATTGCCGGCCTGGACAATACCACCGGACCCGCGCGCCGCGTCGCCGTGCTGCTGGGCCTGCCCGAAACGCGCGCCGTCCAGGCGGTCGACATGCCGGCGGTGGCGCTGGCGCGCGGCATCGGCACGACCCGCGCCGAGCGCGAGCTCTACCTGGTGGCGCTCGGCCGCATGGCGCGCACCACGCTCAAGCTCGCCGTCGCGAGCCTGGAAAAGAACGCGCCACAATTGTCCAGTGAAGAGCGCGCCATCGGCTGGGCCAGCGTGGCGCTGGCGGCCTCGATCGCGCTGGCGCCCGAGGCGCATGGCTACTGGGACCGCGCCAGGGGCGCCACGCTCACCGAATTCCAGATGCAGTGGAAGACCCGCATGGCGCTGCGCCGCGGCGACTGGAAGGAAGTACGCACCACCATCGAGGCGATGCCGCCGAACCTGCGCGCCGACTCCACCTGGATCTACTGGCTGGGCCGGGCCCTGCAGGCCGAAGGCCGCACGCAAGAGGCGCGCGCCTTGTGGCAGGGCATCGCCGCCCAGACCACCTTCTATACCCAACTGGCCCACGAGGAGCTGGGCAGGCAGGTGGTCGCGCCGCCGCCGGTGGCGCCGATCACGGCGCCGGAACTGTCCCAGGCGACCAATAATCCGAGCCTGCAGCGTGCATTGAAATTCTACCGTTTGAGCCTGCGCGCGGAAGGCAACCGCGAATGGAACTGGGGCTTGCGCGGGCTGTCTGAACGTCAGCTGCTGGCTGCCGCCGAGCTGGCGCGCCGCAACGAGCACCTCGACCGCATGGTCGAAACCTCGCTGCGCACACGCACCGAACTGAGCTACGACCAGCGCTTCCCGGCGCCCCATCTCGAGGTCCTCAAGCCTACCGCCCAGGGCCTGAGCCTGGATAAAGCCTGGGTGTATGGCCTCATCCGGCAAGAGTCGCGCTTCATCCGCGACGCCCGTTCCGGCGTCGGCGCCTCGGGCCTGATGCAGGTGATGCCCGCCACCGGCAAGTGGGTGGCGGCCAAGATCGGCTTGAACAACTTCGTGCACACCATGCTCACCGACCTGCATACGAATATCACGCTCGGCGCCAACTACATGAATATGGTGCTCGAGAACTTCGAAGGCTCGCAGGTGCTGGCCACGGCCGCCTACAACGCCGGCCCGGGCCGCTCCCGCACCTGGCGCGGCCGCCTCGACGCGCCGATGGAAGGCGCGATCTTCGTCGAGTCCATCCCGTTTACCGAAACGCGCGGCTATGTGCGCAACGTCATGGCCAACGCCACCAACTATGCCTCGATCTTCGAGGGCAAGCCGCAATCGCTGAAGGCGCGCCTGGGCACGGTCAGCCCGCGCCAGAGCGGCGGCTCGGTGCTGGACTGAGCATGACGATGGAGACGAGCGCGCGGCCACTGAACGTGGTGCTGATCGGCGGCACCGGCTTCATCGGCCAGCACCTGGCCGCGCGGCTGTCCGACGACGGCGTGGGCGTGCTGGTCCCGGCGCGCCATTATGAAAGCGCGAAGCAGCTGACCCTGCTGCCGGGGGTCGACGTCGAAGTGGCCAATATCCACGACGACGCCGTGTTGCGCAAACTGCTGGCCGGGCGCGACGCCGTGATCAACCTGGTCGGCGTGCTGCACGGCGGCCACGGCCAGCCCTATGGCGAGCGCTTTCGCCACCTGCACGTGGAGCTGCCGCGCCGCATCGCCGCCGCCTGCGCCGACGTGGGCGTGCCGCGCTACCTGCACATGAGCGCGCTCGGCGCCAGCGCTGCCAGTCCCTCGATGTATGGCCGTTCCAAGGCCGACGGCGAACTGGCCGCGCGCAGCCAGCCGACGGTGGCGGCCACGGTCTTTCGTCCCTCGGTGGTATTCGGTCCCGGCGACCATTTCCTCACCATGTTCGCGCGCCTGCAGCGCCACCTGCCGCTGGTGCCGCTGGCGGCCAGCCGCGCGCGCTTCCAGCCGGTGTACGTGGGCGACGTCGGCGCCGCCTTTTCCATCGCCCTGGCCCGGCGCGATTTGCGTGACGCCACGATCGAGCTCGGCGGCCCGGCCGTGTACATCCTGGCCGACCTGGTGCGGCTGGCCGGCCGCTTCGCCGGCCGCGAGCGCCCGGTGGTGGGCTTGCCCGACTGGGTGGCGCGCCTGCAGGCGCGGCTGTTCGAGCTGTTGCCGGGCGATCCCATCCTCAGCCGCGACAACCTCGATTCGATGCTGGTCGACAATGTCGTGGCCGACGACACCCATGCCTTGACAGCCGAGTCGCTGGGGATCAAGCTCACGGCGATCGAAGCGGTCGCGCCGCACTACCTCAACCGGCACGACCGCCTCGACGCGTATCGCGCCCATGCCAGGCGCTGAGGGGCTCCGTTCCGGGCGCCGTTCCGGGCGCCGTTCCGGTGTGCGGGACGCCAGCGTCCTGGCATATCGACGAGCGGCCGGCTCATGCACAACGACCAACCACAACGACCCACCATGCAGACCATTGAACGCGACCCCATCCTCGCGCGCACGCTCGACCAGACGCGCAACCCCGGCCTGACCTTAATCATCGGCAACAAAAACGTGTCCTCATGGTCGATGCGACCCTGGGTCGCGGCGGTCGCCTTCGGCATTCCATTCACTGAAGTCAAGGTCTTGCTCGACCAGCCCGACACCGCCAACCAGATCGCGCGCTACTCGCACGCGGGCCGGGTGCCGGTCTTGATGGCGGGCGACATGACGGTCTGGGACAGCCTGGCCATCGTCGAATACCTGGCCGAGCAGTTCCCGGACAAGGCCATGTGGCCGCACGACGTGGCCGCGCGCGCGCTGGCGCGCTCGGTCGTGGCCGAGATGCATTCCGGCTTCGGCGAGCTGCGTAACAGCATGTCGATGAACATCCAGGCGCGCCTGCCCGGCCGCGGACGCACGCCCGGCGCCCAGGCCGACATCGGCCGCATCTGCGAGATCTGGGAAGACTGCCTGTCGCGCTTCGGCCACCACCAGTACCTGTTCGGGGAGTTCTCGATCGCCGACGCCTTCTATGCGCCGGTGGTGTGCCGCTTCAAGACCTATGGCGTGACGCTGGCGCCGGCATTGCAGGCCTATTGCGACCGCGTGCTGGCCCACCCCGCGGTGGCGCGCTGGGTCGCCGAGGCCATGGCCGAGACCGACCCGACCCCGCTGCACGACGTGGATCTGCCGGGCGCATGACGATGCGCAGCTACGTCGTCGGCGGGGCCGTGCGCGACGCCCTGCTGGGCCTGCCGGTGAAAGACCACGACCACGTGGTGGTCGGCGCCACCCCCGAGCAGATGATCAAGGCCGGGTTTCGGGCCGTCGGCAAGGACTTCCCGGTGTTCCTGCATCCCGAGACGCAGGAGGAATACGCGCTGGCGCGCACCGAGCGCAAGACCGCGCCGGGCTACCACGGCTTCGTGTTCCACGCCGCCCCCGACGTCACCCTGGAGCAGGACCTGGTGCGGCGCGACCTGACCATCAACGCCATGGCGCGGGCCGAGGACGGCAGCATCGTCGACCCGCACAACGGCCGGCAAGACCTGCAGGCGCGCCTGTTCCGCCACGTGTCCGACGCCTTCGCCGAAGACCCGGTGCGGATCCTGCGCATCGCCCGCTTCGCCGCGCGCCTGCCCGACTTCACGGTGGCCCAGGACACCAATGTCCTGATGCGCCGCATGGTCGACGAGGGAGAAGTCGACGCCCTGGTGCCCGAGCGCGTCTGGCAGGAGCTGGCGCGCGGCCTGATGGAGCGCCGGCCGTCGCGCATGCTCGAGGTGCTGCGCGACTGCGGCGCGCTGGCGCGCATCCTGCCGGAGCTGGACGCGCGGTGGAGCGAGCCGGTGCTGCGCACGATCGACCACGCCGCCGCGCTCGGCCACCCGCTGGAAGTGCGCTTCGCCGTGCTGATGCGCGGCCTGGCCGCCGTCCCGCCGATCGAGGCCGTGAGCAAGCGCCTCAAGGTGCCCAACGAGTGCCGCGACCTGGCCGTGATGACGGCGCGCGAGTTCGATCTGCTTGGCCGCGCCCTGGCGCTGCCCGCCGACGCCATCGTCACGTTGTTCGAGCGCTGCGACGCCTTTCGTAAGCCGGAGCGCTTCGCCCGGATGCTGCTGGCGGCCGCCTGCGGGGAAGGCGAGCGGCCCGAGGGGCCGACCCTGCTGCGCGCCCTGGATGCGGCGCGCGCCGTGGATGCGGGCGCGGTCGCCGCGCGCCATGCCGAGCAGAAGAGCGAGATCCCGGGCGCCGTCCACCGGGCACGGGTCGAGGCCGTCGCCGAGGTGTTGCACCAAACCAACTAATCAGCCGTGTATTTACGCTGTTGGTTACATGTCGTTACACGGTGCGTGCTGTGCGGCCCATCGTTTTGCTATCCTTCAGTAACTGAAAATTGTTGCTTTGGAGAAAAACGATGTTCACCTTGCTAGCACGGCGTGCTGCGAGCTGGTGCCGGCGCCGTCGCGTGCTGCTGGCGAGCCTGGCGGTCATCTTCATGAGTGCGGTGCTGGTGTTTCTCTATGTCCGCACCGATGCGGTGGACCCGGAAATCCGCAACAGTGTCATGCTCGACCTGCGCGAGCTCGAAAAGCTCGACGCCGAATGGGATGCCAGCATCCTGCGCGCGCATACCGGACGCGCCGTCACCCCGCTCGACCTCACTGCGCAACTGCCGCGCATGCGCGAGCTGATGGCGCGCCTGGGCGGGACCGTGCCGCTCACCGGCGATAGGGCCGCCCAGTCCGCCTATGCCGCGTTGCAGGAGGCGCTGCAGGGCAAGGAACAACTGGTCGCCCAGTTCGCCAAGCACAATCCGCCGCTGCGGGCGGCGCTGCTGCACATGCCGCCGGCCGTGGCCGACCTCAAGACCGAGATTTCGGGCATCGAAGGCGCGCTGGCGCCGGGCCGCATCGTGGTGCGGCTCGACACCACCCTGAACGCTCTGCTGACCGACACCCTGCGCTACAACATCGCGCCGAACCCGGCGCTGGCGGCGCGCATCGATGAAATCCTGGGCAACGTGGCGGCCCAGCAGATCGCGTTCTCGCCGGCCGTGAACGACAAGATGGATGCGGTGATCGCCAGTGGCCGCGTGATCCTGGAAAAACGCCCGCTGGAAAACATGCTCGAGGCGCAGATCGCCGCAGTCGGCAGCGACGCCGCGCTCGATCGCCTGGAGCGCGAATTCGACCGTTCCTTCAATGCCGTGCTGCTGGAGCGCCAGCGCTTTCGCGGCTACCTGTTCGCCTACAGCGCCGTGCTGATGGTGCTGCTGGTGTACGCCGGCGCGCGGCTGCGCCGCAGCTACCGCATTATCGGCGTCGTCAACCGCCGCCTGCAGTCGGCCAACGAGACGCTCGAACAGCGCGTGGCCGAGCGTACCGCCGAACTCGAAGCGCAATCGCGCCAGCTCGAGCGCCTGGCCCAGCATGACAGCCTGACCGGCCTGATCAACTATCGCCAGCTGACCCGCCTGCTGGAGCGGGCGCTGGCGCGCGCCGACCGCCGCGACAGCGTGGTGGTGCTGATGTTCATCGACCTCGACGGTTTCAAGGCGGTCAACGATACCTGGGGCCATGCGGCCGGCGACCTGGTGCTGCAGATGGTCGCGCGCCGGGTGCAGGCCAGGCTGCGCGCCGAGGATGCGCTGGCGCGCCTGGGCGGCGACGAATTCGTGATCCTGCTCGAAGACGTGGCCTCGGAGGCCGGCGCACTGCGGGTGGCGCGCCTGGCGTTGGCCGAGATCGAATCGATCACCGAGGCCGACGGCCACGCGGTGACGATCTCGGCCAGCATCGGCATCGCCAGCGCGCGCGGCCAGGCGGGCGCCGCGCGCGGGCAGGAAGCCTTGCTGGCCGACGCCGACAAGGCCATGTACGCGGCCAAGCAGGCCGGGAAGGGGCGTTTCGTGGTCTGCCCGCAATCGCAATGGCTGGAGCAGGACCATCCGTCGGGACAGGCGCCGGACCGAGCACGCGACAATAGGGCAAACCCCGCGGCAGCCAGCCGGACCGATCGCGCCGCCAATGCCGACCCGATCGGCTAGAATCCATATGTTGCAGTCGTAAAGGTATCGAGATGCTGGACAACCCGTTACGCCGCTGGATCCAGGGCCTGAGAGGCAAGAAGGGCCAGCCGCCCGTGCTGGTCAAGGAACTGGGCGAACGCGACCGCCGTCGCGTGCTGCGCCACCTGCTGTCGCTGGACCGGGACGATCGCCTGCTGCGCTTCGGCAGCATGATCCCGGACGAACAGATCGCGGCCTACGTCGACAAGATCGATTTCTCGCGCGACATCGTGTTCGGCGTGGTCAACAATGTATTCCAACTGGTTGGGATGGGCCACCTGGCGTTCGCCTCGGCCGACGGGCGCAGGTCGACGACCAAGGACCAGGTGGCCGAATTCGGCGTCTCGGTGTCGAAGTCGGCGCGCGGCCAGGGCGTGGGCACGCGCCTGTTCCAGCGCGCGGCGATCTACTGCCGCAACTCCGACGTCGACACGCTCTACATGCAATGCCTGACCTCGAACCAGACCATGATGCACATCGCCAAGAAGGCCGGCATGCGCATCAAGCGCGAGTACGGCGAGGCCGACGCCCACCTCGAGCTGCCGCCGCCCAGCCCGGGCAGCGTGATGGCCGAGGCGCTGGAAGAGCAGTTCGCGTCGATCGACTACACGGTCAAGGCCAACACCCGCGCGGCGGTGAAATTTTTCACGCCGAAGAAATAGAAGGAAACCCGGGTCTCCGCCGACGCGGGGAGTCATTTCTGCCAGTGACAGAAATGACGAGGTCACACCAACGGCATCGCCGTCGTTTCCTTGATACGCTGCAGCGCGAAGCTCGACTTCACGTCCAGCACCGCCGGGTGCTTGAGCAGGGTGCCCATCATGAAGCGCGAGAAATGGTCCATGTCTTCGACGTGCACGCGCAGCAGGAAATCCATGTCGCCGGTCATCGCGTAGCAGGCCACGACCTCGGGCCAGGTGCCCACCGACACCGCGAAATCGTTGCGCGGCGACGTCGCCGGCAAGCCCGGCTGGCGGGTGGCGCTGGCTACTTCGCTGTGCTTTTCCAGCCGCACATTTACGTAAGCCAATAGCCCAAGCCCGATCTTGTCCGGGTCGAGCAGCGCCACGTACTGGCGAATGACGCCCGCTTCTTCCAGGCGTTTGATGCGGCGCAGGCAGGGCGAAGGCGAGAGGTTTACCCTTTCGGCCACGTCCTGGTTCGACAGCCGTCCATCGCTTTGCAAGATTTCCAGAATCTTGCGGTCTGTTTTATCCAGCTCAATCTTCGACATATCCACCCCAATGCAGACTTTTGTATGGCAATTTTATTGCGCAATTCAAGAAGACGGGGGAATTGTTTGGAATTTAATGCTTGGGGGGCAGGACTATACTGGCTCGCATACGGTCAGCGAGATGCAGGAAATGCGCCGCGACGTATCCGCCATGAGAATCTTGGAGACACCATGAACGCACCCACGGAGCGCGCCCACCTGGCGCCGCCGGAGCCATCCCCGCCCGCGCCTTCGCAGCCCACCCAACCGCAACACGACATCACGCTCGACGACAAGTGGACGCTCGAGCGCGGCCGCGCCTTCATGACCGGCACCCAGGCCCTGATCCGCCTGCCGATGCTGCAGCGCGAGCGCGACCTGAAGGCCGGCCTGAACACTGCCGGCTACATCACCGGTTACCGCGGTTCGCCCGTCACCGCCGTCGACCAGACCGCGATGAAGGCGAAGAAACACCTCGACGCCCACCACGTCAAGTTCCACCCGGGCATGAACGAAGACCTGGCGGCGACCGCGGTCTGGGGCACCCAGCAGACCAACCTCTACAAGGACGCGAAATACGACGGCGTGTTCGCCATGTGGTACGGCAAGGGTCCGGGCGTCGACCGCTGCGGCGACGTGTTCAAGCACGGCAACAATGCCGGCTCCTCCCGGCATGGCGGCGTGCTGGTGCTGGCCGGCGACGACCACGCCGCAAAATCGTCTTCCACCGCGCACCAGTCCGACCACATCCTGACCCACTGCGGCATCCCGGTGCTGTACCCGTCCTCGGTCCAGGAATACCTCGACTTCGGCCTGCATGCCTGGGCCATGAGCCGCTACACCGGCCTGTGGGTGTCGATGAAATGCGTGACCGACATCATCGAATCGGGCGCCGTGGTCGATCTCGACCCGGACCGCGTGCAGATCGTCACCCCGCTGGACTTCCAGCTGCCGCCGGATGGCCTCAACATCCGCTGGCCGGACGCCGTGCTGGACCAGGAAGTGCGGATGAGCAACCACAAATGGTATGCCGCGCTGGCGTATGCACGCGCGAATAAACTGAACCGCATCATCTGGGACAGCCCGCGGCCGAAGATCGGCATCATCACCGCCGGCAAGAGTTACCTGGACACGCGCCAGGCGCTGGCCGACCTCGGCATCGACGAGCAGGCCGCGCGCGACATTGGCCTGCGCCTGTATAAAGTCGGCATGACCTGGCCGCTCGAGGCCGAAGGCGTGCACGAGTTCGCGCGCGGCCTCGACGAGATCCTGGTGGTCGAAGAAAAGCGCCAGGTGATGGAATACGCGCTCAAGGAAGAGCTGTACAACCTGCCGGACGGCGAGCGTCCGCGCGTGGTCGGCAAGTTCGACGATACCGGCGAATGGAGCAACAGGAACCGCATGGGCCATGGCGACTGGCTATTGCCGGCGACCTATGAACTCAATCCCGCCCAGATCGCGCGCGCCATCGCGTCGCGCATCTCGCACTACTGCGCCGGCCATCCGGTGGCGGAGCGGGTCAAGGAACGCATCGTCTTCCTGGAAGCGAAGGAGCTGGTGCTCAAGAATATTCCGGCGAAGCCGAATCCGCAGACCGACCGCATTCCTTACTTCTGCTCGGGCTGCCCGCACAACAGCTCGACCAAGGTGCCGGAAGGCTCGCGCGCCATGGCCGGCATCGGCTGTCACTACATGGTGCTGTGGATGGACCGCGAAACGTCGACCTTCACGCACATGGGCGCGGAAGGCACGACCTGGATCGGCCAGGCCCCGTTCACCGACGAGAAACACGTGTTCGTGAACCTGGGCGACGGGACGTACTTCCATTCGGGCATCCTGGCGATCCGCGCCGCGGTGGCGGCCAAGGTCAACATCACCTACAAGATTCTCTACAACGATGCGGTCGCGATGACGGGCGGCCAGAACGTCGACGGCCCGCTCGACCCGGGCATGATCAGCCGCCAGATCGCGGCCGAGGGCGTCAAGCCGATCATCGTCGTCACCGACGAACCCGATAAATACCCGAGCGACTATGCCTGGGCGCCGGGCACCACGGTGCGCCACCGCTCCGAGCTGATGGATGTGCAGCGCGAGCTGCGCGAGATGCCGGGCGTGTCGGCCGTGATCTACGACCAGACCTGCGCGTCCGAGAAGCGCCGCCGTCGCAAGAAAGGCGAGTTCCCCGACCCGGCCAAGCGCGTCGTGATCAACGAGGCCGTGTGCGAAGGGTGCGGCGACTGCTCGGTGCAGTCGAACTGCCTGTCGGTCGAGCCGCTGGAAACCGAACTGGGCCGCAAGCGCCAGATCAACCAGTCCTCGTGCAACAAGGACTTTTCTTGCGTGTCGGGCTTCTGCCCGAGCTTCGTCACCGTCGAAGGCGGCGGCTTGAAGAAACCGAAGAAAGCGACGAGTTCCGAAGCCGCTCCGCCAGCCTTGCCGCTGCCGGCCATTCCGTCGGTCGCGACGCCGTACGGCATCCTGGTCGCCGGCGTCGGCGGCACCGGCGTGGTGACCGTCGGCCAGATCCTGGCCGTGGCGGGCCACGTCGAAGGCAAGGGCGCGATCGTGCTCGACCAGAGCGGCCTGGCCCAGAAGGGCGGCCCGGTGATGTCGCACGTGCGCCTGGCCGAGCGCCAGGCAGACCTGCATTCGACCCGCGTCGGCACCGGCAGCGCCGACCTGGTGATCGGCTGCGACCAGATCGTCACCGCCAGCCGCGACGCCCTGAGCCGCATGGGCGAGGGCCGCACCTGGGCTGCGGTCAACGCCAGCGGCGCCACCACCGCGGCCTTCGTCAAGAACCCGGACTGGCAATTCCCGGCCGAGGGCTCGCGCGGCGCCATCGAGCAGGCCTGCGGCAAGGGCAACGTCGACTTCATCGACGCCGGCCAGATTGCCACCGCCTTGCTGGGCGATGCGATCGCCACCAATATGTTCATGCTCGGCTACGCCTTCCAGAAGGGCCACGTGCCGCTGCAGGAAAATTCGCTGCTCAAGGCGATCGAACTGAACGGCGTGTCGGTGGCCTTCAACCAGGCGGCCTTCAACTGGGGCCGCAGCGCCGCGCACGACCTGGCCGCCGTGAGCCGCGCCGCCTTGCCGTCGAAGGTGGTCGAGTTCAAGCGCATCCAGACCCTGGACGACATCGTCAGCCGCCGCATCGAGCTGCTCACCGCCTACCAGGACGCGGCCTATGCCGGCCAGTACAAGGACTTCGTCGACCAGGTGCGCGCGCAGGAAGAAAAGCTCGGCAAGGGCACGCGCCTGACCGAAGCCGTGGCGCGCTACTACTACAAGCTGATGGCCTACAAGGACGAGTACGAGGTCGCGCGCCTGCACGCCGACCCGGCCTTCCGCGCCAAGATCGGCGCCATGTTCGAAGGCGACACCAGGCTGAAGTTCCACCTGGCGCCGCCATTGATGGCCAGGCACGACAAGGAAGGCCGCGCCATCAAGCGCGAGTACGGCCCGTGGATGATGAGCGCCTTCGGCGTGCTGGCGAAGTTCAAGGGCTTGCGCGGCACCGCCTTCGACGTGTTCGGCTACACCGCCGAGCGCAGGACGGAGCGCGCCCTGATCGGGCACTACCGCGAGACGGTGACGGCCCTGCTGCCGAAGCTGACGCCCGAGAACCTGGCGCAGGCGGTGGCGATCGCCAGCATCCCGGAAGACATCCGCGGCTACGGCCACGTGAAGGAGCGCCACCTGAAGGCGGCCAGGGAGAAAGAGGCGGCGCTGGTGGCGGCGTTTCATGCGCCGGGGGCGGCGCCACAGGCGGCTTGAGCGTGAACGCGTGGATGGTGCGGCCATTCACGCGTTCAATGTCAGGCCAGCGATTGTTCGCTTGATATCGGTCGTTGTGTCCTAGCCTCAACCGTTACAGTTGGTTGTATTCGACCCGGATATCGGCGTCTATAATCGGACGCATGAGCTCGCTACCTACCTCCGGCAAGACCTTTCCATTGCGTTTGATTTCCAGCGCGCTCGCCGCGCTGTTCGTCCTCGCCGGTTGCGGCGGTGGCGGCGGTTCTCCGAGCGTCGGCGCGCCCGCGCCCGCGCCGGTGGCGCAAGATCCGGGGCCCACGACGCCGGTCCCGCCACCCCCGGTCGCCACCGAGCCGACCCCGGAAGACCTGAACCCGAACCTGCTGGGCGACGCCTACGGCAGCTACTGGAACAAGTGCGCCGTCCCGCGCGCGGGCCTGGATGCGAGCGGCAAGCCGTATCCCGACGTGCAGGGCACGCTGCTGGACGAACTGAAATTCCTGCGCGCCTGGGCCAACCAGTACTACCTCTGGTACGACGAGATCCCGAACACCTACAAGATGGCCGACTTCAAGAGCGCGCTCGACTATTTCGCGGTGCTCAAGACGCCGGCCCTGACGGCCAGCGGCCAGCCGAAGGACCGTTATCACTTCACCTACCCGACCGCCGAGTGGGAAGCGATGCAGACCCAGGGCATCGACCTGGGCTATGGCATCACCTGGAGCCGCAACGCCGACGGCCGGGCGCCGCGCACCTGGCTGATCACGGCGGTCGAGCCGGGATCGCCCGCCGCTGCGGCCGGCCTGCTGCGCGGCGACATGCTGCTCAAGGTCGATGGCGTCGACTTCGTCAATGCCACCGACAAAGACGCGGTCGACCGCATCAATGCCGGCCTGTTCCCGGCGTCCGCCGGCGCCACCCACAGCTTCACCCTGCAGCGCGGCGGGGTGGCTTTTGATGCGACGATGGCCGGAGCCGAGGTCGTGCTCGCGCCGGTGAAGAACGTCAAGGTGATCGAGACCGCCAGCGGCAAGGTCGGCTACCTGACCTTCGACAACTTCAACGCCGTGTCCGAGAAACAGCTGTACGACGCCTTTGTCACCTTCCAGCAGGCCGGCGTCAACGACCTGGTGCTCGACGTGCGCTACAACGGCGGCGGCTTGCTGTACGTCGCCAGCCAGCTGGCCTACATGATCGCCGGCCCCGCGTCGACGAGCGGCAAGGTGTTCGAGCGCTCGCGCTACAACGACAAGACGCCGGCCTACCAGCCGATCATGTTCCGCTCGACCGCCTGGGGCTTCGCCTCGAGCAATCCGCTGCGTACCGGCACACCACTGCCCAGCCTGGGCCTGAAACGGGTGACCGTGCTCAGCACGGCGGGCACCTGCTCGGCCAGCGAATCGGTGATCAACGGCCTGCGCGGCGCCGACATCGAAGTGATCCAGATCGGCGGCACCACCTGCGGCAAGCCCTACGGCTTCACGCCGGTGCCGAACTGCGGCACGACCTATTTCTCGATCGAGTTCCAGGGCGTGAACCACAAGGGCTTCGGCGACTTCACCGACGGCTTCACCCCCACCTGCCAGGCGAGCGACGACCTGTCGCGGCCGGTGGGCGACCAGAACGAAGGCTTGCTGGCCACGGCCCTGGCCTACCGCGCCAATGGCGCCTGCCCGGTCTCGACCACGGCCAGGGCCCGCGTCGTGCCGACGCGGATCGTGCGGCCGGAGGCCAGGGAGATCTCGATCCACACCACGCCGGGCGCGCCGCCGCGCTAAGAACCTGCCGGGATAGGTTCTAAGCAAAACCCCTGTATTGACGGGCGGGCGGCGCCGCATGCCGCCTGCCCGTCGGGTTTCCATGGCTGAACTGTTGCGCTAAGAACACGTCTATAATCATCGGCTTCCTTCTGTCCTTGCCGGAGCTTGTCGATGATCCGTTCTGCGTTACTGCTGGCCCTGTTGTCGGCCATTCCCCTCAGCCAGTCTGCCCATGCCGCCCCCGACCTGACCACCGTGTCGGAGCGCTCGGGCTTCACCGCTACCGGCCGCTACGACGAGACGATCGCGCTGTGCGCCGCGTACCAGCAGGCGTACCCGAAGCAGGTGCAGTGCATCGATTTCGGCATCACGCCGGAAGGCCGCCCGATGAAGGCGCTGGTCGTGAACGGCAAGGGCGTGTTCACCCCGCAGGCGGCGAAGCAGCAGGGCCTGCCCGTGACCCTGATGCAGGGCGGCATCCATGCCGGCGAGATCGACGGCAAGGACGCCGGCTTCCTGGCGCTGCGCGAAGCGCTCGAAGGCCGCGCGGCCAAGGGCGCGCTCGACAAGCAGGTGTTCATTTTCGTCCCGGTGTTCAACGTCGATGGCCATGAGCGCTTCGGCAAGTGGAACCGCCCGAACCAGCGAGGCCCGGTCGAGATGGGCTGGCGCACCACCGCCCAGAACTACAACCTGAACCGCGACTACCTGAAGGCCGACGCGCCCGAGATGCAGGCCATGCTGGCGCTGGTGAACGCCTGGGATCCGCTGGTCTACGTCGACCTGCACGCGACCAACGGCGCCAAGTTCCAGCACGATATCTCGATCCAGGTCGAGCCGGTGTATTCGGGCGACCCGGGATTGCGCAAGGCCGGCCTGGCTCTGCGCACCAACGTGATCAAGGACATCGCCAAAGAAGGCTCGACGCCGCAGTCCTATTACATGTCGTTCGTGAAGCATGACGACCCGATGTCGGGCTTCATGGACAACGTGTCCGATCCGCGCTTCTCGACCGGCTACTTCCAGCTGCGCAACCGCATGGCGATGCTGGTCGAAACCCACTCGTGGAAGGAGTACCCGGTGCGCGTGCGCATCACCCGCAACACCGTGGTGTCGGTGCTCGACCAGGTGGCGAAGAACGGCAAACAATGGCAGCAGGCCGCGTATGCGGCCGACGCGCGCGCCGCCAAGCTGGGCAACCAGCCGGTGGCGCTGTCGTACAAGGCCTCCGACAAGAAGGAGATGGTCGATTTCAACGGCTACGCCTACACCCGCACGCCGTCGGAAGTCTCAGGCGCCCTGATGACGCGCTACGACGAAACCCGCCCGCAGGTATGGCGCGTGCCGCTGTGGCAGGACATCGTGGCCGATTTCCAGATCACCGCGCCGCGCGCCGGTTACATCGTCCCCGCCGCCTACGCCGCGATCGTGGGCGAGAAGCTGCGCCAGCACGGCGTCGAGTTCCGCAAGCTGGACAAGACGGTCGAGCGCTACGAAGCAGAGACCTTCCGCGCCGCCAAGGCCACCCTGGCCGCCGCTTCGGTCGAAGGCCACCAGCGCCTGACGGTGGAAGGCAAGTGGACGGCGGAAGCGCGTCCGGTTGCGGCAGGCTCGCTGTTCGTGCCGATCGCGCAGCCGAAGGCGCGCCTGGTGGTGGCGATGCTGGAGCCGCAGGCGCCGGATTCGCTGCTGGCCTGGGGCGCGTTCAACACGGCCTTCGAGCGCAAGGAGTACCTGGAAGACTACGTGGCCGAAGAGGTCGCGCGCGAGCAGATGGCGGCCGATCCGGCCGTGGCCAAGGCTTTCCAGGAACGCCTGGACAGCGATCCGGCCTTCGCCAGGAACCCGCAGGCGCGCCTGGAATTCTTCGCCAAGCGCCATTCGTCGTACGACGAGCGCCTGAACCTGTATCCGGTGCTGCGCGCGAACGTCGCTCCCTGACCCGGTAGTGCGTCGTTTTCGGGCGTCACATCTGCAATGACGCTCTGGATATTCAGGGTGGGACGGCGGATGCGGGCGGCGAGCTCAGGATGATCGTCCTGACCGCGCCGCTGGCCTGCGGCGTGAGCTGGTAGAGACGGTCGTACTCGTCGTCCCCGATGTCGAGGCCGGGCTCGCCGCCGAACAGGCGCACCAGTTCCGGCAAGGTGTTCGAGTGACCGACCACCAGCACGGGTCCGCGCAGCGCCTTCACCTGGTCGACCAGCGCTTTGGGCAGGGCCGGGTCGTACTGCGCGACCTGCAACCCCAGCTGCTGCGCCAGCGGCTGCGCGGTCTGCAGCGTGCGCGCGGTCGGCGTGCTGAAAATGGCCTGGATGCCGGTGCGGTACAGGATCGCCGCGATGTGTTGCGCGCGCAGATGGCCTTGCGGCGTCAGGGCCGGGTCCTTGCCGATGCTGGCCTTTTCGCCATGACGCACGAGGTAGATCGCGCTGGGCTCGGCCAGCGCCGCGCCAGGCAGGAGCACGGCAAGGGCAATGGAAATATTTCGCAGCAGGCGTGGGGTTCGGCGCAAAGGCAGGCGCATCGCGGTTTTCTCGAAGGTGAAGGTGACGCCAGCGTAGCACGGCGGAACTCAGGCTTGGATATCTGGGAAAGGACCGTCATGGATCCTAGCATCCCACTGCGGCGCGGCGAGGGGCAGCGTTGCCACCCGGACCAGTGACTCACTGGACATATACCAGTCATTGACCACCAGTTCGGCCTGCTCGATGCGCATGACGCCCAGCGGTGCGTCGCGCAGTGCGTGGAGCAGTGCGGCAAATCGCGCCGCATCGCGCAAGGGCTCGGTGAAACGAAACAGCGTCATATGCGCGGTCACCAGGCGATAGCGCCGGTCGAGCGCGCCGTCGAGGCCCCGCTCGCGCAAGGCGGTGCGCAGACGCTCGCGCAAGATTTCCAGCACTGGTCCGCGTGCAACACCGCGCGCCATCACCGCGCCGCGCGACAGCGCGATGCCGCCGAAGTCGATGTCGATCGCCTCGATGCCGTCCACGGCGGCCCGGACCGCGGCCAGATAGTCGTCCACCAGCGCCGGGTGGATGGCGACGCCGGCGCCGGCGGTCAGCAGCGACAGGATCGTCATGTGCAGATCGGCTGCCGGGTAACGATACTGCCGCGGCTCGGCGCCCGCCAGGCGGTCCAGCAGGCTGTCGATGCGGGTTTGCAGCGAGGGGTCGGGACGCGCGATCAGGCTGATGCCGCGGCGCGGGTCGGGACCCGCGGCAAGACGCGTGTCGCAGTCCACCTCTCCACGCGCGATCGCGCCGAAAGCGTGCTCCCACATCGTGTCGTAATGGGCCTGCAGGCTGCTGCCGGAGATGTCAGTCATCGCTTCGTACGATCGAGACAAAAAACGGGGACAAAACACGGGACGAAAAACGGGACGAAAAAAAAGCAGAGGCCCGGCCTCTGCTTTCATCCTACGCGGTCGTCAGAGCTGCGTTAGCGAAATCGTGTTCGTGGCCGGCGTCGAACACGGCTCCTCGTCGAACGCGATGTCGCCCAGGGGATTGGGCACGCCATCGGTCTTGAGGCCAACGAAGTCGAACAGATCGCGGTCCTGCAAATGCGACGGCACCACGGTCGACAGCGACGAGAAGATATTCTCGACCCGGCCCGGATGCTTCTTTTCCCACTCGCGCAGCATGTTCTTGATTTGCTTTCTCTGCAGGTTTTCCTGCGAGCCGCACAGGTCGCACGGGATGATCGGGAAACCCTTCACTTCGGCGTAGCGCTCGGTGTCGGCTTCCTTCACGTAGGCCATCGGGCGGATCACCATGTGCTTGCCGTCGTCCGACACCAGCTTGGCCGGCATGCCCTTCAGCTTACCGCCGAAGAACATGTTCAGGAAGAAGGTCTCGAGGATGTCGTCGCGGTGGTGGCCCAGCGCGATCTTGTTGCAGCCGAGTTCATCGGCCACGCGGTACAGGATGCCGCGCCGCAGGCGCGAGCACAGCGAGCAGGTGGTCTTGCCTTCCGGGACCAGGCGCTTGACGATGCTGTAGGTGTCCTGGTTTTCGATGTGATAGGGCACGCCGAGCTTGTCCAGGTAGGCCGGGAGAATATGCGCCGGAAAGTTCGGCTGCTTCTGGTCGAGGTTGACCGCGACGATGTCGAAGTGGATCGGCGCGCGCTCGCGCAGCGTGAGCAGGATGTCGAGCAGGGCGTAGCTGTCCTTGCCGCCCGACAGGCAGACCATCACCTTGTCGCCATCCTCGATCATGTTGAAGTCGCCGATCGCCTGGCCCACCAGGCGGCACAGGCGCTTGTGCAGCTTGTTGTTCTCGTGCGCGATCTTCTCTTGCTTCTTGACGTCGACTTCGACGCCTGCGGTCGGGAAGTCCGCTTCCACGACGCGCTCGACTACGGTTTCGTTCATGCTGCTTCCTTGATCTGGAACACTTCAACGCCGACGCCTTCGCAGTCGGCATACACATCCGGCTTCATCGTCGAGACACCGGCGGCGCGCACGCGCGGGTGCGCCAGCATCGCCTTGACCACGTCGTCGCACAGGGTTTCCTGCAGGTGGATGTGGCCCTTGGCGATGCGCTGGGCAATGGTCTCGCGCATGAAGTCGTAGTCGACCACTTCCGCCAGCTGGTCGGCCTTCGGCGTCGACAGCTCCAGCGGAATGTACAGCTCGACATTGATCAGGACACGCTGCTCGCCCTTCTTCTCGAAATCGTGCACGCCGATATTGATCATCACTTCGTAATTGCGCAGGAACAGCCGGCGGCAATCGCGCAAGCTCGGGTGGGACAGGGCGGACAACATGGGATAGCCTTATTTGTGGGAGTTATTCGATTCGGTCAGGAACATCACGTCGCGGCTCAGCGGCATCAGGTGCTGGCCGCCATCGACCAGCAGGGTGGTGCCGGTCAGCGCGCGCGCCGATGCGGCGTAGACCACGGCGTCGGCGATGTCCTGCGGGGTCGACGAGCGCTGCAGCGGCGTCATCTGGTGCGCCGCGGCGAAGCCTTGCTCGCTCTGGTCGCCCGAGACCATCGTGATGCCGGGGGCGACGCCGACCACGCGCACCTTCGGCGCCAGCGCCTGCGCCAGCATCGTGGTCGCCGTGTGCAGGGCCGCCTTGGACAGCGTGTACGACAGAAAATCCGGGTTGAGATTGTACAGTTTCTGGTCCAGCAAGTTGACCACGACGGCCTGTCGCCCGTCCGGGGTGGCGGCGTGCAATTCCTGCGCCAGCAGCACCGGCGCGGCCACGTTCGCCTGCATATGGGCATTGAGCAGCTGCCAGGAGAACTCGGTGGCGCTGTCGTATTCAAACAACGAAGCGTTGTTGACGACGCAAGACAGCGGCCCCAGCGCGGCGCTGGCCTGGCCGACCAGTTGCCGCACCGCCGCCTCGTCGGCCAGGTCGCATTGCAGCAGCGCGGCGCGCCGGCCAAGCGCCAGGATGGCGTCGCGCGTCGCGATGGCGTCGCTTTCGGAATGGCGGTAGTGCAGGGCGAGATCCCATCCGGCCTGGGCCAGGCCGAGCGCGATCGCGCGGCCGAGGCGGCGGCCGGCGCCGGTCACCAGCGCGACCCGGGGCAGGGAAATCGAAGGGCTGTCCGTCATTGATATGGTCGAAGGCTGTAAATTGTTGATAAAAGCTATTCTGGCTACAATGCCGGCATGTCCTTGCCCGCACCCGAACCTGACGCCCTGGCCGCGTCCCATTCCCTGCAACAACTGATCGCCGCTGACATCGCACAGCACGGCGGCGCGATCGCATTCTCTCGTTTCATGGAACTGGCGCTGTACGCGCCCAGGCTCGGGTATTACAGCGGCGGCGCGGCCAAGCTCGGCGCGAGCGGCGATTTCACCACCGCGCCCGAGATGACGCCGCTGTTCGGGGCGGCCGTGGCGCGCGTGGCAGCCGCTATTATCGCCCAAAGCGCGCCCGACATCATCGAGTTCGGCGCCGGCACCGGCCGCCTGGCGCGCGACGTCATCACTGCTCTGGCGCGCATTGGCGTTCCTGTGCGTTCCTACACCATCATCGAGTTGTCCGGCGAACTGCGCGCGCGCCAGCAAGCCAACCTGGCCGATCTGCCGCAGATGCGCTGGCTGGACGCCATGCCGGACCGGTTCAGCGGCGTGGTGCTGGCCAACGAGGTGCTCGACGCCATGCCGGTCGAGCTGGTGATCCGTACCCGCGACGGCTGGCGCCGGCAAATGGTCACGGTCGAGGACGGCGCCTTCGCCTTCGTCCAGGCGCCGCTGGGCGACGAACTGGCCGCGCAGCTGGCGCGCCAGGTGCCTGACCACGAGCAGATGATCGAGGGCTATGTGACCGAACTGCACCCGGTTGGCGCCGGCTTCATGCGCTCGCTGGCGGCGATGTTCGCGGGCGGCCGCGGCGCCGCCATCCTGGTCGACTACGGCTTCCCGGCCCACGAGTATTACCTCGACCAGCGCATCGGCGGCACCTTGATGTGTCATTACCGCCACCACGCGCACCCGGACCCCTTTTACTTGCCCGGCCTGCAGGACATCACGGCCCATGTCGATTTCACGGCGATGGCGCTGGCGTCCCAGGATGCCGGCCTGCCGGTGCTGGCCTATATGAGCCAGGCCGCCTTCCTGCTCGGCGCCGGGATCGGTGAACTGTTGCTGGAAAACGACCCCAACGACGCCAGGCAGTTCCTGCCCCTGTCGCGGGCCGTGCAAAAGCTGGTGTCTCCAGCTGAAATGGGCGAATTGTTCAAGGTGCTGGTGGTCGGACAGGACGTAGAATTGCCGGACGCAATCGTGCATGCGGACCGCAGCCATCGCTTGTAGACTTTATGATATCTTGCACAGCGGATACAAATCCGGCTAAGCTGTGCGATATTCCCGCGTCTCGTCACATGACGGGCTTCGGCCGAGGACAGACAAAACGCGCAGGGTAGAAGCGGGTAGACTTGACAGATCATGGGCAAGATTCACACACATTATGACAACCTGAAGGTGTCGCGTCATGCGCCCCAGGAAGTCATTCGTGCTTCCTACAAGGCCCTGAGCCAAAAATATCACCCTGACAAGAATCCGGGCGACGAAAAGTCCGCCCGCATCATGGCGGTCGTCAATACCGCCTACAACGTCCTGTCCGATCCCGTGCGCCGCAAGGAGCACGACGAATGGATCGCCGCCGAGGAGTGGGAAGTCGAGTGGCTGGAAAGCTCGAGCGCCAAGGAAGGCCAGCCGCGCAAGAACGGCGACAACTGGGATGGGCAGCCGCCGCCCAGGCCGCGCCGCAAGCGATTGTGGCGCGATCCGCGCTGGTGGCTCGGCATGTCGGGCTGCTTCGTGGCCGGCGCCGTCGTCGCCGTGCTGATGATCGAACAACAGCCGAACATTATCCCCAGCGCGCTGGCCTGGGGCGGCATTGCCCAGCCAGACCCCATCAAGACCGGCCGCGCCGACGCATTGGGCGTCGACGCCAGCGGTGACGACTGGGCCCGCCGCATCGGTCCGGACGGCGCCAAGGGCCCGCCGCCCGAGGTGCGCGCGCTCGCCGTCACCCAGCTGGCGGTGCCGGCCCGCGCCCCCGACTGCAGCACCGACCTGCAGACCCTGGCGTCGCCCAGCGGCGATCCGTGGCCGCTCGAATCGTCCTACCTGCCCGGCTACCCGGTCGGCAACGAGGGGGCGGAGATGCAGGTCGTGATCGACAACAGCGCCAACGCGGCGCCGGTGTTCGTCAAGCTGTACGACCTCGACCGCCGCGCCAACGTCAGGCACGCCTTCGTGCAGCAGCGCTCGAACTTCACCTTCGACAGGCTGGCCGCCGGCAAGTACGAGGTGCGTTACCAGAACGTGGTCGACGGCGCCAGCAAGTCCGAATGCGACAGCCGCCATACGGCCCTGCGCCAGGCCGCGGCCGATGTTCAATAAGCGGGCCTTGACAAGCTGGCTTCCATAAACAGGCTGTCGTTTTTTCGGCGTGCTGACGCTTTCTCGTGTCAGTACTTACCCAATTGCATTATTTTCGTTCCTCGCCGTAATATACTGGCCGATGCCGCGCGCCCATGCAGCCGCGGCGCCACGCCCAACGCAGGCTTATACGGAACATCATGAACGAACTGGAAGGCCTGACGGCCCTGATCATCGAGCCCCACGCGGGGATGCGGACCAGCATCCACAGCATGCTCACGCTGTGCGGCCTGACCCGGATCGAGCACGCCAGTAACGCCAACCAGGCTGTCAAGCACCTGGGCCTGCGCCAGTTCGACCTGATCCTGTGCGAATACGACCTCGAAGGCGGCCAGGATGGCCAGCAACTGCTGGAAGACCTGCGCCACCACAAGCTGATGAAGCTGGCCACCATGTTCTTCATGGTCACCGCCGAAGGCAACCACAGCAAGGTGGTCAGCGCGGCCGAACTGGCGCCGACCGACTACATCCTCAAGCCGTTCACCGCCGATCGCCTGCTCGAGCGCATCGCACGCGCCCTCGACAAGCGCAATGCCTTCCTGCCGGTGCACACCCTGATGGAAGCGGGCGACCAGATCGATGCGATCGCCGCCTGCGTCGAAGGCCAGCGCCTGCACCCGCGCTACGCGGTCGACTTCCTGCGCCTGCGCGCCGAGCTGCACATGTTCCTGGGCCAGGCCGACCAGGCCGAGCCGATCTATCGCCACCTGATCGAGATCAAGGCGATCGCCTGGGCCCGGCTTGGCCTGGCCAAGACGCTCTTCGTGCGCAAGCAGTTCACCGAGACGCGCGACATCCTGGAAGAACTGGTCGACACCAACCGCAACTTCGTCGATGCCTATGACTGGCTGGCGCGCACCCATGCGGCGGTCGGCGAATTGCAGAAATCGCAGTCCGTGCTGAGCGAGGCAGTGGCGGTGTCGCCGCATGCGGTGCGGCGCTTGCGCACCCTGGCCGACACCGCCTTCGAGGCGGGCGACGTCGATACCGCCGAAAAATCCTTGCGCCAGGTGGTGGCCAAGGCCAAATATTCCGAATTCCGCGACCCCGAAGATCACGTCAAGCTGGTGCGCACACTGGTGCACAAGGGCGATCCCGTCGGGGCCGCCGCCGTGGTGCGCGACCTCGACCGCACGATGGGCGGGCGCGCCAACACCGCGCTGTGCAGCGCGATCGCCTCGGCCCTGGTGCACGAGTACACCGGCAATGAGCAGCGCCTGGGCGAAGCGCTGGACACGGCCCTGGCGTCAAGCAAGGATGCGCCCAATCTGTCGCCCGAGCTCAAGCTCGAGCTGGCGCGTACCTGCATCGACAATGGCCGCGAAGAAGGCGCTTCCGAGATCGTGCGCGAGGTGATGAGCAATGCCTCGAGCGACACCATGGTCTCGCGCGCCATGGGCGTGCTGGAACAGGCCGGTAGAAGCGAGCTGGCGCAGACCCTCGCCCAGCAGAGCCGCCAGCAGGTGGTCGACCTGGTCGCCGGCGGCGCCGCGCGCGCCAAGGACGGCGACTACCACGGCGCGGTGAGGCTGATGCTGGAAGCGGCCACCAAGTTGCCGAGCAATCCGGCGGTGGCCTTCAATGCCGCGCTGGCGGTGCTGCGCTGCCTCGAGCACGAGGGCTGGGACAACCGTCTCGGCGCGCAGGTGCCGGGCCTGGTCGGCAATGTGCGCAAGCTCGACCCGCTCAATCCCAAGCTGCCGGCGCTGGCGGCGCTGCACCAGCAGGTGCTGAAACAATACAAACAGGGCGCGCACGCGGGCGCGCCGCTGCGCAAGGCCGGCTGAGCGGATCGACACCATGGCCGACATCTTCCAGGACGGCGCTGTGCGCCGCGTGCGACCCGCCCTGATGCGACAACTCAGCGGCACCGAACGCATGTTCACCCTGGGCGGCGCCGTCACGCAGGTGATCGGCATGGGGTATAGCGACGACCTGGGCACGGCCGACCTCGCGTATTACGTGGTGTCCGACGTCGCCCTGACCCAGCGTATCCTGCGCCTGTCCAACACGGTCCAGTACCGTACCCTGTCCGGTACGCCGGTGACGACGATCTCGCGCGCCATTTCCCTGCTCGGCTTCGACAATGTGCGCGCCGCCGCGCTGGCGATGCTGCTGGTCGATGCGCTCGACACCGCCGAGCACGGCGTGCGGGTGGAGCTCGAAGCCGCCCTGTGCGCCAGCCTGGTCGGCCGCGAGCTGGCGCGCCACAGCCCGATCCCCGGCGCCGAGGAGGCGGCGATCTGCGCGCTGTTCAAGAACCTGGGTCCGCTGCTGCTGGCCAGTCACGAACCCGAGCGCTACCGGGAAATCGCCGCGCTCGTGGCGGCCGGCAAGCACAGCTCAAGCCAAGCTGCGCAACTGATCTTGGGCTGCAGCTTTGAGACCCTGTCAGGGGCGATCTTGCGCGAGTGGCAGATGCCGGAGTTGATCGTGCGGGCGCAGGCGGCCCTTCCTCCGGGGCCGCTCGAGGTGGCTGCCGACCGCGACGAATGGATGCGGCAGGTGGCCGCCTTCAGCCGCGACGTGGCGCGCCTGATGGGGCGCTGCCACGATCCGGCGACCTCGCCCGAGGCCGGCGTGCTGCTCGCGCGCTACGGCATGGCGCTCGGCGTCGATGCGCCGCGCCTGGCGGCCCTGTTCGACGTGGCGCAGGAAGGCATGAACGGCATGCTGCAGAGCATGAACATGGAGCGCGCCCCGAAGACCGATCCGAAAGCCGGCAGCAGCCTGCCGAACGTGCTGGCGCTAGCCACCCTGGATGCGGGCGAGGACGACGAGGGCGAGTTCCACCCCAGCGGCAAGCCGAAGAATGCGCGCGACCTGCTGCTGGCGGGCGTGCAGGACGTGACCCTGCTGGGCGGATCCGGCGCCGGCGTCAACGACGTGGTCAATGCCGTGCTCGAAACCCTGTACGGCGCGCTGGGATTCCGGTTCGCCACCGTGTGCCTGCGCGATGCGCGCACCGGACAGTTCCGCGCGCGGGTGTCGCTGGGCGAGGGCAGCGTCGACCTGCAGGACGGCTTCGTATTCCCTTGCGCCTTTACCCGCGACGTGTTCCATCTGGCCTTGGAAAACGACGCCGACATGATGATCGCGGACGCCTTCAGCCCCAAGATCCGCGACCTGCTGCCGGCCTGGTACAAGACCCTGCTGCCGGACGCCGAGAGCTTCATCGTGCTGCCGCTGGTGGTCGGCAAGGCCAGGGTAGGGCTGATCTACGCCGACCGCATCTTCCCCGCGCCCGAGGGCCTGGCGCAGGACGAGACGGCGCTGATCAAGGCGCTCAAGGCGCAGGCGCTGACGGCGCTGGCGCCGGCGGATGCGAACCACCCTCAGCCTTGATCGACGTCGTTCCCCCGAAGGCGGGAACCTCATTGCGTTGCACGCCTCATCATCTTGTTCTTGCCTCGACACTGAGCACAAAGACTTGGGTTCCCGCCTGCGCGGGAACGACATTGTCTGGTCATGCCGAGGTGCCGGCGGAACAATTCCAGATCGGTTCATGAAGATTTTTTCGCACTTGGCAAAATCACCCTTGCAGCTTTACAGTCCGGCCGTTACAATCACGCCCCGAAGCAACGCTGTCAGGTGAAGTAGAAAATCTTCTACCAAAACCTGATTGACAGTACGTTGAGCTTGCTTCATACTCTGCGGTTCTTCGCGGTGGGGTGGCCGAGTGGTTAAAGGCAGCAGACTGTAAATCTGCCCTCTCTGAGTACGCTGGTTCGAATCCAGCCCCCACCACCAAAAAGAAGATCGTGAAGTCGAATTTGAAGTTGTACCTCGCGGGTGTAGCTCAATGGTAGAGCAGAAGCCTTCCAAGCTTACGACGAGGGTTCGATTCCCTTCACCCGCTCCAGTGTGTGCGGTGGTTTCTACATCGCAAAAATCAGCCCTTGTAGCTCAGTGGTAGAGCACTCCCTTGGTAAGGGAGAGGCCACGTGTTCAATCCACGTCAAGGGCACCAGAATTTTGTACGGCAGTCGCGTTGCACTCGTCCGTCAGGTGTGCCTGGTAATCCCCAAAATATCGTTAGATCTTAGGAGTCTGAAATGGCAAAAGGTAAATTCGAACGGACCAAGCCGCACGTGAACGTCGGCACCATCGGTCACGTTGACCACGGTAAAACCACCCTGACGGCTGCAATCGCTACCGTCCTGTCGAAGAAATTCGGCGGCGAAGCCAAGGCCTACGACCAGATCGACGCGGCTCCGGAAGAAAAAGCACGCGGCATCACCATCAACACCGCGCACGTCGAGTACGAAACCGAAAACCGTCACTACGCGCACGTTGACTGCCCAGGCCACGCCGACTACATCAAGAACATGATTACCGGTGCAGCGCAGATGGACGGCGCGATCCTGGTGTGCTCGGCCGCCGACGGCCCGATGCCACAGACCCGCGAGCACATCCTGCTGGCGCGTCAGGTTGGCGTTCCATACATCATCGTGTTCCTGAACAAGTGCGACCTGGTCGACGACGCGGAACTGCTGGAACTGGTCGAAATGGAAGTGCGCGAGCTCCTGTCGAAATACGAGTTCCCAGGCGACGACGTGCCAATCATCAAGGGTTCGGCACGTATGGCCCTCGAAGGCAAACCAGGCGAAATGGGCGAAGAGTGCATCACCCGCCTGGCTGAAGCCCTGGACACCTACATCCCAACGCCAGAGCGCGCTGTGGACGGCGCCTTCCTGATGCCAGTCGAAGACGTGTTCTCGATCTCGGGTCGCGGCACCGTCGTCACCGGTCGTGTCGAGCGCGGCGTTGTCAAAGTCGGCGAAGAGATCGAAATCGTCGGTATCGTCGACACCGTCAAGACCACCTGCACCGGCGTGGAAATGTTCCGCAAGCTGCTGGACCAGGGTCAAGCTGGCGACAACGTCGGCCTGCTGCTGCGCGGTACCAAGCGTGAAGACGTGCAACGTGGTCAAGTCCTGGCAAAACCAGGTTCGATCAAGCCGCACAACCACTTCACCGGTGAGATCTACGTCCTGTCGAAAGACGAAGGCGGCCGTCACACCCCATTCTTCAACAACTATCGTCCTCAGTTCTACTTCCGTACGACTGACGTGACCGGTTCGATCGAACTGCCAGCAGACAAAGAAATGGTCATGCCAGGCGACAACGTCTCGATCACCGTCAAGCTGATCGCACCGATCGCGATGGAAGAAGGTCTGCGCTTCGCAATCCGCGAAGGCGGCCGTACCGTCGGCGCCGGCGTGGTTGCCAAGATCCTCGCCTAAGTAGTCGGGTGATAGAGGGAAGCAGAAGCATTTCTGTTTCCCTCAAACAGCATTGCCAGCGAGCGCGCGCTTGTTGTATAATGTTGGATTCAGCAGCAAAGTTTTCGTAGGGGTGTAGCTCAATTGGCAGAGCGTCGGTCTCCAAAACCGAAGGTCGCGGGTTCGATTCCCTCCGCCCCTGCCACCGAATTCTGGTGCGCGGCACCGAAAGTAAAGAAGAATGTCTAATCAATCCGTGCAAACTGTCAGCACCTCGAATGACAAGTTCAAGGTCGCGCTGGCGGTGGTTGCAGCGATTGCAGGCGTCGTCGGGTTCTTCTACCTGACTGGCCAGAACAAACCAGCCTTGGTCGCCGCAGGCGCCCTCGTGGCTGGTTTAGTTTTTGCCGTCCTGCTTTTGTGGACTTCCACCACTGGTCGTGATTTCCTGAGCTTCGCCAAGGAGTCGGTGCGCGAGACCAAGAAGGTCGTCTGGCCTACCCGCCGCGAAGCCATGCAGATCACCGGCATCGTGTTTGCCTTCGTGGTCGTGATGGCGATTTTCCTGTGGGGCACGGATAAAATTCTCGAGCTCCTGTTGTACGACTTTGTCCTGGGTTGGAAATAACATGAGCGATAACGTGCAAGACAATGCACCTGTGCCGGGCGAAGTCCCGGCACAAGACGCTGCGGCTGCGCCGCTGAGCGTCCCGGTCAGCAACAAGCGCTGGTACGTCGTCCATGTCTATT
Organism: Massilia sp. UYP34; assembly: GCF_056279385.1. Lineage (NCBI taxonomy): Bacteria > Pseudomonadati > Pseudomonadota > Betaproteobacteria > Burkholderiales > Oxalobacteraceae > Massilia > Massilia sp. UYP34. The sequence continues at coordinate 232,219 of NZ_JBWBRF010000001.1, read as the reverse complement.
CGGGCATGGAAAAGAGCGTGATGCGCGCACTGACCGAGCGCGTCGAGCGCGCCGGCATGCAAGAACAGTTCGGCCAGATCCTGGTGCCGACCGAGGAAGTCGTCGAGATGCGCAACGGTTCCAAAGCCGTTTCCGAGCGCCGCTTCTTCCCGGGCTACGTGCTGGTTGAGATGGAAATGACCGACGAAACCTGGCACCTGGTGAAGAACACCAGCAAGGTCACCGGCTTCATCGGCGGCAAATCGAACAAGCCGACGCCGATCCCAACGCGCGAGATCGACAAGATCATGCAGCAGGTGCAAGAGGGCGTCGAAAAGCCACGGCCAAAAGTGCTGTACGAAGTGGGCGAACAAGTCCGCATCAAGGAAGGCCCGTTCACCGACTTCAACGGCAACGTCGAGGAAGTCAACTACGAGAAATCGAAGGTGCGTGTCTCAGTCACCATCTTCGGCCGCTCGACTCCGGTGGAACTGGAGTTCGGGCAGGTAGAGAAAGTCTAAACGCTTTAATCGGAGCGTCGCAGCAGCTAGGCGGAATCCGGTAAGAGGAGCCCCGCCGAGACGAGTAGTCGTGGTGGGGCGCTACTACTCAAGTCAAGATAGGAGCCAGACATGGCAAAGAAAATCATTGGCTTTATCAAGCTGCAAGTTGCAGCTGGTAAGGCAAACCCATCCCCACCGATCGGTCCTGCACTCGGTCAGCGTGGCCTGAACATCATGGAATTCTGCAAGGCGTTCAACGCGCAGACCCAGGGTATGGAACCAGGCATGCCGATCCCGGTCGTGATCACCGCGTTCGCCGACAAGTCCTTCACCTTCGTGATGAAGACCCCGCCGGCAACCTACCTGATCAAGAAAGCCGCCGGCATCACCAAGGGCTCGGCCAAGCCGCACACCGACAAGGTTGCCAAGCTGACCCGCGCGCAAGCTGAAGAAATCGCAAAAACCAAGCAGCCGGACCTGACCGCCGCCGACATGGACGCAGCAGTGCGTATCATCGCTGGCTCGGCACGTTCGATGGGCATCACGGTGGAGGGTGTGTAATGGCTAAGCTGTCCAAGCGCGTCAAAGCAATCAAAGCAAAAGTGGACCGTAACAAGGTCTATGAGTTCGACAACGCTGTGTCGCTCATCAAGGAATTCGCCACCGCCAAGTTCAACGAGTCGATCGACGTCGCCGTTCAACTGGGCGTGGACCCGAAGAAGTCGGACCAGGTCGTCCGCGGTTCGGTCGTGCTGCCAGCTGGCACCGGCAAGACCGTGCGCGTCGCCGTGTTCGCTTCGGGCGACAAGGCCGAAGCTGCCAAGGCAGCCGGCGCCGACGTGGTCGGCATGGAAGACCTGGCAGAGCGCGTGAAGGCCGGCGACATGCCGTTCGACATCGTCATCGCTTCGCCGGACACCATGCGTATCGTCGGTACCCTGGGTCAGATCCTGGGCCCACGCGGCCTGATGCCGAACCCGAAAGTCGGCACCGTGACCCCGGACGTCGCTACCGCCGTCAAGAACGCCAAAGCCGGTCAGGTCCAGTACCGTACCGACAAGGCAGGCATCGTCCACGCGACCATCGGCCGCAAGTCGTTCAGCGACGCAGATCTGAAGACCAACCTGGTCGCCCTGATCGACGCCCTGAACAAGGCCAAGCCGGCCACCTCGAAAGGCGTGTACCTGCGTAAGGTCGCCCTGTCGTCGACCATGGGCGCTGGCGTCCGTGTCGATCACGCTTCGATCTCGGCTGCTGCCTAACTGGATCCAAGCGACGGTGCTTGCACCGTCGTCCCCGCGCAGGCGGGGATCCAAGTTGCTCTACCGTATTAAGTCGTCACAATTGTGGCGCGCATCTTTGGGCTGTCGGGGCTAAATATCGCTCCGGCAGGCAATCAAAGACCGTTGGGCCGAAAGCAGAGGTTGAGCTGACGGTTAATAGACCACCCAACGCAGATGGTGTACCCGAACAAGTTTTGTAGTCCAGCTGTGTGAGTTCATCCGCTCAGTTTTAAGACTTCTTAACTTCGGACGCCGTGTGTTCGAACCGATATGGACATCCGTTCATATCATTTAAGGAGATTGACCGTGGGTCTTAATCTGAATGACAAAAAGGCCGTCGTCGAAGAAGTTTCCGCAAAAGTAGCATCTGCGCAAACCATCGTCGTGGCTGAGTACCGTGGCATCCAGGTTAGTCACTTGACCAAGCTCCGTGCAACCGCACGTGCCCAGGGCGTGTACCTGCGTGTTCTGAAGAACACGCTGGCTCGCCGCTCTGTCGAAGGCACGCAGTTTGCCTCGCTGGCTGATTCCATGACCGGTCCGCTGATCTACTCGATCTCGGACGACGCCGTTGCAGCAGCAAAAGTCATCAACGACTTCGCTAAAACCAACGACAAGCTGGTCATCAAAGCCGGTAACTACGCAGGTAAGCAGCTCGACGTAGCTGGCGTTACCGCGTTGGCAAGCATTCCGTCCCGTGAAGTCCTCATCTCGCAGCTGTTGGGCGTCATGCTGGCACCGGTGTCGGGCTTTGCACGTGGTCTGGCTGCACTGGCAGCGAAAAAAGGCGAAGGTTCCGAGGCCGCTCCGGCAGCCGAAGAAACCGCTGCAGCTTAAGCGCAGCCTTTTTTCTCAAGTACTAACTGAACTACACACAAATCAAAACTGGAGTTTCAAATGGCAATTAGCAAAGACGATATCCTGAACGCAGTGAGCGAAATGTCCGTCATGGACCTGAACGAACTGGTCAAGGCATTCGAAGAGAAGTTCGGCGTGTCGGCAGCTGCAATGGCAGCACCGGCAGCTGGCGGCGCCGCTGGCGGTGCAGCTGCTGCTGAAGAGCAGACCGAATTCAACGTCGTGCTGACCGAAGTCGGCGCGAACAAGGTCGGCGTCATCAAGGCCGTCCGCGAAATCACCGGTCTGGGCCTGAAAGAAGCCAAGGACGTGGTCGACGGCGCACCGAAGACCGTGAAAGAAGCCCTGCCGAAAGCTGACGCTGAAGCCGCCAAGAAGAAGCTGGAAGAAGCTGGCGCCAAGGCCGAACTGAAGTAATCCATATGCACCGGGCACTTGTTAAGAGTGCCCAGCGCGGGAGTCAAAGCTTGCAAAACCTGCCGGAAGGCAGGGGATGCTGCTTTGGCTCTTTTGTCGTCCCTGCGGCAAACGTCGCGGTTTACATGGCGGCAGGGAATAAGTAATGCCCCGTTTCAGCAGCATCGTATCACAGCAGTTTGCTTGTCCTTTTCATCTGGCGCGAAAGAGTAAGAGACTTCAGGGCTTGCGTGTGGTAGTGGCGTTCGCCACTGGCAATTCCTGAATTCTCCATCCTTTCTGTCACTCACGGAGTGTCCATGCACTACTCATTTACTGAGAAGAAGCGCATTCGCAAGTCGTTCGCGAAGCGCGCCAACGTTCACAACGTTCCTTACCTGCTGGCTACCCAGCTGGAATCCTACGAGAACTTCCTGCAGGCCGATTCCGTCCCGTCCTCGCGTAAGAGCGAAGGCCTGCAATCGGCCTTCTCCTCGATTTTCCCTATCGTGTCGCACAATGGTTTTGCGCGCCTCGAGTTCCTGTCGTATGTGCTGGGCGACCCCGCGTTTGACGTGAAAGAGTGCCAGCAGCGTGGCCTGACCTTCGCGTCGCCGCTGCGCGCCAAGGTGCGCCTGGTGATCCTGGACAAGGAATCGCCGACCAAGCCAGTCGTCAAGGAAATGAAAGAGCAGGAAGTCTATATGGGCGAACTGCCGCTGATGACCACGAACGGTTCGTTCGTGATCAACGGCACCGAGCGCGTCATCGTCTCCCAGCTGCACCGTTCGCCTGGCGTGTTCTTCGAACACGACCGTGGCAAGACCCACTCGTCGGGCAAGCTGCTGTTCTCGGCCCGCATCATTCCTTACCGCGGTTCGTGGCTGGACTTCGAGTTCGACCCGAAAGACATTCTGTTCTTCCGCGTCGACCGTCGCCGCAAGATGCCGGTCACGATCCTGCTGAAGGCCATCGGCATGACGCCGGAGCAGATCCTGGCGAACTTCTTCGTCTTCGACAACTTCACCCTGCGTAACGACGGCGGCGAACTCGAGTTCGTCTCCGAGCGCCTGCGCGGCGAAGTCGCGCGCTTCGACATCGTCGATCCGAAGTCGGGCAAGACCATCGTCACCAAGGACAAGCGCATCAACGCCAAGCACGTGCGCGACATCGAAGCCGCCGGCATCAAGTCGATCTCGGTGCCAGAGGATTACCTGCTGGGCCGTGTGCTGGCCAAGAACATCGTCGACCAGGACACCGGCGAGATCATCGCCGTGGCCAACGACGAGCTGACCGAAGAACTGCTGGGCAAGCTGCGCGACGCCGGCGTGACCGAGATCCAGACGCTGTACACCAACGATCTGGACCAGGGCGCCTACATCTCGCAGACCCTGCGCACCGACGACACCGCCGACCAGACCGCCGCACGCGTGGCGATCTACCGCATGATGCGTCCTGGCGAGCCGCCAACCGAAGAATCGGTGGAAGCCCTGTTCAACGGCCTGTTCTACATGCCGGAACGCTACGACCTGTCGGCTGTCGGCCGCATGAAGTTCAACCGCCGTATCGGCCGTGACGAACTGACCGGCGACATGACCCTGTCGAACGAAGACATCCTGGCCGTGATCAAGATCCTGGTCGAGCTGCGCAATGGCCGCGGCGAAGTCGACGACATCGATCACCTGGGCAACCGCCGCGTGCGTTGCGTCGGCGAACTGGCGGAGAACCAGTTCCGTGCCGGCCTGGTGCGCGTGGAACGCGCCGTCAAGGAACGCCTCGGCCAGGCCGAAGCGGACAACCTGATGCCGCACGACCTGATCAACAGCAAGCCGATCTCGGCCGCGATCCGCGAATTCTTCGGTTCGTCGCAGCTGTCGCAGTTCATGGACCAGACCAACCCGCTGTCGGAAGTGACCCACAAGCGCCGCGTCTCGGCACTGGGACCGGGCGGCCTGACCCGCGAACGCGCCGGCTTCGAGGTGCGCGACGTGCACCCGACCCACTACGGCCGCGTGTGCCCGATCGAAACGCCTGAAGGCCCGAACATCGGCCTGATCAACTCGCTGGCTCTGTACGCCCGCCTGAACGAATACGGCTTCCTGGAAACCCCGTACCGCAAGGTCGAGGATTCGAAAGTCACCGACAAGATCGAATACCTGTCGGCGATCGAAGAAGGCCGCTACATCATCGCCCAGGCGAACGCGGCGATCAGCGAAGAAGGCCGTCTGGTCGACGAACTGGTCTCGGCGCGTGAAGCCGGCGAAACGATCCTGGTCTCGCCAGAGCGCATCCAGTACATGGACGTCGCCCCGGGCCAGATCGTGTCGGTCGCAGCTTCCCTGATTCCGTTCCTGGAGCACGATGACGCGAACCGTGCACTGATGGGCGCCAACATGCAGCGCCAGGCCGTGCCTTGCCTGCGTCCGGAGAAAGCCGTGGTCGGCACCGGCATCGAGCGCACCGTCGCGGTCGACTCGGGCACCACCGTGCAGGCTCTGCGTGGCGGCGTGGTCGACTACATCGACGCCGGTCGCGTGGTCATTCGCGTGAACGACGATGAAGCGCAGGCTGGCGAAGTCGGCGTCGACATCTACAACCTGATCAAGTACACCCGTTCGAACCAGAACACCAACATCAACCAGCGTCCGATCGTGCAGGTTGGCGACCGCGTTGCCCGTGGCGACGTGATCGCCGATGGCGCATCGACCGACCTGGGCGAGCTGGCACTGGGTCAGAACATGCTGGTGGCGTTCATGCCGTGGAACGGCCTGAACTTCGAAGACTCGATCCTGATCTCGGAAAACGTGGTCAAGGACGACCGCTACACCTCGATCCACATCGAGGAACTGAGCGTCGTCGCCCGTGACACCAAGCTGGGCGCGGAAGAAATCACCCGCGACATCTCGAACCTGGCGGAAAACCAGCTGGCGCGCCTGGATGAATCGGGCATCGTCTACATCGGCGCCGAAGTGCAGGCTGGCGACGTGCTGGTCGGTAAGGTCACCCCGAAAGGCGAGACCCAGCTGACGCCGGAAGAAAAACTGCTGCGCGCGATCTTCGGCGAAAAAGCGTCGGACGTGAAAGACACCTCGCTGCGCGTGCCTTCGGGCATGGTCGGCACCGTGATCGACGTGCAAGTGTTCACCCGCGAAGGCATCCAGCGCGACAAGCGCGCCCAGCAGATCATCGACGACGAGCTGAAGCGTTTCCGCCTGGACCTGAACGACCAGATGCGTATCGTGGAAGGCGATGCCTTCGAGCGTCTGGAGCGTATGCTGGTCGGCAAGATCGTCAACGGCGGTCCGAAGAAGCTGGCCAAGGGCGCGGCGATCACCTCGGAATACCTGGCGGACCTGGACAAGTTCCACTGGTTCGACATTCGTCCGGCCGATGACGACACCGCGAACGCGCTGGAAGCGATCAAGGAATCGATCAACGAGAAGCGTCACCAGTTCGACCTGGCCTTCGAAGAGAAGCGCAAGAAGCTGACGCAAGGCGACGAGCTGCAGCCTGGCGTGCAAAAGATGGTCAAGGTCTACCTGGCCGTCAAGCGCCGCCTGCAGTCGGGCGACAAGATGGCGGGCCGCCACGGTAACAAGGGTGTGGTCTCGCGTATCGTGCCGGTGGAAGACATGCCGTTCATGGCGGACGGTCGTCCTGCCGACGTCGTGCTGAACCCGCTGGGCGTTCCGTCGCGTATGAACGTCGGTCAGATCCTGGAAACCCACCTCGGCTGGGCTGCGAAGGGCCTGGGCTGGCGCATCGGCGAAATGCTGCAGGCGCAAGCGAAGGCGCAAGACGTGCGCACCTTCCTGGGCAAGATCTACAACGAAACCGGCCGCAAGGAAGACCTGGACAGCTTCAGCGATGAAGAAATCCTGACCCTGGCGAGCAACCTCCAGAACGGCGTGCCGTTCGCGACCCCGGTGTTCGACGGCGCCCACGAGGAAGACATCCGCCGCATGCTGGACCTGGCGTTCCCGGACGACATCGCTGCCCATCTGGGCATGACGCCGTCGAAGAACCAGGTCACCATGTTCGACGGCCGCACCGGCGAAGCGTTCGAGCGCAAGGTCACCGTCGGCTTCATGCACATGCTGAAGCTGCACCACCTGGTCGACGACAAGATGCACGCGCGTTCGACCGGCCCGTACTCGCTGGTGACGCAGCAGCCGCTGGGCGGTAAAGCCCAGTTCGGTGGCCAGCGCTTCGGTGAGATGGAGGTGTGGGCACTGGAAGCGTACGGCGCATCGTACGTGCTGCAGGAAATGCTGACTGTGAAGTCGGATGACGTGAACGGCCGTACCAAGGTGTACGAGAACCTGGTCAAGGGCGACCACGTGATCGACGCGGGCATGCCGGAATCGTTCAACGTGCTGGTCAAGGAAATCCGTTCGCTGGGTATCGACATCGATCTCGAGCGCAACTAAGCAGGGCCAGCATGGCCGCCAGCCTTCGGGCTTGGCCTACGCTGTTAAAGCCGTCGTTCCCGCGCAGGCGGGAACCTAAGCCCGGTCAATGGCCGGCAAACTTGGATCCCCGCCTGCGCGGGGATGACGGTTTTAAGGGTTAGGTGGGTAAAGCAAGCGCCGGCGAAAATCGGCGAGAAGCGGCGGCAGTAGTACTCAGTACAGAATCAATCACCTTTGGAGTGATACATGAAAGCACTGCTCGATCTATTCAAGCAAGTTCAGCAAAACGAAAGTTTCGACGCCATCAAGATCGGCCTGGCGTCGCCTGAAAAAATCCGTTCGTGGTCGTTCGGCGAAGTCAAGAAGCCGGAAACCATCAACTACCGTACGTTCAAGCCTGAGCGCGATGGCCTGTTCTGCGCCAAGATCTTTGGCCCGATCAAGGACTACGAATGCCTGTGCGGCAAGTACAAGCGCCTGAAGCACCGCGGCGTGATCTGCGAAAAGTGCGGCGTCGAAGTCACCCTGGCTAAAGTGCGCCGCGAGCGCATGGGCCACATCGAACTGGCGTCGCCGGTCGCCCACATCTGGTTCCTGAAGTCGCTGCCGTCGCGTCTGGGCATGGTCCTGGACATGACCCTGCGCGATATCGAACGCGTGCTGTACTTCGAAGCATACGTCGTCACCGATCCTGGCATGACCCCGCTCAAGAAGAGCCAGATCATGTCGGAAGACGACTACGCCGCCAAGTACGAAGAATACGGCGACGACTTCACCGCATTCATGGGCGCCGAGGGCATCCGTGAACTGCTGCGCTCGATCGACATCCACCGCGATGCCGAAGCGCTGCGCGTGGAGCTCAAAGAGTCGAAATCCGAAGCCAAGATCAAGAAATACGCCAAGCGCCTGAAAGTGCTCGAGGCGTTCCAGCGTTCGGGCATCAAGCCTGAATGGATGATCATGGAAGTGCTCCCGGTCCTGCCGCCGGAGCTGCGTCCGCTCGTCCCGCTGGACGGCGGCCGTTTCGCCACGTCCGACCTGAACGACCTGTACCGCCGCGTCATCAACCGTAATAACCGCCTGAAGCGCCTGATGGAACTGCGCGCGCCGGAAATCATTACGCGTAACGAAAAGCGCATGCTGCAGGAAGCAGTGGACTCGCTGCTGGACAACGGCCGTCGCGGCAAAGCGATGACCGGCGCCAACAAGCGTCCGCTGAAGTCGCTGGCCGAAATGATCAAGGGTAAGGGCGGTCGTTTCCGTCAGAACTTGCTGGGCAAGCGCGTCGACTACTCGGGCCGTTCGGTCATCGTGGTCGGTCCACAGCTGAAACTGCACCAGTGCGGCCTGCCGAAGCTGATGGCCCTCGAGCTGTTCAAGCCGTTCATCTTCAACAAGCTGGAACTGATGGGTCTCGCGACCACCATCAAGGCCGCGAAAAAGCTCGTGGAAGTTCAGGAACCAGTCGTTTGGGACATCCTGGAAGAAGTCATCAAAGAACACCCGGTCATGCTGAACCGTGCGCCGACGCTGCACCGTCTCGGTATCCAGGCGTTCGAGCCGGTCCTGATCGAAGGCAAGGCAATCCAGCTGCACCCGCTGGTCTGCGCGGCGTTCAACGCCGACTTCGACGGTGACCAGATGGCAGTCCACGTGCCGCTGTCGATCGAAGCGCAGATGGAAGCGCGTACGCTGATGCTGGCGTCGAACAACATCCTGTTCCCATCGAACGGCGAACCGTCGATCGTCCCGTCGCAGGATATCGTGCTGGGTCTGTACTACGCGTCGCGCGAGGCGATCAACGCCAAGGGCGAAGGCATGATGTTCCCGGACGTGTCGGAAGTCATCCGCGCGTACGACAACAAGGAAGTCGAACTGGCGACCCGCATCACCGTGCGTATCGTCGAGTTCCCGAAGAACGCCGAAGGCGGCTTCGACCAGACGCTCACCCGCTACGAGACCACCGTCGGCCGTGCGATCCTGTCCGAGATCCTGCCGAAAGGCCTGCCGTTCTCGGTGCTGAACCGCTCGCTGAAGAAGAAGGAAATCTCGAAGCTGATCAACACGTCGTTCCGCAAGTGCGGCCTGCGTGCGACCGTCGTCTTCGCGGACAAGCTGATGCAGTCGGGCTTCCGCCTGGCGACCCGCGCCGGCATCTCGATCGCCGTCGACGACATGCTGATCCCGGACGTCAAGAAGGGCATGATCGCGACCGCCGAAGCCGAAGTGAAGCAGATCGAGCAGCAGTACGCTTCGGGTCTGGTCACCGCCGGCGAGCGTTACAACAAGGTCGTCGACATCTGGGGCAAGACCTCGGATGAAGTCGGCAAGGCGATGATGGACCAGCTCAAGATCGAGCCGGTCACCAAGCGCGACGGCACCGAAGGCACCCAGGAATCGTTCAACGCGATTTACATGATGGCCGACTCGGGCGCCCGTGGTTCGGCAGCCCAGATCCGCCAGCTGGCGGGTATGCGCGGCCTGATGGCGAAACCGGACGGTTCGATTATCGAAACGCCGATTACCGCGAACTTCCGCGAAGGCCTGAACGTTCTGCAGTACTTCATCTCGACCCACGGCGCTCGTAAAGGTCTGGCGGATACGGCGCTGAAGACCGCGAACTCGGGTTACCTGACTCGTCGTCTGGTGGACGTGACGCAAGATCTGGTGGTGATCGAAGACGATTGCGGCACCAACAACGGCACCCACATGAAGGCGCTGGTCGAAGGTGGTGAAGTCATCGAAGCCCTGCGCGACCGTATCCTCGGCCGCGTGACCGGCACCGATGTCGTCAATCCTGAAACCCAGGAAACCTTGTACGAAGCCGGCACCTTGCTGGACGAAGACATGGTCGAAGAGATCGAACGCGTCGGCATCGACGAAGTGAAGGTCCGCACTCCGCTGAACTGCGACACGCGCTTTGGCCTGTGCGCCAAGTGCTACGGTCGCGACCTGGGCCGCGGCATGCTGGTCAACAGCGGCGAAGCAGTCGGTGTGGTTGCAGCGCAGTCGATCGGTGAGCCGGGTACCCAGCTGACCATGCGTACCTTCCACATCGGTGGTGCGGCATCGCGCGCGGCAGTGGCATCGTCGGTCGAAGCCAAGTCGAACGGTACGGTCCGCTTCACCGCGACCATGCGTTACGTCACCAACGGCAAGGGCGCGCAAATCGTCATTACCCGTTCGGGCGAAGTGCTGATCACCGACGACCACGGCCGTGAGCGCGAGCGTCACAAGGTGCCGTACGGCGCGACCCTGCTGGTCAAGGATGGCCAGACCGTCAAGGCTGGTATCGCCCTGGCGACCTGGGATCCGCTGACCCGTCCGATCATCACCGAGTACGCCGGTACGATCCGCTTCGAGAACGTCGAAGAAGGCGTCACCGTCGCCCGTCAGGTCGATGAAGTGACCGGTCTGTCGACCCTGGTGGCGATCGATCCGAAGCGCCGCGGTTCGGGCAAGGTGCTGCGTCCGCAGGTCAAGCTGCTGAACGAAGAAGGCCAGGAAGTGAAGATCGCCGGCACCGAACACGCCGTGACGATCGGCTTCCAGGTCGGCGCGCTGATCATGGTCAAGGACGGTCAGCAAGCGACCGTGGGTGAAGTGCTGGCACGTATCCCGACCGAATCGCAAAAGACTCGCGACATTACCGGTGGTCTGCCGCGCGTTGCCGAACTGTTCGAAGCACGTTCGCCGAAAGACGCGGGCATGCTGGCGGAAGTCACCGGTACCGTGGCGTTCGGTAAAGAGACCAAGGGCAAGCAGCGCCTGGAAATCACCGACATGGACGGCAACAAGCACGAGTTCCTGATCACCAAGGACAAGCAAGTGCTGGTCCACGACGGTCAAGTCGTGAACAAGGGCGAGATGATCGTGGACGGCCCAGCCGATCCGCAAGACATCCTGCGCCTCCTGGGTATCGAAGCGCTGGCCCGCTACATCGTGGACGAAGTGCAGGACGTGTACCGTCTGCAAGGCGTGAAGATCAACGACAAGCACATCGAGGTGATCGTTCGCCAGATGCTGCGTCGTGTTCAGATCACCGAAGCTGGCGACACCGACTACATCGTCGGCGAGCAGGTGGAGCGTTCGGAACTGCTGGATGCGAACGACCGCGTGAACGCTGTCGGCAAGCTGCCGGCGCAGTACGAAAACGTGCTGCTGGGTATTACCAAGGCATCGCTGTCGACCGACTCGTTCATCTCGGCCGCATCGTTCCAGGAAACCACCCGCGTGCTGACCGAAGCGGCGATCATGGGCAAGCGCGACGGTCTGCGCGGCCTGAAAGAGAACGTCATCGTCGGCCGCCTGATCCCTGGCGGCACCGGTCTGGCATTCCACCGCGCCCGCAAGGAGAAGGAAGTGTGGGAAGCGGAAGAGCGCCAGGCACTGCTGCAGCAAGAGAAAGCCAATATGGCTGCCGAGCTGCAGGCGATGGAAGACCAGCAGACTGCACAGGCTTCGGCCGAGCAGCATAACGACGGCGAGTGATCGCGTAAGTTGTTAGTGAAAGCGGCACCCTGAGGGGTGCCGTTTTTTTTGCCTGTATTAAAGACTTCAGGACGCGATGAGCATCACGGTATGCCCGACCTCCAGTCTTGGGTTCGTCCTCAGCGCAGCTCGCACAAGGTATCTACGCAATGCCGGGATCCGAACTATTCGGCCCAGTAGCCGGTAACGTTTGCTGTTATCAATCAGGCGAGGACGGTAGAGCCCGAATCGTGCCAGCGCGTGATAGGCCAGCGTCGTCGCATGCCATTCCTTGTGGAAGTCGGCAACGGGTTCATGCCAAATATCGGCTTGTTCGAAGCCTTCGCTGTGGGCAAGATTGGTCAGTGCTCGGTCAGTCCAGCGCGTTACGTGATGCGGCGGCATATTGAGCGGAGAATTTGGAGCGATGGCCAGGAAGCTGTCCTGGGCTGGTACGGCGATCATCAGCGTTCCACCGGGCTTGAGCGCCTGAACACAGGCATGGAAGAACCGTTTGGGATGCTCGACGTGCTCCAGCACCTGGAACGCGCACACGATGTCGTAGCGAGGGCTGGCGGCGGCATGCTCCTCGACCGGCTGTTTCCTGACGTCCAGCCCGGCCGCACGCGCTTTGTGCACGGCTTCGTCATTGAATTCGAGCCCGGTGTACCGGATCGATTGCGGCAACCAGCGCCGGAATGCTCCCTTGCCACAGCCGACTTCGAGGACCGAGCTATCCTGGCGAATCAGCGTCGCCGCATGGGCGTATTCCGGTTTGTCGTCCTGGTAGTACCAGTCCTGCGTCTGCAACTGCTCGTAGAAGAGACCATCGCCCACGCAGGGGGGATCGAAAAAGCCCAGTTCGCAATGGTTGCAGTGGCATAAGGTGATGCTGCCGCCATGAAGATAGGCGCTGACGTCGATGCCTTTCTGCTTATAGCTGCGGATCAGATCCATCCGATCGACAGAGTCGACGGCCTCGGTATCAGCGGCACTGCATGCTGGACAAATGCGCTCAGGCACAACGTCCTCTCAGAGTTCTGGTCACCCAGGTGACGTTGCCGGTCAGCGTAGCAAGCGGGGAATGCGCCAATCTGGCCGTCCTCAAACGTGCGCACTTGCGTGTCGGCGCGCCATTCGATCGCATCCAGACATTTCGGCCCCACGTAACTCCTCGACGTAACTCCTGTATCCCGCCAAAACTGGAAGAAACCGAACAGAGCCGCTGCCGCCAGTCGAACCCAAGTCAGCCGGACACCCCTACGCATGAGAATGATCTACACTAGGTTAGCTTTTTACTATCCCTGAAGATCTTCCAAGGAGCAAATGATGAAAATGCGATGGATGAGCGCCGTCCTGCTGAGCGCCGTATGCGCTACCGCCAGTGCCGCCGACAATACCGTGACCCTCAAGCTGGCCACCGACAAAGGCGATGGCGCCAGCGTGGGCACCGTGAAGCTCAGCGAAACCAAGTATGGCGTGGTACTCACGCCCGACCTCAAGGACCTGCCGCCCGGCCTGCACGGCTTCCACATCCACGCCAACGGCAGCTGCGCGCCGAACCAGGCCGACGGCAAGACCGTCCCGGCCGGCGCGGCGGGCGGCCACCTCGATCCGGCCAAGACCAATAAGCACGGCACCCCATGGGGCGACGGCCATCTGGGCGACCTGCCGGCGCTGACGGTCGATGCCAAGGGCATGGCCACCAATCCGGTCCTGGCGCCGCGCCTGAAGATGTCGGACATCAAGGGCAAGGCCCTGATGGTCCACGTCGGCGGCGACAACCACTCCGATCATCCGGCGCCGCTGGGCGGCGGAGGCGGCCGCATGGCGTGCGGCGTGATCCAGTAAGCCGCGAACTTGCACTGAAAGCGGATGGCGGCGCATGGCGCGCCGTCCGCCGCTCGGTCCATCAGTCCGCGCGCAAGCGCCCGCGCAGCCACACCAGGCTCGACGCGGCGTAGTTCATCACCGAGATATGCCCATCCTCCGGCTGCTGCCACAGCTCGGCTGAGCGGCAGTGGCGCGCCAGCCATTCGCTGTGCGAGGGCGGCGCCACGCGATCCTGCATCCCATGCACGAACAGCGCCGGACAGGCGATGCGCGTGCAATCGAACCCCCACGGCGTCATATACGCGATATCGTCGTCGATCAAGCCGTCGTTCCCCTTGGCCAGCGCCGGTCCCACCACGCTGTCGAACCATGACCACGGCCCCGCCAGCGCATCCCAGTCTTCAGGCGTGAACATCTCGCGGTCGAACGCGAGCCCCAGCGCCTCATGATATGCCTTGGCCGCGCGCCCCTGCGCTGCCGCGCGCAGCGCCGCCGCCCCGTATGCGCCCATGCCCTTGAACCAGTCGAGCCCCTGCGCGTCGGGCGGCGCCAGGCCCGCGATGCTCACCGCGCCCACCACCCGTTCGGGCAGCAGGGCGGCGCACGCCAGCGCATGCGGCCCGCCGCCGGAATGCCCCATCACCGCGAAGCGCTTGACGCCCAGCCGGTCGGCGATGCGCTCGACGTCGAAGGCGGCCGAGGCGACGTCGCGCCCAATGCGCTCCGACGAGCCGCCATAGGCCGGGCGGTCGTAGCCGATCCAGCGTATGCCGAGCTGCGCCGCGAGGGCGAACAACGGCTCGGGCGGGCGGCCGATGTTCGGCGTGCCGTGGTGCCAGAACACGGCCAGCTCCTGCTCGCCGGGTGGCGCCAGGTCGTAGAAGTGCAGCGTACGTCCGTCGCCGAGCACCAGGTCGTCTTCGCGCATCGTGCGCCTCTTTCGTCGGTGGATCGAAATCGTTGGCCCCAAACGGTCGTTCCCGCGGGGGCGGGAACCTAAGTTTCTCGCGTTACGAAGACGCTGGCAAACTTGGGTTCCCGCCTGCGCGGGAACGACGTGCTACTGCTGACTAAAACTTGAAGCCTGGCGGCTGCGATTACTTTGCAGCGCGCGCCTTGCCGAACGGATCGCCTTCCTTCCACGCCGGCATCTGCGGCGCGTCGGCCACCGCGCGGCCCAGGTTCAGCGTGTACTGCGCCTGCTGCACCATGCCCGACAGGTCCCAGCTCGGATCGTATTCGTCCGACGCCTGGTGGTATTTGTCGCGGTAGGTCGCGGCCTTGGCGTTGTTGGCCTCGACGTCCTTCACCCAGCTGCGGCCCGCGCCCACCGAGAACGCCGGCACGCCGGCCTTGGCGAAGCTGAAGTGGTCGCTGCGGAAGTAACCGCCGGCCAGGTCAGGCCTGGGCTGCGCGACGGTCAAACCCATCGCTTGGGCGGCAGCAGCGGCCATCGCGCCCAGTTCGGTACGCTCGCTGCCCGGCACGCTGACGTCCTTCACCGGGCCCACCCAGTTCAGGCTGTCCAGGTTCAGGTTGGCGGCGGTCTTGGCGATCGGCCACAGCGGCTTGGCGACGTAGGCGGCGCTGCCCAGCAGGCCTTGCTCTTCGGCGGCCACCCACAGGAACATCTGGCTGCGCTTGGCCGGGTGCTTGACGGCTTGCTCCGCCATCGCCAGCAGCGCGCCGGTGCCCGAAGCGTTGTCGACCGCGCCATTGAAGATGGTGTCTCCCTCGGTGCCCTGCTTGCCCATGTGGTCCCAGTGCGCGGTGTAGATCACCACTTCGTCCTTGAGCTTTGGATCGGTTCCCGGCACCACGCCGGCCACGTTGAACTCTTCGAGCTTGCGCACCTGCGCGCGCGCGGTGCCCTTCAGGCGGGCCTTCAGGGTCACCGGCTTGAAGTTCTTGTCTTCGGCGGCTGCGCGCAGTTTATCCAGATCCTGGCCGGCGGCGGCGAACACCTTGCGCGCGGTGTCGTCGGTCATCCAGCCCTGCACGCCGGTGCCCACTTTCCCTTCGGTGAGCTGGAAGCGCTCGGCGTTGGCCCAGCTGTTCTGCACCACGCTCCAGCCGTACGAGGCCGACTTGTCGGTGTGGATCAGGATGGCGCCGGCCGCGCCCTGGCGCGCCGCTTCCTCGAACTTGTAGGTCCAGCGGCCGTAGTAGGTCAGGCCCTCGCCGTTGAAGCGGTTCGGTTCCGCCGCGGTCGGCATCGGATCGTTCACCATCATCACCAGCACCTTGCCCTTCAGGTTCATGCCCTTGAAGTCGTTCCAGCCGCCTTCTTCCGGCGCCACGGTGCCGTAGCCGACGAAGACCAGGTCCGCGTCCAGCTTGTGCTCGGCCTTGCCGTCGCCCGGGCCCCAGACCCAGTCAGCGCCGAACTGCAGCGGCAGCGCCTTGCCGCCGGCGGTGATCGCGATGTCGCTCTTGGCCGGCAGCGAACGCACGCCGGCGATCTTGACCGCCTGACGGAAGCTGTCGCCGTTGGCCGGCTTCAGACCGGCGGCCTTCGCCTGCGCCTCGAGATAGGCGACGGTCAGCTCGCCGCCGCGCTGGCCGGTGCCGCGGCCTTCCATGGCGTCGGCGGACAGGTGGGCCAGGTGCGCGCGCAGCGGCGCTTCCTGGACATTTTGCGCATGGGCCGGATAGGCCAGCGCCAGGCTGCCGGCGAGGGTGGTAAGGACGAGGGAAGAGACGATCTTGTACATAAAATCCTGCGACTTGAGTTGATCGGGAAGGGCACATTCGTGGTGTGCGCGGGACATTCTATGACAAGTCCTTAAAAAAAACGCAGGATATCGGTCGACATCGTCATTCCCGATTGCCCCCGTAAATACGGTTCGCCTTCGTCGCGCGGCGGTAGCAGATGCCGCGGCACGCCGGGCATGCGCTCTTGCACGGTGATCGCGAAAATCTCGTCGGGCGCGCTCTCGATCTCGAAGTGCAGCACCCGGTCTTCCATCCCGTACAGCGACAGCAGCCACGGCGCCTCGCTGGACGTGAGAGGCGCGCCGTCGAGCCGCGAGCGCAGCGCCTTGGCGCCCGACATGCGCAGCTCGATGTGCGGCGCGCGGTTTTTTGAACGCACAGTGAACGTGCCGCGCCGCACCTTGCCGACGGTATCTCGCAGCGCGACCACGCTATTACGCAGGACGAAGCACTCGGGGAAGGCGACCGCATCCTCGCGCGGCGCTTCGGCATACCACTGGCGCGGGCTGTTCCAGCCGAAGACTTCGACGAAGATGGTCGGCTGCCGGCCGGGGAACAGCCGGCGGCGCCAGTCGTCCAGCGGCTGCTCCGGCAGCAGCCAGTAAGCGCGCCAGGTGTTCGCGTCCTTGTAGTAGACCAGGTGTTCGAGGCCATCGGACGCGGGCGGCAGCGGGGCGCGCGGCGCCGCCTGTCCCGGCAGGGCAAAGCAGCTTGCGGCCAGCAGCGCCAGCGCGGCGGCGACGGCCGGCGCGACGGACATCACCAGCAGCAGGCTGGCGAAGCACAGCATCGGCAGCGCCATCAGCATCGGCGGCAGGTACAGGTGGTGCGGCGCAAGCAGCAGCCAGGCGTCACGCAGCGCCGGCGCAAACAATGCGGCGGCCGGCGCCAGGGCGGCCACCAGCACCAGCAGCCGCACGGCGAAGGCCTGGCGCCGGCCCCAGGCCGAGTGCAGGACGAGGAAGGCGGCCAGCGCCGCCGCCAGCGGCCAGGCCAGCACGTAGGCGGCGCCGGGCAAGAAGAACACGACCAGCAGCAGCGTCAGCGCGGGCCAGGCCAGCGCGCCGAGCACCGTCGCCGCGGCGCCGACGCTGCGGCGCAATATGTACAGCCCAGCGACGAAGACGCAGCTTGCTACGGCCATCACCATCAGCGGCAGGCGCTGCTCGCCCGCGAGGCCGGCGGCGGCAATCTCTTCGCGCCAGGTCCAGCTGCCCACGCGCACCACGAGCAGCAAAAAGCACACGCCGAACACGCCTTGCGCCGCCTCGGTCGCGCCGTCCGCGCCGAACAGGCGGCGCCAGGCGAACCCCAGCATCAGGCAGGACAGCGTCGCCGACGCCCAGGAGAGCCAGGCCGCGTGCTGCACCAGGCCCACGACGGGCAGCGAGAAATAGGCGACGGCGCTCTGCGTCCCGCGTTCGAGCGGCGCGTCGCCGTAGGATCGCGCCAGGCGCAGCATCGCGTCGCCCAGCTGCCGTGGATTTCCTTCGCCGCCGGCGAACAGCAGCACCGGCGTATCGAGCGCCGCCAGCGGACCGAGGTGCGGCGCGTCGTTCAGCATGCGCGCCAGGGTCGTCTCGAGCGAGGAGCCGCGCAATTCGGGCGCGGCGCGCATCCAGCCGGCCAGCGCGGCGCCGCCCGCGCCGCTGGTCTCGACCATGCGCAGCCCGGCGGCGCCGGAAGGATCGAACTTGAGCGCCAGGCCGATGCTGGCGGCCAGCGGATGCTGTTCGACGAAGCCCTTGGCGCCCAGCGCGCCGACGTGGTGGCCGTCGGTGAACAGCAGCACGACGTCGCTGGCGGGCGGCGCGGCGCGCAGGGAGCGCGCGGTTTCGAGCAGGGCAGCCATCGTGACGGCGCCGTGCGCCGCTTTGTGCACCGCGTTGCCGCTGTCGTAGTGGGCCGTGAGCAGCAGCGCCGGGCGGCGGCCCCCATCCGGGGCGCTGCCGGGAATCCTGGCGACGACGTTATGGACGACGCCGACCGTGTTGTGGATGGCGCCAAAATAGTAGACGACCGACTTGCGCACCGTGGCGCGCTGCACCGCCGGCGCCAGGCCCATCGCCCGCAGTTCGGCCAGCAGATAGGCACGCGCCTGGGCATTGCCTTCGGTCGCGATCGAGCGTGGGGTGGCCGCCAGCACCTGTATGTGTCTCTGCATGCGGGCGTTCCAGCCGCCGGCCGCAATCTCCGCCTGCGGCTCGGGCGGGGGCGGCGCCGTCAACGCCATCCAGCCCAGCACGGCCAGGACGGCCAGTCCCAGGCAGCCGGCCAGGGCGTGCATGAAACCCGTTAGATGGTGCGCCGGCATCGGCGTGCTTGCTGCATCCATGTGTTCTCTCTCCATTGTTGTTGTGATCGGATGTGGCCTGCGCAAGCGTCCATGCACCTGTCATAGGGACGAAAAAAAGCCCGCCGATGAAGTGGGGCGGGCCAAAAGAGGAAAGGGGTGTTTATTCCAGTGTCCAGACGTAGGCGAGCTGCGCCCACCCGGCTTCGGCTGTGCCTCCGTTCATCGCCGGCTGGAAGGTGCACAGGCTCAGGGCATTCACGGCGGCCCGATCGAGCTCACGCGAGCCGCTGGAAGACTGGATGCGCGAGTCCTGCACCCGGCCATCGGGCCCGACCAGCAGCGCCAGGGTCACGGTCCCGGTCTCGCCATTGCGCGCAGCGCGCACCGGATAGTCGGGTTTAGCGCAGCCGTTGGCGTCGGCCAGCACGGCGCTGCGCATCTGGCCGCTGTTCGACGACGGCTCGGCGGCCGGCTGTGGCGGCGCATCGGACTGGGTTTGCTGGGCCGGTTCAGGCGACGGCTCCGTAGTCGCTTCCATCACCTGCTCGAGCGGCGGCGCGGGCACCTCGACTTCCACATCCGGCACCACGATTTGGGGCGGCGCGGCCTTGGCGACGGGCTTCGGCGGTTCGGGCGGCGGGGCAGGCGGCGGCGTCTCCGGCTGGATCCACACCAGCTTGTCTTCCAGCATGGCAGGCAGCGAAAGCGACTTGGCGTTCATCGTGCTGATCACGCCCATCGCCACCAGCACGTGCAGGCCGGCCACCAGGGCGAACTTGCCGGCCTTGCCGCCGGCGCCGTGATTGATGTCAGAAAAATGCATGGCAACCTCCTTTATTCGTCCCGCCATCCGTCGGGATCGGCAGGTTTCCTACCTTGGAAGAATGCATATCTACAGCTCGTTGGAATCAATATATGCTATGTCCTAGCAATTTGCAAATCCATAATCTAGTAATTTTGTTTCTAGTTGTGTGTGCGCCAACGTGCCAAGCATCCCCATCGGTAGGGTGCACGCCTCCGCCGTCCACGCGTCCAGCAAAAGGAAGTGCGCGCAAAACGCATGCCGAAGCGCACAAAATCTCCCTGCCTTTCCATTCGCTTCGCCGCCCGTTGTATGAAATAATTCCTCACTGTGCCGTGGCTTTTCGCCCCGGCCACCGCAACGCCAGCCACTGGCACCGCACACCGGCCACGCGCCAGGAGAATCAAATTGGCAGAACAGAACAAACCCATCCGCGTCATGCTCGCGGATGATCACCCGATCGTCATGACCGGTTTCGCCATGTCGCTGGAAGCGGCGGGCATGCAGGTGGTGGGGCAGGCCAAGACCCCGAGCGAGGCGACCGCGCTGTACGCCGCCGAGCATCCCGACGTGGCCGTGCTCGACATGCGCTTCGGCACCGAGCTGACCGGCATGGACGCGGCCCAGGCCATCCTCAAGTCCGACCCGTCGGCCAAGATCGTCTTCCTGAGCCAGTTTGACCAGGACAGCCTGATCAAGGAAACCTACCGCCTCGGCGCGCACGCCTTCGTCACCAAGGATTGCGACCCGGCCGACCTGGCCACCGCAGTGCGCCACGCCCACGAGGGCAAGCTGTACTTCCTGCCGCACATCGCCTCGCGCCTGGCCAGCATGGCGGTGCGCGGCGAAGTCACGCCGCAGTCCCAGCTCGACGAGCGCGGACTGGAAATCTTCAAGCTGATGGCCGAGGGCATGACCAATGCCGAGATCGCGGAGCGCCTCGACCTGTCGACCAAGACCATCAGCAACATCAGCCAGTCGATCAAGGAAAAGCTGGGCGTGCACCGCCAGGCCAGCATCACGCTGCTGGCGGTCAAGCACGGCCTGATCGAGCCCTGACGCGATGGCCATCCTCCCGCGCCGCATGCCCCACCAGCGCCCGCGCGCGCCCGCGCTGGCGCCGCTGCTGGCGATCGCCTTCCTGCTCCTGCTGTCCGCCGGCGGCGCGCATGCGGCCCAGCATGCCGAGCGTGAGCGCGAACGCGAAGAAGCGCAGGGCTTCCGTTTCCAGATCCTGACCGGCGACGACAGCGCCGTCACCCACCGCATCGCCGACGACCTGTACAAGCGCCTGGTGCCCACCTTCGCCGCCTTTCGCACCGAGCTGGCGCAGAAGCGCCGCATGCTGTACGTGGCGATCGGCCCGACCGCGCTGCGCGACGCGCTGTCGCGCCGCTGCGATTGCGTGGTGATTTCGGCCTACACCTCGAGCCAGGTGTGGCGCACGCTGACCGCGCGACTGCCCAAGCCGCGCCGCATGGCCATGACCGCGATCTATGCCGAGCCGGCGCCGAACGATCAGATGCGCCTGGCCGAACTGCTGTACGGCCGCCCGGTGCGGGTCGGCGTGCTGCTCGGCCCCGACACCGCCTTCCTGAAGCCGGCGCTGACCGACGCCACCGAGATCCAGATGTATACGCCGGGCGAAGACCTCAATCACACGCTCAACAGCATGACGCGCGCCGAGACCCTGCTGGCGCTGCCCGACAGCGACATCTACAACGCCGAGAACGTGCGCAACATCCTGCTCTCGACCTACCGCCGCAAGCAGGGCGTGATCGGCTTCTCGGCCGACATGGTCAAGGTCGGCGCGCTGGCCACCACGTATTCCGAGATCGAGGAGATCAACGCCCAGGTGGCCGAGCTGGCCGCCGACTTCGTGCGCACCGGCGAGCTCGATCCGCCGCAGTTCCCGCGCTACTTCCGCACCATCATCAACGAAGGGGTGGCCAGTTCGCTCGACCTGCGCGTGACCGACGCCGCCCGTAACTTCGCACGGCGCGCGCCGGCCGTGCAATGAACCTGCGTTTCTGGCGCGGCTGGGGTGTCGGACGGCGCATGGCCGTCATCACCATGCTGCCCGTGATCCTGCTGTTCACCTCCTTCGTCTGGTATTCCTGGTATGCGCACCGCGCCCAGGTGGCCGAAGAGCTGGCCGAGCGCGGGCGCATCCTGGCGCGCGCGCTGGCCGAGACCTCCGAATACAACGTCATCTCTGGCAACCTGTCCGACCTGCGCCTGACCATCAACGGCCTGGTGCAGTCCGACCGCAGCATCTATAAAGTCGACGTGATCGACGGCAGCGGACGCGCCGCGGTGCGCGTGGTGTCCGAGTCGGCCAGCGACGCCCAGGCCCATTACTACGAGGCGCCGATCCGCAAGCAGGTGGTGTGGATCAACCTGTTCTCGGACAACGGCACGCCGCACGTGTCGGCATCGAGCGATTCGCGTCCGCCCACGCTCACCACCGAAGTCGTCGGCTGGGTGCGGGTGACGATGTCGCCGGCAAACATGATGGCCAAGCAGACCGACCGCTTCCAGATCGAGCTGTCGATGGCGGCGCTGGCGCTGGCCGCGAGCGGCATCCTGGCCTGGGTGCTGGCGCGCTCGCTGATCGTGCCGCTGCGCGAGGCGATCGGCACCTTGCGCCAGATCCGGGGCGGCAACTACCGTGTCCACCCGCCGGTCACCACCGGCGGCGAGATCGGCGAGCTGCAGGCCTCGATCGGCGAGATGTCGCTGGCGCTGGACGAATCCAAGCGCGACCTCGAGAACAAGGTGGCCGAGCGCACGCGCGACCTGCTGGCCTCGCGCAACGAGGCGCTGCGCGCCGACGCCGACAAGCGCAAGCTGATCCAGAAGGTCAACGAGATCATCGAGGACGAGCGCAAGAGCATCGCGGTCGAGATCCACGACGAGCTCAATGCGTCGTTGATCGCGGCGCGCCTCGAGGCGCAGGCGATCGGCCTGCTGGCGGCGAAGGCCCCGCCCGGGCCCGAGGTCGACGAGATCCGGCGCAAGTCCGAGGCCATCACCAAGCTGGCGCTCGACCTGTACGCCAACGGCCGGCGCCTGGTGCGCCGCCTGCGTCCCGAGGTGCTCGACATGCTGGGCCTGCACGGCGCGGTGGAAGAGATGGTGCGCCACTACGACACCACGTCCGGCTGCCGCTTCGACCTGCACAGCGAGGGCGATTTCGCGCGCCTGTCGAACGAGCTGGCGATTTCCGCCTATCGCATCGTGCAGGAGGCCCTGTCCAACGTCATGAAGCACGCCGCCGCGCGCTCGGCCCATGTCAGCCTGCTGCTGGACGAAGGCAAGGGCATGCTGCGCATCCGCGTGGTCGACGACGGCGCCGGCTTCGACACCGCAAGCGCCTCGGAAGGCATCGGCATCATCGGCATGCGCGAGCGCGCCTATGCGCTGCACGGCACGATCGAAGTGCGATCCAGCCCGGGCGAAGGCACCGACGTCGCGATCGCGCTGCCGCTCAACCTGCCGGTCCAGGCGCCAGGTGCGCCGGCGACGATTTCCGAAGCATCCACCTCACAACGATAAGATCCATGTCCACCGAACTGCTGACGCCCTTTGAGAAGGGCAACCTGAACCAGACCACCACCTGGAGCGAGTGCATCGCCTGGTACGAAGACCTCGCGCGCCGTTTTCCTGCGGTGCTGCGCTTCGAGAAGGTGGGCGTGTCGGATGCGGGCGTGCCGATCCACGCGGGCGTGGTCAGCAGCGACGGCGTGTTCGACGTCGAGGCGATCAAGCGCGCCGGTCGTCCGGTCTTCTTCAACAACAACGGCATCCACCCGGGCGAGCCGGAAGGCGTCGACGGCTGCATGGCGATCGTGCGCGACTTCTGCCTGCAGAGCGCCAAGCGCGCTGCGCTGGGCCGCACCGTGTTCCTGTTCGTCCCGCTGTACAACGTGGACGGCAGCTTCAACCGCGCCGACACCTCGCGCGTGAACCAGGACGGGCCGGAGCAGTTCGGCTTTCGCGGCAACAGCCGCCACCTCGACCTGAACCGCGACTTCGTCAAGTGCGATACCTCGAGCGCGCGCACCTTCAATCGGCTGTTCACCCTCTGGGATCCGGACGTGATGGTCGACACCCACACCTCGAATGGCGCCGACTACAGCTACACGATGACCCTGATCCACACCCAGGCCGACAAGCTGGGCGGCGGCCTGGGGAGTTTCCTGCGCGCCGAGATGCTGCCCGCGATCTACGCCGGCATGGATGCGCGCGGCTGGCCGACCTGTCCCTATGTGAACCCGGTCAAGGACAGCCCGGACCACGGCATCGCCGAATTCCTCGAGACGGCGCGCTTCTCGACCGGCTACGCGGCGCTGCACCACACGATCGGCTTCATGCCCGAGACGCACATGCTCAAGCCGTTCAAGGACCGCTACGCGTCGATGGTGGCGCTGGTCGAAGTGGCGCTGGAGTTCACGGTCAAGAACGCCGACCGCATCCAGGCGCTGCGCCGCGCTGCGCGCGAGGAAGGCCGCAAGCGGGCCGAATGGCCGGTGCGCTGGAAGATGGACGAGGCCAATCCCTCGCGCGTGCGTTTCAAGGGCTACGAGGCGAAGTACAAGAAGAGCGTCATCGGCGACTACAGCCGCCTGTACTACGACCGCAGCAGCCCGTGGGAACGCGACATCGCCTACTACAACAGCTTCCCGGTCGACGTCGCGGTGCCGGCGCCGCAGGCCTATGTGGTGCCGCAGCAGTGGGTAGAGGCGATCGAGCGCCTGGAGTGGAATGGCGTGCGCATGGAGCGGGTCGCGGCGGACCGCCTGCAGGAGGTGGCGTACTACCAGATCGCATCGGTGACCTCGCGCCCGTCGGCCTACGAGGGCCACATGTTCCATGACGAGGTGGCGCTGGACCGGCGCACCGGGCATGTCTTGCTGCGCGCCGGCGACTACATCGTGCCGCTGGACCAGGACCGGGCGCGCTATGCGGTCGAGACGCTCGAGCCGCTGGCCCACGACAGCTTCTTCCGCTGGGGCTTCTTCAACAGCGTGCTGGAGAAGAAGGAGCACTATTCGGATTACGTGTTCGAGGACGAGGCCGAGAAGCTGCTGGCTGAGGAGCCCGAGTTGGCGGCGAAGTTCGCCGAGTGGAAGGCCGCCAATCCGGGCCTGCTGGGCAGCCAGGAAGCGGTGCTCGACTTCATCTACGCCAATTGCGCGCGCTATCGCGAGCCGGAGTGGAACCGCTATCCGGTGTTCATGATCGCGAGGTAGGGTTGGCGGCTACGCCGCCGACGCGGTGATGGTTGGCCGCGAGATCATCCGGCGCGAGAGCGGAGCCGACACCAATCGACGCGCAACGTCGTCCCCGCGAAGGCGGGGACCCAAGGTCGCTCGCGCAGCCACTGCAATCAATCATAGCGGCGGCGCGAACAAATTGGGTTCCCGCCTTCGCGGGAACGACGCTGGCTGGATTTGCGGCAGTGCGGCAGCAGTGCGGCGATCCTTACTTCGACGCCGCGATCCACCGGTCGACCTTCGCCTCCAGCACCGCCAGCGGCAAGGTGCCTTCGTCCAGCACCACCTCGTGGAATTTCGGCAGGCTGAACTTGTCGCCCAGCGCCGCCTGCGCACGCTGGCGCAGTTCCATGATCTTCAGCGAACCGATCTTGTACGCCAGCGCCTGGCCCGGCATCACCATGTAGCGCTCGATCTGCGCGCGCGCTTCCAGTTCCGAGTAGCCCAGCGTGTCGCGGAAGTACGCGATCGCCCGGTCGCGGCTCCAGCCCTTGCTGTGGAGGCCAGTGTCGACCACCAGGCGCGCGGCGCGCAGCATTTCGTCGTTCAGGTGGCCGAAGTAGTCTTCCGGCTGTTCGAACAGGCCCATCTCCTTGCCCAGGGTCTCGGCATACAGCGCCCAGCCTTCGGTGAAGGCGGTGTTGCCGCCGAACTTGCGGAAGTTCGGCAGGCCCAGTTCCTGCAGCAGCGCGATATGGAAGTGGTGGCCCGGCTGGCCTTCGTGCAGGTACAGGGTGACCATGCCGGTGCGGCCATACTTGGTCGGGTCGTTCACGACCGACCAGAACACGCCCGGACGCGAGCCGTCGGCGGCCGGCGCCGAGTAGTGGTCCGACGCGGTCTCGCGCGTCAGTTCCGGCTCCAGCCGCACTTCCAGCGGCGCCTTCGGCATCAGGGTGAACAGGGCAGGCAGCTTGGCGCGCACTTGCGTGTCCAGCTTCTGGAACACCTCGATCACTTGCCGGTCCGTGGTGAACGGCTTGTACTTCGGCTGCTCGGACACCCACTTCGGCAGGCCGGCGGCCGGGCCGCTGTAGCCCATCTTCGGGCCGATCTTGCCGTATTCGCCCTGGATGCGCGCCACTTCCTTCAGGCCGATCGCGTGGATCTGCTCGGGCGTCATGTCGGTGGTGGTCATCGCCGCCACGCGCGCCTTGTACCACTCGGCGCCGTTCGGCAGCGCGTTCCAGCCGGCGGTGGTGCGGGTCTTCGGCAGGTATTCCTTCTCGACATAGCTGGCCAGGCGGTCCAGGGCCGGATTGAGCTTGCCGACCGTCGTGCGGTAGGCATCAAGCAGGCTGCGCTTGTCGGCAGCCGAGAAGCCTTCCGGCAGCTTCTTGATCGGGGTGTAGAAGATGCTGGCTTCCGCGCTCTTGGCCTGCAGCTGCTTGAGCTGCGGCAGCAGCGACTGCATCGGCTCGCGCGGATGCACGATGCCGCGCTTGACGCCTTCGCGCATGTTCGCGATCGACTGGTCGATGTAGGCGACCATCTGGTCCAGGCGGCTCAGGTAGTTGCGGTAATCCTGCGGCGTGGCGAAGGGCTGGGCGCCCTGGCCGCCGGCGTAGTTCGCCATGAACACCGGCATGTTGAACATCTGGTCCACCGGCAGCAGGTGCTCGGGGAAGGCGCCCAGGCGCAATGCGGTCTCGAGCTCGAACTTGACGACGTCGTAGCTGGCCTGCTCGTGCGCGTTCAGGCGCTCGCGCGGGATTGCCGCCAGGCGCTTCAGGTAGCCGCGGTACAGCGCAAACTGCGCTTCGCGCTTCTGCGGCGCGATCGACAGGCCGAGCTGATCGAAGAAGCGGCCGTCGCCGCTCTCGGTCGCCCACACCGGCTCGAAGCGGGCATAGGCCTCGTAGTACTCGTCGACCAGCTTGGCGATCGCCTTGCCGGCGTCGGTCGTGGCGACCTTCTGGTTGGCGGGCGCGGCGTCGAGCGCAGGCGCGGCCTGGACCGATGCGCATGCGAGCAGGGCGCCGATCGCCAGCGCGCCGAGCTTGAAGTTCTCTCTCATTTTTTTCCTTGTCGGGTCAGTAGCTGGCCAGCGGCGTCAACGCGCCGTTCTTGAAGGTGTAGACCGTCACCGCCGTCTTCTTGAGGTTGCCCTTGGCGTCGTAGCCGTAGGCGCCGACCACGCCCTGGTAGCTGATCGCGTGCATCGCGGCGCCGACCTGCCTGGCGTCGACCGACTTCGCCTGCTGGATCGCCTGGGCGATGAACCTGGTCTGGTCGTAGAACGAAGGCGCGTAGACGTCCGGATCGCGGCCGAAGCGCTTCTTGTAGCTGGCCAGGAAGCCCGGGCCGCCCGGCTGCTGGGCGACGATGGCGCCGGCCTGCGCGCAGCGCACGTTCTCGCCGACCGCTTCGCCGCCCAGCCGGGCCATTTCGGGGCTGCACAGGGTGTCGCCGCCCAGCAGCGGCACGTTCAGGCCCAGCTGCTTCATCTGGCGCGCCATCGGGGCGGCCTGCGGGGCGTAGCCGCCGAAGAAGATGGCGTCCACCTTCTTGGCGCGCAGCGAGGTCAGGATGGCGGCGAAGTCGCTCGCCTTGTCGTTGGTGAATTCGTGGCCCGCGACCTTGATGCCGGCTTTCTGCGCCTGGCGCTTGAATTCCATCGCGATGCCCTGGCCGAACGCGGTGCGGTCGTCGATCACGCCGACGTTCCTGACCTTGAGTTCCTTGGCGGCATAGCCGGCGACCGACGCGCCGACCTGCGTGTCGCTGGCCACGATGCGAAACACCGTCGGGTAGCCGGCGGCCGTGATCTTGGGGTTGGTGCCGACGGTCGACATCAGGATGCCGTTGTCGTTGTAGACGCGCGAGGCCGGAATCGCCACGCCCGAGTTATATGGGCCGAGCACGTATTTGACGCCGGCGTCGGCGAATTTCTGGGCCACGGTCACGCCCTGCTTCGGGTCGCCCGCATCGTCTTCGGACTGCAGTACGAAGCGCAGCACGTTGCCGCCTACCTGGATCTTCTGCGCGTTGAGTTCTTCGATGGCGAGGCGCACGCCGTTTTCATTGTCCTTGCCGGCGAAGGCGTTGGAACCCGACAGCGGGCCGCTCACGCCGATCTTCACGATTTGTTCAGCGGCGGTTGCCTGGAGGGCGAACAACGCCGCCAGCGCCAGCGGCGCCATCTTTATTTTCGATCGCATTCCCTTGGTCTCCGTTGATGTCAACGGCCGCCATCATCGCACGATTCGCACGACCGGCGAAAGCGCCAGGCGTCGCCGTAAACACGCTCAGGCCGGCACGCCGTGCGAGATCAGTTCGAGCGGCAGGGCGGTGGTCGACTTGATCTGTTCCATCGAGAAGGCGGACGACACGCCGGTCAGGCGCGCGGTCTTGATCAGCTTTTTATAGAAGCGGTCGTAGCCGGCGATGTCGGTGGTGACGACCTTGAGCAGGTAGTCGACGTCGCCGCTCATGCGGTGGAACTCCAGCACCTCGGGCAGGGCGATCACGGCGGCGGCGAAGCGCGCCAGCCATTTTTCGTCGTGCTCGGTGGTCTTGATGCTGACGAACACCGTGACCGGCAGGCCCACCTTTTCACGATTGACGATGCTGACGCGGCTTTCGATATAGCCGTCTTCCTCGAGGCGCTTGACGCGCTTCCAGCAGGGCGTGCTGGACAGGCCGACCTTCTCGCTCAGGCCCGAGATGGAAAGCGTGGCGTCCGCCTGCAAGGCGGCGAGAATCGCACAATCAAACTTGTCGAGTGAGTTCATATTCCGCAAAGCATGTTTATAAGAATAATTATTCTATTAACAGCCCACAAATGGAGAAATTTGGGACGTTTCGATTGGCGTAAATCCGTACCATATTACTGGACAATAACGTGTTGTGCGACACCTTTTTATGTTTTTGGCAGCTAATCATGATCACCGAAATCTACCTCGACACCAACGCGACTTCGCCGCTGCTGCCTGCCGCCGCCACCGCCGCCATGGCTGCGCTGCAGGAGTGCTTCGGTAATCCGAGCAGCAGCCATGCGAGCGGCCTGCGCGCACGCGCGCTGCGCGAGAGCGCGCGCGCCTGCGCACGGCGGGTGCTGGGCGCCCCGAGCGGACGGCTGATGTTCAACAGCGGCGCCACCGAGGGCATCCAGACCGCGGTGCTGTCGGCGCTGTGCGCGCTACGCGAACGGCGCGCAAGCGGCGAAGAGTGGGCAAACATCGTGCTGGTCGGCGCCACCGAGCACAAGGCGGTGTCCGAGAGCGTGGCGCACTGGAACCGGCTGCTGGGTCTTGGGCTCGAACTGCGCGTGCTGCCGGTCGACGCCGACGGCCGCCACCGCCTGGACGTGCTGCGCGCGCTGGCGCCGCGCCTCGCTTTTGTTTGCACCATGGCCGCCAACAACGAGACCGGCGTCGTGTCCGACCTGGACGGCATCGCCGCGGTGCTGAGCGATACGGCCAGCCCGGCGCTGTGGCTGGTCGACTGCGTGCAGGCGCTCGGCAAGCTGCCGCTGCACCTGGGCGCGAGCCGCATCGACTACGCGCCATTCTCCGGCCACAAGCTGCATGCGCCGAAGGGCATCGGCATGCTGTACGTGCGCGAAGGCGCGCCGTTCACGCCGCTGATCTGCGGCGGCGGCCAGGAAGACAACGGGCGCTCGGGCACCGAGAACATGGCCGGCATCGCGGCGCTGGGCGCGGTGCTGGCAGCGCTGGAGCGCGGCGACACCTTTCTTGGCCTCGAAGAACTGCAGGCGCGCCGCGCGCGCCTGGTGGACGCCTTGACCCGCGCCTTTCCCGGCATCGTATTCAACGCGCCGCTGACGCATGCGCTGCCTACCACGCTCAACTTCTCGGTCCCCGGCGTCGCCAGCGCCGAGCTGCTCGACCTGTTCGATGCCGCCGGCATGCGCGTCAGCGCCGGTTCGGCCTGCGCCGCGTCGAAGGCCGCGCCGAGCTATGTGCTCGACGCGATGGGCTTGCCGGCCTGGCGTAGCGCGTCGGCGGTGCGCCTGTCGATCGGGCCGCTGCCGGACGACGCCGCGCTGGAGCTGGCGTGCGAACGCATCGCGCGCTGCGGGGCGGCGCTGGCAATGCCGGCAGCAGCGTCGGCAGCAGCGTCGGCCACGGCGGCGGCGGCGCTCGAGGCGGCGCATCCTGACGCCGCGCTGGACGCCGGCATGGAGCTCGACGCGATCGCGGCGCGCGGCTGGCTGGCGGCCCATCCCGACGCCATCGTGGTCGACGTGCGCGACGCGCGCGAGCACAGCGTCGCCGGCCAGGTGGAACTGCACGGCCGCATGGCGCTCAACGTGCCGCTGGCGAGCGTGAAGGAACATGCCGCCGCCTGGCTGGGCGCCGGGGCCCGTCCCTTGCTGTTCGTGTGCCGCAGCGGCGCACGCAGCGCCCGCGCCGCGCGCACCCTGCGCGCCATGGGCCATCCGCGCGCCTGCTCGCTGGCCGGCGGTTTCGCGCTCGCCATCTGACTCTCCCCGGCCGCCTGCCAGCTCGGCAGGCGGTGTGTGTACGCCAGCGCACGGTGACGTTCCGGTCCCTTCCATAGCATGGAGTCAGCCGTGCGCGCCCAGCATCATTTGTCTGGCCTCTTGCCCCGATAACCCCGGGTGTCCGTCCTCCGGCGGTCCGCCGCGCACGCCTCCATCCCGAGGTCCCCATTGACAGTTGAGAACGACAAGATGCCCGCCGGGCAGCATGCTCCCCATGGCGCCGGCGACACGGCCCCCATGGCGCCGCTGGCCGCGAATGCGGAGGGCATCGTTCGTTCCTGCGATACGCTGGACCGCGTCATGCGCGCCGGGTTCGCGCTGCCTCCCGCCGGCGCACGCCTGCTCGATGGCTACCATCTGCTCGACACCCAGCTGCGGCTGGCGCGCGCGCAATCGCGGCAGGTCGCCGCCAGCTTGCGCACGGCCGTTGCGGATGGCGCGGCGCGTGTCCAGGGCCTCGTGACCGATGCGCTGGCGCGCGCCGACGGCGTCGTCGACACCGAGGAGCTGGCGCGCCTGCTCGCCGCCAGCCAGCAGGACGCGCCGTTGCGCGTCGCCGAACTCGACGCGCTGCCCGCGCTGCTGCGTCTCGCGCTGATCGACCGGCTGGCCGCTTTGGCGGCGCGCGCCGCGCATGCCTGCGCCGGCCGCGAACGCGCCGCCGCCTGGGCCGCGCGTTTCCTCGACACCGCCGAGACCCGCCCGGGCGACCTGGTGCTGCTGTTCGCCGACATGGCGCGCAGCGAAGACGCGGACAACGGCGCTTTCGTCGCCGAACTGGCGCGCCGCCTGCAGGGCCGCGGCGCACCGCTGGCACAGGTAGTGGACTGGATCGACGCGCGCCTGGCCGATGGCCAGGGCAGCATCGCCGGATTGATGCAGGACGAGAGAAGCGAAGAGGCGCAGGACGCCGTCGCGGCCGGCAACGCCCTGGCCAGCCTGCGCGCGCTGGGCGGCGTCGACTGGCGCGCTTTCGCCGAGCGCCTGGGCGTGGTCGACGCGCTGCTGCGGGACGATCCGGACGGCAGTTATGCGCGCATGGACGGCGCCACGCGTGACCGCTACCGGCACACGGTCGCGCGCCTGGCGCATTCCCTCGGCGTGAGCGAGGCCGCGGTCGCGCAAGAGGCGCTCGCGCTGGCCGGCGTCCATCGCGCGCCGGGCGAGGGCGGGCTCGATACGCGCATTCGCCACGTGGGGCACTACCTGGCCGGCCCTGGTCTGGCGGCGCTCGAGGCGAGGCTGCGCGGACGGCGTGGATGGGCGCCGCGCGTTCGCGCCGCATTGCAGGGCGCTTGCCCCGGCATGCATAGGGGCGCCACGGCGGCGCTGGCCCTGCTGTTCATGGGCGCGGGCCTGGTCCACGCCTGGCAGGGCGGGGCCAGCGCGCTGCTGCTGCTCCTGATGGGCATCCTGGCGCTGCCGGTCGCCGGCGCCCTGGCGCGCGCCCTGATGGGCATGGCCCGGCGCTGGCTGGCCCGGCCCCAGGCCACGCCGCGCATCGACGTGGCGGCCGGCATTCCCATTGAAGCGCGTACGCTGGTGGCCGTGTCGGCGCAGCCGGACGACGCCGCGCAACTCGTGGCACTGTGCGAAGACCTCGAAGTGCGCTACCTCGGCAACCGCGATCGATATTTGCGTTTCTGCCTGCTGCTCGACCTGCCCGATGCGCCTGAAGCAACGCAGTCTCTGGACGCCGCCCTGCTGGCCCAGGCGGGCCACGCGATCGAGGCGCTCAACCGCAAGCACGGCGCGCGCGCTGGCGCTGAGGCCGGTCCCTTCATGCTGCTGGCGCGTGCGCGCACCTGGAGCGAAGACCAGCAGGCCTGGATCGGCCGCGAGCGGCGGCGCGGCCAGCTGGCCGACCTGAATGCCTGGCTGTGCGGCGAGCGCGAACGCTTTGCGCTCGCGGCCGGCAATCTGGGCGCAGCGGCCGAGATGCGCTACGTGATCGCGCTCGATGCCGATACCGGCCTGCCGCGCGACGCCGCGCGCAGCCTGGTGGCGGCGATGGCGCACCCGCTTCACCGGCCGCTGCAGGACGAAACGGGCCGGGTGCTGGAAGGCCATGCCATGCTGCTGCCACGGCTCGCCACCGCCTTGCCGCACCTGGGCGCCATGCGCTACCAGCGCCTGTGGCCTGATGGCGGCCAGGGCTGGGCCGCGATCTACGACGTCGACGCCTGGCGCCGCGCGATGGGGCCCGAGCTGCGCGACGAAGGCCGGGCAGAACCCGGCTGGGTCGAGGAAGACCGCCTGCGCGCCGCGCGCGTGAGCGACCTGCGGCTGGACGCCGCGCATCCGGACAGTTATGGCGAACACGTGCTGCGCCGCCATCGCGCCCTGCGCGCCGCCTGGCAGGAAGCGCGCCGCCTGGGGCGCGGCGCCGACCGCCTGCGCGCCGCGCGGGTGCGCGTGCGCCTGTCCGACGCGTTGGCCGGGAGCCTGGCCGCGCCGGCGTCGATCGCGCTGCTCGTGTTGTGCTGGAGCCTGCTGGCCGCGCCCGTGTTCTGGACCGCGGCCATCCTGGCGCCGCTCTGGCTGCCGGCGCTGCTCGACATCGTGGCCACGCTGGCCAGCCGCGCGGCTGGCGCGCCCCTGCGCCAGCACCTGGACGCCTGGGCGCGCGGCGCGCGCACGACCCTGGTGCGCGCCGCGCTGGCGCTGGCCTTCCTGCCGCACCAGGCCTGGCTCGACGCCGACGCGGTCGCGCGCGGCCTGTGGCGGCGCGACGTGAGCCGCCGCAAGCTGCTCGAACTGCGTCCTCCGGCGCTGGCGCGCGCCAGCGGCGCGATGGAGAACAACTGGCGCACGATGTGGTTCGCGCCGCTGCTGGCGGTCGGCGTCGCCGTGCTGCTGACCTTCGCCAACCCGTATGCGCTGTTCGCCACCGCGCCGCTGCTGCTGGTGTGGTTCCTGTCGCCGGTGCTGGCCTGGTGGGTCAGCCAGCCGGCGCGGCGCGGCATGCGCCTGGCGAAGGGGCAGACCCCATTCCTGCGCACGCTGGCGCGGCGCAGCTGGGCCTTCTTCGAGCAGCACGGCGCGACCAGGCACGGCCTGGCGCCGGAAGCCGTGTACGACCATTCCGAACTCACCGTCGACGAGCGGGTGTCGCCCTCCAGCATGGGCTTGACCCTGCTGGCGACCCTGAGCGCGCGCGACTTCGGTTATCTGCCGCTGGGCGGCCTGCTCGCGCGCAGCGAGCAGGCGCTGGCGTCGATGGCCTTGCTGGAACGCTGGCATGGCCACCTCTTCCAATGGTATGACGGCGTCACGCTCGCTCCGGTCGAGCCGGCCCATGTCGATACCGCGGCCAGTGGCGGCCTGGCGCTGGCGCTGCGCACCTTCGCCGCCGGTCTCGATGAGTTGCCGGACCGGCCGGTCCTCGACGCCGCCGCGCTGGACGGCATCCGCGCCACGTTGTGCGTGGCGCGCGAGCATGCGCCGCCCGGCCTGTTGCCGGCGCTGGACGCGCTGGACGAAGCGCTGGCGCCCGGCCGTTCCCGCGCCACGGATACCTTGCCGGGCCTCGCGGACTGCCTGCGCACGATCGCGGCCAGGGCGGCCGAGCTGGACGCCGGCTTGCCGGGCGACGCCGCCCCTGCACTCTGCGCCTGGACGGCGCGCCTGGCGCGCCAGTGCGCGGCGCAGCTGGACGACCTGCATGCGCTCACGCCCTGGACCCGCGCGGCGCAGGAATACGTGCTCGACGCCGGCCTGACCCGCATCCCGACCTTGCGCGAGCTGGCCGCGCTCGAGCCGCCGGGCGGCAACCAGGGCCTGGCCCAGTTGGTCGCACAGGGGCGCGCCTGCGCGCGTGAACGCATGGAAAAGATCGCGCGCCTGGCCGCGCAGGCGCGGGAAGCGGCGCGCATGGATTTCGGCGTGCTGGTCGACCCGTCCACGGGTTTGCTGGCCAAGGGTTGTCACGTGCGCGAGGGGCGGCAGGGGCGCCTGGATGGCGACGCCTGCGACCTGCTGGCGTCCGGGGCGCGCATGGCCAGCTTCGCCGCCGTCGCCCAGGACCAGTTGCCGCAGCAGCATTGGTGGTCGCTCGGCCGTCCCTTGCGCATGACTGGGGCCGGCGCGCTGCTGCTGTCGCGCGCGGGTGCGCTGGAGGACTATCTGGCGCCGCATCTCATGATGCCATCGTGGCGCGACACCCTGCTCGACGACGCCGGCCGGGCCGTGGCGCGCCTGCAGGCGGCTCACGCCAGGGGCCGGGGGCTGCTGTGGGGCTATACCGAGTCGGGCTGCAACGCGGTCGACGCGGCGGCGCGCTACCGCGTGCAGCGCTTCGGCCTGGACGCCGCGGCCCTGCAGCGGCGCGCGGGCGACGACCTGGTCGCCGCGCCCCATGGCGCCGCGCTCGCGCTGGCCGCGGCGCCGGTGCTGGCGGCGGCCAACCTGCGCCGCATGGCGGCGCAGGGCCTGCTGGGAGAGACCGGCTTCTACGAGGCGCTCGACTATGCGCCGGCGCGCCTGCCGCAAGGCGAACGCCAGGCGGTGGTGCGGGCCCAGTTCGCGCGCCACCAGGCCGTGATCCTGCTGGCGCTGGCGCGCCACCTGCAAGGCGAACCGATGCAGCGCCGCTTCGCGCGCGATCCCGAACTGCGCGCCGCGCTCGGCCTGCTGCAAGAGGCGGCGCCGGCGGCAGGCGCCGAGCCGCCCCTGCGCATCGATGCCGGCGTGGCGCCCGATGGCGTCGCGGCGAGCCGCCCCTACGCGCGCGTGCTCAAGCCGGATGCTTCGCCGCTGCCGGAAGTCCAGCTGCTGTCGAATGGCCGCTACCACCTGAGCGTCGACAGCGCGGGCGCCGGCGCCAGCTGTTGGGGGGGAGATGGGGCAACGCGCGCCGGGCTGACGCGCGCCGGCGCCGGCGAGACCGGCCTGGCCGTGCACGTGCGCGATACGGCTTCCGGCGCCACCTGGGCCAATGTCCTGCTGCCCGGCGCGCCGGCGCCCGACGAGGTCGAGGCGGTGCTGGCCGAAGGGCGGGCCAGCCTGCGCCGCGTGGACCACGGCATCGAGATGCGCACCGACGCGGTGGTGGCGCCGGGCGACGACGTCGAGCTGCGCCGCATCCGCATCGTCAATCGCGCGCTAGAAGCGCGCACCCTGGAACTGACGGGCTGCGTGGCGCTGGCCGGGCCGCCGCTGGAAGAGGGCGGCCGCAGCAGTATCCGCATCGAGTTCGACGCGGCCGTCGACAGCCTGCTGTGCGTGACCGCGCCAAGCGCGCCCGTGGTCGTGCACCGCATGACGGTGCGCGAGGTGGCGGGGCAGCCGAGCGTGGAAACGAATCGCGCGCGCTTCATCGGGCG
The DNA here is from genome assembly GCF_056279385.1 of Massilia sp. UYP34. Classification (NCBI taxonomy): domain Bacteria; kingdom Pseudomonadati; phylum Pseudomonadota; class Betaproteobacteria; order Burkholderiales; family Oxalobacteraceae; genus Massilia; species Massilia sp. UYP34. The sequence goes on along the minus strand of NZ_JBWBRF010000001.1, from coordinate 196,599 downwards.
CGGCCATGACCTGCGCGGCCCGCAGGCGGTCATGGAGGGCGGCGCGCTGCCCGGCCTGGACCCCGAGCCCGACCAGGCGCTGCTGGCGCTGCGGCGCAGCGTGACCCTGGCGCCGCAGCAGGAGATCACGGTCGACCTGGTGCTGGGCGCCGCCTCCAGCCGCGCGCTGGCGCGCGAGCTGGCGGCGCGCTACGGCGTCGCTCATGAGGTCGACCATGCGATCGAGGCCGCCTGGACCCTGGCCCAGGCCGAGCTGCGCCGCGCCGGGATCGGCGAAGCCGACGCCCAGCTGATCAACCGCCTGGCCGGCTGCCTGCTGCAGCCGGCGCCGGCGCTGCGCGCCGATCCCGCCGTCATCGCGCGCAATCTGCGCGGGCGGGCCGACTTGACCGCTTACGGCGTCACGGGCGACTTGCCGGTGCTGCTGCTGCAACTGGGCGAGGGAGAGGACACCGGGCTCGCGCGCCAGCTGTTGCAGGCCCACGGTTACTGGCGCGGCCACGGCCTGGCGGTCGACCTGCTGGTCCTGTGCGACAGCCGCGCGGCGCGCGAAGCCCTGATGCACCTGGCGGCGTCGCTGGTCGATCCGTCCAGCTTCGACCAGCCTGGCGGACTGCATCTGCACCTGAAGGAAGAGGTGCCGCGCGAAGACCGCATCCTGCTGCGCTCCGCCGCCAGCGTGCTGCTCGCGGGCGAGCGCGGCGACCTGGCCGACCAGTTGCGCCGCGCCGAGCGCGCGGGGAGCGCGGCGGCGCCGCCATTCGTCGCCACCGCGCCGGCGCAGGCATGGACCACGGCGAATCTGCCTTCGCCCTCGACCGGGGCCGCGCCGGAGCCCGTCAACGGCGCCGGCGGCTTCACGCCCGACGGCGGCGAATACGTGGTGCGCAGCAGCCCGGGCGCCGCCACACCTGCGGCGTCCGCCGCGCCCTGGATCAACCTGCTGGCCAACGACGCCTTCGGCAGCATCGTCTCGGAGCGCGGCCATGCCGTCAGCTGGAGCGGCGAGCGCGCCACGCGCCTGACGGCGGGGGACGAAGAGGCGATTGCGCCGCAGGGTGGCGAAGCGTTCTACCTGCGCGACGAAGATAGCGGCGCGGTCTGGTCGCCGACGCCGTGGCCGGCGCCGTCGCCGGAGGCGTACACGACGCGCCACGGCATCGGCTACAGCGTGTTCGAGCACCGTGCCCATGGCATCCATTCCGAGCTGCGCTGCTTCGTTGCCCAGGATGCGCCGCTCAAGTACAGCGTGCTGCGCCTGCGCAACGACAGCGATGCGCCGCGCCGCCTGAGCGCGACCGGATACGTGGAGTGGCTGCTGGACGAACGCGACGCGCCGCCCGGCCTGCAGGTGGTGACCGGGCGCGATCTCGCCAGCGGCGCGCTGTTGGCGCGCAATGCCTTCGGCGCGGGTTTCCAGGACAAGGTTGCGTTCTTCCACGTCGACGCCGAGCAGGTCGCAGTGACTTGCGACCGCCAGGAATTCATCGGCCGCCTCGGCGCCGCCGCGCGGCCGGCGGCGCTGGGCCGTGCCGGGCTGTCGGGCAACGCCGGCGCCGGCTTCGACCCGTGCGCGGCGCTGCAGGTCGGCGTTACCCTGGCGCCGGGGGCCGAGTGCGAGCTGGTGTTCGTGCTGGGCGTGGCCGGCCCCGGCAGCCTGGACGCCAGCGCGGTCGTGCAGCGCCATGGCACGGCGCAGGCCGCCGCCGCCGCATGGCGGCGCCTGCGCGACTGGTGGGACCACACGCTCGGCGCCGTCACCGTGCACACGCCCGACCCCGGCTTCGACCTGCGCGTCAACCGCTGGCTGCCCTGGCAGGCGATCGGCGCCATGATGGGCGAGCGCGACCCGGCGTTGCGGCTGCAGTCGGCCCTGGCCTGCGCCCACGCCCGCCCCGAGCTGCTGCGCGAGGCCGTGTTGCGCGCCGCGCCTGCGTTCACGGCCGGGGCCAGTGTCGAGGACTTCCTGTGGCTGCCGTACGCGTTGACGCGCTATCTCACGGTAACGCAAGACCATGCGCTGCTGGCCGTGCGCCTGACGGAACGTGACGATCTGTACCAGCACTGCGTGCACGGCCTGCGCGGCTGCCTGCGCTTCGGGCCACGCGGCCTGCCGCCGGCGGCGGGACGCCTGCATGAGGAAGGGGTGGCCGGCCGCGTCGAAAGCGTGCGCCTGGGCTTCTTCATGGCGGCCGTGCTGCAGCGCTTCGCCGAGGTGGCCGACCGGCGCGGCGACTTCGGCTTCGCCACCACGTGCCGCGGCGCGGCGCTGGCGCTGCGCGCGCAGTGCGAGGAACACGGCTGGGATGGCGACTGGTACCGCTGGACCTGGCTGGACAGCAGCAATGCCCTCGGCTCGATCGCCAACGCCGCCTGCCGCGTCGAGCTGTCGACCCAGTGCTGGGCGCTGGAGGCCGGGGCGGCGCAGGGGCCGCAGGCGCTGCGCGCGGCGGTGCAGCGCCTGCGCGTCGACGGCGCCATGCCGCGTTGCGATCCGCCGGTGGATGGCGAATGGAGCGAGCGCGTGCCGTCGAGCCCCGGCCAGGATCACCGCGCCACCGCCTGGGCCGCGGCTGGACTCGCACGGCTGGGCGAGTCCAGCCGCGCATGGCAGCTGGCGCGCATGCTCGACCCGATGGCGCATGGCGACGGGCCGCCTTACCTGATGAGCGGCGGCCTGCGCACGATCGCGCCGCATGCCGGGCGCGCCATCGGCGGCTTCGCCACGCCGGCGGCGGCATGGACCTGGCTGTTGCTGTTGGAAACGTTGCTGGGCCTGGAGCGCCACGGCGACGCGCTGCGCTTCGCGCCGCGCCTGGCGCCGGGCTGGGACGGGTTCAGCATGCGCTACCGTCATCGCGGCGCATTCTACGAGATCACGGTGCGCGCCACGGACGGCGACGAAGAAATGTTGCTGGACGGCCAACCCTGCCCGGATTGGAGCATCGCGCTGCGTGACGACCGGCGTGACCACAAGGTAGAATTGCTGGTTGCGCGCGCGCCCGGCGCGCCGGAAGCATAGGATCTAGATCATGAACATCGTCACCCGCGCCCTCGGCTGCGGCGTCTGCCTGCTGGCCGCGGGGTTTGCGGCCGGCCCCGCGCAGGCGCTCGACTGGAGCGATACCGCCATCAGCTGGCGCTACGGCAGCCGCTTCGCCGAGCCCTTCAATCCGGACCACATCGACAAGCACGTGCTCGCGCTGACCCATGCCAGCGGCTACAAGTACGGCAGCAACTACTTCAACCTCGACTGGCTCAAGTCCGACCGCAACGATCCACGCTCGCTCGGCGGCAGTTCCGGCGCCGAGGAAGCCTATCTGCTGTACCGCCACACGCTCGACATCGGCGCGCTGAGCGGGCGCGAGCTGCGCTTCGGGAAGGTGAAGGGCGTCGGACTCACCGCCGGCTTCGACCTGAACACCAAGCGCGACGTCGGCTACAACTCGCGCAAGCGCATGCTGGTGGTCGGGCCGACCCTGATGTGGGACGTGCCGGGCTTCCTCAGCACCAGCATCCTCCTGATCCGCGAAAGCAATGCGCCGAGCGGCGCCTTCGCCCCGATCTCCGAGGTGCGCGGGCGCTACAAGTACGAAAACCACCCGATGCTCAACGTCAGCTGGGGCATCCCGCTGAACGAACGCTGGGCCTTCGAGGGCTATGCCAACTTCATCGCCGAGAAGGGGCTGGACGAAACCGGCAACCCGACCGGCGCCGAGACGAATATCGACATGCAGCTGATGTACGACGTTGGCGCCCACTTCGGCCAGAAGAAGAACCGCTTCCGCGTCGGCCTCGAGTACCAGTTCTGGAACAACAAGTTCGGCAATACGCGCGCGGCCACCGGCGGGCGCGGGCAACGCGCCAGCACGCCGATGATTCGCGCCGAATACCACTTCTGACGGCGAGCGCTCAGTCGTCGTTGCTGCTCGCGCGCACCACCATCTGCACCGCGAGCGTCTGTTCCAGGCTGGCGCCATCCGCCCGCTCGAGCAGCGAATCGACGCCCATCCGCCCCAGCAAGTCCTTGTCGATCTGGATGCTGGTCAGCGGCGGGATCGCGCTGGAGGCGGCGCTGATGTCGTCGAAGCCGACGATCGCGATGTCGTGCGGGATCTTCAGGCCGCGGTCCAGGCAGTGGCCCATGGCGGCCAGGGCCGTGCTGTCGTTGTAGCAGAACAGCGCGTCCGGCCGCGGCGCGCGCGCCAGCAGGGCGTCGACCGCCTGGCGCACGTTCTCGAGGTTGTTGCCGATGCTGGGCAGCTGGACCTCGAGGTCGGGGTCGGCCAGCATGCGCGCCTCGAACAGCGCCTTGCGAAAGCCGCGGTAGCGTTCCAGGATGCTGTGGTGGGCCAGCGGGCCGGTGAGCATGGCGATGCGGCGCCGGCCCTGCCGGATCAGGTGGCGCGTGGCCAGGTAGCCGCCCAGGGCGTGGTCGGGATTGACCGAGCGGTAGCCGGGCAGGCGCATGTCGAGCAGCACCAGGGGCTTGCCGGTGTCGCGTAGCGCAGCCACCAGTTCCGGCTCGAAGAAGCCGGCGCACAGCATGGCGTCGGGCTGGTGCAGGCGCACCAGGTCGAGCACCGGCTCGGCCGGGCCCACCACCACGAACGACAGCGCGATGCCGCGCTTGCGGCAGGCGTCCTCGGCGCCATGCAGCACCGGCAGGTAGAACGGGCTGGCCGACTGCGTGTTGTGCTGGCGGTGCAGCAGGAAGGCGATGCGGCGCACGTCGCCTTCGCGCAGCTTGGCGAAGTCGTAGCCCATCTCGCGCGCCACCGCGCAGATGCGTTCGCGCGTCCTGTCGGTCAGCCCGTCCTGGTTCTTCAACGCGCGCGAGACCGTGCCGATCGAGTAGTCGGTGGCGCGGGCGATGTCGCGGATCGTGACGGCCATGGCGCGCTTCTCCTGTCTATTCTGCGATCAGTACCTGGTCTGCGTGTAGGGACGGGCGTTATGCTCGTTGCCCCAGTCCTTGTTCGGCGTGGCCTGCATGGTGAACACCAGTTCGCCGCCGGCCATGATGTCCTCGTGGCGGATGAAGGTGCGCATCAAGGGCTTGCCGTTGAGCGTCACGCGGCCGACGTAGCCGTTGGCATCCGACAGGTGATCGGCGCGCACCGTGAAGCGCTTCCCGTTCGGCAGGTCGAGGGTCGCCTTGTCCAGGAAGGGGCGGCCGATCACGTACTCGTTGCTGGCCGGGGCCACCGGATAGAAGCCGAGCGCGGTGAAGGCGAACCAGGCCGACATCTGGCCCAGGTCGTCGTTGCCCGACAGGCCGTCCGGCTTGTCGCTGTATTGGGTGGCCATGATGTTGGCCAGGCGTTCCTGGGTGCGCCATGGCGCGCCGGCGTAGTTGTACAGGTAGGCCACGTGGTGCGAAGGCTCGTTGCCGTGGGCGTAGTGGCCGATCAGGCCCGAGATGTCTTCCATGTGGGCGTACACGGTCTCGTCGACCTTGGCGTCGAACACCTGGTCGATCTTGCTCACCAGCCTGGTGTCGCCGCCCAGGAGGGAGATCAGGCCGGCGTTATCGTGCGGCATGTACCATGAATACTGCCAGGCGCTGCCCTCGGTATAGTCGCTGCCGAAGTTCGACTGCTCCGGATTGAACGGGGTGCGGAATTCGCCGGTGGACTTGCGCGCGCGGATGAAGCCGGTCTCCTTGTCGAACACGTTGCGGTAGTTCTGGGCGCGCTTGTAGTAGCGGGCCGCGATGTCCTTCTTGCCCATCTTCTCGGCCATGCGCGCGATGGTCCAGTCGTCGAAAGCGTATTCGACGGTCTTCGATGCGGCTTCCTTCTCGAGGTCGATCGGCACGTAGCCCAGCTTCATGTAGTGTTCCAGGCCGCCGTAGGGACCGTATTCGGCGCTGGCCGTCATCGCGGCCAGGGCCTTGTCGGCGTCGAAGCCGCGGATGCCCTTCATGTAGGCGTCGGCGATCACCGGCACCGCGTGGTAGCCGATCATGCACCAGGTTTCCAGGCCGTGGAACTGCCATACCGGCAGGATGCCGTAGGGGCTGTGCTGCTGCGAGGCGATCAGCGAGTTCACGAAGTCGGCGTTGCGCTGCTCGGGCGCGACGATGGTGAGCAGCGGGTGCAGCGCGCGGTAGGTGTCCCACAGCGAGAAGGTCGAGTGGAAGCGGAAGTTCTTCGCCTTGTGCACCTGGTTGTCCGGGCCGCGGTAGCTGCCGTCGAGGTCCATGAACAGCGACGGCGCCAGCATGCTGTGGTACAGGGCAGTGTAGAACTTGGTGCGCATCGGGCCTGCGGCCTCGACCTTCACCGCGCCCAGCGCGTCGTTCCAGGCCTTGCCGGCGCGCGCGCGCTCCTGGTCGAAGTCCCAGCCCGGCATCTCGGCCAGGTTGGCGATCGCATTGTCTTCGCTCACCGCCGACAGGGCGACCTTCACCAGCAGCGTGCCGTCCTGCGGCACGCCGAAGTTGAAGTCGGCCATCAGCTGCTTGCCTTCGACCAGCGCTTTATCGAGCGGCGTCTTGCCGGGCGGGGCGAAGCCGCGATAGGGGATCGCTTCTTCGCGGTTCAGAAGCTGGCGGGTGTCGATCGGGCGCGAGAACTGGATCGCGAAGTGCACCTGGCGGCCGGGCGCCCAGCCGCGCGTCTCGCGCATGCCGGTGATGGTGGTGCTGTTGCGCACGCGCAGGCGTGCCCACAGGTTCTTCTCGTCGTAGTTGTAGATGCTGGTGCGCAGGTCGAGCAGCACCTTGGCCGGCTCGCCGGCCTTGAATTTATAACGGTGCAGGCCCACGCGCTCGCTGGCGGTCAGCTCGACGTCGACCTCGTGGTCCTTCAGGCGCACGGCGTAGTAGCCCGGTTCGGCCTGTTCCTGGTCGTGCGAGAAGCGCGACCGGTAGCCCGAGAACGGGCGCTCCGGGTAGCCCGGCTCCAGCTTGGTCTCGCCGCTGTAGGGCATCAGGAGCACGTCGCCCAGGTCGGAGTGGCCGCTGCCCGAGAAGTGGGTGTGCGAAAAGCCGAGGATCGAGCTGTCGGCGTAGTTGTAGCCCGAGGCCCACGGATAGCTCTGGCGGAAGTGGCGGTGCTGGGTGTCGGGGCTGAGCTGCACCATGCCGAACGGGCGGCTGGCGCCGGGGAAGGTGTGGCCGTCGCCACCGGTGCCGATGAAGACGTTCACGGCTTCGGCCGGGCTGCCCGGTGGGGCGGCCAGCGCAGGAGTTGCACTAAACAGGAATGCCGCACCGGCGGCGATCGAGAGTTGTCCGAAATTGAGTCTGGCTGTCATGAGGTCTCCACGCTTGGCAGCAGCGATGGGCGCCGCCTGTTATAGAACCTACCGGGATAGGTTCTTAGTTGCACTATATCCAAGTGCAACTTATATGTGGAGACTAGTTTCCGGGCAATCCTTACCGTGTTTTAACCCATCTGTTTAGCCGGTTTACTAAACATTTCGCGCGGCGCCTGGCGACCGCTTTGATTTCAGCCAGGGTGTCCGGAGACGCCAGTGACGTCACGCCGATGCCGGTCAGGGCAGGGCGCGCCAGGCCGAGGCGGCGCACCAGGATCGGCGCCACGGTCTCAGGGGGCTAGCCGATCTCTCCGCGCACGTACACGCGCAACTGCAGGATGCGCGATCCCGAACACGCCGTCGCAGGGCAGCAGGCGCGAATGGCATGAAAGCGACTGGATCCAGTTGCAGGCTGACCGCCTGCTGCGAGACGTCCAGGTGCTCGGCCGCCGCCGGGATGGTGGCAAAGCGGTGCAGGGCGTCGAGCGTGCGCAGGTGGGCGATGTCGAGCTTGTCGATCATGGTGTCGGGTCCGTGGCCGCCAACATAACCGGCTATCGCGCACGCTGCAAGTTGCCATTGTTGAATTTTGTCAAAAAAACATGGATGAATGACAATTTTTAGAGGAGGCTGCTCAATATGAACGAGGCATGAAATTGCAAAAATTGCATCATGAAAACCTCATTCATCTCCTCCGCTCTGGCCCTGTCGCTGTGCTGCAGCCTGGCGCAAGCCGCCCCTGCAGAACACCAGGAATTCGAAGCCACCCTGCTCGCGCCGTTCCAGGCCGCCGCGGCGCGGACCTTTACGTTGAGCTTCGCCTATCCCGGCCTGGCGCGCAAGGACATGGTCGACTGGCGGGTGGAACTGGTTCGCCCCGATGGCCGCGTCGCCCTGCGCTGGCGTGGCGCGGTTCCGTTCACGGGCGAGGCGATGACGGTCGCCGTGCCCTGGTCGGGCCGTCTTGGACTGGCGCCGGCGCCGAGCGGGATCTACCGCGTCCGGCTGCGCGCGACCATGCGCGGCGACGCGCACGAAGAAGCCGAGCAGGATTGGGAGATCGCGGTCGGCGCGCCACCACTGCCCGCCATGCCGGCATTCGCGCCCCTGCCGCGCGCCTTCCAGGCGGCCGCCGTGCCGGCGCCCGGGGCGCTGCCCTATACGGTCTATCTCGGCAACCTGCACAGCCAGACCAACCACAGCGACGGCGGCGCCGACGTCGCCGAATGCAAGGGCTCGCAACCTCCCCGGGAGGGGCCGCACGGCCCGGACGCCGCCTTCGCCTACGCCAGGGAGCGCGGCCTCGATATCCTGGTCGCCTCGGAACACAACCACATGTACGACGGCTCGGAAGGCAGCGCGCCGGACGCCGACCCCGCCGCCGCCAGGGCCCTGTACCGCGCCGGCCTGGAGAGCGCCGCCGGCTTCTCCGGGAAGCACCCTGACTTCCTCGCCGTGTACGGCCTGGAATGGGGCGTCATCAACAACGGCGGCCATATCAACATCTTCAACAGCGACGAGCTGCTGGGCTGGGAGACCAATGCCAAGGGCGAGCTGATGGCCGACACGCGCACCTCCAAGGGCGACTATGCGGCCCTGTACACCCTGATGCGCGAGCGCGGCTGGGTGGGGCAGTTCAACCATCCGGCGCACGCGGGCCAGTTCCAGGTCGACGGCGTGCCGCTGGCGTATACCGAGGACGGCGGCGAGGCGATGGCGTTGTGCGAGGTGATGAACAGCACCGCGTTCTCGACCAACGTCAGCGAGACCGAGACCCGGCGCAGCAATTTCGAAGGCGCCTGCAACCGCTTGCTGGAAGCGGGTTATCGGCTGGCCTTCAGCACCAACCAGGACAACCACTGCGCCAACTGGGGCGCGTCCTTCACCAACCGCACCGGCGTGCTGCTGCCGCATGGCGCGGCCGTGAACCGCGCGACTTTCGTCGAGGCGCTCAAGGCGCGCCGCGTGTTCGCGACGATGGACAAGGATTCGCAGCTGGTCCTCTCCGCGAACGGCCGCCTGATGGGCGAGCGCTTCACCAACCGAGGGCAGCTCGCGCTGGTGGCGAACTTCGCCAGCCTGAAGGGCAGGAAGGTCGCCGCGGTCGCGATCATGGAAGGCGTCCCGGGCCGCAAGGGCACGGTCACGCAGATGTCGGACCAGGCCGAGACCACCTTCACCCCGAGCCCGGGGGCGCACTTCTATTATGCGAAGGTGACCCAGGACGACGGCAACGTGCTGTGGTCGGCGCCGGTGTGGGTCATGCAGGAGGAGTGAAGACTAGAACCCCAGCCCTTCGCCCATCCCCAGCAGGGTCGCGATGCCGAGCACCGCGAAGATCAGCGCCGCGATGCCATGCACCAGCTTCAAGGGCACGCGGTTCGCGATGCGCTCGCCGAAGTATACGGCCGGCACGTTGGCAAGCATCATGCCGAAGGTGGTGCCGGCGACGATGGCGGCCATCGATTCATAGCGCGCGGCCAGCGCGACGGTGGCGATCTGGGTCTTGTCGCCCATCTCGGCAACGAAAAAGGCGATCAGGGTGGTCAGGAACACGCCGTATTTCGCCAGCTGCGCTTCCTCGGCGTCGATCTCGTCCGGCGTCAGTACCCACGCGGCCATGGCGAGGAAGGACAGGCCCAGCACCCAGCGCATCACGCCGGGACCCAGCAGCTCGCTGACGAGGGCGCCGACAGCGGCGGCGAAGGCGTGGTTGGCCACGGTCGCGACAAGAATGCCGAACACGATCGGCAGGGGGCGGCGAAAGCGCGCGGCGAGCAGGAAGGCCAGCAACTGGGTCTTGTCGCCGATCTCGGCGAGGCCCACGATGCCGGTCGAGACGAGAAAGGCGTCCATCAGTCGGGTGAAGCAGGAAGAAGGCCGCGATCATAGCAGAGGCGGCTCTGTTTCTGCCGCTTCGCCCGCATATTGATCGCGCATGACCGCGGCCGGCCCGCGCTTTCGCTGGCCAGGCGTGCATGCTATCCTGCTCCCGCCTCGGCCTGCCGGGCCGACCTTCCCTGCGAGAGACCATGAACCAAAGCACCCTGCTGCGCGCCAGCACCGCAGCCTTCCTGAGCGCCTGGAGCGCCTACGCCTTCGCCCTCGATCCCCTCAGCTACGCCAGGTACGACCAGGTCAAGACCACCGCCCTGCACCTGGACCTGAAGGCCGACTTCGCGAAGAAAAGCCTGGACGGCTACGCCGAGCTGACCCTCGACTGGCTGGACAAGAAGGCGACCACGCTCGACCTGGACACGCGCGAGCTGACGATCTCGAAGATCGAGGCGCAGGATGCGAAAGGCGCCTGGCGCCGCGCCGACTACTCGCTCGGCAAGTTCGACGAAGAGAAGGGCCAGCCGCTGCACGTCAAGTTGCCGGGGCAGCAGAAGAAGGTGCGCATCCACTACCGCACCGCGCCGACCGCCACCGCGCTGCAATGGCTGCAGCCGGTGCAGACGATGTCGGGCAAGTACCCGTTCATGTTCAGCCAGTCGCAGGCGATCAATGCCCGTTCCTGGGTGCCGATCCAGGACACGCCGGCGGTGCGCTTCACCTACAGCGCGCGCATCGAGGCGCCGCAAGGCCTGCGCGTGGTGATGAGCGCCGATAACGACATGCAGGCCACCGGCAAGGGGGGCTGGAAGTTCAACATGCCGCAGCCGATTCCTTCCTACCTGCTGGCGATCGGCATCGGCGAGCTCGAAGCCGCCACGCTCGGCGGGCGCACCGGCGTCTATGCCGAACCGCAGCGCATCAAGGCGGCGCAGTACGAGCTGGCCGACACCGAAAAGATGGTGGAGGCGGCCGAGAAGCTGTACGGCCCGTATCGCTGGGGACGTTACGACATGCTGGTCCTGCCGCCGTCGTTCCCGATCGGCGGCATGGAAAACCCGCGCCTGACTTTCCTGACCCCGACCATGATCGCGGGCGACCGCAGCCTGGTCGACCTGATCGCCCACGAGCTGGCGCACAGCTGGTCGGGCAACCTGGTGACCAACGCCTCGTGGAAGCACTGGTGGCTCAACGAAGGCTTCACCACCTACGTCACCACCCGCATCCTGGAGGAGATCTACGGCAAGGAAGTCGCCCTCATGAACCTGCAGCTGGAGCAGGAAGAGGCGCTGGAGATGCTGAAGGACCTGCCTCAGCCCAAGCAGGCGCTGGTTTCGCGCCAGCCGGACACCTCGGCCGAGCACTACCCGGACACCTCGCTGGCCTATCCGAAGGGCGCCTGGTTCCTGCACACGCTCGAGCAGCGCGCCGGCCGCGCCGCCTTCGACACCTTCCTGCGCGGCTGGTTCGACGGCCACGCCTTCCAGAGCGTGACCAACGACCAGTTCCTGGATTACCTGCGCAAGAACCTGCTGGCGAAAAATCCGAAGATCATGAGCGAGGCCGAGCTGGACGAATGGATCCACGGTCCCGGCATCCCGGCCAGCGCGCAGCGCGCCGTGTCGCAGCGCCTGGCGCGGCTGAACGCCTCGATCGACGGCTGGATCAAGGGAACGGTATCGACCGGGCAGTTGAAAGCCAGGGACTGGAACGCCGTCGAGTGGATGAAGTTCCTGAACGATATCGACAACAAGGCCGATGCGAAGAAGCTGGAAGAACTCGACCGCGCCTATGACCTGGCCAACACGAAAAACAACGAAGTCGCGTTCCGTTTCTACCGCGCATCGGTGCACGCCGGTTACCGCGCCGTGCGGCCGCAGCTCGAAGCGTTCCTGATGAGCGTGGGCCGCCAGAAGTTCGTGGTGCCGCTGTACGCCGCGCTGCGCGAGAAGCCCGATGATCGTGCCTGGGCCGAAGGCATCTACAGGAAGGCGCGCGAGCGTTACCACCCAGAGACGCAATCGAGCGTCGACAAGGCGATGGGCAAGCAATGATGAGCATGAACCGACTCGCCGGCGCGCTGCTGCTGGCGTCGTGCGCGGCCGCCGTCGCTGCACAGAGCGCCTCTGCCCAGACTGCCGCCGCGCCAGCCGCCACCGCGGCGGCGCCTGCGTACAACCTGGAAGCCGACGTCAACCGGGTCCTGAAAACCTTCGACGTCCCCGGCATCGCCATCGCGGTGGTCAAGGACGGCAAGGTCGTCATCACCCAGGGCTTCGGCGTGCGACAACTCGGCGACCCGACGCCGGTCGACGGCAAGACCATCTTCGAGATCGCATCGAACTCCAAGGCCTTCACGGCGGCGGGGCTGGCGATGCTGGTCGACCAGGGCAAGCTGGCGTGGGACGACCCGGTCATCAAGCACCTGCCGGACTTTCGCATGTACGATGCGTACGTGACGGCCGAGATGACGGTGCGCGACCTGCTCACCCACCGCAGCGGCCTGGGACTGGGCGCCGGTGACCTGATGTGGTGGCCGACCACCACCTTCAGCACCGACGAAATCATCCACAACCTCCGCTACATCAAGCCGGCGACGAGTTTTCGCAACAGCTACGCCTACGACAACCTGCTGTACATCGTGGCCGGCAAGATCATCGCGCAAAAGTCCGGCAAGGACTGGGGTGCGACCATGCGCGAGTGGATCCTCGATCCCGTCGGGATGCAGGCCACCACCACCAGCCTGGAGCAGCACGAGCCGGGCATGAACGTGTCGGCGCCGCACAGCAAGATCGATGGCAAGGCGGCGGTGGTCAAGCCCATGCCGGTGGCGAACGCGATCGGCGCGGTGGGCATCAACACCAATGCCGAGGACATCGCGCGCTGGATGAACGTGCTGCTCGACCACGGCCGCGTGAAAACCGACGCGGGCGGCAAGGAAGTGCGCCTGTGGTCCGAGAAACAGGCGCGCGAGATGTGGACCGCGCAGACGCCGATGACGATCAATGAGCCGCGCCCGCCGCTGGCGGCGACCAAGCCGAACTTCTTCGCCTATGGCCTGGGCTTCCAGCTGCGCGACTACCAGGGCAAGCTGGTGGCGATGCACGGCGGCGCGCTGCAGGGCTTTTATTCGCGCGTGCTGCTGGTGCCGGAAGCGAAGCTGGGCATCGCGATCTTCACCAATGCCGAAAGCGGCCCGTCGCTCAATGCGCTGCAATACCGCCTGCTGGACCAGTACATGGGCGTGGCGCCCACCGACTGGATCGGCCGCATCGCCGAGGTCGACCGAGAAGCGCGCGAAAAGGAAGCGGCGCGCGTGAAGACCGAGACCGCCAGCCGCGCCAAGGCCTCCAACCCGTCGCTGCCGCTGTGGGACTACGAAGGCGAGTACGAAGACGCCTGGTATGGCAAGGCGACCGTCAGGCGCCAGGGCAGCAAGCTGGTGATGTCGTTCTCGCGCACGCCCGACCTGACCGGCGAGATGGAGCACTTCCAGCACGACACCTTCATCGTGCGCTGGAAGGAGCGCAACTTCAACGCCGACGCCTACGCGACCTTCTCGCTGGACCACGACGGCTCGATCGAGCGCCTGCGCATGAAGCCGGTGTCGACCGAGACCGACTTCAGCTACGACTTCCAGGACTTGCTGTTCACGCCGGTGAAAAAGGCGAAGTAAGACAAGGAAAAAGACAAGAAGACGCCCGCGGTGTGCGGGCGTTTTCTTGTGTGCTCGCGTTCGTGGCGGCGCATCGGCCTTGGGTTCCCGCCTCCGCGGGAACGACGTGCATGGGTAGCGGGCAAATAGTGCGTCCTCTAGCCGTATAAACTGGCACGTCGTTCCCGCGAAGGCGGGAACCCGAGTCAACAAGAACAGCGTTAGCCTACTTGCGCTCCCACACCTTCATCATGTCTTCCGACCCCTGCGACCTGATCCCGTTGTCCGACAGGATGGCCTCGGTTGCGGCCAGCGTGGCCTGGCGCGGCAGGATCATGGTCTCGCCGTAGCGCTGGTCGAAGCGCAGCACCACCTGCTCGTCCTTCAGGTCGCGCAGCAGTTCCACCAGATGGCGCAGGCTGCGCACGCTCTGGCCGTTCACCGATTCGATCACCGAGCCGAAGCGGTTGTTGTAGCCGCTCACCAGCTTGTGCGGGAAGAACGGCGCGCTGATCACCACCAGCTCTTCGCGCTCCGGCGTCGGCGAATCGCCGCGCCGCGTGACCAGGGGGCTGGCGTTGAAGGCGTAGGCGTTCATCCCCGGCGCGCTGCCGGCGACAAAGCTCATGAACTCGCTGGTGGCGCGCGAGAAGGTGATCGGGCCATAGATGAAGTAGGACGGATAGCCGCCATCGAGGTCCGAGATCAGGAGCGGACGCGGCCCGGTGGCCGGCACCTCGACCTTCATCTGCTTGCCGCCGCGGATGATCGTCATGGGCACCTTGCCGTTCTTCGCCACCTGCTGGATGCGGTACTGGAAGCGCACGCGCAGGTTCGAGCCCAGCTTGACCATGCCCTGGTTGTCGACCGCATGCTCGCCGATATGGGTGATCACGTCCCATTCCTTCAGCGGCCAGCTGGCGTCGACGCGGTAGGGGCGGTGCACCACCGCGCCTTCGACCGATTTGTCGAGCGCCAGGAACTGGCGCAGCGCCGGGTTCTCCAGCGTCTGCACGCTGTCGTGCAGCAGCGGCTTGCCGTCGTAGCGGCCGTCGGCCACGTCGCGCAGGAACAGTTCGATCTCTTCGTTCGGGATCACGTAGCCGATGTTCTGCGCATTGGCCGCGCCGGCGAAGGCCAGGCCGACCATGCGGTCGCCGGAGACCACCGGGCCGCCGCTGTTGCCGGGATTGATCGGGGCGTCGATCTGGATCCGCAGGCCCGAGCTGAAGGCGCCGTAGTTGACGAACTCCACGCGCGAGACGATGCCGGTGGTGGTCGACAGAGAATTGCCGCCGACCGGATAGCCGTAGGCGAACACCTGCTGGCGCACGTCGGGCAGCACGGGCGACCTCGGCACCGGCGGACGCTTGTCGAAGAAGGACGGGTCTTCCAGTTCCAGCACGGCCAGGTCGATGCCGCGCGCCAGCGCGATCACCCTGGCCGCCACCTTGTCGCCGGACTGGCTGGCCTGCACCTCCACCTGGCTGGCGTAGCCGACCACGTGGGCATTGGTCAGGATGCGCTTGCCCTCGATGATGACGCCGGAACCGGTGACCGAGCCTGGCGCCGCCTTGGCCCAGGGTTTATAGGGTTCGGGGCGGCGAATGGTGGCGAAGATCTTCACGACCGAGTTCTCGACCGCCGGCAGGACCGGCGCGGGCACGGCGCTCTTGGCGGCGCTTGAAGAAGCGACTGCGGGAGCAACGGCGGGCGCCGGGGCAGGCGTCGTGACGGGAGCGGGGGCAGGCATGGCCTGGGCTTCGGGCGGCGCGGTATCCTGGGCGTGCGCGGCGCCGCAGACGCCAAGGACGAAGGCGGCCAGGCTCAATGTCGGCAGGGGTTTCATGGTGTTCCTTCGGTTGGACGATGCAGGATGCCAGCGGAAGAATAACCACAGGCGCCGCAAAAGGAAATACGGGAATCGCCGCGGAGGATGGCCTGGCCTTCCTCCGCGACCAGGGCGGCGCGTTACTGCTTGACGAACTTGAGCGTCATGCGGTCGCTCTCGCCGATGGCGAGGTACTTCTCGCGGTCCTTGTCCTTGTTGGCCAGCACCGGCGGCAGGGTCCACACGCCTTTTTCATGGTCCGCGGTGTCCTTTGGATTGGCGTTCACTTCCGACTTGGCGGCCAGCTTGAAGCCGGCGCGTTCGGCCATGCGGATCACGTATGCCTCGTGCATGTAGCCGCTCGAGGCCTTGGCGTCCTGCTCCATCTTCGCCGGCAGGCGGTGCTCGACCACGCCCAGCACGCCGCCCGGCTTCAGGACCTTGTGCGCTTCCTTCAGGACGGTGATCACGGCGTCGTCGCCGTTGCCCAGCCAGTTGTGCAGGTTGCGGAAGGTGACCACCATGTCGACGCTGTTCGGCTGGCCCAGCGCGATGTTGCCCGGGGGCGCGAACTGGACCGGCGTGACCTTGCCGTACACGGCGCCATTGGCCGCCAGCTTGTCGCGGAAGGCCTTGCCGCCACGGCTCTCGGCGTCCGGCACGGCGCCATACAGCTTGCCGCCGTCGCGCAGGTAAGGCGCCAGGATCTCGGTGTACCAGCCGCCGCCCGGCGACAGCTCGATCACCGTCATGTTCGGCTTGATGCCGAAGAAGGTCAGGGTTTCGTAAGGATGGCGGTGGGTGTCGCGGGCCTTGCTGGCGGCGGCGCGGTGTTCGCCGGCGATGGCGGATTTCAGGGCGTCGTCGGCGTGCGCGGCGCCGGCAAGGCCGGTTGCCAGCATCGCGGCCAGGATCAGTCGTTTCATTGTGCGAGGTCTCCTTGATGGATGGGACGGCAGGTCAGGGCGCCGCCGTCGCCGCGCAGATGATCGAACAGGCACGGCCGACAGTCAAGCGTTCGTCGCAGTTGGGTATGCATGCCGTGTCCGGCGCTGTATTGACTGTCCGCGCACCACCCATCCGGACAGTCGGACACGCCGCGGACACTGCCAAACATGCGCATCGTTCAGTGCATCGGGGTGGCACAAAGATTGCCTATTCAAAACGCTAAGTCAATGCTATGGTTGAGAGGTTTGCCGAGTGGCACACAGGCAAATCCAAAACAAAAGCGATGTACATACAAGAGCGGCGCCGCGCTGTTGACGGAACCGCTGCCCGGAAGTAGGTCATTCAGGAGAACACATGGAACGCCGTACCTTTCTCAATCTCAGCAGCCTGGCCGCCGCCTCGGTGCTGCTGCCATTCGGTCGCGCGATCGCTGCCGAGGAACTGGTCAGCACGATGCCCGTCGCCGCCAAGAAGGCGCTGGCCGACGTCGCGCTGAACGCCGCCACCAAGGCCGGCGCCAGCTACGCCGACGTGCGCATCGGCCGCTACCTCAACCAGTTCATCACCACCCGCGACCTGAACGTCGAGAACGTGGCCAACACCGAATCGGCCGGCGTCGGCGTGCGCGTGATCGTGAACGGCGCCTACGGCTTCGCGGCGACCTCGGACATGTCGAACGACGGCATCGCCAACGCCGCGCGCCAGGCGGTGGCGATCGCCAAGGCCAACGCCAGGCTCCAGACCGAACCGGTGCAGCTTGCACCAGTCAAGGGCGTCGGCGAGGTCTCGTGGAGCACGCCGTACACCAAGGACTGGCGCACGGTGCCGATCGCGGAGAAGACCGACATGCTGATCGCCGCCAACAAGGCGGGCATGGAAGGCGGCGCCAACTTCATGCGTTCGATGCTATTCCAGGTGAATCAGCAGAAGTATTTCGCGTCCACCGACGGCTCATACATCGACCAGGACGTGCATCGCCTGTGGGCGCCGGTGTCGGCCACCGCGGTCGACAAGGCCACCGGCAAGTTCCGTTCGCGCGACGGCCTGAGCTCCCCGGTGGGCAAGGGCTATGAATACTTCGACGCCCGTCCCGAGCACAAGATCAAGGCCGCCGGCGGCGTCGCCACTCTGTACACCGACAGCTACGACATCGTCGAGGACGCGCGCGCCGCGGGCCGCGACGCCAAGCGCAAGCTGACCGCCAAGTCGGTCCAGCCGGGCAAGTACGACCTGATGCTGTCGCCGGAACACCTGTGGCTGACCATCCACGAGAACGTCGGCCACCCGACCGAACTCGATCGCGTGCTGGGCTACGAGGCCAACTACGCAGGCACCAGCTTCGCCACGGTCGACAAGCTGAAGTCGAAGAGCTTCAAGTACGGCGCCCCGATCGTCAACCTCTTCGCCGACAAGGTTTCCCCGGGTTCGCTGGGCGCGGTCGGCTACGACGACGAAGGCGTCAAGACCAAGCGCTGGGACATCATCAAGGACGGCATCCTGGTCAACTTCCAGGCCACGCGCGACCAGGCCCACATCATCGGCGAGAAGGAATCGCACGGCTGCTCGTACGCGGACGGCTGGAACACGGTGCAGTTCCAGCGCATGCCGAACGTGTCGCTGGCGCCGGGCAAGGCGCGCCTGACCCCGGACGAGATGGTCAAGGGCATCAAGAAGGGCATCTACATCATCGGCGACGGTTCGTTCTCGATCGACCAGCAGCGCTACAACTCGCAGTTCGGCGGCCAGCTGTTCTTCGAGATCAAGGACGGCAAGATCGGCCAGATGCTCGAAGACGTGGCCTACCAGTCGAACACCCAGGAATTCTGGGGCGGCTGCAGCGCCATCTGCGACGAGCGCGACTGGCGCATGGGCGGCTCCTTCTTCGACGGCAAGGGACAGCCGCCGCAGATCAGCATCGTCTCGCACGGTTCGTCGACCGCGCGCTTCAACGGCATCAACGTGATCAACACCGCTCGCAAGATCGGCTAAGGCAGGGACGCACATGAGCATCTTGACCCAGGAACAAACGAAGAAGATCAGCGACCGCGTGATGTCGCTGACCAAGGCCGACGAGTGCATCGTCAACATCGAAGGCAGCACCATCGGCAACATCCGCTTCGCCCGCAACGCCGTCTCGACCGCCGGCCTGGCCGACGACACCCGCATCCAGGTGCAGGTCGCCTTCGGCAAGAAGCAGGGCACGGCCACCATCAACGAATTCGACGACAAGTCGATCGAGCGCGCCGTGCGCCGCGCCGAAGACCTGGCGAAGCTGGCGCCGGACAACCCGGAATTCATCCCGGCGATCGCCAAGACCGCCTACAAGCCGTCCGACACCTTCGTGCAGAAGACCGCCGACATCGATCCGGAATACCGCGCGCAGGCCGCTGCCTACGCGATCGAGGGCTGCCGCAAGCGCGGCCTGGTCTCGGCCGGTTTCTTCACCGACCGTACCAGCTTCGAGACCGTCGCCAACTCGAACGGCCTGTTCGGCCACCAGGTCGCGACCTCGCTCGACTTCACCCTGACCGTGCGCACCGAGGATGGCCGCGGTTCGGGCTGGGTCAAGCGTTCGGCGCGCGACGTCACCAAATTCGACCCGCGCGAAGCGGCCGAGATCGCGATCGAGAAGGCATTGCGCTCGAGCGACGCCAAGGCGCTGGAACCGGGCCGCTACACCGTGATCATGGAGCCGGCCGCCACCTCGGACCTGCTGTCCTTCATGCTGGGCGGCTTCGACGCGCGCCGCGCCGACGAGGGCCGCAGCTTCCTGTCGAAGGCCGGCGGCAAGAACCGCCTGGGCGACAAGCTGTTCGACAGCCAGGTCAACATCTGGTCCGACCCATGGGACAAGGACGTCGCCGTGCTGCCATGGGATAACGACATGCTGCCGCGCGAACGCGTGGAGCTGGTCAAGGACGGCAGGATCAACGCCCTCGATTACTCGCGCTACTGGGCGCAGCAGAAGAAGCAGCGCGCGGTGGGCGCGGCCGGCAACATCATCATGGCCGGTACCAACAAGACCACCGAGGAACTGATCGCCAACACCAAGAAGGGCGTGCTGGTCACCCGCACCTGGTACATCCGCATGGTGGACCCGCAATCGGTGCTGCTGACCGGCCTGACCCGCGACGGCACCTTCTACGTCGAGAACGGCAAGATCAAGCATCCGATCAAGAACTTCCGTTTCAACGAGAGCCCGGTCTCGATGCTGAACAATATCGAGGAAATCGGCCGGCCCGCCGTGATCGGCGCTGACGAAGCGCGCTACTCGATGCTGATCCCATCGATGAAGATCCGCGACTTCAACTTCACGTCGCTGTCGGACGCGGTCTAAGCCCGCGCCCCCTCGGCACACCGTCGTTCCCGCGGAGGCGGGAACCCAAGTTCGCATGCGCTTGCCACTACGCTGAGAACTTGGATCCCCGCCTGCGCGGGGATGACGGGTACACGCTAACATTAGTGTGAACGCAAACGGATAACACACATGGAACGTCGACAATTCCTGCAGATCGGCGCCGGCACCGCTGGCGCCCTGCTCATTCCGGTATTCGGCAACGCGATCGCGGCCGAAGACCTGCTCAAACCGATGGCGGCCAGCGCCAAGAAGGTCCTGGCCGATACCGCCATGGGCGCGGCCACGCAAGCCGGCGCGTCCTACTGCGACGTGCGCATCGGCCGCTACCTGAACCAGTTCATCGTCACGCGCGACCTGAACGTCGAAAGCATCAACAATACCGAATCGAGTGGCGTGGGAGTGCGCGTGATCGCCGACGGCGCCTATGGCTTTGCCTCGACCAACAGCATGACCATGGACGGCGTCGCCCATGCCGCGCGCCAGGCGGTGGCGATCGCCAAGGCCAACGCCAGGCTGCAGACGGAGCCCGTGCGCCTGGCGCCGGTGAAGGGCGTTGGCGAGGTGGCGTGGTCCACGCCGATCAAGAAGGATTGGCGCGCCCTGCCGGTCAAGGAAAAGGCCGACATGCTGATCGCCGCCAACAAGGCCGGCCTGGATGCGGGAGCGAACTTCATGACCGCCTCGCTGTTCCAGATCAACCAGCAAAAATACTTTGCATCGACCGACGGCTCCTACATCGACCAGGACGTGCACCGCCTGTGGGCCCCGATCAACGCCACCGCGGTCGACAAGGCCAGCGGCAAGTTCCGTTCGCGCGGCGGCCTGGGCGCCCCGGCCTCGATGGGCTATGAATATTTCGACGCGCGTCCCGAGGACAAGGTGCGCGCCGCCGGCGGCGTCACCACGCTCTACACCAAGTCCTACGACATCGTCGAGGATGCGCGCCTGGCCGGCAGGCAAGCGCGCGAAAAGCTGACCGCCAAGTCGGTCGAGCCGGGCAAGTACGACCTGGTGCTCAGCCCCGAGCATCTGTTCCTGACCATCCACGAAAACGTCGGCCACCCGACGGAACTGGACCGCGTGCTCGGCTACGAGGCCAACTACGCCGGCACCAGCTTCGTGGGTCTGGACAAGTGGCAGAGCAAGAAATTCAAGTATGGCGCCGAGCGCGTCAACTTTGTCGCGGACCGCACCACGCCGGGTTCGCTCGGCCTGATCGGCTACGACGACGAGGGCGTGCCGGCCAAGCAGTGGGACATCATCCGCGACGGCATCCTGGTCAACTACCAGGCCACGCGCGACCAGGCCCACATCATCGGCGAGAAGGAATCGCACGGCTGCTCGTATGCCGACAGCTGGAGCACGGTGCAGTTCCAGCGCATGCCGAACGTCTCGCTGGAGCCGGGCAAAGCGCGCCTGACGCCGGACGAGATGGTCAAGGACGTCAAGAAAGGCATCTACATCCTGGGCCGCGGTTCCTACTCGATCGACCAGCAGCGCTACAACTTCCAGTTCGGCGGCACGCTGTACTACGAGATCAAGAACGGCAAGATCACCGGCCCGCTCGAGGACGTGGCGTACCAGGCCAATACCCAGGAATTCTGGAATGCCTGTTCGGCCATCTGCGACGAGCGCGACTGGCGCATGGGCGGCTCCTTCTTCGACGGCAAGGGCCAGCCGAGCCAGGTGAGCGCGGTGTCGCACGGATCGAGCACCACGCGCTTTAACGGCATCAACGTCATCAATACCGCACGCAAGATCGGATAAGGAGACCAGGATGAAATCCCTGAACCAGGAACAAGCAAAACGCCTCACCGATCGCGTGCTGTCGCTGTCGAAGGCCGACGAATGCACCGTGGCGATCGAAGGCAACCGTGTGGGCAACGTGCGCTTCGCGCGCAACAGCGTGTCGACCGCCGGCCTGACCGAAGACATGCAGCTGAACGTGCGCGTGGCCTTCGGCAAGCGCAGCGGCAGCGCCGCGATCAACGAATTCGACGACAATTCGCTGGAAAAAGCCGTGCGCCGCGCCGAGGAACTGGCCAGGCTGGCGCCGGAAAATCCCGAATTCATGCCCGCCATCGCGAAGCAGGAATACCGCTCCACCACCACCTTCGTGCCCAAGACCGCGGCGATCGACCCGGACTTCCGGGCCGAGGTGGCGGCCATCTGCATCGAGCTGGCGCGCAAGAACAAGCTGGTCACCGCCGGCTTCTTCACCGACAGCACCCGGTTCGCGACGATCGGCAACTCGAACGGCGTGTTCGGCCACCAGGACTTCACCGACCTGTCGTTCAGCCTCACCGCGCGCACCGAGGATGGTCGCGGTTCGGGCTGGGTGACGCGCTCGGCGGTCGACGCCGCGCGCTTCGACGCGCGCGAAGCGGCCGAAGTGGCGATCGAGAAGGCGCTGCGATCGCGGGAGGCGCGCGCGCTGGAGCCTGGCCGCTACACCGTGATCCTGGAGCCGGCGGCGACCTCGGAAATCCTCGGCAATATGTTCAGCGCTTTTGACGCGCGCTCGGCCGACGAGGGCCGCAGCTTCCTGTCGAAAGCCGGCGGCAAGAACCGCCTGGGCGACAAGCTGTTCGACAGCCAGGTGAACATCTGGGCCGACCCGTGGGACAAGGACGTGCCGGTCGCGCCGTGGGACAACGAATCGCTGCTGGCGCGCGAACGCACCCAGCTGGTCAAGGATGGCCGCGTGGCCTCGCTCGACTACTCGCGCTACTGGGCCCAGAAGACCGGCCAGCGCGCCACCGCGGGCCACGGCAACATGATCATGGCCGGCGGCACCAAGTCGCTGGAAGAGCTGATCGCGGGCACCAAGAAGGGCATCGTGGTCACCCGCACCTGGTATATCCGCATGGTCGATCCGCAGTCGCTGCTGCTCACGGGCCTGACCCGCGACGGCACCTTCTACGTCGAGAACGGCAAGATCAAGTACCCGCTCAAGAACTTCCGCTTCAACGAGAGCCCGGTCACGATCCTGAACAATATCGACGAACTGGGCAAGCCGCAGATCATCGGCGGCGACGAAGTGCCGTTCCAGATGGTGCTGCCGCCGATGAAGGTGCGCGACTTTAACTTCACCTCGCTGTCCGACGCGGTCTGACGGTCGCGAACTTCCATGGCGAGTTACGACTTCTACTTCACGCGTCTGATGTATGAATCGGGCAACTGGGACGTAGATATCCGCATGCCCAGCAACGTGCTGAACTCCCTGGTGGAGTACACCACGTTGCGGGTGGATACGACGGAGCGCATGGTCGCGCTGTCGGATCCGAAGATGCTGCAGGCACCGTTCTGCTACCTGGCCGGCCACAAGCTGGTGCAGTTCACCCCGGCGGAACGGAGCAATTTCGAGAAGTACGTGCGCGGCGGCGGCTTCGTCTTCGTGGACGACTGCAACCACGACATCGACGGCCTGTTCGCCAAGTCGTTCGAGGCCGAGATGGCGAAGATCTTCGGGCTGCATGCGCTCAAGAAGATCCCGAACAACCATCCGCTGTACTCGTGTTTCTTCAAGTTCGAGGACGGGCCGCCGACGACGTCGATGGAACTCAATGGCTGGGGCGACGACCTGGTGCACGAGTACCTGAAGGCGATCGAGATTGGCGGGCGCGTGCGCGTGCTGTACTCGAACAAGGACTATGGCTGCGAATGGGATTACGACTTCCGCAACAAGCGGTTCCTCGCGGTCGACAACACCCGTTTCGCGGTGAACATCATTCAATATGCGTTGGGAGCATGACCAGTGTCGCAACAAGATGCAGTAGCGTGGAATGAACAGGATATCGCCGCCCTGACGGCGAAAGTGGGCGCATTGAAGGCCAGCATGGCGCGCGTGATCATCGGCCAGGAAGACGTGGTCGACCTGCTCGTCACCTGCCTGCTGGCGGGCGGCCACGCGCTGGTCGAAGGCGTGCCGGGGCTGGGCAAGACCCTGCTCGTCAAGTCGCTGGCGCAGGCCACCGACATGCAGTTCCGCCGGGTGCAGTTCACGCCCGACCTGATGCCGTCGGATATCGTCGGCACCGAGATCCTGGAAGAAGACGCGGCGACCCGCCAGCGCGGGTTCCGTTTTCAGCCCGGCCCGGTGTTCACGCAAGTGCTGCTGGCCGACGAGATCAACCGCGCCCCGCCCAAGACCCAGTCGGCGCTGCTGGAGGCGATGCAGGAGCGTTCGGTGACCTTCGCCGGCCAGACCCATAAACTGCCGCGTCCCTTCTTCGTGCTGGCCACGCAGAACCCGATCGAGCAGGCCGGCACCTATCCGCTGCCCGAGGCCCAGCTCGACCGCTTCCTGCTGCGCATCGACGTGGTCTATCCGACCGAGGACGAGGAAGTGCTGATGGTCTCGCGCACGACCCATGCGGGCCTGCTCGATGCCGAGCCGGTGATGGATGTCGAGACCCTGCTGCGCCTGCAGCAGCTGGTGCGCGACATCGCGATCGGCGACCACCTGGTGCGCTATGCGACGCGCCTGGTGCGCGCCACCCGTCCGAGCGAGACCACGGTGGAGGCGGTGAAAAAGCACATCGGCTGGGGCGCCGGCCCGCGCGCCGGCCAGGCGCTGGTGCTGGCCTCCAAGGCGCGCGCGCTGATGCAGGGCCGCCTGGCGGTGACCCGCGACGACGTCCAGGCCATGCTGCTGCCGGTGCTGGCGCACCGCGTGCTGCGCAACTTCGAGGCCGAGGCCGACGGCATCGCCATCGCCGACGTGCTGCAGGCGCTGCGTAACGAAATCAAGGTGCCATAACCGGCGTTCGAACCATGTCGTTAGCGAACACCGCGCTGATCGCGCACACGCAAAAGCTCGACCTCGTGATCCGCCACGTGCTGGCGGGCCTGGGCCACGGCATCCACGCCGGCCGCGAGCGCGGGGCGGGCGTCGAGTTCTCGGAATACCGCGCCTACGTGCCCGGCGACGAGTGGCGCCGTGTCGACTGGAAACTGGCGGCGCGCGCCGACCGCTACTTCGTGCGCGAGGCCGAGCGCGACAGCCACGTGGCGGTCTGGCTGGTGCTCGACGCCAGCGCGTCGATGGCCGAACCAAGCCGCAGCACCCCTGGCCTCAACAAGCTGGCCTACGCGCGCGCGCTGCTCGGCTGCGTCGCCGCGATCGCGCAGCGCCAGGGAGATGCCTTCGGCCTGGTGGTGCTCGGTGGCGGCAAGGTGGCGTTCACGCCGGCCCTGCGCGGGCCGCGCCACCTGCAGCGCGTGCTGTCCCAGCTCCAGCGCGCCGAACCCGATGGCGACCTGCCGGATACCGCGACCCTGAAGGCGAGCCTGCACTTCGCCCAATCGCCGAGCGCGATCTACGCGGCCAGCGACCTGCTCGACTGGCCGTCGCCGCTGTCGGTGGCCTTGATCCGCCTGCGCCAGATGCGCCACGACGTGCGCGTGCTGGGCCTGCAGACCCAGGCCGAGATCGACGCCAGCTTTTCCAGCGAGCTGGCCTATCGCGATCCGGAACGCGAAGAAGGCGTGTTCCGCTTCGGCGCCGACCTGAAGGAAGGCTACCGCCGCAACCGCGAAGAACATTTCAACGCCGTCACGGCGCAGTGCCGCAAGAACGATATGCCGCTGACGCTGGCCGCGATCGAGCAGTCGCCGGTCGAGGTGCTGCGGCGCTGGTTGCGGCGTCCCGGAAGGTAACCCAGTGAAGATCACGCCATGAATGCACTCTGGTGGCTCGCGCTGCCTGTTCTCCTCCTGCCGATCTGGTGGCACCGCAAGAAGCGCGTGCAGAACCAGGCGGCCCTGATGTCGACCGCGCGCTTCCTGCCGCGCGCCGAGCCGCGCCAGACCCGCGTCTGGCGCTGGAGCGACCCGCTCTTGCTGCTGGTGCGCTGCTTGTTGCTGGCGGTCCTGATTGCCTGGCTGGCCGACCCGGTCTATCCGTGGCGCGGCGATACAGTCGTGGTGACGCAAGGCGCCGACCCCGCATGGGTCGAACGCGAGACGGCGCAAGCCGGCCTGGCGAACGCCGAGCGCGTCACGCTGACCGCCGCGCAAGCGCTGGGCTGGGTACACACGCACGAACGCGAATGGCAGCGTGACGCGCGCCTGATGGTGCTGGGCGACGTGCCGATGCCGGCCGCGAAGCCGGTGTTTGGCCGCCAGGTCGAGGTACGCACCCAGGCCAGCGCGCCCGTCAAGGTCGAGCGCCACGTCTACATCGCCAGCGAGCGCGCGGCCGAATGGCGCCGCATGTTCGCGGCGCAGGGCGGTCCCGATACAGTCATCGTCGACGACACGCCGGGCGCCGCGACCTCGCTGATCGTGTGGGACCGGGCCGAGGCGCCGCCCGCCGCGCTGCGCGCCCCGTTGTGGTGGGTGACGCAGCCGTCGACCTTCCCCGAGCTGGCCAAGCCGCGCGTGCTGGACGGGCTGCGCTACGCCGACAGCGCGCGTGGCCGCCTGTGGCATCATGCCGACTGGCCGCCGCGACATCCCGACGCCGCCCGCGCGCTGCTCGACGACTGGCAGCGGCTGCACGTCGGCCCGCGCCCATTCATGATGGCGTCGCAAGTATTCACGGCAAGCGACGCCGCCAATGCGCCGGGACCGGGCGGCGCGCTGCGCGGCGTTCTGCTGGCCGTCCTGGCCGCACTTTTTGTACTGGAAAGGAGTCTCACGCATGCACGGAGGCGTTGAGATCACCAAACGGGTATGGCGCGCAGCCCAGCTGCGCCGCCTGCCGCTGTGGATCGGCGGCGCGCTGCCGTGGCTGGCGATTCCTTCGGGACCGGGCCTGCTGGCCTGGGCCGGCTGGTGCGCGCTCGACTGGGTCAAGCTGCGCCGCCGCGTCACCTTCGAGTGGACCGCCTGGCTGGACGGCGCCGTGCCCGAGATGGAAGACAGCGCGGCCCTGCTCGAGGGGGCCGATTCGCCGATCGCCCGCCTGCAGCAGCAGCGCCTGTTCGACCGCCTGGACGCCGTCATCTCGCCGGCCCAGCTGCGCCGGATCGTCAGGCAGCATGTGTCCGCCGGCTATCCGATCATCCTGGTCAGCGCGGTGCTGGCGGGGATGGTGTGGTATGCGACCACCAGGCCCTCGGAAGCGGGCAGCGCAGCGCCAGCGGGCCCGGTGAGCAGCGCGAGCGCGGCCACGCTGGCCGGGCTCACCATCAAGCTGGCGCCGCCGGCTTATACCGGCATCAAGGCGTCCGAATCGGGCCCGGGCGACCTGCAGGCGCCGGAGCAGACCGTCGTCAGCTGGTGCCTGAAGGACGGCACCGCCGGGGACAACCGGATCGAACTGGGCAACGGCGAGGTGCTCGAGCCGGGCAAGGCGTGCGCGCGCTGGACCGCCACCGAGTCGGTGGTGTGGCGCTGGCGCGGCCAGCGCCACACGCTGCGCGTGATTCCCGATCAGCCGCCCGAGATCACGGTGCTTGCTCCGACCCAGATGATCCAGGACCTGCGCGAGAACGCGACGGGCGCCGCGATGGCGATCCGGATCCGCGACGACTACGCGATCCGGCGCGCCACCCTGCACATGACGCTGGCGCGCGGCAGCGGCGAGAACGTCAAGTTCACCGACCGCGAGATGCCGCTGCCGGCATCGAGCGACCCGAAGCGGCGCGACTGGTCGAAGCAATGGTCGCTCGCCGAGCTGGAGATGGAACCGGGCGACGAGCTGTATTTCTTCGTGCGCGCGACCGACAACGCCGGCAGGCCCCAGACCGTGCAGTCGCCCACCTACACCGTGCGCCGGCCGGCGCCGGAACAGGAAGCGGAAGAAGAGAGCGCGGCGATGCCGTCGCTGGTCAAGCCGGCGTCGCTGCGCAGCCAGCGCCAGATCATCATCGACACCGAACAGCTCATCGCCGATATGCGCGGCACGAAGATGGCGGCGGACGACGTACGCGACCGCAGCGAACGCATCGCCAACGACCAGGCGCAGCTGCGCCGCCGCTATGGCCAGTTCCTGGGCGAGGAATCGACGCTGTTCGCCGACAATGCCGGTTCCGGCACCGGCGGCGCGCAACAGCGGGACGAGCACGACGACCATGAAGGCCATGACCACGGCCCCGGCGAGCATCCGCAAGAGGAAAGCCACGGCCACGACCACGGCAGCCCGAACACCCGCAAGAGCGCCATCGTGAACGAGACCCAGCACATCCTGGAAACCTATGGCCACGCCCACGACGAGGCCGAGAACGCGACGATGTACGACGAGGGCACCAAGAAGGTGCTGCGCCGCGCGCTGGTCGCGATGTGGGATGCCGAGAAGTCGCTGCGCGCGATCGCACCGAAGACCGCCTTGCCGCCCGAGCACAAGGCGCTGGAAGCGATCAAGGAATTGCAGCAGGCCGAGCGCATCTACCTGCACAAGACCGCCTTCACCCCGCCGCCGATCAAGGAAGAAAAACGCATGACCGGCGAAATGGCGGGCGCCGCCAGCTACCGCCGCGAACAGGCGGCAGACGGTTCGCCGCTGCCGGAAGAGCTGCGCGCATTGGTGGCCGCCCTGTCCGGCGCGCCGTCCGGTGACACAGCGCTGCCTTCGCTATGGATGCGCACTGCCAACGACTGGGTGCGCACGCGCCTGAAGGACGACGAACAGCGCCTGGCCGCCCAGCGCGCGATCCAGGACGTGGCCGACGGCTGCATCGCCTGCCGCCCGGTGCTGCGCGCCTGGCTGCGCACCGGCGCCGGCGAGGGCCGGGTGCTGCTGCAGGGCAGCGGCAAGGTCGAGACCCCGTTCGCACGCCAGTGGCGCGAGGCGGGCGCGCCATGAACCAGACCCTGCTCATCGGCCTCATCGCCCTGGCCGGCGTCGTCAGCGCCGCGCTCTACCTGCGCCGCCGCCAGTGGCTGGACGCGCTCTTGATCGTCGTCGCGGCCGCCGCCCTGGGCCTGTTCGCGGCCGAGCTGCGCGTGCCCGGCGAGGCCGGCCGCACGCTGGCCATCGACCCGGCCGCGCCGCCGCTGTCCTTGTCGGCCTCGCTCCAGGGCGTGAATGCCCTGACCTTGAACGGCGACGGCCTGCGCGGCGCCGCATGGAACGATCTGCCGGCCCTGCCGCTCGCCTGGCAGGCGCCCAAGGGCGGCGCGCTACGCCTCGAGTTTCCGAGTCAGGTAGCCTTGGGCCGCCTGTTCACCCTGACGGTCGAGCGCGAAGCCAAGACCGGCAGTAAAGACGAGATCCAGGAAGAGATGCGCCTGGAACTGCTGGCCGAGAACGGCCAGCCGATCGCGCAGGCGCGCGGCGCGGGCAACCTGACCGTCGAATGGATGCCGCCGGTGGCCGAGCGCGTCGTCCTCAAGGCGCGCCTGCTGGATGCGAAGGACAAGGTGCTTGCCGAAGGCCCGGTGCCATTCACCGTGCACGAACCGGTCCAGTTGCAGGTCGTGGGCCGCTTCGGCGCGCCGTCGTTCGACCTGCGCGTGCTGAACGACCTGCTGGCCGGCAGCGGCGCACTGCTCGACTGGCAGGTCACGCTGGGCCGCGACGTCACCCGTACCGAGACGCCGCGCGAAGAGATGACGGCGCCGAACCTGATGGTGATCGATGCCGCCCGTTTCGAGCGCATGGGCGCCGGCGAACGCGCGTCCCTGCTCGAGCGCGTGGCCGCCGGCATGCCGCTCCTGGTGCTGGGCGGGAACGCGAACGATCCGGGCGTCTGGTCGCGCACCCTGCAATTGCCGCTGCGCGCGCAGCCGCTGGGCGGCAAGCTCGATGCGCCGTTGGAAATGCCGCTGGCGCCGATGCTGCCGGCGGCGCGCGACGCCGGCCCCTGGACCGGGTCGAGCGACATGGTCTGGACCCGCGACTGGAAGAAGGGCCGCATCGCCTGGCTGGGCGTGAGCGAATGGCACCGCCACGCGATCGCCGAACCGCGCAAGCTGGCGCTGTGGTGGCAGGGGGTGCTCGACCGCGTCGGCGTCGAGCGGCGCCAGGAAACCGAATGGCTGGCGCCCGCCGAGATGCCGCTGCCCGGCCAGCGCCTGGAAATCTGCGCCCGCGGCGTCGATGGCGAGGTCGCATTCCCGGAACTGAAACAAAGCTTGCGCTGGCAAGCCCGCGCCGATCGCGTCGATGCTTCCTGCGTCGCGCTGTGGCCGCAAAAACCCGGCTGGCTGCCGATGGCGGACCGCAAGGCGGGCGCGCACGCCGTCTACGTGTATGCGCAAGACGACTGGCCGCAATGGCAGGCAATGCAAAAGCGCGACGCCACCGCGCGCTACGCCGCCCGCACGGCGCAGCCGCCCGGCGACGGGCCGACACGCCCGATGCCGGCCTGGCCGTTCGCCCTGGCCTTCGCCGCGGCGATGCTGTCGCTATGGTGGCGCGAGCGCCGCTGATACGCCCCGGAGTCGCCGCGTGCGACTCCGTTGCAGCCCGCGTCCGGCGCGCCGGCCGGCCCCTCTCAGAACGTGTAGTCCGCCTTCACGTAGGCCGAGCGCCCATTCATGCCGAACGGGCAGGTTTCCCAGCAGTGCGTGAAGCCCAACTGCGGGAAAGGCGCCGCGCGCTCGGGATCCCAGCGCGTCGGATAGGTGTCGAACAGGTTGTTCACGCCCGCCGACAGCGCCAGGTTCTTGTTGAAGGCATAGCGCCCGGTCAGGTCGACGATCCACTTCGCTTCCCAGGTCTGCACGAACGGCGCCGTGAACCCCTGGCCCTGCACCGCGCCGAAGTAGTTGGCGCGCGCCGTCAGGTTCCACGGTCCGGTGGTGTAGTCGGCCGACACCACGTGGTGCTTGCGTGGCTGGCCGCGTTCGATCAGCGTCACCTGCGCGTCGTCGAACAATTGGGCACCGGTGAGCACCGGCGACTGCGAATGGCGGTCGTCGACCTCGGTCTTGTTGAAGCCCAGCTGGCCCGACAGCACCAGGGTCGAGCCCTGGCCACGGATGGTCTGCTGCGCCACCAGGTCGAGGCCGGTGGTGGTGGTGTCGATCGCATTGGTGAAGAACTGGGCCTGGCCCACGCGCAGCGGATCGAGGATGTTGCGGATCGGGCAGGCGGCCGGCGTCGGGCAGGGGCCGGACTCCGGTGCGATATTGCTGGAGAAGACGATGCGGTCGTCGATCTTCGTGCGGTAGACGTCGGCGGTGAGCGAGAAGCCCTGGGTCGGGCGCAGGATCATGCCGATGCTGGCGCTCTTCGAGGTTTCTTCCCGCAGCGGGGCGATGCCGAAGGCGCGCGTGACGGCGCTGTCTTCGCGCGCGGTCAGGGTCTCGGTCAGCACGCCGGCGGCGTTCAGGTTGGTCGACACCGAGCTGTAGAACTTCTGCTGCACGCCCGGCGCGCGGAAACCGGTCGAGGCGCTGCCGCGGATCCCGACGGTGCGGCTCGGGTCCCAGCGCAGGCTCAGCTTGCCGATCGTGGTGTTGCCGAAGTCCGAATAGCGTTCGTGGCGCGCCGCGGCGCCGAGCGTGACGTTGGCGCCGAACTGGCGCTCCAGGTCCAGGTAGTAGGCGGTATTGTGGCGGCCCTCGTCGACCGCGGTGCCCGGGGTGTAACCGGGGAAGCCCTGGATGCCCGAGGCGGCGATGCCGCCGTTCTGGTCGCGGATGACGATGGCGGGATTGTTGCTGCGGCCGTACTGGTACGAGACCGGATCGCCGGCCTCGATCTCGTAGTTGTCGCGCCGCCATTCGAAGCCGGCGGCCACGAACAGCTCGCCGCCCAGCACGTTCACCGGGCCCTTGAAATCGAGGTTGAAGGTGGTCTGCTCGAACTTGAGCGTGCCGGTGTCGGCCGACGTCGGCGACTCGCCGTTCTCGTACCAGTAGCTGACGTTGACCGAGTTCCGTTCGTGGAACTTGAGCTGGCTGCGGCCATGGTTGACGCTGGCGTCGGCGTTCCAGCCGTTCGGCAGGTCGTGGCGGTAGCCGACGGCGAGCGAGGCGTCCTGCACGGTGGTCACGATATTCGGCAGGAAGCCATTCGGATAGAGCGCGGGCACGTTGCGCGAATCCTCGGCCGGGCGGAAGAAGCCGCCCGAATCGCCCTTGCGTTTCGAGGCGCCGCCGAAAGCGTACAGTTCGCCGCCGGCGGTCGGGATGGCCGAATTCATCCACAGGTAATAGTCCTTGGCGTTGCTGTCGCCCAGGCGCTGGGTCACGCGCGGCGGGCTGACGCGCAGGGTGTCGGGACCCGCGCGGTTGGTCTCGTCGCGCTTCCTGGCCTCGACCGACAGGTTCAGGTAGCCGCCGTCGGCCCCCAGCGCGAAGCCGCGGTTGGCGCTGGCCGAATAGGTGTCGCCGTCGCCTTCGTCGGTGGTGCCGGCGCTGGCGCTGAGCGTGCCGTTGCCGGCGCCCTTCTTGAGGATGATGTTGATGACGCCCGCGATCGCGTCCGAGCCATACTGCGCCGCGGCGCCGTCGCGCAGCACCTCGATCGACTGGATCGCCGACAGCGGGATCGCATTGATGTCGGTGCCGGCCGAGCCGCGGCCGATGGTCTGCTGCACGTTGACCAGGGCTTGCTGGTGGCGGCGCTTGCCGTTGATGAGCACCAGGAGCTGGTCCGGGCCCAGGCCGCGCAGGGTGGCGGGGCGGATGATGTCGGTGCCGTCGCTCACGAAGGTGCTGGTGAAATTGAACGAGGGGTCGAGGTCTTGCAGCACCTTGCCCAGTTCGAGCGTGCCGGCGGACTGGATGTCCTTGCTGTTGATGAGGCCCACCGGAACCGCGGTGTCGAGCGCGGTCTTGGCCTGGGTGCGCGAGCCGAGCACCACGACTTGCGACATGCTGCTGTCCGTCTCCTGCGCGCCAACGGGCGCCAACGCCGCCATCAGTGCCGACGCCAACAGGGCGCGTTGCGGCAGTGTTTTCTTGTTCAACTTCCTGGTCATCCTCTCCCCCTGCATTGAGTGTTGTCATGTCATCCGCTTGACCGGATGTCATTTCATGTTAGCAACGGGTTCGCGATCTGCACTACGAAGTTATTGAAATAAGTAAATACGAAGGTGAACAGGTGGCACGGCTGTTGCATAAAAGAGACGTATTCTTTGAGTTCAAGGGATGTTCATGAGTTTCGGGTAATGCATTGAGAATAAACAAATTTTTGGTGAGAAATGTTGTGAGCAAGAGTTTGCTGGATTGTTACGTTCTTTAACAAGATTTCCAACGGTGTGCTGCCGAGTGGCTTTAGCATGTGATTTCAAGCCGGCGCTTTCGCCGCACTTCGTAGGCAGCCACATCATGATTCAACGACGAATCGACGAGCGGTCCGCGCTCGCTACCGAATATGCGTTGTTCCTGGCAGAGACGCGAGGCGTGTCGGCCGGGCTGATGTACCTCGAGAGCTGCAATGTCTCACGAGAGATCCTGCTGCGCGCCATGCAGGGTCCCGCCGCCCGCCGCAGCTGCGAGCGGCGTCAACGGCAACGGAACGACTAACATGAATATTACCCAGCTCTGCAAGCGCTACGGGCTGCAGCACCACGGCAGACTCGAAAGCGCCTGGGACGCCCACGGGCCGACCGGCATCGTGCTGATGCAGCTCTGGCACGCGCCCAACCAGAAAATCAGTGACCATCCGCTGCCCGGCGCGCAGCTGCGGGTGCGCTGCATGGAAGCCGGCCAGGCCGAACGGTCCGACGAAGCAGCGCGCGCCGCCCGCGTGCGCAGCATCGCGGCGCTGGAGGAGGGCGCGCGCGGCTTTGCCGCCATGTCGATCCCGCCGAGCCAGTCGCGCGGCGCCGGCGCCTGGGCCAAGTACGTCAATCTGGAACGGGTGTTCCCGGTGCTGGCGCTGGAACGCGAACCCTGCGGCGCGGTGTTCGCGGTGCTCGGCGCGCCCGTGCCGGCGTCCGAACTGGGCGTGGGCGGCCAGCTCCCGGAACGCCGTGCGCCCGCGCCGTGCCAGATCACGCGTGATCGCGCATCCACTCTTTCAGACCGTTGACCCAATTCCTGGCCGGCAGGTTCAGGCGCCGCTTGACCTCGCCGGCGCGCTCGTACAGCAGCGCGAAGTCGATCTCGGGCGCCTCCCGGAAGGCCAGCACCACCACGTTCGCGTCATGCACCTCGGGCAGCCAGGCGACAGCGTCGAACACCTGCTCCATGTGCAGGAAGTTCTTGTCATAGTTGCTGAAGTCGCCGAACACATTGGCGGTCATGATGCCGCCCGGCGCCAGGCAATCGCGGCAGCCCTGGTAGAACTCGACCGAATCGAGCACCGGGCCGCGCGCGTCCTGGTCGTACAGGTCGACCTGCAGCACGTCGAACTGGCCATGGTTGCCGCGGTCGAGCACGAAGTCGAGCGCATTCATTTCGCGCACGTCCAGGCGGGCATCGTTGTCGGGCAGGCCGAACAGCGCGCGGCAGATCGCGATCACGTTGGGATTGAGTTCGACCGCCGTGACCTTCGCCTCGGGAAAGCGCTGGTAGCAGAACTTGGTGAGCGCGGCGCTGCCCAGCCCGAGCTGGGCGATGCGGCGCGGCGCGCGCTGGAACAGCGTCCACATCATCATCATCTGCACGTATTCGAGCTCGATCGTGTCCGGCTTGGCGAGGCGCATCGCGCCCTGCACCCAGGAAGTGCCGAGGTGCAGGAAACGCACGCCTTCGAATTCGTCGATGGTGGCGGGCGGATGGCCGGGCTGGGCGAAGCGGGGATCGGTGGTGGACGGCGGCATGGTCGAGCGGCTGGAAAATCAACGCCGATCTTACCAGAGACGGTTCATGAGGTGGATGGCAGCGCCGGCAGGAACAGCGTCACCGCCAGCCCGCCGCCGTCGCGGTTGGCGAGCAGGATGCGCCCGCCATGTGCCTCGGCGATCTCGCGCGCCAGCGCCAGCCCCAGGCCGGTGCCGCTGCGCTTGGTCGAATAGAAGGGCACCAGCGCCTGGGTCAGCACCGCCTCGCTCATGCCGCTGCCGCGATCGAGCACGTCGATGCGCAGCTGGTCCTGCACGCGCCGCACCTGCAGCTGGACCTGCTCCGGCCTGGATCCTGACTCGTGCGCGTTCTTGAGCAGGTTCAGGAGCGCCTGCTCCAGCTGGGCGGGGTCGACCCGGGCAGGGTCCGGCGGCAGCTCGCCCTCGACGGCAAAATCGACCTGGCCGGTCAGGCGCGCGACCAGTTCCGGCCACGGGCAGGCTTCCAGGCGCGGCGCCGGCAGCTTGGCGAAGCGCGCATAGCCGAGGATGAAGCTCTCCAGGTGACGGGTGCGTTCGCCGATGGTCGAGAGGATCTGCGGCAGGCGCTCCACCTGCCCGCGCCGCACCAGCTCGGCGCCGGAATGCGCGAGCGAGGCAAGGGGCGCCAGCGAGTTGTTGAGTTCATGGCTGATCACGCGGATCACCTTCTTCCAGGTCTGCACTTCCTGGCGCCGCAGTTCGGCCGTCAGCTGGCGCAGCAGCAGCAGCTCGTGGCGCCGCCCATTCAGGTTGAAGGTGCTGCGCGCCAGGTGATAGACCTCTTCGCTTTCCCCTTCGCCGGCGCTGAACAGGCCGTCGCCGCCGCGCGCCAGCGCTTCGCGCAGGGCCGGCGCGGCGTTGTCGAGCACGGCGCGCAGCGCATGACCCTCGAGCTTGCGCCCATGCGCCAGCAGCTGGCGCGCGGCGACGTTGGCGTAGACGATGACCCCTGAATGCGCGCCGGCGTGGGACGCAGAATCGGCCACCAGCAGCATCGCCACCGGCGTGTTCTGCACCATCGAGTCGAGCAGCAGTTCGCGCTGGGCCAGGCCCAGGCGCTGCTCGCGCAGCACGGCGCCCAGCCGGTTGTGGGCCGCGATCAGGTCGCTCAGCTCATCGTTGTGCGGCCAATGCAGGCTGAAGGAAAAGTCGCCGTCGCGGTAGCTGTCGACCGTCCCCTCCAGCGCGCGAAACAGCGACAGGATGGGCTGGATTTGCGCGCGCAGGGTGATGATCGCGACCGGCAGCAGTCCGAGCAGGCACAGGCCCGCGACCAGCAGCGGGCGGCCGGGGAACAGGGCGTCCAGGCCCAGCGCGGCCAGCATGCCCAGGACGAGCAGGGTGCCGACCAGCGCCGACAGGCGCGTGACCAGCGAGAACCTGGCCCGGCCCGGCGCCTGGCTCATGCGCATTCGCTCATGAATGCACTCATGGACGTGGAATCGCCAGCCGCTCCATGCGGCGGTACAGCGCCTGGCGCGACAGTCCGAGTTCGTTCGCCGCCTGCGCCACCACGCCGCCGGCGCGCGCCAGCGCCCCCACGATGGCGTCGCGGTCGGGTTCCGTGTCCTGGGCCGGCAGGCTGGCGGCCGGCAGCCCGAGATCGGTCGCCCTGATGGTGTCGCCGCTCGACAGCAGGTTGGCGCGCGCCATCACGTTCTTCAGTTCGCGCACATTGCCGGGCCAGGGGTGGGCCAGCAAGGCCGCTTCGGCCGCCGGATGCAGGGTCTTGCCGCGTTCCAGGTACGACTGGGCCAGCGGCAGGATGTCGCCCGGACGGCTCGCGAGCGGCGGCAGGCGCAGCTCGATCACGTTCAGGCGGTAGAACAGGTCTTCGCGGAAGGTCCCGGCGCGGATCATGGCCGCCAGGTCGGCATTGGTGGCGCTGATCACGCGCACCTTCACCTGCCGCTCGCGGTTCGAGCCGAGCCGCTCGAAACGGCCGGTTTCCAGCACCCGCAGCAGCTTCATCTGCCCGGCCAGCGGCAGGTTGCCGATTTCGTCGAGGAACAGGGTGCCGCCGTCGGCGGCCTCGAACTTGCCTTCGCGCGCCTTCGAGGCGCCGGTATAGGCGCCGGCGTCGGCGCCGAACAGCTCGGCCTCGATCAGTTCGGACGGCAGGGCGCCGCAGTTGAGGACCACGAAGGGGCCGTCGGCCACCGTCGAATTGGCCTGGATGATCTCGGCGATGCGTTCCTTGCCGGTGCCGTTGGGCCCCGTGATCAAGACCGGCACGAAGGCAGCAGCCACCTGGCAGGTCAGGTGCAGCACGCGTTCGGTGGCCGGATCCTGCCACACCAGGCCGCGCAGATCGAAGTTCAGTTCGAGCTCGCGCCTGGCCTTGCGTTCGCGCTGCAGGCGGCTGGCAAGCAGCCGGTTGGCCTGGCCCAGCTCGATCAGGTTGCTGACCGTGGCCAGCAGGCGCTCGTCGTTCCAGGGCTTGGACAGATAGTCGGCGGCGCCAAGCTTGACCAGGTCGACCGCCGCGTCCAGGTGGGTCCAGGCGGTGAGCAGGATCACCGGCAGGTCGGGATGACGCAGGCGGATCTCGCGAAACAGGGCCACGCCTTCCTCGCCCGACGTGGTGTCGGCCGTGAAGTTCATGTCCTGGATTACCAGATCGACCGGCTCGCGGCCGAGGAGGTCCAGGCCTTCCTCGGGCGAGGCCGCGCGCAGCGCCGCGATGTCGTGCAGCGAGAACAGCACCTCGAGCGCCATGGCGACGGCGGCGTTGTCGTCGATGATGAGAACGGTGGGCATGGCCGCAAGCATAGCATCCTCGCGGTCAAGTACTGCGGGTGGCCAGCGCCGGCGAGATGCTGGCCGCGCGCCATGCCGGGCCATAGGCGGCCAGGATGCCGATCGCCCAGAACAGC
This sequence comes from Massilia sp. UYP34, assembly GCF_056279385.1. Classification (NCBI taxonomy): domain Bacteria; kingdom Pseudomonadati; phylum Pseudomonadota; class Betaproteobacteria; order Burkholderiales; family Oxalobacteraceae; genus Massilia; species Massilia sp. UYP34. Next base: position 159,218 of record NZ_JBWBRF010000001.1, on the reverse strand, counting down.
AGGGCGCCGGCGGCCAGGTAGGGCAGCGGCAGCCGTGTCATTTCCAGCTCGCTCACCAACAGCTGGTTCAGGCCCACGCCCAGCAGCACGCCGCCGAACACGCCGCCGCTGGTGATCAGGACGTTCTCCACGATGAAGTAGCGCAGGATGTCGATTTTGCGCGCGCCGAGGGCGCGCCGCACGCCGATCTGCTTGCGGCGCTGGGTCACCCACAGGCTGGCCATGCCGACGATGCCGCTGCAGGTGATCAGGAGCAGCAGCGCGCTGACCGTCACCAGCATCCATGACAGCGCCATGTCGGCGCGGTAGCGGTCCTTGCGGTCGGCTTCGACCGTCTTGATGCGCAGGATCATCGGCGTGGCCGACGATTTGCGCAGCGCCAGTTCGGCTTCCCGCATCACGCGGTCGCGCTGGCCCGGCTCGGCGCGCATGGCGTACATCGTGCCCGGGCGGCCATACATGAATTCGGGGATCAGGATCGAATACTCCCCATCCATGCCCACTTCGGCATGCACGGTCTGCAGGCGCTCGACCACGCCGACCACCTGTGCCCCGCGCGCCCCGTTGCCGGTGCCGAAGTACATCATCTTGCCGACCGCCGGCGCGCCTGGCCACAGCTTCTCGGCCAGCGCCTTCGTCATGAGGATGGTTTCCGGCAGCCTGTTCTCGAGGGTCTGGTTGACCTCGGGGATTTCGTGCGGCAGGAAGTCGCGGCCCTCGACCAGTTTCAGGCCGAGGGTCTTGACCATCGATCCATCCGCCAGATAGGTCGAGGCATAGGCGCTCTCGCGCTCCTGGCGCGGATCGGCGGAGACACTGGTGGTGCCGCCACTTTGCGACATCGGCATCTGCGACGCCTGGCCGGCCGATACCATGCCGGGCACCGAACGCAGCACCTCGAGCTCGCGCTTGATGGTGGCCAGCATCTGCTCCGGCGTGTCCTGGTTCAGGTTGCGCACCGCGAAATAGAAGGTCGCGGCTTCGTCGGCCAGGCCGGAAGGGCGGGCCGCCACTTCGCGCCGTTCGTTGACGATGTGCAGGGCGTTGGCCAGGATCGCCAGGCTCAGGGCGACCTGCATCGCCACCAGGATCGGGCCGGTCTTGTTGCGCAACAGCGCGGACAGGATGGGTCGGATTTCCATGTTCATTCTCCGAAGGTCATTGCGATTTGAGCTGGATGGCCGGTGTCACCTGGCAGGCGCGCCAGGTCGGCAGCAGGCCGGCGATCAGCGAGGCGCAGACCGACAGCACGAAGGTCAGCGCCAGCATCTGCCAGTCCATGCGCGCCACCGCTGCCATACTCTTGCTTTCCATGCCGATCAGGGCCAGCGCGCCGAAGGCCAGCGCCAGTCCCAGCACGCCGCCGGCCAGGCCGACCACCCCGGTCTCGAGCAGGAACTGGCGGAAGATGTCGCGCCGCGAGGCGCCCAGCGCGCGGCGGATGCCGACCTCGGAGGCGCGCACCGAGAACTTCGCCAGCAGCAGGCCGACGGTATTCACCAGGCACAGGAGCAGGAAGCCGAACGCCAACCAGGCCGACAGCCGGGTATCGTTGCCCACCACCTTCTGCTTTTCCATCCATTCCATCACGTCGTACAGCTCGACCGGCGCCTGGCGCTTCAGGCGGCCCAGCTTGCGCTGTTCGCTCGCATAATTTTCGAGGAAGGCATGCAGGTCGGCGCGGTCCATGGCTGAGCGCGTCTCGAGCCAGAGCTGAATCCAGGTGCATTCCGAGGCCAGCAACGAGGCATAGCCGGAATCGCGCGACTCGCTGCAGTTGACGCTGCCATAGGGCTGCATCTCGCGCCGCACCGCGGTGGGGAAGGGAATCATGAAGTCCTCGCCGGTGGCGGGGCCGCTGCCGATCAGCTTGTAATAGCGCGGCATCGGATTCCACTCGTCGAGCACGCCGACCACGGTGAAAGGTTCGCCGCCCATGCGCAGGCGCTGGCCAACCGGGTTGGCGTCGCCGAACAGCTTTTCGGCCACCGCGCGATTGAGTACCACCACGTTGGCGCCGCGCGCCTCGTCCTCGGCGCTCCATGCCTGGCCATGCAGGAAGGGCACCTCGAACATGGCGAAGAACTCGCGCGTCGGCGCCAGGCCGTAGCCGGTAAAGGCCGGGATGTCGGCGCGCGGCGGCTCGATCGGCATGCCGGTGCCGAACAGCGCCGTGCCACGGTCGCCCGGCTTGGCGCGCAGGAGGTTCGTCGCATCCTTGTAGGTCATCTGCATGTCGATGTGCTCGGAACCTGGGATATAGCCTTCGGGTTGGGCGTTGTCGATGAACGGCACGAACAGGCGGTCGCTCTTCGATGGGATCGGGTCGCCCGACATCGCGTGCAGGATGGTAAGCGTCGAGACGCTGGCGGCCACGCCGACCGCCAGGGTCAGCACCATCAGCGCGGTCAGGTAGCGGTTGCGGCGCAGGCTGCGCACGCCGAGCTTGAAGTAATAGCCGAACATGGCCGCTCCTTATGCCGGCACCGAGGCGTGGGCCGGGGCGTGGCCATCCACCAGCGACGGCCCGCGCCGCACCAGGTCGGACACCTGGCCGTCGATGATGTGCACGTTGCGGTGGGTGCGCACCGCGAGCTCCGGATCGTGGGTCACCATCAGGATCGTGGTGCCGGCGGCGTTGATCTCTTCCAGCAGTTCCATCACGCCGCGCGCCATCTGGGTATCGAGGTTGCCGGTCGGTTCGTCGGCCAGCAGCAGCTTGGGCGAGCCGGCCAGCGCGCGCGCGATCGCCACGCGCTGCTGCTGGCCGCCCGACAGCTCGGCCGGGTAATGCCGCATGCGCGAGGCCAGGCCGACCTTGGCCAGCGCGTCCTCGATGCGCTCCTTGCGCTCGCGCGCATTGAAGCCGCGGTAGCGCAGCGGCACGTCGACATTGTCGAACAGGTTCAGGTCGGGGATCAGGTTGAATCCCTGGAAGATGAAGCCCAGCTTCTCGTTGCGCAGGCGCGAGCGGGCCGCGTCGTCCAGGCCTTGCACGTTGACGCCGTCCAGGACGTATTCGCCCGAGGTGAATTCCTCGAGCAGGCCGGCGATGTTCAAAAAGCTGGTCTTGCCGGAGCCGGACGGCCCGGTGACGGTGACGAACTCGCCCTGGCCGACGTGGATATCGAAGCCGCGCAGCGCGTGGGTCTCGATCATGTGGGTGCGGTACACCTTGGAGAGGTTGGTCATGCGCAGCATGGTTGGCTCCTTGTTCTGGAAAATGTCAGTTGATCGAAACACGTGCGGCGTTCTCGAAGGCGTCGGTGCCGGCCACCACGATCCGGTCGCCGGCCTTCAGGCCGGACAGGATCTCGACCGCCGAGATGCTGGTGGCGCCGACCTGGATCGGAGTGCGCACGGCGACCCCGTCGCGCATCACGTAGGCATGGCGGCCGCCTTCGTTTTCCACGAACGGGCCGCGCTGCACCATCAGGACGTCCGGTTTTTCCTCGATCAGCAGGCGCGCGCTGACGCGCTGGCTCTGGCGCAGGCCCTTGGGCTGCTCGCCGTCGAAGCGTACCCGCGCCAGCACCTGGTTCTTGACCACCTCGGGCGACAGCGCCGACAGCTTGCCGGTGGCGCGGCCCGACGGCAGCGTGATCTCGGCGCTCATGCCCAGGCCCAGGTCGCCGGCATAGGTCTCGGGCACCTCGACCTCGACTTCGAGCTTGGACAGGTCGACCAGGGTCATCAGCGGGGCATTGGCGATGACCACCATGCGGTTCTGGACGTTCAGGGTGCCGATGAAGCCGTCGACCGGCGCGCGCACGGTCAGCTCGTCGACGCGGCGCTGGGCATTGGCCATCGACAGGCGCGCGCGCTCCATCTCGTTGGTCTTGGTGCGGATCGCCAGCTGGACGTCGTCGCCTTCGAGCGCGGCCGCCTGCGCCGCGTGCCTGGCGCGGATGCCGGCCGAATCGAGCGCATCCTGGGCCTTCTGGTAGTCGATCTTGGCGATGATGCCGACCACGCCCACGCTGTCGTAGCGCTCCACCGTGCGCTGGGCCGACAGGCGCTCGATTTCGGCGGTGTCGGCTTCGCGCCTGGCCAGCAGCTTCTGCTTGCTGGCCAGGATCTGCTGGCGCGCCACCTCGGCCTTGAGCTGTTCGTAGGTCGAGACTTCGCGCTTGAGGGCGTCGGTCAGGTCGGGCGACTCCAGTACCGCCAGCACGTCGCCCTTCTTCACCGTGTCGCCGGCGGCGACCTTCAGGTTGACCGTGGCGGGGGCGGTGGAATACAGGGTCGGGCTGACGGCGGCCACCACGCGGCCGTTGACGGCGGCGTCGCGCACCAGCGTGCCGCGCTGGACTTCGGCGATGCGCACGCGGCTGGCGGAGACGGAATGTTCGCTGCCGCTCCAGGCGGCGAACACGGCGACGCTGGCGGCCAGCAGGGCGGCGGCGGCGCCGATCAGCAGCGCGCGGCGCTTGAAGGTGTGGGACGCCGACGGGGCAACGACGGCGTCTTGTTGCGATGTATCGCGAATCATGTTGTGTCCAGTAACGACGGGCTGCCTGTCGTTACAGCACAATCCATGCCAACTTGTAAGTCATTGATTCATAAAGAGGCCGCGCCGGACACCGCTGTCCGCGGTGTCCGTCCGGTCCGGCGCGGTCGTTCGCGGACAGAGCGGTCCGCGTCCGGCCGCTTATTTTTGCGGCTGCTGTTTCTGGCCGTACCTGCCGACGACCTCGCCCTTGGCCAGCACATGGCCCTTCATCGCCGCCAGCACCTGGTCGCGGTCGGCGCCGAAGGGGACGTCGAGCATCCTGTCGAGCGCATAGACCTGGAAGTGGTAGCGGTGCGCCGCCTCGCCGGCCGGTGGCTTGGGCCCGTAGTAGCCGGGCGCGCCGCGCGTGGTGCGGCCCTGCAGCACGCCGTCCGGGTCGGACAGGCGGGCCTGCTCCTGCACCCCTTCCGGCACGCTGGTGATGGTGGCCGGGATGTTCCACATCACCCAGTGCACGAAGGGCGTGACCGGCCTGGTGTCCGGGTCTTCCATGATGACCGCGTACGACTTCGCGCCTGCCACGGCTTTCCAGGACAGCGCCGGCGAGACGCCGTCCGCGTACTCGGTGTAACGCTCGTCCATCATCCCGTTGTTGCCGAAGCTCGGCGACGAGACGCTCAGCTGGCCCCGGGCCTCGGTCTCGGGCCGCTGGTTCGCCAGCGGGACCTTGTTGCCCTTGTTGACCTGCTGCTCCATGGGGCCGGCCGGCGCCTTCGGCGGGGCGGCGGCCGCCTTTGCGCCGGTGTAGGCGATGCGGTAGATCACGCCATTGGCGTCGTCCGCCATCAGGAGCGAGCCATCTTTTGCCAGCGCCAGGCCGACCGGACGCGCGATATGGGTCTTGCCGCCGTCCGTCAGAAAGCCGGTGACGAAAGGCTCGACCGATTTGGGCTGGCCGTCCTGGTAGCGCACGCGCACGATCTCGTAGCCCGACGCCGGCACCCGGTTCCACGAACCGCGCATGGTGACGAAGGCGTCGCCCTGGTATTCGCCCGGGAAGGCGCTGCCGGCGCCCCAGACCCACTGCATCGGCGCCGCATGGGCGGTGTAGCCCAGCACCATCGGCGTGCTGCGTTCCTTCCACTGCTGCTTGGTGATCTCGCCCTGCGGCGTGCTTTGCGGGTAGATGTCGCCGGCCCCGTACACGTGCGGCCAGCCGTACTGCTTGCCCAGCTCGATCTTGTTGATCTCTTCGGGCTGCACGTCGTCGCCCAGGAAATCGATGCCGTGGTCGAAGCCCCACAGTTCGCCCGTGGTCGGATGCCAGCCGAAGCCGATCAGGTTGCGAAGGCCGCTGGCGAAGATGGTGCGGCTCTTGCCGTCGGGTGACACGCGCAGCAACGTCGCGTTTTCCACATTGCTCTCGTTGCAGGTATTGCAGGTGCTGCCGACGCTCAGGTACAGCATGCCGTCCGGGCCGAAGGCCATGGTGCGATTCGGGTGCTGGCCCGAATCGGGCAGGTCGCCGATCAGCATCTTCAGTTCGCCCAGGCGGCCGTCGGGCTGGATGTCGGCCACGAACAACTCCTTGACGGTGACCAGGTACAGCTTGTTGTCGCGGATCGCCAGGCCGTGGGCGCCGGCGCGGTTGGCCACCGTGACCGGCGCGCCGTCGGCGCGGCCGTCGCCGTTGGCGTCGCGCAGCAGCAGCACGTCGCCCTGGTCGCGCCGGCTCACGTAGACGTCGCCGTTCGGCGCCACCGCGACGATGCGCGCATTCTTGAGGCCCGTGGCGAAGGCGCTCACCGTGAAGCCCTGTGGCGCCTTGAGCGCCTTGATGCGCTCCGGCGTGGCCTCCACCTTGTTGGGCTTCCAGACGTTGATCTTGGTGGAGAACATGGTGCCGTCGCCCTGCTGGGCGGTGGCGGAACCGAACACCATGCACAGCGCGGCTGCGAGCGAAGCGCGTTTCATCGAGGGCCTGCCTTTCTTGGTCATTATGAGTGGGAGCCTTGCCGATTGATCGTGCCAGCGATTCGGAACACGGTATGTTGGGAAACGTACATTGTCGGATTCAATGTCGCATTACCCGTAGCGGGTAATTTCGTCTAGAAAATGTTTTCGATCTTGCAAGTTAGCAATCCCGCCCGTATGTTGGATTGGCACCCGGCGCCGCCGGTTCTCTCCCAAGGACAGACCTTGTCGATGTTCGACCGCCTGCTCGACCTCTGGCGCAGCGTCGCGCCAGTGACTGAACCGCCACCGCGCCACTTCTTTACGCCAGACGACGTCGGACGCCTGCACCGCCTCGATGGCGCCGCAGGCATCGACGACCAGACCTGGGACGACCTGCTGGTCGCTTCTTTCGAAGACAGGCTGGCGCCCGACGCCAGCATTTTCGGGCGCCAGGTATTACACCGGCGCCTGCGCGCCGGCATCGACGATGCCGCGTGCACGGTGCAGCGCACCCGCCTGCAGGCGCTGATGGATGATCCGGCCCGGCTGGACGCGATCGACGCCAGCCTGCGCATCCTGCGCCATGCCGACGCCGAGGTGGCCGGCCTGCTGTTCCGGGATGCGGCGCCGACCATCCCGTTCTGGTCGCGCTGGCTATGGCTGCTGTCGCTCGCGCTGCTGTTCTCGCTCGCGGCCCTGGTCACCCTGCCGTTCGGCTGGGCGCTGACGCTGGCGGCTCTCGCCCCCTTGATGGCGCTGCAGATCCGCTATCACCAGTCGGTAGAGGAGTGGGCCGCCGCCATCCGCGCGCTGCATGCGCTGCTGCGCGCGACCAGCCTGCTGGGCAAGCAGGGCGGGCCGCTGCTCGAGACCTTCACGGAGGTGCGCACCAGGGCCGAACGCCTGCACCTGCGCCTGGCGCGTTCGCCGAGCCTGAGAATGATCCCGGCTGCGAAGCAGTATGCCGACTGGTTCGCGGCCGCCAATGTGGCGCACTACTTCAAGACGCTGCGCATCGTGCATGCCGAGCGCGCCTTCCTGCGCGAATCCTACCTCGCTTGTGCCAACCTGGAGGCCGACGTCACGCTGGCGCGCCACCTGGCATCGAGCGGGCGCTGGTGCTGGGCCGAGCGCGGCGATCCGCGCACGCTGGTACTGGAGGGCGGCATCCACCCCTTGATGGAAAAGCCGGTTGCGCTATCGGTGGTCCTGAACGGCAAGGGCGCCTTCATCTCGGGCCAGAACGCGTCGGGCAAGAGCACCTTCCTGCGCATGGTGGGCCTGAACGCGATCGCGGCGCGCGCCTTCGGTTTTTGCTACGCGACGCGGGCCTGCCTGCCGGCGCTGCCGGTGCGCGCCAGCATGCAGAATGAGGATTCGCTGCTGGGCGGCGAGAGCCTGTACATGGCGGAGCTGCGGCGGGCGAAGGAATTGCTGGATGTCGCCGGCCAGCCGCCCGGCATCTGCCTGATCGATGAGGTGTTCCGCGGCACCAATCACCTGGAGTCGGTATCGGCGGCGTGCGCCGTGCTGGAACAGCTGGCCGGACGCGACCTGGTGCTGGTGTCCTCGCACAACCTGGTGCTGGCGCCGCTGCTGCGCGAGAAGTTCGAGCCGTTCTTCATCGATACGGCCAGCGGCCGCCCGGTACTGGCGCCGGGCGTGCTGCGCAACCCGAACGGCATCGCGCTGCTGGCGAGCCAGGGTTTCGGGCCACGCGTCGAGAAGCGGGCGGCCGAGGTGGCGCGCTGGTTGAGCAGCCACCTGGTGGAGCCCGAGCCGCCGCACGCTTCCAGCTTCAAGGCCCGGGCGACGCCGCTGAACGCCACCGCCGTGTAGTTCCGGGCGCCGTCCGGCATGCGCCTGAAGCCCGGAAATGGCAGGCCCGGGGAGAATCCGCGCATATTCCTTTCTACGAGAAGTGGTATCTTCACGGTCAAGGCCATTTTCGAAGAAGAGGAATGAGCGCCAGCCTGGTTCTGCATATCGTCTGTCCAACCCAGAAGCGCGGCTTTGCCGCGTGCATGTCCTTTTGCTTCGTCTGTCTGCTGGCCTATGGCCTGGCGAGCGGCGCGCGGCACGACCTGTCGCTCGGCGTCGCCATCTTCGCCGCCTGCGCGCTGGCCATCGTCAGCGTGGCCGCCTGGGCGCTGTACCGCAACTTCGTGTTCCGGGATGAGCTATATATCGCCCCTGCGGGCGAGCTGCCGCCGATCGCGCTGGCCTTCCGGCCCGACGAGATCCGCGCGGTGCGGCTGCTGCCGCCGCCGGAGGCTTGGACGCCGGAAGCCAAGTGGGACGCCCTCGGCTTCGGCCATGGCCGGATCGAGATCGAGACCGCGACCCATCGCTACCACTTCGGGGCGGGGCTCGATCAAGAAGCGGCCGCGGCGGCGCTCGAACGGATCCAGGGTTTCTGCCTGGCGCAGCGCGGCATGCCGGTGGCGGCGTGAATGATACTGAGTGAGGAATGCTATGTCGGAGCTTGAAAAGAAGTGGTGGTTTTCCGGTATCGTGGGCGGGTTGACCACCTTTGCGACGCTGTTCCTGATGTCGACAGCCGGCCTTGCGCCATTTGAGTACACCGCTGCCCAGTGGGCCGTCTGGTTCCTGTGCTTCGTCGGTCTGCAGCGTTGTATTTCCTTCCTGGGCTGGTTGACGGTCCTGATGGCCTCCCCCAAGACGATCACCGCGGGGCGGAAATGAGATTCGCACCCAGCTTCGCTGCGGCCCTGCTGCTGTTCTTCGCCGCCGCTCTCGCCTCGGCCCAGTCGACCGAAGAACACATTGCGCTGGACACGCCGACCGGCCGCATCGCCGGAACGCTGCAATTGCCGGCCGCCCTCGAGGGCAAGCCGCGGGTGGCCTTGATCATCGCCGGTTCCGGCCCGACCGACCGCGATGGCAACAATCCCCTGATCCCGGGTCGCAACGACAGTCTCAGGATGCTGGCGGTGGCGTTGGCCGCGGAGGGTATCGCGTCGCTGCGCTACGACAAGCGCGGCGTGGCCGCCAGCCTGCCGGCCGCTCCGGCGGAATCCGAGCTGCGCTTCGAGACCTATGTGGACGACGCCGCCGCCTGGATCGCCAGGCTGAAGGCCGACCCGCGCTTCGGCGCGGTGGCCGTGATCGGCCACAGCGAAGGCTCCCTGATCGGCATGCTGGCGGCGCAGCAGGCCGGCGCCGCGGCCTTCGTCTCGATCGCCGGCATCGCCGATGGGCCGTCCACCGTCCTGCGCAAGCAGCTGGCCGGCAAGCTGCCGCCCGGGTTGAACACGGAGAGCGAGCGCATCCTGACGGCGCTCGAGGGCGGAACCACGGTCGACCAGGTGCCGCCGGCGCTCATGACCCTGTACCGGCCGAGCGTCCAGCCCTACATGATCTCGTGGTTCAGGTATGTGCCGGCGCAGCGCATCGCCGCCTTGACCATGCCGGTGCTGATCGTCCAGGGCAATACCGACATCCAGGTGGAGGTCGCCCAGGCCAATGCCCTGTACCGCGCCAAGCCGGATGCGACCCTGGTCATCGTCCCCGGCATGAACCATATCTTCAAGCACGTGCGGGCCGACCCGGCGCTGCAGGCGGCGGCCTACGGCGACCCGTCGCTGCCGGTGTCGCCGCTGCTGGTGAAGGCGGTCGGCGACTTCCTGAAAAAGGTCAACTGAGGTCCAACTGAGGGCCGGCCTCAGGCGGCGCGCAGGGTATGCGCCGCCGCCACCATATTGCGCAGCGCCGGCAGCACTTCTTCCCAGTTGCGGGTCTTGAGGCCGCAGTCGGGATTGATCCACAGGCGTTCGGCCGGGATGCGGATGGCGGCCTTGCGCATCAGGTCCACGATGTGGTCCTGGCTCGGGATGTTCGGCGAATGGATGTCGTACACGCCCGGTCCGATCTCGTTCGGATAGTCAAAATCGTCGAAGGCGTCCAGCAGTTCCATATCCGAGCGCGACGTCTCGATCGTGATCACGTCGGCATCCATGGCGGCGATCGCGCCGATGATGTCGTTGAACTCGGAGTAGCACATATGGGTGTGGATCTGGGTCTCGTCCGCCACGCCGTTGGCAGTGATGCGGAACGATTCGACCGCCCAGTCGAGGTAGGCCGTCCATTCGGCGCGCCGCAGCGGCAAGCCTTCGCGCAGGGCCGCCTCGTCGATCTGGATCACACGCACGCCGGCGCGCTCCAGGTCCAGCACTTCCTCGCGGATGGCCAGCGCCAGCTGGCGGCAGCTCACCGACCTGGGCTGGTCGTCGCGCACGAACGACCAGTTCAGGATCGTCACCGGGCCGGTCAGCATGCCCTTCATCGGTTTGTCGGTCAGCGATTGCGCATAGGTGGTCCATTTGACCGTCATCGCCTGCGGCCGGCGCACGTCGCCGAACAGGATCGGCGGCTTCACGCAGCGCGAGCCATAGGATTGCACCCAGCCGTTCTGGCTGAAGGCGTAGCCGTCGAGCTGCTCGCCGAAGTATTCGACCATGTCGTTGCGTTCGGCCTCGCCATGCACGAACACGTCCAGCCCCAGCGCTTCCTGCTCGCGCACGCAGCGCGCGATCTCGGCGCGCATCGCTTCTTCATACGCCGCCGCCTCCAGTTCGCCCTTTTTATGGGCATTGCGCGTCTGGCGGATCGCCGCCGTCTGCGGGAACGAGCCGATGGTGGTGGTCGGGTAGCTCGGCAGCCGGAGCAGGGCGGCCTGTTTGCGGCTCCTTTCGGCGTGGCTGCTGGTGCGCCGGCCCAGCTCGGGCGTGATCGCGGCCAGCGCCTGCGCCACGTCCGGGTTCGACACGCGCGTCGAGGCGCGGCGGCGGTCGATCGCGGCGGCGTTCTCGACCAGTTCGAGCTGCACCTGCGAGCGGCCATGGTCGAGCGCATGGGCCAGGATGCGCAATTCTTCCAGTTTCTGCACGGCGAACGCGAGCCAGGAGCGGATCTCGGGGTCAAGCGCGGTCTCGTTCTGCAGGTCGACCGGCACATGCAGCAGCGAGCACGAAGGCGCGATCCACAGGCGCCCACCCAGCCGGCGCTGGACCGGCTCGAGCCATTCGAGGGTCGCGTGCAGGTCGGTCTTCCAGATGTTGCGACCGTCGATCACGCCGAGCGACAACACCTTGTCCTGGCCCAGGGCCTCGATGGCCGGCGCGATCTCGGCGCGGGCATTGATCGCATCCAGGTGCAGGCCGTCCACCGGCAGCGCGCAGGCCAGCGCCAGGTTGTTATCGAGGCGGCCGAAATAGGTCGCCAGCAGTAATTTGACGCCGCTGTGCTGGAGCAGGTCGTAGGCACTCGCGTAAGCGGCCTGCCAGCGCGCATCGAGTTCGGTGACCAGCGCCGGCTCGTCGATCTGCACCCATTCGATGCCTTGCGTGACGAACCAGGCCAGCAGCTCGGCATACACCGGCAGCAGCCGGGGCAGCAGGTCGAGCCGGTCGCTGCCATCCTTGGTCTTGCCCAGCCACAGATAAGTCAGCGGACCGATGATGACCGGCTTCGCCTTGACGCCCAGCGTGCGCGCCTGGGCCAGCTGTTCGTCCAGGCGCGCGGTATCGAGCCTGAAACTGGTGTCGGCGGCGAATTCGGGGACGATGTAGTGGTAGTTGGTGTCGAACCACTTGGTCATTTCGCCGGCATGCACGCCGCCGCAGGCGTGGTCATGGTCGCCCTGGCTGCGGCCGCGCGCCACCCGGAAATACGAATGAAGCGACGCGTCGAGCGCATCGCCATGGTGCGCATGCGCGCGCGCCGGCACGTTCCCGAGGGTGAAGCTCATGTCCAGCACCTGGTCGTACAGGGAGAAATCGCCGACCGGGGCGAAGTCGAGCCTGCCCTGCTGTTGCCAGTGGCGCTGGCGCAGCGCTGCGGCCTGGGCGCCGAGTTCCTGGGCCGAGGCTTCGCCTTTCCAGAAACGTTCAAGGGTAAATTTCAGTTCGCGGCGCGCGCCGATGCGTGGAAAGCCGAGGGTGTGGGTAGTCGTCATGTGGAAGTCAGCCTGATGAATGGATGAGTTCATCATAGGCCGCTTGACCCATGAATAAAATTGGTATGATTTCATCCATCCATTAATTCTGCTCATGTGACATGATCGAACGCATCCATTTGTCCCTGATCCGTGAGGTCGACCGGCGCGGCTCGCTGACCGCGGCCGCCGACGTGCTGTGCCTGACGCAGTCGGCCCTGAGCCACACGGTAAAGAAGCTCGAGCAGCAGCTGGGCACACCGGTCTGGACGCGCGAGGGCAGGGCGCTGCGCCTGACCCAGGCCGGGCGCTACCTGCTGGCGCTTGCCGAGCGGGTGCTGCCTCAGCTCGAGCATGCCGAGCGCCTGATGCACGAATACGCGCGCGGCGAGCGCGGCACCTTGCGCATCGGCATGGAATGCCATCCCTGCTACCAGTGGCTGTTGAGGGTGGTGGACCCTTACCTGGCGGCGTGGCCCGAGGTCGATGTCGACGTCAAGCAGCGTTTCCAGTTCGGCGGCCTCAAGGCCCTGCACGGCTACGAGATCGACCTGCTGGTCACGCCCGATCCGCTGTTCAAGCCGGGGCTGCGCTTCGTGCCGGTATTCGACTACGAGCAGGTGCTGGTGGTGGCGCGCGGCCATCGGCTGGCCGACATGGCGCATGTGGCGCCGGCCGATCTGTCGAACGAGGTGCTCATCACCTATCCGGTCGACGTCGAGCGGCTCGACATCTATAACCAGTTCTTCCTGCCGGCCGGCTGCGCGCCGCGCCAGCGCAAGACGATCGAGACCACCGACATCATGCTGCAGATGGTGGCCAGCGGTCGCGGCGTGGCGGCGCTGCCGCGCTGGCTGGTGGAGGAATACGCGGGCCGGATGGCGGTGGCGCCGGTGCGGCTCGGCCGGGACGGCGTGTTCAAGCAGATCTTCCTGGGCACGCGCGAAGTCGATGCCGGCACGGCCTACCTGGAAGCGTTCGTGGCCATCGCGCGGCAAACGTAAATGCCCGCAGGCATGGTTTGCACCGTCGTGGGGTGGAGCCCGTCGCGGTGATGCCACATTTCTCCTGGTTTACCGGCCGGGCCGTCCGGGCAGGCTTGACGGAGCGGCAAATTGGTTGACCTGCCGTCACATTCAGCGTATATTCGCGAGTTCTCGTTTTTATTCTGCACATCGTATACGCATTCGCAGCCGCTCCTTTTGTCGAGTGGCTTTCCGCGCCTGCGCTGTCAGTTCTCACGGGACTAGGTTTAGTCCCCGGGCCAGCATGTTCGCCGTCTCGGGTCGTCAATTCAGTAGCAATTTTGTTGGATTAGGAACGATGCCAACCATCAATCAACTGATTCGCAAGCCGCGTGAAGCCGCGGTTGTGAAGAGCAAGTCGCCGGCACTGGAAAACTGCCCGCAAAAACGTGGTGTGTGCACCCGTGTGTACACCACCACCCCGAAGAAGCCTAACTCGGCGCTTCGTAAAGTCGCTAAAGTGCGTCTGACCAACGGTTTCGAAGTCATTTCGTACATCGGCGGTGAAGGCCACAACCTGCAAGAACACAGTGTCGTGCTGCTGCGCGGCGGTCGTGTGAAAGACTTGCCAGGTGTGCGTTACCACATGGTTCGCGGTGCACTGGATACCCAGGGCGTCAAAGACCGTAAGCAAGCGCGCTCGAAGTACGGCGCCAAGCGTGCCAAGGCTGCGAAGAAGTAATCTTCGAGGTGCGTGTCATCGACACGTCACATTAATTAGATAAGTTGAGCCGGCCGCAAGGCCGAGTAAGTGAAGGGTCATGAGGGCCTTTCGCGAGTGCGGAATCCGCACTCAACTGAAGACAGGAAGGAATTGAAATGCCACGTCGTCGTGAAGTACCCAAGCGCGAAATCCTGCCGGATCCAAAATTCGGCAACACCGATGTCGCCAAATTCGTCAACGTTCTGATGCTGTCCGGCAAGAAGTCGGTTGCAGAAAACATCATCTACGGTGCATTCGAACACATTCAATCCAAGTCGGGCAAAGACCCGCTGGAAGTGTTCACGACCGCGATCAACAACGCTAAACCGATGGTGGAAGTCAAATCCCGCCGCGTCGGTGGCGCCAACTACCAGGTGCCAGTGGAAGTTCGTCCGGTTCGTCGTATGGCGCTGTCCATGCGTTGGTTGCGCGAAGCCGCAAACAAGCGCAGCGAAAAATCCATGCCGCAACGTCTGGGTGGTGAACTGCTGGAAGCGGCCGAAGGCCGTGGCGGCGCAATGAAGCGTCGTGACGAAGTGCACCGCATGGCAGAAGCGAACAAGGCGTTCTCGCACTTCCGCTTCTAAAAACATGGGCAGACCGCAGGGGGATTTTTCTCCTGAATATGCCCCTGCAGTATCTGTTGTTCAGGCCGGGCTCATTTTGATCATCAAGATGATGCTCGGTTTTGTCCATTCAAAGATTTAGGAAAAATTATGGCACGCAAGACCCCCATCGAGCGCTACCGCAATATCGGTATTTCGGCTCACATCGATGCTGGTAAAACCACCACCACCGAACGCGTCCTGTTCTACACGGGCGTCAACCACAAGATCGGCGAAGTGCACGATGGCGCAGCGACGATGGACTGGATGGAGCAGGAGCAAGAGCGCGGCATTACCATTACCTCGGCAGCGACGACCTGCTTCTGGAAAGGTATGGCTGGTAACTTCGAGCCTCACCACATCAACATCATCGACACCCCGGGCCACGTTGACTTCACCATTGAAGTCGAACGCTCGATGCGCGTGCTCGACGGCGCCTGCATGGTTTACTGCGCAGTCGGCGGCGTGCAGCCACAGTCGGAAACCGTGTGGCGTCAGGCTAACAAGTACAAAGTTCCACGTCTGGCCTTCGTCAACAAGATGGACCGTACCGGCGCGAACTTCTTCAAGGTCTACGAGCAGATGCGCGCTCGCCTGAAGGCGAACCCGATCCCTCTGCAGATCCCGATCGGCGCGGAAGAGAACTTCCTGGGCGTGGTCGACCTGGTCAAGATGAAAGCAATCATCTGGGACGAAGCTTCGCAAGGCATGAAGTTCGACTACCGCGACATCCCTGCGGAACTGGTCGATCAAGCCAACGAATGGCGCGAGAAGCTGGTCGAGACCGCTGCTGAAGCCAGCGAAGAGCTGATGAACAAGTACCTGGAAGAAGGCGATCTGTCGGAAGCAGAGATCAAGGCCGCCCTGCGCCAGCGCACCATCGCGTCGGAAATCGTTCCGATGATGTGCGGTACCGCGTTCAAGAACAAAGGCGTGCAGGCAATGCTGGACGCCGTCATCGAATACCTGCCGTCGCCAGTGGACATTCCACCAGTGGCCGGTACCGATGAAGACGACCAGCCGGTCACCCGCAAGGCCGACGACAACGAGAAATTCGCTGCACTGGCATTCAAGATCATGACCGACCCGTTCGTGGGCCAGCTGATCTTCTTCCGCGTCTATTCGGGCATGGTCAATTCGGGCGACACCGTCTACAACCCGGTCAAGGGCAAGAAGGAACGCCTGGGTCGTATTCTGCAGATGCACGCCAACCAGCGCGAAGAAATCAAGGAAGTGCGCGCCGGCGACATCGCCGCTGCGGTCGGCCTGAAAGAAGCGACCACGGGCGAAACCCTGTGCGATCCTTCGGCTGTCATCACCCTGGAAAAGATGGTCTTCCCTGAGCCTGTGATTCAACAGGCAGTCGAGCCGAAAACCAAGGCCGACCAGGAAAAAATGGGCCTGGCGCTGAACCGCCTGGCACAGGAAGACCCGTCGTTCCGCGTGCGTACCGACGAAGAATCGGGCCAGACCATCATCGGTGGTATGGGCGAGCTGCACCTGGAAATTATCGTTGACCGCATGAAGCGTGAGTTCAACGTGGAAGCGACCGTCGGCAAGCCACAGGTTGCATACCGCGAAACCATCCGCAAGGCAGTCACCGACGTCGAAGGCAAGTTCGTCAAGCAGTCGGGCGGTCGTGGTCAGTACGGTCACGCAGTGCTGTCGATCGAGCCGCAAGAGCCAGGCAAGG
Organism: Massilia sp. UYP34; assembly: GCF_056279385.1. Lineage (NCBI taxonomy): Bacteria > Pseudomonadati > Pseudomonadota > Betaproteobacteria > Burkholderiales > Oxalobacteraceae > Massilia > Massilia sp. UYP34. The sequence continues at coordinate 142,827 of NZ_JBWBRF010000001.1, read as the reverse complement.
GCTTCGAGTTCGTCGACGCGATCAAGGGCGGTGTGATTCCTCGCGAATACATCCCTGCAGTCGAAAAAGGTGTGCGCGAAACCCTGACCAGCGGCGTGCTGGCTGGTTACCCGGTGGTCGACGTCAAAGTCACCGTGACCTTCGGTTCGTACCACGACGTCGACTCGAACGAAAACGCGTTCCGCATGGCGGGCTCGATGGCGTTCAAGGACGGCTGCCGTAAAGCAAGCCCGGTCATCCTCGAGCCAATGATGGCCGTGGAAGTGGAAACGCCTGAAGACTACGCCGGTTCCGTGATGGGCGATCTGTCGTCGCGTCGCGGCATGGTCCAGGGCATGGACGAAATCCCAGGCGGCGGCGGCAAGATCATCAAAGCCGAAGTGCCACTGTCGGAAATGTTCGGTTACTCGACCTCGCTGCGTTCGGCGACCCAGGGCCGCGCGACCTACACGATGGAATTCAAGCACTACTCGGAAGCGCCGAAGCACGTGATCGACGCCATCGTCACCGCGAAGTCCAAGTAATACATCATGGGGGGATGGGACGTCCCATCCCCCCTGTAAACAAAATATATCGTTTCTCTTAAAGGAATTAGGAAATGGCAAAAGGTAAATTCGAACGGACCAAGCCGCACGTGAACGTCGGCACCATCGGTCACGTTGACCACGGCAAAACCACCCTGACGGCTGCAATCGCTACCGTCCTGTCGAAGAAATTCGGCGGCGAAGCCAAGGCCTACGACCAGATCGACGCGGCTCCGGAAGAAAAAGCACGCGGCATCACCATCAACACCGCGCACGTCGAGTACGAAACCGAAAACCGTCACTACGCGCACGTTGACTGCCCAGGCCACGCCGACTACATCAAGAACATGATTACCGGTGCTGCGCAGATGGACGGCGCGATCCTGGTGTGCTCGGCCGCCGACGGCCCGATGCCACAGACCCGCGAGCACATCCTGCTGGCGCGTCAGGTTGGCGTTCCATACATCATCGTGTTCCTGAACAAGTGCGACCTGGTCGACGACGCGGAACTGCTGGAACTGGTCGAAATGGAAGTGCGCGAGCTCCTGTCGAAATACGAGTTCCCAGGCGACGACGTGCCAATCATCAAGGGTTCGGCACGTATGGCCCTCGAAGGCAAACCAGGCGAAATGGGCGAAGAGTGCATCACCCGCCTGGCTGAAGCCCTGGACACCTACATCCCAACGCCAGAGCGCGCTGTGGACGGCGCCTTCCTGATGCCAGTGGAAGACGTGTTCTCGATCTCGGGTCGCGGCACCGTCGTCACCGGTCGTGTCGAGCGCGGCGTTGTCAAAGTCGGCGAAGAAATCGAAATCGTCGGTATCGTCGACACCGTCAAGACCACCTGCACCGGCGTGGAAATGTTCCGCAAGCTGCTGGACCAGGGTCAAGCTGGCGACAACGTCGGCCTGCTGCTGCGCGGTACCAAGCGTGAAGACGTGCAACGTGGTCAAGTTCTGGCAAAGCCAGGTTCGATCAAGCCGCACAACCACTTCACCGGTGAGATCTACGTCCTGTCGAAAGACGAAGGCGGCCGTCACACCCCGTTCTTCAACAACTATCGTCCTCAGTTCTACTTCCGTACGACTGACGTGACCGGTTCGATCGAACTGCCAGCAGACAAAGAAATGGTCATGCCAGGCGACAACGTCTCGATCACCGTCAAGCTGATCGCTCCGATCGCGATGGAAGAAGGTCTGCGCTTCGCAATCCGCGAAGGCGGCCGTACCGTCGGCGCCGGCGTGGTTGCCAAGATCCTCGCCTGATTCATCAGGCTGGATCTTTGATGAGATGCCCTTCGGGGCGTCTTGTCAGCACAACGATGGGGGCAGACTTTTTGGTCTGTCCCCATCTGTTTGAGCGGGAACGATGATATACTCCCGCCTCTTGAGCAGTACCGAAGTACCTTTACCACATTGCCGGCAGCAAGCCGGAACGTTCTTTTAAAGGAATTAGCATGTCCGCTCCAAACCAGAAAATCCGTATCCGCCTGAAAGCGTTCGACTACAAGCTGATCGACCAGTCCGCACTGGAAATCGTCGAGACCGCCAAGCGCACCGGCGCCGTCGTCAAGGGCCCGGTCCCACTGCCGACCCGCATCCAGCGTTTCGACGTGCTGCGTTCCCCGCACGTGAACAAGACCTCGCGCGACCAGTTCGAAATCCGTACGCACCAGCGTCTGATGGACATCGTGGACCCGACCGACAAGACTGTTGACGCGCTGATGAAGCTGGACCTGCCAGCTGGCGTCGACGTCGAAATCAAGCTGCAGTAATACAAAATCAGGTGCCGGCGGACGCTTCCGCCAGCGCTGCAAGGGCCGGATCGACCTTCAACGGGCGATCCGGCCCTTGTCGTTTCAGGCGCTCGCATGCGCTTTGCATGAACTGCACGCAGCTGCACCTCAATCGTTGTTCGCCCCGCGCCGGCATGATGTAATCGATTGGTTTCGTACTCCGATTGCCGCCGCATGCCCCCGCTTCCCTTCGTCCAGAGCCTTCGGACTATGTCCTGGCGCGACCTCGCCGCCTGGGGTCTCGTCGCCATGTTCCTGGTTTCCATCGCCAAGTGGCTCGCACCCGACGCCGCCAGGCCTTTCCTGCGCAATGTCGCCCTGGCGCTGCCCATGTTGCTGCTGGCGGCCAAGGACATCGCCCACGCGCCGGACGCCTGGCGGCGCCTGCGCAGCGCGCATGCGGCCCGGGCGCCATGGCATACGCGGGTGACGGCGCTGCTGCCGCCGGAACTGGTGGGGATGCTGAGGCTCGACCGCCTGCTGTGGGTCGGCTGCGTCATGCGCCTGCGGCGCCAGCCTGCCCCATGCGCGCTGCCGGACGGCGTTGCGCTGACCTATCTGGAACGCGGTGGCTACGGCGCCGCGACCGCCGTCGTCTTCGTCAGCCTGCTGTTCGAGCTGCCGGTCCATGTCCTGCTGCTGAACCTGTTCGTCGAGGATGCCGGCACGCTGGCCCTGCTGCACGTGCTGGGCGCCGTGGCCGTGCTGTACACGTTGGCCTGGGTGCTTGGCGACCGCTGGCATATCGGGGCAGGGCGCCACGTCATGACCGACGACGCGCTGCACCTGCGCGTGGGCGCCCGCGCCGAGGGCGTGCTGCCGTTCGCGGCGATCGTGCGCCTGGAGGTGGTGGACTCGCCGCTGCCGATCTGGCGCCGGCGCCATGGCGTGGCGAGCCAGGACACCTTGCTGGTGACGCCGTTCGACCGGCCGAACTGCGTGCTGGTGCTCGGCGAGGACGCGCGCATCGACATCCTGCACTGGCAAGCGCAGAAGTGCTTGCCGCGTTACGTGTTCCTGTATCTCGACCGGCCCGAACTGCTGGCGGCGCGGCTGCGCCGGCGGGACGAAGCTTGATCCGGGCCGCCCCTGGCGCGCCCGTCGCGCTGGCGCATATCGGGTTCGTGCTCGCGTTGCTGCCTTTCGCGGAAACGCCCGATGCGCGCCACGCGGACGCCCCCGTCGACTATGTCGCGGTTGTTTTCATTCCGGCTTCGCGGCCGCCGGTGGCCGCGGCGGCGCCCGCGCCGCTCCCGGTCACGGCAGCGCCAAGGCGCCGGCCGGATCGCATGAGGGCGCGAGCCGAAGAGATGACAGCGCCACCGGCGCCGCTGGCTGCGCTGCCCGCGATGTCCGCGATGCCCGCGCTGCCGCCGGCGACGGACAGCCAGCAGACGCTGGCGCCGGCCCGGACCATCGATATGGAATCATTGCGCGCCGCGGCGCGGCAGGCGGACGGCGCGCGGGCGCCGACCGCGCCGGAAAGCCTGCGCGAATCCGGACAGATGCGCGCCAGCGACGACGGTGCGCTGGCGCGCGCGGTGCGGCGGGCGAAGCGACCCGATTGCCAGACCAAGTATGCCGAGGGCCGAACGACGGTCAACCTGCTGCTGCTGGTGCCGCTCGCCATCGAGACGATCACGGACAAGGGCTGCAAGTGGTAGCAGCCCCTCTCCGGGCAAGCGCTTGTTTGCTGCCCGCTTGGTTGCTGCCGGCTTACTTGCTGCCCGTCTTCCAGCGCATCCCGAACCCGTAGTGCCGGTCCATCAGCTCGTGCGCGCTGGTCATGCCCTGCTGCTGGAAGTATTCGGCCAGCTTGGTGATCACCAGGTTGCCGCCCCGGTTCTCGATCAGCGCGATCGCACACATGATCTGGCGGTCGCCGCCATCCAGCCTGACCTCGACCGGCGCCTGGCCCGGCGCCGACACCGTCACCACGCCATTGGTCACGCCCCAGTTGGCCGCGCCTTCGTAGATGAAGGAAAAGATCACCGCGCGCTTGATCTTGTCGAAGCGCTCGCCGTTGATGAACAGGTTCTCGCCATTGGCGGCGGCGCCGGTGCGGTCGTCGGCATCCAGTTGGATGAACGGTTCGCGCTCGTAGTCGCCGAAGGTGTTGCCGAGCGCCTGCACCAGGCCGCGGCGGCCGTCGGCCAGCTCGTACATGCAGCCCAGGTCGAGATCGATACCGCTGCGGCCCTTGCGCGCGGCGCCGGCCTTGTTGGCCATCTCGCCGGCCTTGTTCGCGAGGTCGCCCGCCATGCTGGTGAGGCGGTCGAGGAAGCCGCCGCCGCGCGCGGCCGAGGACGGCGGCGGGGGCGAGGCCGGCGGCGGCGCGATCGCCGCCTGGTTCCAGTTCAGGTTGACGTGGATGCGGCCGTAGCCGCCGCCGGGGCGCTTGTCGAGCGAGATCTTGTCGCCGCGCTTGTCGAGCGTGATTTTGGACAGCGATACCGCCGGCTTGGGCGCGGGGGCAGGTGCCGGTGCCGGTGCAGGCGTCGGGGCAGGCGCGGCCGGCGTCGGCGATCCCGCCTCGGCGCCGCCGAAGTGCTGCAGCAGCGCCGACAGGCCGCCATTGAAACCCTGGCCGACGGCGCCGAAGCGCCACAGGCCGTCGCGGCGGTAGAGTTCGGCCACGATCAGGGCCTTCTCGTCGCCGAAGTCGGCGCCCGACCACGGGAAGCGCACCGCGCTGCCCAGGGTGAGTGCGCTGGCGCCCAGCGTGCGCATGGTGGCCGCGCCGTCGATCGCCGCCACGAACACGAGTTTCGTGATCGAAGGGGGCAGCGCGTCGAGGTTGACCGCGAAGCGGGCGCGGCCGCCGCCCAGGTCCAGGCGCACCGCGCCTTCGGGGCTGGCCAGCTGGTTGTAGAACACCATGTAGCGGTCGTCCGACAGCTTGTCGTTGGCGTCGAGGCCGAAGCAGGATACGTCGACCGAGGCGCCGTTGGCGGCGATCTCGATGGCGACATCGAAAACATGGCCGGTGCCGAGGTCGGCCAGCTTGCCTTTCTGTCCGCGTCCAAATGTAGTCATGTGGGTTCTCCTTCCAGGAATGGTTTATGGCCCAGTTCGGCGCGTGAGCCGAACAGGCGTGATTGCTCGAGGGTGCGCTCGGCCCAGGCGCGGTGGGTGGCGACTTCCTGCATCGCGTCGTCCATGCGGAACACCGCCGGGCTCGAAGCGTCGAGGATGGCGCGCGCCACCGCCAGGTCTTGCGGCGTCACCTTGAAGTGTTGCTCGATCGGGGCGATCTGGGTCGGGTGGATTGCGGTCTTGCCGACCATGCCGTGGGCCAGGTCTTCGATCACTTCCTGGTCCAGCAGTTCGGGCAGGTCGAGGTATTCGAACACCGGCGCGGTCAGCATGAAGCCGTAGGGACGGAAGGTCGTCACCAGGCGCGAAATCACGGGCCCGAGCGGCGTGCGGTACAGCGTCATGCCGCGCGGGCGGCGCAGGCCGAGCAGGGCCAGCAGGTCGTTGCCGCCGATGCGCAGCGCCAGGATGCGGTGGCGCACGCCCGGCGCTTCCAGGGCGGCGCGCAGGCCCTGCATCTCGCCGTCGTCGAAGGCCTCGGCCGTCTCCAGGGTCGGCATCAGGACGTGTCCGGTGTGGCGCACCAGCTTGAAATAGCTGTCGAAGTTGCGGCGTGTGATCTTGGGCAGCACGAAGCCGGTCAGCTTCTCGGCGCCGGGCATGGCCAGCACGCGCGCCAGCACCTCGGGGTTGCGCACCCGCACGAAGCGGTCGGCCGCCACGTCCAGGCGCATGTTCGCCAGCACCACCGACAGGTTGAACAGCGACCAGGAGAGTTCCCGGTCGGCGATCGAATCCTCGGTGCAGAAGATCAGCGAGCGCGCGTGCGGCAGGCGCTCGCCATTGGCGATCGCGGTCAGGTTCTTGTGATTGGCCGGCACGTACAGCGACGCGCCCAGTGATTTAGCCATCCGATGCACTCCTGATCAGGGATACGGCGTGATAGGGCAGGTGCGGGTCGATCTCGACCGGCACGCGTTTTTCTTCGGCCAGCACGGCCAGGTGCGCCACTTCGGCGGCGGCGGGGTCGCGCAGCACGACCAGGCGCGGCACGCGGCGCAGCAGCACGCGCGTGGCTTCGCCGATGCCGGGCTTGACCAGGTTGACGTCGGCGATGCCGAAGCGCCGCATGGCGGCGCCGATGTAGCTTTGGGAGCGCGCGCGCGCGGCCGCGGCGTCGATCGGTTCCGCGCGCGGCAGCGTGTCGGATTGCGCCAGCGCCAGCCGCACCAGCTCGTCGGCGAACGCCTGCGAACGGTCCACCGCCGCGAACTGTTCGTAGAACACGCAGCCGTGGAAGTCGTCGGTGCGCATGTCGTCGCTCATGACGGTGCGGCTCACCAGGCCCGACACCGTGGCGTTCAGGATGCTCGACGGGATCAGGTAGTCGTCGCACGAGGCCGCGCAGGCGGCGGCGCCGGCCAGGTCGGACAGCACGTGCAGGCCGGCGTCGATGTGGGTTCCGTGGCGCACGTTGAACACTTCGACCGAGCCGGCCAGCTCGCGCGCGATCACGCCCTTGCCGGTCCAGCCGTCGAGGAAGACGATGGAATCGGGCGGGTGCCCATGCGCCAGGATGTGGCGCAGGGCGGCGGCGTCGATGCCGCGGTCGCGCACGATCGACACCGAATAGTGCACCGCGTCGCGCCCGAACAGCTCGCGCAGCAGGCGGGCGACCACCACGCCGACCGGGGTGCCGGCTCGCGCCAGCGACACCAGCGCCAGCCGGTGCAGCGGGCGCGCGGCAATCAAGCGGGCCAGGCGCAGGCAGTCGCGCGCCATGCGCGCATTGTTGGCGCGGCAGGCCTCGTCGAACAATGCCATGTAGCGCGCCGACGGCTGCGACTCGGGCGACAGCATCTGGCTGTAGTGGCGCCGGCCGCTCTGGATCAGCGCCTCTTTCTCGGCGACGTCGACGAAGCCTTCCTGGGCCATGCGGCGCAGCAGGAAGCTGACCTCGCCCTTGCGGTAGCTGCCGGAGAAGTCTTCCCAGTCGCTCACAGCGCCCCCACCGTGACGCCGGCGAGCTGGGTGCCGCGCGGGATGATGGCGTAGTCGCAGGCGGCCATGAAGCGCGCGTCCGAGCGGCTGTCGCCCATGCCGAAGGTGACGATCTCGCCGAATTCGAGTTTCAAGCGTTGGGTGACGTGGGCCACCGCGTTGGCCTTGTTCAGCGCCTTGGGCAGGATGGCCAGGTTGTTGCCGTTGCGATGGATGAAGTAATCGCGGTCGCCGTCGGCGATCCAGGGCCGCACCACGTCTTCCTCGAGCGGCGCCAGGCGCCTGGCCTCCTTGTCCGGATCCTTCACCACCAGGAAGAACGGGGTGCCGAAATCCTCGATCATGCGCGCGCGGCCGCCATAGCCGGTGCGCGCGCCATGGTCGTCGATGTGGGCGGCCAGCGCCAGCAGGCCAGGCAGCGCGGCGTGCATCGCCGTGCGCATGCCGTCCAGCCAGGGCTGGTCGACCGCGCCGCCCGGCTCGAGCACCACGCCGCCATAATTGATGACGGCGTAGCTGTCGAACGGCAGGGACACGCGGCGCAGGCCGTCGAGGTCGCGCGCGGTGGTCGGGATCATCGTCATCCCGTCCTGCAGCAGGGCCAGCAAGGAACGCTGGGCCGGCGTGGTATACGAACAGATGCTGCCGTCCTTGTAATAGGAGGCCGGCTCCAGCGCGCCCGGGGCGTGCGCGCCGCATTTGCCGATGGTCTGGAACAGCGTATCGTCCAGGTCAGCGAACAGGAACTTCTTCAACGTGGTCCTCGGACTGGAAGTGGAATAGGCGCGCTTGCAGCTGGCCGGCGAGCTGGAACAGCGCGGGGCCGGGCGCGGTCTCGTGGCAGACCAGCACGTGGTCGTACTGGCCGGGCGCGACGTTGTACAGGTAGTTGGCAATGCCCTCGCCGTAGTTGTCGGGGAAGGTCAAGGCATGCGCCACCGCGCCCCAGGCGAGGATCGGCGAGCGCGTGGTCGATTGCACCACCACGTCGACGCCGTGGCGCTGCAGGGCGGCGCCGAACAGGGTCGAGACGTGCATGAATTCGCCGGTGCCCAGCACCAGCACCCGGCTGCCGGGTGCGAACCCGGCAGCCAGGCGCGCCGCCAGTTGCTCCGGCGCCCGCAATGCCCGCCCCGTGCCGAGGCGGCCGAAGGCGGGGCTGGCGCCGCGGTCGGCGTGTTCTTCATAGCGCTGCGCCAGGCCCTGGTCGGGCGGCAAGGGCCCCTGGACGAAACTGAATTCGCCCTCGACCAGCGCGCCGCTCGTCACCGGCATGCCGAAGCGGGCGTCCAGCAGCCCGGTTGCGGCGCGGCCCATGAAATTGGTGATGGTGGCCAGGTGCACCCGCTCCAGGCCCGGATTCAGGCGGCGGCAGGCGGCGGCCAGGTTGACGAAGGTATTGCCGGTGCTGGCCTCGTCGTCGACCAGCACCAGGGTGCGCGCGGCCAGCAGCAGTTCCCGAAGCGCCGGCTCCTGCGGCGTGTGCAGGAACTGGCGCGGCGCATGGCTGTGCGCTTCCTCGAATTCGATCAGCGGGCCATCGCCGACCCGGTAGCGGGTGGTATGCAGGAACAGCGCCTGCTCGCCCGGATGGGCGCGCAGCCAGGCTTCGAACACGCCCTGGCCCAGGCCGATTGCGGTCTCCGCCATGGCGATGAACACCACCGGGCCTTGCACCGTGCCGCCGAGCGGCGGCACGGTCGCCGCCAGGCGCTCGTGCACCATCAGCATGTCGCTTGGCCGCGCCGGCCAGTGCTTGCCCAGCACCTTGCTCAGGAACAGGAAGCCGCGCTTGGCGTTGGCGCGCGCGGCGAAGCCGAGCAGGGCGTCGAGTTCGGACGCGCCGCTGTCGATGCGCAGGTCGAGCGTGCCCGTTGGTAGCTCGACCTGGAGTTCAATACCTTGAACAGGAACCGGGAGCGGCGCGTTCATGCCAGCTCCGTCGCGACGCCGACTTCGGCCACGCGCATGCCATGGCGCGGCGCCGGAATCTCGAGACCGTCGTAGCCCTCGGCGAAGCCGCGCAGCGCGATATACGGCAGGTTGGGGCCGGCCAGGCAGGCCATGCCGATCCCGCCCGACATGCGCGGATTGATCTCCAGCAGGCGCGGGCGGCCGCCGCCTTCGCGGAACTGGACGTTGAACACGCCATTGAGCTGGTAATCGGCGGCCAGGCGCGCCGTCGCATCCAGGATGTCCTGGCGCATGTCGATCAGCTGCCCGCCGCCGGCTTGCGGCAGCTTGCGGCGCACCACGCTCGTGACCAGGCGCCCATGGTCGCCCACGCAGTCGACGCTGTATTCGGGGCCGTCCAGGAATTCCATCAGCAGCATCGTCTTGAACGGGCCCGATGCGGCGACCAGCTCGCCCAGCCCGCGGCGCAGGTCCTGGTAGCCGATGTGGTACTCCACGCCGCCAAGCAGCAGCGCGGCGCTGCTGCGCGCTTCGTCGACGATGGCGAAGCCCAGGCCATAGATGCCGTGCGCCGGCTTGACGCACAGCTTCGCATGCTGCGGGCGCAGCTCGGCATAGGCGGCGTCGAACTGCTCCAGGGTCGTGAAGGGGCGGAAGGCCGCCACCGGCGCGTCCGGCAGCACCGTTGCGGCATAGAAATCGGCCTTGTCGTGGATGCGCTTCAGTTGCGCCGGCGGGGCGGCGCTGAGCACGCGGGTCTGGATGTCGGCGAAGCGTGCATGTTCGGCCGCCAGCAGGGTGGCTTCGCGGCCCGGCACGAAGATGTCGATGTGATGGTCGCGGCAGAACCGGAGGCACCAGTCGACGTAGGCGTCGCCCTTCAGGCCGGTGGGCTCGACGTAAAATTCATGGGCCAGGCGCGCGGCCGGCGCGTGGCGGTTGGCGTTGCTGTGGATAATGGTGAAACGGCCTTCGGTATCGGCCTCGCGGATCAGCTTGATCGCCGCATTCACGGACGAAAACGTCCTGTTGTACCAGACGCGCATGTGGTTTCTCTTGATGGATGATCGGCCACTGGCGTGGCGTTGCTGGTCCGCGCCGGGAGGCGCGGACCGTCAGGGAAGCTCCCTGTGTGACTCTTAGGCGTTGACGCCGAACGAGCGTGCCAGCGGACCGAGGCCGCCCTGGAAGCCCTGGCCGACGGCGCGGAACTTCCATTCGCTGCCGGCCCGGTACAGCTCACCGAAGATCATTGCGGTTTCGGTCGAGCTGTCCTCGGACAGGTCGTAGCGTGCGATCTCGGCTTCACCGGCCGCGTTCAGGCAGCGGATGTAGGCCTTGCCCACCTGGCCGAAGTTCTGGCGGCGCGCGTCGGCGTCGTGGATGGTGACGCAGAACGAGACCTTGTCGACCTCGGCCGGCACGCGCGCCAGGTCGACGGTCAGCTTCTCATCGTCGCCGTCGCCCTGGCCGGTGGTGTTGTCGCCGGCGTGGACGACCGAGCCGTCGCTCGATTTCAGGTTGTTGTAGAAGATGAAGTCGGTATCGCCGCGGACCTTGGCATCGGCCTTCAGCAGGAAGGCGCTGCCGTCCAGGTCGAAGGCGGATCCGTCGGTCGAGCGTGGATCCCAGCCCAGGCCGATGATGACCTTGGTCAGGCCCGGTGCTTCCTTGCTCAGGTTGACGTTGCCGCCTTTTTGCAGACTGATTGCCATGCGAACTCCTTTTCCGTTGAGGGATGAAATGGACGACGATGCCGCCGTCGCCATCGGGGATGCATCCGCCAATATAGGCGGTAATTGCTCAATTGTACATGGGGCTGGACCGCGCGAATTTCAACATTGTCCATAGAGAAATGCGCGTACTTACACCCCGCCTGGCTCCGGCAATGTCACATTCGCGGATGGGGCGGATCGGGCAGGAAGGGGCCGGCTACCGGCAACCGGGGACGCCGGCTGGTCGGGCAGCCGCAGCAGGCGCAGCGCGCTGTCGGTGCGTCCGCCATGCGGACATGAGCTCGGCCGTATCGGAAGGGCTGTTGTCGAGCGGGTGTCTGCATGGCGATCCGCAGACCGGCCGGCTGGTTACCTGGCCGGCCGGTCTGCGGAATCGGGAGGGCCTGATCACGCCGCCCTGGCCTCGGCCCCGGCATGATCGGGCAGGGCGCTGACCGGCGCCGGCGCCAGGTCGGCCGACGCCTGCGCGCGTTGCAGCTGCACGGTCTGCGCCGGCAACGCCAGCGACACCCCGCGTTCCTTCAGCCCGGCCAGGATGCGCAGGTAGATCTCCTGCTGGATGTCCATGTAGACGGCATAGTCGGTGTTGTCGACGTAGTACACCACTTCATAGTTGAACACCGGCGCATTCAGGCCCGCCAGGTGGGCGCGGTCGAAGCGCACCGGTTGCTGGGCGCAGACGATGTCCTTGACCATGGCCGGCAGCTCGCGCAGCACCGGTTCCGGCGTCCGGTGCGAGACGCCGAACTGGAACACCACGCGGCGCGATTCCATGCGGCGCAGGTTCTGGATCCGGCTCTTGAGCAGGTCGTTGTTGGAAAACACGATCTGCTCGCCGCCCAGGCTGCGCACGCGGGTGGTCTTCAGGCCGATCTTCTCGACCGTGCCCAGCATCTTGTCGACGATGATGAAGTCGCCCACCACGAAGGGCTTGTCGAGGACGATGGAGAGCGAGGCGAACAGGTCGCCCAGGATGCTCTGCACCGCCAGCGCGATGGCGATGCCGCCGATCCCCAGGCTGGCCACCAGGGTGGTGATGTTCACGCCCAGGTTGTCCAGCACCATCAGGGCCACCACCGCCCACAGCGCCACCCGCACCAGGAAGGCGATGGCGGCCGCGGACGTGATGCGGTCCGGGTCTTCGTTGCGCTGGGCGCGGGTCGCCGCCAGCCAGGTGCGCAGCGCGCGGTCGCCCCAGATCGCGACCTGGAACAGCACCGCGGTGATGGTGACGCGGCCGATGAACAGGTGCGCCGTGTCCGGCAGGGTCAGGAAGCTGGCGCCGGCGTAGATGCCGACGATGACCAGCACCAGCAGCTTGGTCGAACGCAGCGCGGCCACCGCGATGTCGTCCCATTTGGCGTCGGTGCGCGCGGCAAGCGCCGCCAGGCGCCGCGCCAGGATCGATTTGACGGCGTCCAGCCCGGCCGCCACGGCCGCGATTACGACCAGCGCGACCAGCCAGTCGGCAACCGGATTGTTGAGGATGACGTATTCCATCACGGGTTCATTTCCCTTTCATTCAATGTTCGAACTCAATGTTTGAACCTCAGGCGGCGGAGCGCTCGTCCTGCGCGCCATCCGCGCCGGATGCCGACAGCGCCGTCAGTGCGGCCAGGAAGTCGTCGCCCCAGCGCGCCACGTCGCGGTCGTTCACGATCGCCGCCATGCGTCCGGATCGGTAGGCCACTTCGTCCGCGCCCATGGTCAGCGCATGGTACAGGGTCGTGCTCATCGCATTGCGGTCATACGGGTTCACCAGCAGCGCGCCGTGCAGCTCGACGGCCGCGCCGGCGAATTCGGACAGCACCAGCGTGCCCGGACGCCCGACGGCGTGGCGGGTGGCCACGTATTCCTTCGCCACCAGGTTCAGGCCGTCGCGCAGCGGCGTAATCCAGGCGACGTCGCAGGCGGCATAGTGCGCCACCACTTCCTCGAACGGCAGCGAGCGGTAGAAGTAGCGTACCGGCACCCAGTCCAGCGTCGAGAAGCGGCCATTGATACGGCCCACGGTGCGGTCCAGCTCCTCGCGCAGGCTGTCGTAGATCTCCATGCCCGACGCCGCCGGCGTGATGATGTTGATGAGCATGACCTTGCCCAGCAGCTCGGGATGCTGTTCGAGCATGCGCTCATACGCCTGCAGCTTTTCCAGCGATCCCTTCACGTAGTCGAGGCGCTCGATCGAGATGATGCCGGTGCGGCCGTCCAGGTAGTCGTCCCATTCGGCGATCTGGCGCCCGATGTCGTCGCTCTTGACCAGGTCTTCGATCAGGCCGGCGTTGGTGCCCACCGGATGGGCGCCCAGCGTGACCCGGCGTCCGCCCACTTCGAGCGCGGTATGCATGCGGTCCACGCCCAGCGCGCAGCCGAAGGTCAGGTAGCGCGGCGCGCACGGCACGGCGGCAAGCACCTCGACCGGCGCGCAGGAGCGCGCGGCGTCGACGAAGTTCTCGACGTAGCGCGGAATGTGGAAGCCCACGTAGTCGCACTGCAGCAGGCTGCCGATGATGTCGTTGCGCCAGGGCAGGATGTTGAACACGTCGCTGGAGGGGAAGGCGGTATGGTGGAAGAAGGCGATCGTCAGGTCCGGGCGCAGCGGGCGCAGGAAGGCCGGCACCATCCACAGGTTGTAGTCGTGGATCCAGGCGGTGGCGCCGGGCGCGGCTTCGCGCGCGGTCTGCTCGGCGAACAGGCGGTTCACCTCGAGGAAGCGCTCCCAATGGTCCTGGCGGAATTCGGCTTTATCGGGGAAGGAGAAGATGATCGGCCAGAACGCCTCTTTCGAGAACTTCTTGTAGAACTGGTCGATGTCGTCCGCCGTCAGGGGAATCCGGGCCGCCTTGAGCTGCGGGTAGCGCCCCTCGTCGACGGCCACGTGCGGGATGAATCCGGTCGGCGTCCGGCTGGCCTGCTGCGACCAGGCGACCCACGAGCCCTTGCGCCCGCCGGCGAAGAAGCTGAGCAGGGTCGGCATGATGCCGTTCGGGCTTTTCGGGCGGCGCTGGTACGTGACGCCGCCTTCCATCACTTCGTCATAGGGCAGGCGGTGGTAGACCATCACCAGTTCGGCCTCGCCGTAGGAGATCGCGTCGTGCGCCACGACGTCGCCGTCCAGGCGCAGGCCATGGCGGCCGAAGGCCTGCAGGATGCCGCCGCAGCCGGCGGCGTCGGCCACCACCACGCGCGGCATCTTGCGCACCGCCTGCACCAGCGCCGGTTCGGCGGCGCCGACCACCACGCCGCGGAACCCCGCCTCGAACATCGACAGGTCGTTCAGGGTGTCGCCCGCCACCACGATATGGGCCGGATCGAAGCCGGCGACTTCGGCCAGGCGCCGCACCGCGACGCCCTTGCCGACGCCGCGCGGCAGCACGTCCAGGTAGCGGCCGGCCGAGAACAGCAGGTCGCAGCCGAGGGCGTCGACGGCGGCGCGCAGCGCGGGCGTGATGGCCTCCTCGGTGGCGTAGAAGGATACGCGGCGTTCCTGCGGCACCGACTGGCGCACCAGGTCGGGAAAGCCGGCCAGCGCTTTCAATACCGCCTGGGTGCCCGGCCAGCGCGCCGCGATCTCGTGCGCCAGGGGTTCGACCGGCCGCAGGTCGGCGTCGACGATGGTGGCGCCGACGTCGGCGACGATGTAGTGGGGACGCGGCACAGTCGGGTCGGACAGCAGGGGAATGACGGTTTCCAGGCCGCGGCCGGTGACGAACACCAGCTTCGCCTCCGGCAGGGCGCCGGAAAACAGTTCGCGGATGCGGCGCCGCGCCTCGTGGGTGCCGGCCAGCAGCGTACCGTCGAGATCGGTAGCCAGGACCAGGCGTGAGGGATCGAGCTGGCGTGGCCAGTGGCGTGTTTCAATGACAGTCATTCTCATCCTTTGCAGCGATGCGTCCGCCCATGAATCAGGGGATCGGGTGGCGGACCGGGTCTGAGCCCGCGATGCTCGCCAGGGAGGCGCGCGGGCCAGAGAAAGGCGGGATGCGAAAAAGGCGCTCTCTTCTATAGGAATGCGCAATCGACACATCGGGAACCGCCAGGCGGAAAAGGGGCGGGCAGCGCCGGCATCGATGCCGGAAATCACGTACGCCAGGAGCGCGCGACGCGGCCGACCCTCGGAAAGCATTTGTACAATAGCATTTCGAGGCGTCATCTTCAACCCGCGATTCGCCTGGGCGTCCCCGGCGCCGCCGTGGAGACATGAACGGAAATTGACGAGCACGCGAAAAAAACTATTGCAAAACTTGAAGCCCAGCTCGTATAATTCGGCTCCCCGGGCGGTTAGTTCAGCTGGTTAGAATACTTGGTCGACATCCAAGGGGTCGCAGGTTCGAATCCTGCACCGCCCACCAGACTTCCAGATCGCAGGCTCCCAGCAATGGTCGTAGCCTGTAGAGAAAAGGCGCAGCGGTGCGCCTTTTCTGTGCCGCTCGGCTAGAGCGGATTCTTCTTTCTCCAGTGACTGCGAAAAGCGCAACAGGCCGGATTTGACTCCGATTTTTCCTGTTGCGCCGAAGCCTTTTGCGCGCTATACTAGCCGGCTTCGGTATGGGCCTGTCTTTTTTGCCCATATTTTTTAGTAGTTCAACTACCCCCGCCCAATCGTAGGTGGGAATGGAGAAAAAATGAGCCTGGGCCTCCTCGGTCGCAAGGTTGGCATGATGCGTATCTTCACGGATGACGGCGATTCGATCCCTGTCACTGTGCTGGACGTGTCGAACAACCGTGTCGCACAAGTCAAAACCCCTGAAACTGATGGCTACACCGCAGTTCAGGTCGTCTACGGTCAGCGTCGCGCTTCGCGCGTGAACAAGGCTGCCGCCGGTCACTACGCCAAAGCTGGCGTCGAAGCCGGTACGATGCTGAAGGAATTCCGCATCGATTCCACCAAAGCCGCCGAACTCAAAGCCGGTGACACCATCGATGCTTCGATGTTCGAAGTGGGCCAGAAAATCGACGTGCAAGGCACCTCGATCGGTAAGGGCTACGCCGGTACCATCAAGCGTCACAACTTCGCCTCGGGTCGTCAGACCCACGGTAACTCGCGTTCGCACAACGTTCCTGGCTCGATCGGTATGGCCCAGGATCCAGGCCGCGTGTTCCCAGGCAAGCGCATGACCGGTCACATGGGCGACGTTACCGTCACCACGCAGAACCTGGAAGTCGCGCGTATCGACACCGAGCGTCAGCTGCTGCTGATCAAGGGTGCCGTTCCTGGCGCGAAGAACGGCCAAGTGGTCGTCAAGCCAGCTGTCAAAACCAAAGCCAAGAAAGGAGCGTAAGCATGGAACTGAAGCTCCTGAATGAGCAAGGTCAAGCTGGCGCCAACGTTGCA
This sequence comes from Massilia sp. UYP34, assembly GCF_056279385.1. Classification (NCBI taxonomy): domain Bacteria; kingdom Pseudomonadati; phylum Pseudomonadota; class Betaproteobacteria; order Burkholderiales; family Oxalobacteraceae; genus Massilia; species Massilia sp. UYP34. The sequence goes on along the minus strand of NZ_JBWBRF010000001.1, from coordinate 126,489 downwards.
GCAACCGACGAAGTGTTCGGTCGTGAATACAACGAAGCCCTGATCCACCAGATCGTCGTCGCCTACGCTGCCAACGCACGTAGCGGCAACCGCAAGCAGAAGGACCGTGAAGAAGTCCACCACACGACCAAGAAGCCATGGCGCCAGAAAGGCACCGGCCGCGCTCGTGCTGGTATGTCGTCGTCGCCTCTGTGGCGTGGCGGTGGTCGTATCTTCCCGAACACCCCGGACGAGAACTTCTCGCACAAAGTCAACAAGAAGATGTTCCGTGCAGGTATCTGCTCGATCTTCTCGCAACTGGCTCGCGAAGGCCGCCTGAACGTGGTCGAGAACCTGTCGATCGAAGCTCCAAAGACCAAGCTGCTGTCGCAAAAACTGCAGACCATGGGTCTGGAATCGGTCCTGGTGATCACCGACACCATCGACGAGAACCTCGAACTGGCATCGCGCAACCTGCCGCACGTGCTGGTCGTCGAGCCGAAGCACGCTGATCCGATGTCGCTGGTGTTCTACAAAAAAGTCCTGGTCACGAAAGCTGCTCTGGCCAAGATCGAGGAGATGTACGCATGAGCGCCGCAATCAAATTCAGCGAAGAGCGCCTGATGAAGGTGCTGCTGGCTCCGATCATTTCCGAGAAGGCTACCTTCGTTGCGGAAAAGAACGAGCAGATCGTGTTCAAGGTCCTGCCTGACGCGACCAAGCCAGAAATCAAGGCTGCCGTCGAGATGCTGTTCAAGGTCGAAGTGGAATCGGTGCAAACCGTGAACCGCGAAGGCAAGCAAAAGCGTTCGGGCCGTTTCACCGGCCGTCGCAACCACACCAAGCGTGCTTTCGTGTGCCTGAAGCCAGGCCAGGAAATCAATTTTGTCGAGGAGGCTAAATAATGGCACTCGTAAAGATGAAGCCAACCTCCCCAGGCCGTCGTGGCATGGTGAAAGTTGTGACCGAAGGCCTGTACAAAGGCCGTCCGCTCGCAGCCCTGGTTGAAAAGAAATCGAAAACTGCCGGCCGTAACAACAACGGTCACATCACCACCCGCCATAAAGGCGGTGGTCACAAGCAGCACTACCGTCTGGTCGACTTCAAGCGCCAGAAGGACGGCATTCCTGCCAAGGTCGAGCGTATCGAATACGACCCGAACCGTACCGCGCACATCGCACTGCTGTGCTACGCGGACGGCGAGCGTCAGTACATCATCGCCACCAAGGGCATGGCTGTCGGCGACAGCGTCATGAACGGCTCGGAAGCGCCGATCAAGGCCGGTAACTGCCTGCCAATCCGCAACATCCCGGTCGGTACCGTGATGAACTGCGTCGAAATGCTGCCAGGTAAGGGTGCCCAGATGGCCCGTACCGCCGGCGCCGGCGTCGTGCTGATGGCCCGTGAAGGCACCTACGCCCAGGTTCGCCTGCGCTCGGGTGAAGTCCGTCGCGTGCACATCGAGTGCCGTGCAACCGTTGGCGAAGTCGGCAACGCCGAACACAGCCTGCGCAAGATCGGTAAGGCTGGCGCGATGCGCTGGCGCGGTGTTCGTCCTACCGTCCGCGGTGTGGTCATGAACCCGGTCGATCACCCGCACGGTGGTGGTGAAGGTAAAACTGCAGCCGGTCGTCACCCAGTGTCGCCATGGGGCCAGCAGACCAAGGGCAAGCGTACGCGTTCGAACAAGCGCACGTCGTCGATGATCGTTTCGCGCCGCGGCAAGAAATAAGGATAAAAAATGACTCGTTCATTGAAAAAAGGGCCGTTCATTGACGCCCACCTGGTGAAAAAAGTCGAGACCGCGCAAGCGACCAAAGACAAGAAGCCAGTCAAAACCTGGTCGCGCCGCTCGACGATCTCGCCAGACTTCATCGGTCTGACGATCGCCGTGCACAACGGCAAAGTGCACGTGCCTGTGTACGTGTCGGAGAACATGGTCGGCCACAAGCTCGGCGAATTCGCGCTGACCCGTACGTTCAAGGGCCACGCCGCTGACAAGAAGGCGAAACGATAATGGAAACTAAAGCAATCCTCAAAGGCGTGCGCCTTTCGGAACAAAAAGGCCGCCTGGTCGCCGATCTGATTCGTGGCAAGAAAGTTGACGCAGCACTCAACATTCTGCAATTCAGCCCGAAAAAAGGCGCGACCATCATCAAGAAGGTTCTCGAGTCGGCGATCGCCAACGCGGAACACAACGATGGCGCCGACATCGACGAACTGAAAGTGGTTCAGATCTATGTCGAAAAGGGCCCGATCCTGAAGCGCTTTACTGCACGTGCAAAAGGCCGCGGTGATCGCATTTCTAAACAATCCTGTCACGTTTACGTGACTGTCGGTAACTAAGGAGTCATACGATGGGTCAGAAAATCCACCCAACCGGCTTCCGCCTGGCGGTCACCCGTAACTGGGCATCGCGCTGGTATGCTGGTAACGGCAACTTCGCTTCGATGCTGCAGGAAGACCTGGAAGCCCGCGCTTTCCTGAAAAAGAAGCTGAAGAACGCTTCGGTCGGCCGCATCGTCATCGAGCGTCCTGCCAAGAATGCACGCTTCACCATTTACTCGTCGCGTCCTGGTGTCGTGATCGGTAAAAAAGGCGAAGACATCGAAGTGCTGAAGACCTCGCTGGCCAAGATCATGGGCGTGCCTGTGCACGTCAATATCGAAGAGATCCGCAAGCCAGAGATCGATTCGCAGCTGATCGCCGATTCGATCTCGCAGCAGCTCGAAAAGCGCATCATGTTCCGTCGCGCCATGAAGCGTGCGATGCAAAACGCAATGCGCCTGGGCGCCGTCGGCATCAAGATCATGTCGTCGGGCCGCCTGAATGGCATCGAAATCGCACGTACCGAATGGTATCGCGAAGGCCGTGTGCCACTGCACACCCTGCGCGCCGATATCGACTACGGCACCAGCGAAGCATCGACCACCTACGGCATCATCGGCGTCAAGGTCTGGGTCTACAAGGGCGACCGTTCGGTCACCGGCGAAGCACCAGTCATCGACACCCCGCCAGATGAGAAGAAGCCACGCGGCCCACGTCGTGACGACGGCAAGCCATCGCGCGGTCCACGTCCAGCCGGCGGTGCACGTCCAGCTGCCGCGCCAACCGTGCGCGCTCGTCCAGCTGTCAAGCTGGCGACCCCGGCTGCCGCTGCACCCGCTGAGAAAGCAGGAGAATAAGCATGCTGCAACCATCGCGCAGGAAGTATCGTAAAGAGCAGAAGGGCCGTAACACCGGCATTTCGCACACCCGCGGCACCGCGGTCTCGTTCGGTGAGTTCGGTCTGAAGGCAGTTGCCCGCGGCCGTATCACCGCACGCCAGATCGAAGCGGCACGTCGCGCCATGACCCGTCACATCAAACGTGGCGGTCGTATCTGGATCCGTATCTTCCCGGACAAGCCGATTTCGAACAAGCCGGCCGAAGTCCGTATGGGTAACGGTAAGGGTAACCCAGAGTACTACGTCGCTGAAATCCAGCCAGGCAAAGTCCTGTACGAGATGGACGGCGTCGCTGAAGAACTGGCGCGCGAAGCGTTCCGCCTGGCCGCTGCCAAACTGCCACTGGCTACCACTTTCGTGGTTCGCCAAGTTGGCCAATAACAGGAGTTGAATATGAAAGCATCGGAACTCCGCGGCAAAGACCAGGAAGCGCTGCAGAAGGAGCTGAACGAGCTGCTGAAGGCCCAATTCGGTCTGCGCATGCAAGTCGCCACCCAGCAGCTCGGTAACACCTCGCAGCTGAAGAAAGTACGTCGCGATATCGCGCGTGTGAAGACTGTGATGAACACGAAGGAAGCCAAATGAACGACACCACTAAAACGGCGCTGAAGCGTACGCTGGTCGGTAAAGTCGTGTCCGACAAAATGGACAAGACGGTAACCGTCCTGATCGAACGTCACGTCAAGCACCCGCTGTACGGCAAGATCATCGTGCGCTCGAACAAGTATCACGCGCACGACGAAGCGAATGAAGCGAAAATCGGTGACACCGTCGAGATCGCAGAAGGTCGTCCGATCTCGAAGACGAAGGCGTGGACTGTGACCAAAGTGTTGCAAGTCGCACAGGTACTGTAAGTACCCATAAAATTTGTCTTGCGTGGCCCGCTGGTATCTGGGATACTAGCGGGCTTCGTTCATGTGTTGCCGCAGTTATCCCCCGCGGTACAGCGGCCTGTAACGAAAGTGTATTTGGAAAGTCCAATCACCCAAACATGGGGCTCCAGCAGGGGCGTCATGGCGGGACCAAGACTGACCGCAGGCCCACGGTTCTCCGTGGGGTTTTCTACGGCTTAAGTTGGGAAAGAAACTACTATGATTCAAACCGAAAGCCGGCTCGAAGTAGCCGACAACACCGGTGCCAAGGAAGTTCTGTGCATCAAGGTGTTGGGTGGCTCGAAGCGCCGTTACGCGAGCATTGGCGACATCATCAAGGTCACCGTGAAAGTCGCAGCCCCACGTGGCCGCGTCAAAAAGGGTGAAATTTACAATGCCGTGGTTGTGCGTACCGCCAAAGGTGTGCGCCGCCAGGATGGTTCCCTGGTCAAGTTCGACGGCAATGCCGCTGTCCTGCTGAACGCCAAGCTGGAGCCAATCGGTACCCGTATCTTCGGACCAGTCACGCGCGAACTGCGCACTGAAAAGTTCATGAAGATCGTGTCGCTGGCACCTGAAGTTCTGTAAGGATTCGACATGGATAAGATTCGTAAAAACGACGAAGTCATCGTTCTGGCCGGTAAGGACAAGGGCAAGCGTGGCGTCGTTCAGAAGCGTGTAGACGCTGAACACGTCATCGTCGAAGGCGTCAACGTCGCTAAGAAAGCGACCAAGCCTAACCCGATGACCGGTGTTACTGGTGGTATCGTCGACAAGACTATGCCGATTCACGTGTCGAATGTCGCGCTGTTCAACGCTGCGACCGGCAAGGCAGATCGCGTTGGCTTCAAAGACCAGGACGGCAAAAAAGTCCGCGTCTTCAAGTCGAGCGGCGAAGTAGTGAAAGGGTAAGAAGAAATGGCCCGTCTCCAAGCAATTTACAAAGACAAAGTCGTTGCCGAGCTGACCGAGAAATTCGGTTACAAGTCGGTGATGGAAGTGCCGCGTCTGACCAAGATCACCCTGAACATGGGTCTGTCGGAAGCAGTCGCTGACAAGAAGATCATCGAGCACGCCACCGGCGACCTGACCAAGATCGCTGGCCAGAAGCCAGTCGTGACCAAGGCTCGCAAGGCAATCGCAGGTTTCAAGATCCGCGAAGGCTACCCGATCGGCACGATGGTGACCCTGCGCGGCGCCCGCATGTACGAATTCCTGGACCGTTTCATCACCGTGGCCCTGCCACGCGTGCGTGACTTCCGTGGCGTGAGCGGCAAATCGTTCGATGGTCGTGGCAACTACAACATCGGTGTCAAAGAGCAGATCATCTTCCCAGAGATCGACTACGACAAGATCGATGCACTGCGCGGCATGAACATCTCGATCACCACGACTGCTAAGACCGACGAAGAAGCCAAAGCGCTGCTCGCCGCCTTCAAATTCCCGTTCAGGAACTAAGAGCATGGCAAAACTTGCACTGATTAACCGCGAACAGAAGCGTGCAGACCTGGTGGAGAAATTCGCCCCGAAGCGTGCAGCTCTGAAAGCAATCATCGACGACCAGTCGAAGTCGGAAGAAGAACGTTACGAAGCGCGCCTGAAGCTGCAGGCGCTGCCGCGTAACTCGGCACCGACCCGTCAGCGTAACCGCTGCGCCATCACTGGCCGTCCACGTGGCACTTTCCGTAAATTCGGTCTGGCACGTACCAAACTCCGCGAATTCGCCATGAAGGGCGAAATTCCGGGTATGACCAAAGCAAGCTGGTAATAGGAGAATATGCAATGAGTATGAGCGATCCTATCGCCGATATGCTGACCCGCATTCGCAACGCACAAGTTGTTCAGAAAACCACGGTCGCAATGCCGTCGTCGAAAGTCAAGGTTGCCATTGCCAACGTCCTGAAGGACGAGGGTTACATTGAAGATTTCGCAGTGTCGTCGGCTGACGGCAAATCGGAACTGAAAATCGGTTTGAAGTATTACACTGGCCGTCCGGTCATCGAGCGCCTCGAGCGCGTGTCCCGTCCTGGCCTGCGTATCTACAAGGGCAAAGACGAGATCCCAACCGTCATGAACGGCCTGGGCGTGGCAATCGTGTCGACTCCGCAAGGCGTCATGACTGATCGCAAAGCACGCGCTACCGGTGTCGGTGGCGAAGTGATTTGCTACGTGGCTTAAGGAGTAGACGATGTCTCGAGTAGCTAAGATGCCAATCGCAGTCCCAGCCGGTGCCGAAGTCGCGATCAACGCGTCGTCGATCACCGTCAAGGGCCCGCTGGGCACCCTGACCCAAGCCCTGAACGGCCTGGTCAAAGTGGAAAACAACAATGGCACGCTGACCTTCGACGTGATCGACGATTCGCGTGAATCGAACGCCATGTCGGGCACCCTGCGTGCACTGGTCAACAACATGGTCACCGGCGTCACCAAGGGCTTCGAGAAGAAGCTGAACCTGGTCGGCGTGGGCTACAAGGCAGCAGTGCAGGGCAACGCCCTGAACCTGTCGCTGGGCTTCTCGCACCCGGTCCTGCACGCGATGCCTGAAGGCGTCACCGCAGCGACCCCGACCCCGACCGAGATCCTGATCAAGGGTATCGATCGTCAAAAGGTCGGCCAGGTTGCCGCCGAAGTTCGCGCTTACCGCTCCCCTGAGCCTTACAAGGGCAAGGGCGTCCGTTATTCGGACGAAGTGGTCAAGCTTAAAGAAACCAAGAAGAAATAATCGGAGCAGACATGGACAAGAAACAATCCCGTCTGCGTCGTGGCCGTCAGACCCGCATCAAGATCGCCCAGCTGGGTGTGAACCGTCTGTCGGTTCACCGCACCAACCTGCACATCTACGCGAACCTGATCAGCCCGGACGCAAAAGTACTGGTGTCGGCTTCGACCCTGGAAGCGGAAGTGCGCGCCGAACTGGCTGGCCAGACCGGCGCTGGCGGCAACGCTGCAGCAGCTGCCCTGGTTGGCAAGCGCGTCGCAGAAAAAGCACTGAAAGCAGGAATCACCGAAGTTGCGTTCGATCGCTCGGGTTTCCGTTACCACGGTCGGGTGAAGGCGCTGGCGGAAGCCGCGCGTGAAGCCGGTCTGAAGTTCTAAGGAAGAATCGTCATGGCAAAAATGCAAGCGAAAATGGCAAGCGACAAGCCGGATGATGGCATGCGCGAAAAAATGATCGCGATCAACCGCGTGACCAAAGTGGTCAAGGGTGGTCGTATCATGGGTTTTGCAGCGCTGACCGTTGTCGGTGACGGCGATGGCCGCATCGGCATGGGCAAGGGCAAGTCGAAGGAAGTTCCAGTCGGCGTGCAAAAAGCGATGGAAGAAGCCCGCCGCAACCTGATCAAGGTGCCACTCAAGAACGGTACCCTGCATCACACCGTGTCCGGTCGTCACGGCGCCTCGCGCGTCATGATGATGCCAGCGAAGCCTGGTACCGGCGTGATCGCTGGTGGCGCAATGCGCGCTATCTTCGAAGTGATGGGCGTGACCGACGTGGTCGCCAAGTCGACCGGTTCGTCGAATCCTTACAACCTGGTGCGCGCAACTCTCGACGGCCTGTCGAAGATGAGCACCGCGGCTGACATCGCTGCCAAGCGCGGCAAGTCGGTCGAAGACATCGTCGGTTAAGGAGAACTCACATGGCAAACACCGTTAAAGTTCAGCTCGTCAAGGGCCTGATCGGTACCCGTCAAGACCACCGTGCCACCGTGCGCGGCCTGGGCCTGCGTCGCGTCAACTCGGTCTCCGAGCTGCAAGACACCCCAGCCGTACGTGGCATGATCAACAAAGTCTCGTACCTCGTGAAAGTTGTTTCGTAAGCCCTCGGGCTTGCGAACGGAGAAATCAATGGAACTCAATACCATTCAACCAGCTGACGGCGCCAAGCACTACAAGCGTCGTGTTGGTCGCGGCATTGGCTCCGGCCTGGGCAAGACTGCCGGCCGTGGTCACAAGGGTCAGAAATCGCGTTCGGGCGGCTTCCACAAAGTCGGCTTCGAAGGCGGTCAGATGCCTCTGCAGCGCCGTCTGCCAAAGCGCGGCTTCAAATCGCTGAACGCCACCTTCAAGGCTGAAGTGCGTCTGTCCGACCTGAACAACCTGGCTGTCGGCGACGTCGACATCCTGGTGCTCAAGCAGGCAGGCATCCTGTCGGTCGTGGCTCGCGACGTGCGCGTCATCCTGTCCGGCGAGATCACCAAAGCGGTGAACCTCAAGGGCCTGAAAGCGACCGCTGGCGCGAAAGCAGCGATCGAAGCAGCTGGCGGCTCGGTCGCGTAAAGCGGCCGCTGCCTGATCGGAGCAAAAATTGGCGACTAATTCACAACTTGGTAAAAGCGCCGCTTCCGGATTCCCCTGGGGCCGGCTGTGGTTTTTGCTTGGCGCATTGGTCGTGTACCGCATCGGTGCTCACATCCCGGTTCCCGGGATTGACCCGGTGCAGCTCGCTGCGCTGTTCAAGCAGAACGAGGGCGGCATCCTGGGCATGTTCAACATGTTCTCGGGTGGCGCCTTGTCCCGCTTTACCGTGTTCGCGCTCGGCATCATGCCTTACATTTCGGCTTCGATCATCATGCAGCTTGCATCGATCGTCTCGCCGCAACTCGAGGCGTTGAAGAAAGAGGGCGAGGCCGGCCGCCGCAAGATCACCCAGTACACCCGTTACTTCACGGTGGCACTGGCGTTGTTCCAGGCGTTCGGCATCGCAGTCGCGCTCGAGGCGCAGCCTGGCCTGGTCATCGACCCAGGTCTGGCGTTCCGCTTCGTGACCGTGGTGACCCTCCTGACCGGCACCATGTTCCTGATGTGGCTGGGCGAGCAGATCACCGAGCGTGGTCTTGGCAACGGCATTTCGATCATCATCTTCGCCGGCATCGCAGCAGGTCTGCCTTCGGCCCTGGGCGGCTTGTTCACCCTGGTCTCGAACGGCTCGATCGGCAGCTTCTCGGCCATCCTGATCGTGGTCCTGGTGGCTGCGGTGACGTATGCGGTGGTGTTCGTGGAACGCGGACAGCGCAAGATCCTGGTCAATTACGCCAAACGCCAGGTCGGCAACAAGATCTACGGTGGCCAAACCAGCCACCTGCCCTTGAAGCTGAACATGGCAGGCGTGATCCCGCCGATCTTCGCGTCGTCGATCATTCTGTTCCCGGCGACGATCGTCGACTGGTTCACGCGCGGCAAGGATTCGTCCGGCCCCGTGATCGGGTTCCTGAAGGATCTGGCGGCGTCGATGGCGCCAGGCGAGCCAATCCACGCGTTGCTGTATGCGGTGGCGATCGTGTTCTTCTGCTTCTTTTACACCGCGCTGGTATTCAACAGCAAGGAAACGGCGGACAACTTGAAGAAGAGCGGCGCGTTTGTTCCGGGCATCCGTCCGGGCGAGCAGACCGCGCGCTATATCGACAAGATCCTGATGCGCCTGACCCTGGCCGGTGCAGTCTATATCACCCTGGTGTGCCTGGTGCCGGAGTTCATGACCGCGCAGTGGAAGGTTCCCTTCTACTTCGGTGGCACGTCGCTCCTGATCATCGTGGTGGTGACGATGGACTTCATGGCACAAGTGCAGAACTACGTCATGTCGCAGCAATATGATTCCCTGCTGCGTAAGGCTAACTTCAAGGGTGGAGTTCCTACGCGATAAGCGGGGAGTGCATAGAGCGAATGGCAAAAGACGACGTCATCCAAATGCAAGGGGAGATCCTCGAGAATCTCCCAAACGCGACGTTCCGCGTAAAGCTGGAAAACGGCCATGTGGTCCTGGGGCATATCTCGGGTAAAATGCGGATGAACTATATCCGCATTCTCCCGGGTGACAAGGTGACGGTGGAGTTGACTCCGTATGACCTGTCCCGGGCCCGCATCGTGTTCCGCACCAAGTAAAAACATCATCAAGTAAACGAACCGAAGAGAGTGCAAAATGAAAGTTAACGCTTCAGTCAAGCGGATCTGCCGCAACTGCAAGATCATCAAGCGCAAAGGCGTGGTCCGTGTGATCTGCGTCGAGCCGCGTCACAAGCAGCGTCAAGGTTAATCGAGGAATAACGAATGGCACGTATTGCAGGGGTTAACATCCCAAATCATCAGCACACCGTTATCGGCCTGACGGCTATCTACGGTATTGGCCGTCCGCGCTCGCAGAAGATCTGCGACGCAACCGGTATCGCGACCACCAAGAAGGTCAAGGACCTGGACGATAACGAACTCGAGAAGCTGCGCGACGAAGTCGGCAAGTTTGTCGTGGAAGGTGACCTGCGCCGCGAGCTGTCCATGAACATCAAGCGTCTGATGGACCTGGGTTGCTACCGCGGCATGCGTCACCGTAAGGGCCTGCCGGTCCGTGGTCAGCGTACCCGCACGAATGCTCGTACCCGTAAAGGTCCGCGCAAGGCAGCTCAATCGCTCAAGAAATAATCTAGGAACCGACTATGGCCAAGCAACAAAGCAGCGCAGCAGCAGCACGTGTGCGCAAGAAAGTGAAGAAGAACGTTGCCGAGGGCATCGCCCACGTGCACGCTTCGTTCAACAACACGATCATCACCATCACCGACCGCCAGGGCAACGCCCTGTCGTGGGCAACCTCCGGTGGCGCCGGCTTCAAGGGTTCGCGCAAATCGACCCCGTTCGCGGCTCAGGTCGCTGCCGAAGCTGCAGGCAAGGTCGCTCAGGAATCGGGCGTGAAAAACCTGGAAGTGCGCATCAAGGGCCCAGGCCCAGGCCGTGAATCGGCTGTGCGCGCTCTGAACAACCTCGGCATCAAGATCACCGAGATCCAGGACGTTACCCCAGTTCCACACAACGGCTGCCGTCCGCCGAAGCGTCGCCGTATCTAAGACATCGGGACATCGGGCAATCGGAGCGCCGCCTGGCGTTTCCCGGCCCGGTCCGTGTCTGGAACACGACGCACGGGGCGCACGCCCCGTTGTGTTTTACGAGAACGCCGGTGCAGTTGCCCAGAAATGGGTTATACTGCCCGGCTCTTGTCGCCTGCCATCCCTGATGGCGGGCGATGTTGTAAGCCACGTCTGGCCTCATGCAGAGCCGGACTAGCGCCTGGGTGCATGGGGTTTGCCCATGCGTCTCTGGGGCGTGATCAAATATTAAAGGAAATCTAACGTGGCACGTTATATCGGACCAAAAGCAAAACTGTCGCGCCGTGAAGGCACCGACCTGTTCCTGAAGAGCGCACGTCGCTCGCTCGATTCGAAGTGCAAACTGGACGTCAAGCCAGGCCAGCACGGCGTCAAGTCGGGCGCCCGCACCTCGGACTACGGCAACCAGCTGCGCGAAAAGCAGAAGGTCAAGCGTATCTACGGCGTGCTGGAGCGTCAGTTCCGCCGCTACTTCGCCGAAGCGAACCGCCGCAAGGGCAACACCGGCGAAACCCTGCTGAAGCTGCTGGAATCGCGCCTGGACAACGTCGCTTACCGCATGGGCTTCGGCTCGACCCGCGCCGAAGCACGCCAGCTGGTGAGCCACAAGGCCTTCACCGTGAACGGCAACGTCGTGAACATCGCGTCGTACCAGGTCAAGACCGGCGACGTCATCGCTGTTCGTGAAAAAGCCAAGAAGCAAGTGCGTATCGCTGAAGCGCTGTCGCTGGCCGAACAAATCGGCTTCCCGAGCTGGGTCTCGGTCGACGCGAAGAAGCTGGAAGGCACCTTCCGTTCGTTCCCGGAGCGTAACGAAATCGCTGCCGACGTCAACGAAGCGCTGATCGTCGAACTGTACTCGCGTTAATTGACAAATCGAGCGGCGCGCCGCTCGATTTGTCATCCCCGCGAAGGCGGGGACCCAAGTTCTGCATCCGAAGTTGCAAACTTGGGTTCCCGCCTCCGCGGGAACGACATGGTGGTGGTGGTGCAAGCGCAGCGATCAAGGATCGGCCTTGCAGCGGACAGACAATCCCCGGATCGAAGTTTTCATCATTCCTGTCGCACAGAATCGTTTTACCCGCCTGCCATTGTGCAGGCGTTCTCTATAAAGCCATCAGCCTTATCGGTGTAACGAGCCGAGGGTATTGAAAAGGACTCATTCATGCAAAATAGTTTGTTGAAGCCACGTATCATCGACGTCGAAGCACTGGGCGCCGGCCACGCGAAAGTCGTGATGGAGCCGTTCGAGCGTGGCTATGGCCACACTCTCGGCAACGCACTGCGTCGCGTCCTGCTGTCGTCGATGGTGGGCTACGCGCCGACCGAAGTGACGATCGCTGGTGTCGTGCATGAATATTCGTCGCTGGATGGCGTGCAGGAAGACGTCGTCGACCTGCTGCTGAACCTGAAGGGCGTGGTCTTCAAAGTCCACAACCGCGATTCCGTCACCCTGACCCTGAAGAAGGAAGGCGAAGGCGCCGTCCTGGCTTCGGACATCGACCTGCCGCACGACGTCGAACTGATCAACCCTGACCACGTCATCGCCCACCTGACCGCAGGCGGCAAGCTGGACATGCAGATCAAGGTCGAGAAGGGTCGCGGCTACGTGCCGGGCAACGTCCGTCGCCTGTCGGAAGACACCAACAAGACCATCGGCCGCATCATCCTGGACGCATCGTTCTCGCCGGTGCGCCGCGTGTCGTACGCCGTGGAATCGGCCCGTGTCGAACAGCGTACCGACCTGGACAAGCTGATCATCAACATCGAGACCAACGGCGTCATCACCCCGGAAGAAGCGATCCGCCAGTCGGCGCGCGTGCTGGTCGACCAGCTGAACGTGTTCGCCGCCCTGGAAGGCACCGAAGCCGCCGCCGAAGCGCCGTCGCGCGCACCGCTGGTCGATCCGATCCTGCTGCGTCCGGTCGACGACCTGGAACTGACCGTCCGTTCGGCCAACTGCCTGAAAGCAGAAAACATCTACTACATCGGCGACCTGATCCAGCGTTCGGAAAACGAACTGCTCAAGACGCCGAACCTGGGCCGCAAGTCGCTCAACGAAATCAAGGAAGTCCTTGCTTCGCGCGGCCTGACCCTGGGCATGAAACTCGAGAACTGGCCACCAGCCGGCCTGGAAAAGTAATCAGAAGTTCTGCAGTACCCCGCCCGGGCACAGTGTTCGGGCGGATTCAACCTTGAACCGGTCCGCGGTCATGCGCAAGTGTGAACGATCGAAGAACTGGATTTAGAAAACACCGAAAGGAAATACCATGCGTCACCGTCACGGCCTTCGTAAACTGAACCGTACCTCGTCCCACCGTCTGGCAATGCTGCGCAACATGACTGTTTCGCTGCTGCGTCACGAAGCCATCAAGACCACCGTCCCGAAAGCCAAGGAACTGCGTCGCGTCATCGAACCGATCCTGACCCTGGGCAAGACCGACACCCTGGCCAACAAGCGCCTGGCCTTCGCTCGCCTGCGCGACCGCGAAATGGTCCAGAAGCTGTTCGCTGAACTGGGTCCGCGCTACGCCAACCGCAACGGCGGCTACCTGCGTATCCTGAAGATGGGCTTCCGCGTTGGCGACAATGCGCCTATGGCCTACGTCGAACTGCTGGACCGTCCAGAAGTCACCTCGGCTGAAGAAGCACCGACCGCCGAGTAATCGACTGTCACCGCAAAAAAGACCAGGCCTCGCGCCTGGTTTTTTTTCGTCCCTGCCAAGGATGAGTTCCGGCGCGAAGCGGGCAGGCGGTGTACCATGCCCGGTGCAGTAACTTCCACGAGAGACCATGGTTCGATTTTCCGCCCGCCGCCTGCTGCAGGCCTGCCTGACGCTATTCGCCGTCCTCGCCCTGTTTACCGCGCTGCCCGCCCGCGCCGAGCAGGACTTCCTCGATCCCGCCGTCGCCTTCCGTTTCGACGCGCGCATGGCGGACCCGCAGACCGCCGAGATCACCTACACCATCGCGCCCGCCTACTACATGTACCGCGAGCGCTTCGCGTTCCGGGCCAGCGGCGCCGGCGTCACGCTGGGCGAGCCGCAGGTCCCGCCGGGCAAGGTGAAGTACGACCCGACCTTCGAGAAGGATCTCGAGACCCATGCCGGCACCCTGGTCATCCGGATCCCGGTCGAGGGCACCGGTCCGTTTACGCTGACGGCCACCAGCCAGGGCTGCGCCGACGCCGGCCTGTGCTATCCGCCGCAGGAGCACAGCGTCAACCTCGGCGCGGGTGGCGCGCCGCCCGCGTCCGGCCTGCCGATCGGGGGCGCTGCGACGCAGGGCGGCATGTCGACGCCGTCGTCCGCATCGCTGGCCGATACGCCGGCAGCGGCTGCCGCTGCGCCGCAATCGGACCTGTCGACCATCGCCGGCATCCTCGGCGGCGGCAGCCTGCTGGCCATCGTGCCGGCCTTCATCCTGCTCGGCCTGGGCCTGGCGTTCACCCCCTGCGTGCTGCCGATGGTGCCGATCCTGTCATCGATCATCGTGGGCGAGGGCAAGCACGTGAGCCGTTCGCGCGGCTTCGCGCTGTCGCTGGCGTATTCGCTGGGCATGGCGATCGTCTACACCCTGCTCGGCGTCGCCGCCGGCCTGGCCGGTGAAGGCCTGGCCGCCGCGCTGCAGAATCCCTGGGTGCTGGGCGCCTTCGCGCTGTTGATCGTGGCCATGTCGCTGTCGATGTTCGGTTTCTATCAGTTACAACTGCCTAACACCTTGCAGACCCGCTTGACGCAGGTATCCAACAGCCAGCAGGGCGGCAAGCTGCTCGGCGTATTCATCATGGGCGCCATCTCGGCCCTGATCGTGGGTCCCTGCGTGGCGGCGCCGCTGGCCGGCGCCCTGGTCTACATCAGCCAGACGCGCGACGTCTTCATCGGCGGCGCGGCGCTGTTCTCGATGGCGGTGGGGATGAGCATTCCGCTGCTGCTGGTGGGCCTGTCGGCCGGAACGCTGCTGCCGCGGGTGGGGCCGTGGATGGAGTCGGTCAAGCGCCTGTTCGGCGTGCTGATGCTGGCGATGGCGATCTGGCTGGTGGCGCCGGTGATCCCGGGCGCGGCCCAGATGCTGCTGTGGGCGGCGCTGCTGCTGGGGTATGGCTTCTATCTGCTGCGCCATACCCGCCATTGGGCGGCGATGGCCTTCGGCGCGGCGTTCGCGGTGCTGGGAGCGACCCAGCTGGTGGGCATCGCCAGCGGCGGGCGCGACGCCTGGGCGCCGCTGGCGCACCTGGGCGGCGCGCCGCAGGACCACGCTCTGGCGTTCAGCCGCATCAAGACCGTGGACCAGCTCGACGCCGCGCTGGCGGCCAACGCCGGCAAGACCGTGATGCTCGATTTTTACGCCGACTGGTGCGTGTCGTGCAAGGAGATGGAAAAGTTCACCTTCGTCGATCCGGCCGTGCAGGAAAAGCTCGCCGATACCGTGCTGCTGCAGGTCGACGTGACGGCCAACGACGCCGACGACAAGGCCATGCTCAAGCGCTTCGGGCTGTTCGGGCCGCCGGGCATCATCCTGTTCGATGGCGCCGGCAACGAAATCCCGGACAGCCGGGTGATCGGCTTCCAGAACGCGGAGAAGTTCCTGGCGTCGCTGCAGCGGCTGCAACGGTAAGGTCGGCGGCAGCGCCGCCAACCCTGCCGGCGCTGGCTCACGCGTTCGCGCGCTGGCCGTGCTGGCCGTGATGGCCATGGTGACCGTGGTGACGCGGTCCCTTGCGGTGCTTGGCCTGCTCATCGAAGGTCTTGCGCTGCTCCGGCGTCAGCTGGGCATAGAAGCTGTTCAGGGCCGACAGCCGCGCCTCCATGCGCGCGGTGCGCTCCTTCTGCATCGCGATCTGCTTCTCCATGCGTTGCGGGGCAGTCAGGCTGGCCCAGGCGGCGCGGTCGGGACGGCCGGTGCGCTCGCCTTTATTTGGCGGCGCCATGCTGGCCACGAAGGCGTCCCAGGCCGGCTGCTGCTGCGCATTGAGCTTGAGCGCGTCGCGCAGCTTGGCCTGGCGTTCGGCGCGCTTCTGTTCCATCTTCGCGCGCCGTTCGCCGGCCTTGGCCTGCCATTCGGCCTTCTTGGCCAGGCGTTGCTCGGCCGTCAGGGCCGGCCGGCCTTCGGCGGGGGCGGCGGTCTGGGCCTGGACGCCGACAGTGGCGCAAGCCAGGCCGGCAGCGGTAAGAGCGATCACGAGGTTCTTGCGGAGGGTGTTCATGGTTCTTCCTTTGTGAGAGTCTGGTTGACGTGCATCCGAAACGCTCGCTGCACGGTTCCCATCTTGCGCACAAACTGTAACCGCGGGGTTTCCCCTGTCTCGGACATTGTATCAATATGTTTCGGGCCTATTTGCTTATACACAGCGATACAAAATGCTCGTCCGGGCTATGCATAAACTCGGATAATTGAGGTTATGGATACTCCCTCTACGATTCTGATCGTCGACGACGACCGCGACATCCGGAGCCTGCTGGCCGACTACCTCGAGTCGAACGGCTACCGGACGCTGGCCGCCGCCGATGGCAACGCGATGTGGAAGGCGCTCGACGAAACCCGCCCCGACCTCATCGTGCTCGACCTGAACATGCCCGGCGACGACGGGCTGACGCTGTGCCGCAAGCTGCGCGCCACCTCGACCCTGCCGGTCATCATGCTGACCGCCCGCAACGAGCCGCTGGACCGCATCCTCGGCCTCGAGATGGGCGCCGACGACTACCTGCCCAAGCCTTTCGAGCCGCGCGAACTGCTGGCGCGCATCCGCAGCGTGCTGCGCCGCTCGCACGCCATGCCGTCCAACACGCCGTCCGAGAACGTGCAGCAGATGCGCTTCTCGGGCTGGACGCTCGACCTCACCGCGCGCCACCTGCTCAACCCGGACGGCATCGTGATCATGCTGTCGGGCGCTGAATTCCGCCTGCTGCGCGTGTTCCTCGAGCACCCCAACCGCGTGCTCAACCGCGACCAGCTGCTCAACCTCACCCAAGGCCGCGACGCCGACCCGTTCGACCGCTCGATCGACATCCAGATCAGCCGCCTGCGCCAGAAGCTGGGCGAGGACGCGCGCATGCCCCAGATCATCAAGACGGTCCGCAACGGTGGCTACGTGCTGGCCGGCCAGGTGACGGTGGAGCCGGCAGCGTGAAGGATTTCTTCGGGTCGATGACGGGCCGGGTGTTCCTGACGCTGCTGCTGGGCGTGTGGATCTCGGCCGCGCTGACCCAGCTGGCGGCCGACTACCAGCGCTGGCGCGACTGGGAGCGCCAGCTCGACCAGCACCGGCTGGAGCGCGCTGAGCAATTGATCATGGCCACCGAGATCGTGCCGGCCGAGGCGCGCTCGATCTACCTCGAGGTCGCCAACCGTCCCGGCCTGGAGCTCGCAGTCAGCGACACCCAGCCGGCCCCGGCCCCGGCCACGACCTTCGCCCGCCAGCTGGCATCGCGCCTGGGCAAGGGCTACCGGGTCGAATCGGTCGTGGCCCGCCCGGCCGCCTGCGACACCGCACAGCGCGTGCCGATGATGTACGGGCTGCTCAGCATGGGTTATGGCGGCGCCTGCGAATCGCTCAACGTGCACCTGCGCGATGGCGCCGAGCTGCGCCTGTCGGTGCTGCCGCCGCGCCTGGTCCGGGACGGCGACACCGACCTGCGCGTCCTGGTGGCCCTGTTCATGATCAGCATCGCCGTGCTGGCCTACCTGGTGGCGCGCATGACCACCCGGCCGTTCAAGCAGCTGGCCCAGGCCGCGCAAGACCTGGGGCAGGACATCAACCGCCCGCCGCTCGACCTCACCGGCGCCAGCGAGATCCGCCAGGCCAGCGCCGCCTTCAATGCGATGCAGGCGCGCATCCGCCAGTACATCTTCCAGCGCACGCAGATGCTGGCCGCGATCACCCACGACCTGCAGACGCCGCTCACGCGCATGCGCCTGCGGCTCGAGAAGGTGGCCGACGGCGAACTGCAGGAACGCCTGATCGGCGACCTGTCGGCCATGCAGGAAATGGTGCGCGAAGGCCTGGTGCTGGCGCGCAGCATGGACACCACCGAGGCGATGCAGATGCTGGACCTCGATTCGCTGCTGGAGGCGGTGTGCGCCGACGCCAGCGACGCCGGCCAGGAAGTCACGCTGCAGGGCAAGGCCACGATGGCGGTGCTGGGCCGGCCGCTCGACCTGCGCCGCTGCCTGGGCAACCTGATCGACAACGCGGTGAAGTACGGCCGCGATGCGCGCGTCTGTGTCGACCGCGTCAACGGCGCCGCACGGGTGCGCATCCGCGACAGCGGGCCGGGCATTCCGAGGAGCGAACTGGGACGGGTGTTCGACCCGTTCTACCGGGTCGAGACCTCGCGCTCGCGCGAATCGGGCGGCACCGGCCTGGGGCTGACGATCGCACGCAACGTCACCGAGCAGCATGGCGGCACCATCACCCTGACCAACCATGCGGAAGGGGGACTGGAAGTGACCTTGATGCTGCCGGCCTACTATCCGAACAAATTGGTCAGCAAATAGCGAAGCGCCAAACGTAATACACCAAGCGGTAACAACACTGTGGGACAATGCGGCGCCCTCATCCAGGGCAAGCGGCAGGGCCGCCACGATCAATGATGGAGTCGCCGACAATGGGCGGCAAGGGACAAGAATGAAGAAGAAGAATGTCGGCGTCATCGCCGGAATTGCGGCGCTGGTCGTGGCTGGCGGCTGGTACATGAACCAGGGTAACGACGCCAAGGCGGAGGCAGGCGCGGGCCGGGGGCCGGGCGGCCAGCCGCCGGTGACCGTCAACGTGGTCGCGCCCGAGCGGCGCGACGTCGGCGTCGAACTGTTCGCCAACGGCACCGTGACCCCGGTGCGCACCGTCAACCTGCATCCCCAGACCGTCACCACGATCCGCGCCGTGCATATCCGCGAAGGCCAGTTCGTCAAGGAAGGCCAGCTGATGTTCTCGCTCGACGACCGCGCCGACCTGGCCAACGTCGCCCGCGCCGAAGCGCAAGTGGCGCGCGACTCGGCCACCCTGGCCGACCTCGAGCGCCAGTACAAGCGCAGCCAGGAACTGGTGGCGCAGAACTTCCTGGCCCAGAGCGCGCTCGACTCCCTGCTCAGCCAGGTCGAAGCCCAGCGCGCCCTGGTGCAGTCGAACCAGGCGGCGGCGCGCGCCACGCGCGTGAGCGCCAGCTACACCACGATCCGGGCGCCGATGACGGGCCGGGTCGGCGCCATCGACGTCCATCCGGGCACCCTGGTGCAGATGAGCACCTCGCTCACCACCATCACCCAGCTCGACCCGATCAACGTGTCGTTCACCTTGCCGGAATCGACCCTCGGCCCGCTGCTGGCGGCGCAGAAGCAGGGCAACGTCGAAGTGCGCGTCAACCAGGGCAACGGCGCGGGCAACGGCGCCGGCAGCGGCAAGGAAGAGACCCCACCGGTGGTCGGCCGCCTGAGCTTCATCGACAACGCGGTCGATCCGCAGGCCGGCACCATCCGCGTGAAGGGCGAGTTCGCCAACCGCGACACCACCCTGTGGCCGGGCCAGTACGTGACCGCCAACGTGGTGGTGCAAACGCTGAAGAATGCGGTGGTGATCCCGCAGAGCGCCATCATCACGGCATCCAACGGCACCTTCGTCTATGTGCTGGGCGAGGGCGACTCGGCGCGCCAGGTGCCGGTGCAGCGCGTCTACGCCTTCGGCGACCGCGCCGCCGTCACCGGCCTGAATGGCGACGAACGGGTCATCACCGAGGGCAAGCAGAACCTGCGTCCGGGCGGCAAGGTGCGCCTGGCAGGGCAGGGCGCCAGGCCGGCCGCGCCGGCCCCCGCGCCAGCGCCAACCAAGCAGGGCGAGCAGGCATGAATCTGTCCGAACTGTGTATCCGCCGTCCGGTGATGGTGGTGCTGCTGTCGCTCAGCCTGGTGCTGGTCGGCATCCTGTCGTACATGCAGATCCCGGTCGCGGCACTGCCCAGCTATAACACGCCGGTCATCAACGTCTACGCCAACCTGGCCGGGGCCAGCCCCGAGACGATGGCGTCCTCGGTGGCGCTGCCGCTCGAGAAGCAGTTCTCGACCATCGCCGGCATCAAGCTGATCACCTCGACCAGCACCCAGGGCGACACCAATATCGTGCTGGAGTTCGATAACGAGATCGACGTCGACAAGGCGGCGGTGGACGTCCAGGCGGCCCTGCTGGTGGCCCAGCGCCGGCTGCCGCTCGAGATGACCGAGATGCCGTCCTACCGCAAGGTCAACCCGGCCGACGCCCCGATCCTGTTCATGCACCTGACCTCGCCGTCGATGGACTTGTCGGAGCTGAACGACTACGCCGAAAACCTGATCTCGCCGGCGATCTCGACCGTGCAAGGCGTCTCGCAAGTCTCGATCAACGGCGGCAAGCGCTTCGCCGTGCGCGTGCGCGCCCGTTCCGACCTGATGAACGCCCGCAACATCTCGATGGACGAGCTGGCGGCGGCCCTGCGCGCGGCCAACTCGAACACGCCGCTGGGCATCCTCGACGGCCCGACCCAGGCGCTGACCATCCAGGGCGGCGGCCAGCTGATGCGGGCGGCCGACTTCGCCAACCTGATCGTCGCCACCCGCGACGGCCTGCCGGTGCGCCTGCGGGACATCGCCGACGTGCAGGACAGCTACCAGTCGGTCAAGGCCATGGGCAGCCTGAACGGCGAGCGCTCGATCTCGCTGATGGTGCAGCGCCAGCCGAACGCGAACACCGTGCAGGTGGTCGATGCGGTGCGGGCGCTGATCCCACGCTTTGAGGGGCAACTACCTGCATCTATCAAGATCGAGCTGGTCAACGACCGCTCGCTGTCGATCCGCGAAGCGATCCACGACGTCAACCTGACCCTGGGCGGCACCGTGCTGCTGGTGATCCTGGTGATCTTCCTGTTCCTGCACCGCGCGGCGGCCACCTTCATCCCGGCGGTGACGGTGCCGATCTCGCTGCTGGGCGCGCTGTCGCTGCTGTACTGGCTCGGCTACAGCCTGGACAACATCTCGCTGCTCGGTATCACGCTGGCGGTCGGCCTGGTGGTCGACGATGCGATCGTGGTGCTCGAAAATATCGTGCGCCATATGGAGATGGGCAAGAAGCCGATGGCCGCGGCCCTCATCGGCGCGCGCGAGGTGGGCTTCACCATCATCTCGATCTCGATCTCGCTGGTGGCGGTGTTCATCCCGATCTTCTTCATGCCGGGCGTGATCGGCCTGCTGTTCCGCGAATTCGCCGTGATCGTCGGCCTGGCGGTGCTGGTTTCGGCACTGGTCTCGCTGACCCTGGTGCCGATGCTGTGCTCGCGCCTGCTCAAGGATGGCGGCCACGTCGAGCCGAAAGACATGTCGTGGATCGGCCGCCGCTTCGAAGCCGGCTTCACCCGGGTGCGCAACGGCTATGGCCGCACCCTCGACCTGGCGCTGCGCCACCGGTTCGTGGTGCTGATGCTGGCGCTGGGCACCTTCGTGCTGACCGGCGTGCTGTATTCCACCATGCCGAAGGGCTTCTTCCCTGAAGAAGACATCGGCCAGATCCGCGTGATGGTCGAAGCGTCGGAAGACACCTCGTCGATGGCGCTGGCCGAGCTGCAGGGCAAGGTGGTCGACATCATCCGCGCCAATCCCTACGTGAAGGACACGACCTCGTTCAGCGGCGGCGGCAATACCGGCCGCATGTTCCTGGTGCTGAAAGACCGCGGCGAACGTCCGCCGATGGACCTGGTGATCGACGACCTGCGCAAGGCCACCCGCGCGGTGCCGGGCGTGCAGGTCTTCATGTCGCCGCAGCAGAACCTGCAGCTGGGCGGGCGCCAGAGCAAGGCGCGCTACCAGTACACGCTGCAGAGCGTGTCGGGCGGCGAGATCAATGGCTGGGCCGAGCGATTCCTGGAAGGCATGCGCAAGGACGAGCGCTTCCGCGACGTCAACAGCGACTCGCAGAACAAGGCGCTGCAGGCGACCGTGGACATCGACCGCGACAAGGCGGCGCTCCTGGGCGTGGAGATGGACGACATCCGCACCGTGATGTACGCCTCGTTCGGCGAACGCCAGGTCTCGACCATCTATTCGACGGCGGCGAGCTACTACGTGATCCTGGAAGCGGCCGCGAGCGACCGCTACTACGACGAGGCGCTGTCGCGGGTCTCGGTGCGCTCCAAGAGCGGCGAGCTGGTCAAGCTCTCCAGCATCGCCTCGGTGCGCCGCACGGTCGGCCCGCTGCAGGTCAACCACCAGGGCCAGCTGCAGGCGATCACCCTGTCGTTCAACCTGGCGCCGGGGGTGCCGCTGGGCGACGCCACCGCCGCCATCGAAGACATGGGCCGCGCCATGAAGCTGCCGGCCTCGGTCATCGCGACCTATGGCGGCGACGCCGCCGTGTTCCAGGACACGCAATCGAGCCAGCTGATCCTGATCATCGCCGCAGTCGGCGTCATCTACGTGCTGCTGGGTGTGCTGTACGAGAGCTATATCCACCCGCTGACCATCCTGGCCGGCCTGCCGTCGGCCGCCGTCGGGGCGCTGATCACCTTGTGGGTCTTCGACAAGGACCTGACGCTGATCGCCATGATCGGCATCCTGATGCTGATCGGCATCGTCAAGAAGAACGCGATCATGATGATCGACTTCGCGCTCGACGCCCAGCGCAACCTGGGCATGAGTCCGCAAGAGGCGATCCGCGAAGCCTGCATCCTGCGCTTCCGCCCGATCCTGATGACGACCCTGGCGGCGCTGATGGGCGCGCTGCCGATCGCGCTGGGCATCGGTGCCGGCGCCGAGCTGCGCCAGCCGCTGGGCCTGGCCGTGTGCGGCGGCCTGATCTTCTCTCAAGTCATCACCCTGTACATCACCCCGGTGATCTACCTGTACCTGGACCGCTACAGCGGCACCGGCCCGATGACCGACGAGCAGATCGCGAAGGCCGACCAGGAGCACGTGGCGCATCCGGCGGCGCCGGTCCACCCCGTGCACCCGGCCTGAGCGGCCACCACGTGCGCCGACCGGCCGCCAGTATTGGAAGCTGCACTGTCCGATACTGGCGGCCGGAAACATTTGGTAACAACCATCAACGCCCGGGATGGGAAGGCGAGGCGGCGCGCGTGATGCGTCGGCGCCGCAAAACAGTTAGACTGCGACTCTCTGCCGTTTTTTTAGACGTGGCTTCCAGGAAATCGATCGATCTTGCGTGACCATTCCCACACCTACGACCAGGACAGCGAAGTGTGTTCCCATTGCGGGCAGCCACTGCCGCCGCCAGGACTGCGCTATGGGCTGGGGCTAGCCTACGGGCGCAAGAAGCCGAGCCGCTACGGCGTGGCCGGCACGGTCGCCGTCCACCTGCTGCTGGTGCTGCTGTGGTTCTATGAGCCGAAGGAACCGGAGCAGCGCACGGCCCGGCCGGCCTCGGAAGACCAGGGCGACAGCCAGGTCGTCTATGTGGCGCCGCTGCAGGAAACCTCGCCCGTCGAAGCCGCGCCGCGGCCGACGCCGCGGCCCCTGCCGGCGCCGCCGGTGCCGCGTGTGGAACAGGAACGCATCATCGTCCAGCGCTTGCCGGACACCATCACGGTTCCCGACGAGCGTCCCGCGCCCCCGGCCCCGCCGCAACCGCAGCGCCAGCAGCCGCCCACCGAAGTGCCGCCCGACATGGACATGGCGGCCTATGTGAAAGCCCAGCGCGAGCGCCGCGGCGCGCCGACCGGCAGCGAAGTGCCGGCCCAGGAAAGCGACGCCGCGCGCGGCACCCGCAACGCGCTGGCGAACATCGCCGCCATCAACGGCCGCGGCACCGACGACAGCAACGAGACGGGCGGCATTTTCTCGGTGTCGAACAAGACCTTCAACACCATGGACCTCAAGTTCCGCGGCTGGAACCCGAGCTTCAAGCGGCGCTGGCTGACCGCGGTGACGGTGGAGCAGGGCAGCGAGCGCGACATCGAGACGGCCGTGATCAAGAAGATGATCGAGCTGATCCGGCGCGAGAAAAAGGGCGATTTCGAGTGGGATTCGCACCGCCTGGGACGCGTGGTGAAACTCAGCGCACGGCCGCAGGATACCGATCAGCTGATGACCTTCCTGTACAAGGAAATGTTCCCCGATTACAGGCCGGTGCCGGGCAGGTGATCGCGCCGCCTTTTCGTCGCGCCGCCTATTCATCGTGACAATAAAAAAACCGTGCCGAGGCACGGTTTTTTGTTGAGTGCGGTGCGATCAGCCTGCCTTCAGCTTGCGCGCGATATCCAGCGCAAAATACGTCAGCACGCCATCGGCGCCGGCGCGCTTGAACGCCATCATCGATTCCATCATGACCTTGTCGTGGTCGAGCCAGCCGTTGAGCGCGGCCGCCTTGAGCATCGCGTATTCGCCGCTGACCTGGTAGGCGAAGGTCGGCACCTTGAACTCGTCCTTGACGCGGCGCACCACGTCCAGGTAGGGCATGCCCGGCTTCACCATCACCATGTCGGCGCCCTCGGCCAGGTCGAGCGCGACTTCGCGCAGCGCCTCGTCGCTGTTGGCCGGGTCCATCTGGTAGGTGTTCTTGTCGGCCTTGCCCAGGTTGGCGCTGGAACCCACGGCGTCGCGGAACGGGCCGTAGAAGGCGGACGCGTACTTGGCCGAATAGGCCATGATGCGGGTGTGGATGTGACCCTGCGCTTCGAATGCCTGGCGGATGGCGCCGATACGGCCATCCATCATGTCCGAGGGCGCCACGATGTCCACGCCGGCCTCGGCGTGGGTGAGCGCCTGCTTCACCAGCATCTCGATCGTCTTTTCATTGACGATGTAGCCGTTCTCGTCCGGCAGGCCGTCCTGGCCATGGGTGGTATACGGGTCGAGCGCGACGTCGGTGATGACGCCCAGTTCCGGGAAGTGCTGCTTGAGTGCGCGCACCACGCGCGGCACCAGCCCGTCCGGGTTGGTCGCCTCGATGCCGTCATAGGTCTTGACCGACTGGTCCACCAGCGGGAACAGCGCCATGGCCGGGATGCCGAGTGAAACGCATTCTTCGGCGACTTTCAGCAGCAGGTCGAGCGAGACGCGTTCGACGCCCGGCATCGACGCCACCTGCTGGCGCTGGTTCTGGCCTTCGAGCACGAACACCGGATAGATCAGGTCGGCGGCGGTGATGGTGTTTTCGCGCATCATGGCGCGCGAGAACGGGTCGCGGCGCATGCGGCGCGGGCGGGCCGCCGGATAGGCGGAAGGTATGATGGTCATCGTGATCGTCCTTGCAAAATCAGGCGGCAGGCGTATCGTCGTCGTCCGCCGACGGCGCAGCACTTTCCTGGTTGCCGGTGTGGTCTGCTGCGTCTTCCTCTTCCGAGCTCAGCCCGGCCAACTCCAGGATCTTGGCGTCCGCTTCCTCGATGCCGATGCGCTTGAGCGCCGAGAACAGCTGTACGGTGAACGGAAAGCCATTGCCTTCCTCGTCAACATAGCTGTCGAGCACGGCGCGCGCTTCACGCAGGGCATTGGTCGACTCGTTGCGATTGAGCTTGTCGGCCTTGGTCAGGATGCAGTGGATCGGCTTGCCGGTCGGGGCGAACCATTCCAGCATCTGGACGTCGAGGTCGGTGAACGGACGGCGCGAATCCATGATCAGGATGAGCGCCGCCAGCTGGTCGCGGCGCTGGACGTAGTCGCCCAGCAGTTTTTGCCAGTGCAGCTTGGCGGTGCCCGAGACTTCGGCATAGCCATAACCCGGCAAGTCGACCAGCAGCGCTTCGATCTCGTCGACCCGGACCGCATCCTTGCGATGCTGGCCCACATGGGCGCCGCCGATCGAAAAGTAATTGATATGCTGGGTACGGCCGGGTGTCTTGGAAGCGAACGCCAGACCCTTCTGATTGGTCAGGATATTGATCGCTGTGGATTTGCCGGCGTTCGAGCGCCCGGCGAAGGCGATTTCCGGGACGTGCGTGTCGGGCAAATCGCGCAACTGGTTAACGGTCGTGAAGAACCGGGCTTGCCATAATCTGGACATTGGGAGAGGGATAAGAGGCTACGAAATGGCGTTTTGGAAACAAAGCTATTGTACAATAAGGGGTTGATTGCTGCTCCGCCCCTGGCGGTCACGATCGAAGGCGCTGCACTGAACTTTTCAACATTGACTTTTTCAAGGTGCGTTTATGAATCGCTTGTCGTCTCCCCTGCTCAAAACACTGTTGCTGGCTTCGCTCACTGTGTTCGGGGGATTACCGGCGGCGATGGCGGCGTCCGCCGCAACCGCGCCAGCGGTCAAAGCCGATCCAGCCAAGGGCGGCGTCTTGTACGAAACCGGCGACCCGGCACGCGGCCTGCCGTCCTGCCTGTCCTGCCACGGCGCGGCCGGCAATTCGACGATCGCGGTCAATCCGAAACTGTCTGGCCAGTTCGCGACGTATACCCACAAGCAGCTGGTCGACTTCACGACCGCGCACCGCCAGCAGCCCATCATGACGACCTATGCCAAGATGCTGACGGAGCAGGAGAAGAAGGATATCGCAGCCTGGCTCGCGACGCAGGCGCACAAACCGGGTGCGGCGAAAAACAAGGAAACCGTGGAGCTGGGCCGCAAGATCTATCGCGGCGGCATTGCGGAAAAAGGCGTGGCTGCCTGCGCCAGCTGTCATGGCGCCACCGCCAACGGCATCCCGGCGCAATACCCGCGCCTGGCCGGCCAGCACCAGGATTACACCACCGCCCAGCTGGAAGCATTCAAGACCGGCGCCCGCGCCAACAGCCCGCAGATGACGGTGCTGTCGCAACGGATGTCGCCGGAAGAGATGCGTGCAGTGGCAGACTATATCGCCGGCTTACGCTAAAAGTGTCGCTTTGGCGCTACGCATGAGCATGAGATGAACGGAAGAGGGCGGCAGCGTCGAGCTGACGCCCTTTTTTCCACGCGCGGGCCCGCGCAAGATGAAAGTTGTAGAGTATGAGCACCACCGGAATCGAACTGAACACCCGCCGCCGCTGGCTGGCCGACACCGTCGAGCTGATCTCGTCGATGCGCTTCGCGATCAGCCTGCTCACCATCATCTCCATCGCCTCCGTCATTGGCACCGTGCTCAAGCAGAACGAGCCGATGCCCAATTACGTGAACCAGTTCGGGCCGTTCTGGTTCGGGATCTTCGACAGGCTCGGCCTGTACAACGTCTATTCGAGCTGGTGGTTCCTGGTCATCCTGGTGGTGCTGATCGTCTCGACCGCGCTGTGTGTGGTGCGCAACACGCCGAAGATGCTGCGCGATATGCGCAGCTGGCGCGACAACGTGCGTGTCGAATCGCTGCGCAATTTCCACCACAAGGCCGAGTGGCAGGCGCCGCTGTCGCGCACCGCTCTGGCCGAGCAGAGCGCGTTGCGCCTGCGCCACGCCGGCTATGCCACCAAGATCGTCGAGAAGGAGGGCGCCACGTTGGTGTCGGCCAAGAAGGGCGCCGGCAACAAGTTCGGCTACATCTTCGCCCATTCCTCGATCATCGTGATCTTGCTCGGCGGCATGCTAGATTCGGAACTGCCCGTGCGTGCCCAGCAGTGGTTCTTCGGCAAGACGCCGTTCACCGGCAGCGGCGTGATCGCCGAGATCCCGGCCCAGCACCGCCTGGGCACCAGCAATCCCAGCTTTCGCGGCAATACCGCGATCGCCGAGGGCCAGACCAGCCATACCGCGATCCTGAACCAGCCGTCCGGCGTGCTGGTGCAGGAATTGCCGTTCGGGATCGAGCTCAAGAAATTCCACATCGAGTTCTACTCGACCGGCATGCCCAAGCTGTTCGCCAGCGACGTCGTGGTGCACGACCTGGAAACCGGCCGCACCTTCGAATCGACCATCAAGGTCAACCATCCGCTGATCTACAAGGGCATCGCGGTCTACCAGTCGAGCTTTGACGATGGCGGCAGCAAACTCAGGCTGACCGGTTTCCCGATGACGGGCGCCAGCGCGGCCAGCTTCCCGATCGAAGGCGAAGTCAATAGCGCTACCGAACTCACGTTCGGCAAGGACACCTATGCGGTCGAGTGGTCGGGCTTCCGTCCCTTTAACGTCGAGAACATTGCACAGGGTAACGACACGCGCGCGGTGAGCAAGAACACCTCGCTCAACGCGCAATTGAGCGCGACCCTGGGCAAGGCTTCGGGCGCGGCGGCCGACCCGGACGCCAACAAGGACCTGAAGAACGTCGGCCCCAGCGTGCAATACAAGCTGCGCGACCACACCGGCCAGGCGCGCGAGTACATGAACTACATGCAGCCGCTGACCCTCGAAGGCGCCCAGGTCTACCTGGCCGGCGTGCGCGCGAACCCGTCCGACAACTTCAGTTTCCTGCGCATCCCGGCCGACGAGCGCCACGGCGTGGGCGACTGGATGCGCCTGCGCGCGGCGCTGTCCGATCCGGCCGCGCGCCAGGAAGCGGCAACCCGCTACGCCAGCCGCGCGCTGAGCGCCGAGCAGCGCGGCGGCGCGCTGGCCGGCCAGCTGCGGGAGTCGGCCGCGCGCACGCTCGACATCTTCGCAGGCGCCGATGGCCGCGGCGGTTTCGTCGGCGTGGCCCGCTTCCTGGAACAGGTCCCGCAGGCCGAGCAGGAAAAGGCGGCCGGCATCTTCATGAAGATGCTCAACGGCGCGTTGTGGGAGCTGTGGCAGGTGGCGCGCGAAAGGAACGGCGACGCCCCCGCCGAGCCGCTCGAGGCCAGCGGCCGCTTCCTGCAACTGGCCACCAATGCCTTGTCCGACAGCTTCCTGTACGGCGCCCCGGTCTACTTGCAGCTGGACGATTTCACCGAAGTGAAGGCGTCGGTATTGCAGATGACGCGCTCGCCGGGTAAGAATGTGGTCTACTTCGGTTGCCTGCTGCTGACGCTGGGCGTGTTCGCGATGTTCTATATCCGTGAACGGCGCGTCTGGATCTGGGTGCGCGACGTGGATGGCGGCGGCGCACAGGCCCTGATGGCGATAAGCACCCAGCGCAAGACGCTCGATTTCGAGCGCGAGTACGAAGACTTGTCGGTCAAGCTGCCGCAACCGGCATAAGCAGGCGACGATGTGGAGAAAATGATGGAACTGGCCCAAACGAAAAATGGCGCTCCGGCGCGCTCGACCGACAAATACCAGGAAAAGGTCGGGTACTTTCGCCGCCTGAGCGCGGCCGACTGGCTGTACGGCGTCGCGCTGCTGGCGGCGGCCCTGTACGCACAGGTCCAGTACGGCCATTTCATGGACATCTATGAAGAAGTCATCCTGATCTGTACCGCGCCCGTGTTCGCGGCGCTGGGCTGGTACTGGAAGCCGATGCGCTGGCTGGTGCCGCTGGTCGGCGTGCTGTCGCTGGCTGCGATCTCGATGTACGGCGGCAACCTGGCGGCGGCCGAGCAGAAGTTCTTCCTGAAATACATGCTGTCGAGCGGTTCGGCCATCCTGTGGATGAGCGCGCTGTTCATGTTCTCCACCGGGTTCTATTGGGTCGGCCTGCTCAGCCGCGGCAAGTTCGGCGGCGGCGTCGGCGCCAACCTGTGCTGGGCCGCGATCGTGATCGGCTCGGTCGGCATGATGGTGCGCTGGTACGAAAGCTACCTGATCGGGCCGGACGTGGGCCACATTCCGGTGTCGAACCTGTACGAAGTGTTCATCCTGTTCGCGATCATCACCGCGCTGTTCCACCTGTACTACGAAGAACACTACGCCACCCGCCAGCTGGGCCCGTTCGTGATGCTGATCATCGCCGCCGCCGTGGCATTCCTGCTGTGGTACACGGTGTCGCGCGACGCCGCCCAGATCCAGCCGCTGGTCCCGGCACTGCAGAGCTGGTGGATGAAGATCCACGTCCCGGCCAACTTCATCGGCTACGGCACCTTCGCCCTGGCGGCGATGGTCGCCACCGCCTACCTGCTCAAGTCGCACGGCATCCTGGCCGACCGCCTGCCGTCGTTCGAGGTGCTCGATGACGTGATGTACAAGTCGATCTCGATCGGCTTCGCCTTCTTCACCGTCGCCACCATCCTGGGCGCCCTGTGGGCGGCCGAGGCCTGGGGCGGCTACTGGTCGTGGGACCCGAAAGAGACCTGGGCCCTGATCGTCTGGCTCAACTACGCGGCCTGGCTGCACATGCGCCTGATGACCGGCCTGCGCGGCCGCGTGGCGGCCTGGTGGGCGGTGGTGGGCTTGCTGGTGACCACCTTCGCCTTCCTGGGCGTGAACATGTTCCTGTCGGGGCTGCACTCGTACGGCGAGCTGTAATCCGTCGCGGCCAACGTTGGCCGCCTAACGCTGGCTTAAGCGAACTTGGTGTAATGTTGAAGCACCAATAGTTCGCGAGGCCAGTCATGCTCTTCAAACGCAATCCGAACGGGATCGACCTCCCGTTCCCGTCCGAGATCACGCCGCAAGCGGTGTACGAAGGGCGGCGCCAGTTCATCACCCGCATGGCGGCCACGGCGGCAGTCGGCAGCGGCATGTGGGAGATGGCCAACCGCGAAGCGTTCGCCCAGGCTGCAGCGAGCGGCGGCGCCCAGAAACTGGCGGCGCGCGCCAACGTGGCGCTGTCCACCGACGAGAAGCAGACCCCGTTCAAGGACGCCGCCGGCTACAACAATTTCTATGAGTTCGGCCTCGACAAGAGCGACCCGGCCGAGAACGCGCACACCCTGCGCACCCGCCCGTGGACCGTGCGCATCGAGGGTGAGGTCAACAAGCCGCTCACGCTCGACATCGACAGCCTGCTCAAGCTGGCCCCGCTCGAGGAACGCATCTACCGCCTGCGCTGCGTCGAAGGCTGGTCGATGGTCATTCCCTGGATCGGCTACTCACTGTCGAACCTGCTCAAGCAGGTCGAGCCGACTGGCAACGCCAAGTTCGTCGAATTCACCACCCTGGCCGACCGCAAGCAGATGCCGGGCCTGAGAAGCGGCGTGCTCGACTGGCCGTACGTCGAGGGCCTGCGCATCGACGAAGCCATGCATCCGCTGACCCTCCTGACCATGGGCATGTACGGCCAGGTGCTGCCGAACCAGAACGGCGCGCCGGTGCGCCTCGTCGTGCCCTGGAAATACGGCTTCAAGTCGGCCAAGTCGATCGTGCGCATCCGCCTGGTGTCGCGCCAGCCGCGCACCGCCTGGAACGACTCGGCGCCGCGCGAATACGGTTTCTATTCGAACGTGAACCCGAACGTCGACCATCCGCGCTGGTCGCAGGCGAGCGAGCGCCGCATCGGCGAGACCGGCCTGTTCCAGCCCAAGCGCAAGACGCTCATGTTCAATGGCTATGACCAGGTCGCTTCGCTCTACACGGGCATGGACCTGAAACGCTATTACTGATGGCGCTCCAGCTTTCCAATCAACAGGTCGGGTGGGTCAAGGTTGTCGTCTTCGTGCTGGCGCTGCTGCCGTTCGCGCGCCTCGTATGGGGGACGGCCACCGGCGCCTTCACCGATCC
The DNA here is from genome assembly GCF_056279385.1 of Massilia sp. UYP34. NCBI lineage: Bacteria > Pseudomonadati > Pseudomonadota > Betaproteobacteria > Burkholderiales > Oxalobacteraceae > Massilia > Massilia sp. UYP34. Next base: position 95,142 of record NZ_JBWBRF010000001.1, on the reverse strand, counting down.
GCTGGCGGAGATCACCGGGACCAGCGGCGAATGGGCCTTGTACTTCCTGTGCATCACGCTGGCGGTCACGCCGCTGCGCCGCCTTTCGGGCTGGAACTGGTTGCTGAAACTGCGGCGCATGGTCGGCCTGTTCACCTTCTTCTATGCGCTGGTGCACTTCATCGCCTTCCTGTGGTTCGACCATTTCTTCGACGTCGCGGCGATGCTGGCCGACGTGGTGAAGCGGCCGTTCATCCTGGTCGGCTTCATCGCCTTCGTGCTCCTGATCCCGCTGGCAGCCACGTCGACCAATGCGATGATCAAGCGCCTCGGCGGCAAGCGCTGGCGATGGCTGCACCGGCTGATCTATGCGATCGGTCCGCTGGCGATCCTGCACTACTGGTGGATGAAAGAGGGCAAGAGCGACTTCGCGCAGCCGATCCTGTTCGGGGCCATCGTCGCCGTGCTGCTGGGGCTGCGCGTGTTCTGGCATGTCAGGCGCAAGCCACAAACTGTTGGCGTTTGACTGTACCCCGGCAAATTCCCGTAACCGGGGCGCATGACTGGCAGGATGCGTATGGACACCGTCTGCAGTCTGCGCGGCAATAAGACGAGCATTATTTTGCTGTTGCCAAGCGCTCGGCCGTCTGTCTGGACAGTTCTGCGCTCTGTTGTATGGCACGCCGGAGTTGTAATTGTGTTTCTGCAAGCCCAAATAATGCGATCGATCCCTCGTAAGATAAATGCCCTTCGTCACGATATAGGCTGACGTCGTCGATACGAGTACGGCAAAACTGATCGTCGCACAAGATGGCATCGAATCGCACGATTGGCAGATGTATTTCTTTCTCTACCCGATCAAGCAATGCTAATACGTTACCACTATGCTGCGCGTACTGTTCGCGTTTGATTCTGCATTGTTCATCGACGCCGCCAATCCACTGTCCTCGATCTCGCCGTTCCAGGCAACGACCAATATCGAAACCTGCTGAAGGAGGTGGTGCAACCAGAATGACATCACGCCCCAATGTGCGGATCGCACTGACAGTCCTCGCCAAACCTGCATGACCTTTTGGCAGCGTGCCTGTAACCTGAGTTGGTTCGTCACCCAGCGCAACCCGCTCAAGTACAGTCGTATTTCTCGTATATTGCGTCAGAGGGCTGGAAAGAATAACGGTATGAATCTCCGGGTTTTTCTTCAAATATGAAAGAACCGTATCATTGAACTCGATGCATTTTTTGGCCCAGCGCTCGCTATTGAACTCGATTGATGCCAAGCCAATCAACGGACCGCAACGTCCCATCGTGGCCTGCACAATGTGTTTCGGGTAGATGGATTTGTGTGACAAGCCCGGAATGAGATGCATCGCAAACGAGTCTCCCCATACAAGTACCGTCGGTGTTTCTGAATTTTGGCACGATTCGCTGGGAAGAAAATGCGTTGTACTTGCACATGCCGGCGCGAATCCCGTATTGGCGCGCCGGCTAAACGCATAGTCTTTTTCAGGATTTTTTGGAATAACAGCCTGTGCCACGCCCAAAGCCATTACTGTCACGCAGGTGGCCGCAATGGCAGGACGGTAGGAAACACGCAGATTGCCATGCCTGAACGGCTCTTCGACATGACGGTGCAGTATCCACGCCAGCAAGAACGACAAGACAATCAACGCGGCCCGGATCAAGTACTGGGTGAGCGTATTTTCATTGCCAAGTACGACGTTGTTATAGAAGGCAAAAATCGGCCAGTGAACCAGATAAAGGGAGTAAGAAATATCTCCCACCTTATGCAGTGTTTCGATGATCACGCCACGTTGTAACAAGGGATGGCGGGCCAGTATGACACCAAGTGTACCGAGACAGATCAATAATGCCTGCGGACCAGGGTGAAACGAATAGAACGTCAGGATGAGACAGGCCAGGAGCCCGAGTGCCGAAAAAATCGCCAGCTTTCCAGCAAGGACTCTGATCCATCGAAGCTCGATCAGAAACACGCCCAGTGAACCGATAAGCAGTTCCCATGCACGAGTCGGCAGCAGGAAAAACGTCGACGCCTCGCCTTTGTGGACGTAGCACAGGGCTATGCTGGCCATTGTCAGCAAGGCCAGGACAGGGAGCCAGGCTCGCCTGGGGAAAACCAGGAAGATCGCAGGAAGGATAAAGTAATATTGCTCTTCAACCGCCAACGACCAGACATGCAGAAGCGGTTTTAACTCGGCCGCGCCGGAAAAGTACCCTGATTGGTTCGTTAGTACAAAGTTGGCCGAGAAGGTCAATGCGCCGAATAATTGATGCCAAAAATCTGCGAGCTCCTGAGCACCAAGAATGAATGGCGCTGCTAGCGAGGTCAATAAGAAAGTGACAAAAGCTGCGGGCAGCAGCCGTTTCGCACGCCGAGTCAGGAACGACTTGTAGCTGAAACTATTATCCTCGACAGCCTTTTTGATCAGACTCGTAATCAAGAATCCCGACAGAACGAAGAAGATGTCCACGCCAAGATAACCGCCATCGAGTGCGCCTATTTTCGCGTGGTAGAAAACCACGGCAAGCACGGCAAGTCCTCGCAGTGCCTGAATGTCGGCGCGAACCCTAACGATTGACTGGGCCATACAAAATTCCGAGAAGTTATTAAAAATTGCAAGAAAGAATTATACTCATGACAATGAGTAGTGCAATATATTTAATTTTCTCATCATTTGACTTCAATCATTTGTGCCATAAATACATCACAAGGTGATATCTGATTGAAGGGAATTTACGTTTTCATCACGTTATCGACGGCTATAAAACCTTCGATGAACCGGAACAGGGCGTTCTCTGTCAGTGTTGATGGTCTGGAAGGTTGGCGCGATGGCGCCGTCATCTGGCGCTGCCCAATGGCCGCTGGCCGAAAGGCGTGGCGCACCACCGGAAGATGCCGGTGATGCGAGGAAGGAAAGCCGGTATGGTTTGCCGCTATGCCTGGGTGATCATGGTTTCGAGCGCAAACACCTCAGCCGGCGTCTCGCGCCGGCGCACCAGGTGGGTGACGCCACCATCGACGACCACCTCGGCCGCCCGGCCGCGGGTGTTGTAGTTCGACGCCATCGTCATGCCGTAGGCGCCGGCCGTCATGATGGCCAGCAGGTCGCCCGGTTCGAGCGCCAGCGCGCGCTCGCGCGCCAGCCAGTCGCCCGACTCGCACACCGGGCCGACGATGTCCCACACCAGTTTTTCGCCGTCGCGCGGGATCACCGCCTGCACGCCCATCCAGGCCTGGTACAGGGTCGGACGCATCAGGTCGTTCATCGCGGCGTCGACGATGCAGAAGTTCTTCTCGGCGCCCGGTTTCAGGAATTCGGTCCTGGTCAGCAGCACGCCGGCACTGGCCACGATCGAGCGGCCCGGCTCGAAGATCACCTTGATCGGCCGGCCGCCGTGTTTCTCCGCGCGCCAGGCGTCGATGCGCGCGAACAGGCGGCCCAGATAGTCGCCCACCGGCACCGGCGGCTTGTCGCCGGCCACGCCGTAGTCGACGCCGATGCCGCCGCCGATGTCCAGGTGGTGCAGGTCGATGCCCTCTGCATGCAGGGTGTCGATCAGCTCGATCAGCTTGTCGAGGGCTTCGAGCAGCGGGGCGTCGTCCAGCAGCTGCGAGCCGATATGGCAGTCGATGCCGACCACGTCCAGGTGCGGCAGGCTGGCGGCGGTGCGGTAGGTGTCCAGCGCATCGTCGAACGCCACGCCGAACTTGTTGGCCTTCAGGCCGGTCGCAATATACGGGTGGGTCTTGGCGTCGACGTTCGGGTTCACGCGCAGCGAGACCGGCGCGCGCATGCCGAGCTTGCCGGCGACCTCGTTCAGGCGGTGCAGTTCAGGGATCGATTCGACGTTGAAGCACAGGATGCCCTTTTCCAACGCAAGGTTCATCTCTTCAATCGTCTTGCCGACGCCTGAAAAAATGGTCTTGCCCGGGTCGCCGCCGGCCGCGATCACGCGCAGCAGCTCGCCGCCCGAGACGATGTCGAAGCCCGCTCCCTGGCGCGCCAGCAGGTCGAGCACGGCCAGGTTCGAGTTGGCCTTCATCGCGTAGCAGACCAGGGCGTCGCGGCCCTGGCAGGCGTCGTGGTAGGCGCTGAAGTTGTCGAGCAGGGCGGCTTTCGAGTAAACGTAGGTCGGCGTGCCGAATTGTTCCGCGATGGCGGACAGCGAGACGTTTTCGGCGTGCAGGACGCCGTCTTGGTGCGAGAAGTAGGACATCAGCGGTGCGGTGCGGGCGTGGAAGCGTTGTTCGAAGGGACGGGTTGGGGTGGCTGGTCGACCGGGGCCGCGGGCGGCGCCGATGCGGGCCTGGCCGGCGGCGTCGGCATGTACAGGTCGCCGGTCTGGCCGCAGCCCGACAGGGCGGCGAGCAAAACAGCGAACGGGAGAAGCGCAAGAGAGGACTTCACGATTAGAATCACGGTTTGATTAGCAGATTTTGGAGTGTAGCATGACCGAAACCGAATTTTTGGACCTTGCCGACCTGACCCTCAAGCAGATCGAGGAAGCCTTCGATCGCCTGAACGACGAGGACGTGATCGACGTCGAATGCAAACGCAGCGGCAATGTGCTGGAGATCGAGTTCATCGACAACGGTTCCAAGATCATCGTCAACAGCCAGGCGCCGCTGCAGGAAATGTGGGTGGCGGCGCGCTCGGGCGGCTACCACTACAAGCGCGTGGGCGACACGTGGCGCAATACGCGCGACGACAGCGAGTTCTTTGCGTCATTGTCGACCTATGCGAGCGAGCAGGGCGGGGCGCAGGTGTCGCTGGTTTGATCTGACGCTGGGGAGCCTGAGGCTCCCTTTTTTTGTTGGCGGAAGAAAGTCGTCCCCGCGAAGGCGGGGACCCAAGTTTGCCTGCACACCACTTAACTCAAACGTAGTGGCAGAGCTGGTGACTTGGGTCCCCGCCTCCGCGGGGACGACGTTGACAAGCCAACGATGAAGCGCGTGATCAGAACAACTCGTTCCTCACCGCATCACGCTCCTTCTGCTGCTCCGGCGCCGGCGGCGGGCCGACGTCCAGCGTCTCGACCCCGCTGCCCGGGGGGGTCTCGGCGTAATAGTAATCCGAACCGTACTGCACCAGCCCGGCCGGCACCTCGCGTTCGACGTTCGGCTCGCCCTTGAGCGCCTTCTGCATGTAGTCGATCCAGATCGGCAGCGCCAGGCCGCCGCCGGTCTCGCGCGCGCCCAGGTTGCGCGGCTTGTCGTAGCCCATCCAGGCGATGCCCACCACCTTCGGCTGGTAGCCGGCGAACCAGGCGTCGATCGAGTCGTTGGTGGTGCCGGTCTTGCCCGCCAGGTCGGTGCGCTTGAGCGCCATCGCCTTGGCCGCGGTGCCGTAGCGCACCACGTCCTTGAGCATGCTGTCCATCAGGAAGGCGTTGCGGGCGTCGATCACGCGGTTCGCCTCAATGCCGGCGCGCGCCGGGCGCGCCTCGGACAGCACCTTGCCGTCGCTGTCGGTGACCTTCGAGATCAGGTAGGGGCTGATGCGGTAGCCGCCGTTGGCGAATACCGCGTAGGCGCCGGCCATCTGCAGCGGCGTGGTCGCGCCGGCGCCCAGCGCCAGGGTCAGGTACGCCGGATTTCGCTCCGGCTCGAAGCCGAAGCGGGCCGCATATTCCTGGCCGTAGCGCGCGCCGATCTTGTTCAGGATGCGGATCGAGATCATGTTCTTCGACGAGGTCAGGCCGCGCCGCATGGTCATCGGGCCTTCGTACTTGTTGTCGTAGTTCTTCGGCGCCCAGGCCTGGCCGCCGGTCTGGCCGGCATCGAAGCTGATCGGGGCGTCGTTGACGATCGTCGCCGGCGACAGGCCGCGCTCGAGCGACGCCGAATAGATGAACGGCTTGAACGAGGAACCCGGCTGGCGCCAGGCCTGCGTCACGTGGTTGAACTTGTTGCGGTTGAAGTCGAAGCCGCCGACCAGGGCGCGGATCGAACCGTCCTCGGTATTGGCCGCCACGAAGGCCGATTCGACTTCCGGCATCTGGGTGATCAGCCACTTCGACTCGTCGTCCTGCATCACGCGGATCACGGCGCCGCGGCGCACGCGGCGGTTCGGGGCCGCCTTGTCGGACAGCCAGGCGCGCGCGAAGGCGAGGCCCGGACCGGTGATGGTGATCGTGTCGCCCGAGGCGATGGTCGCCTGGACTTGCGTCGGGGAGGCCTGCAGCACGACGGCGGCGATGATGTTGTCGCTGTCCGGATGCTCGGCCAGCTCGGCTTCGATCGCTTCATCCGCGTCAAGCTTGGCCCCCGGGATGTCGATGAACGATTCGGGGCCGCGGTAGGGGCGGCGGCGCTCGTAGTCCATCACGCCGCGGCGTAGCGCCAGGTAGGCGGCGTCCTGGTCGGCCTTGGTGATGGTGGTGAACACGTTCAGGCCGCGGGTATAGGTGTCTTCCTTGAACTGTTCGTAGACCAGCTGGCGCGCCATCTCGGCCACGTATTCGGCGTGCACGCCGAAAGCGGTGCTGTCCGACTTGATCTTGAGCGGCTCCGCCTTCGCCTGGGCGAACTGCGCATCGCTGATGTAGCCGAGCTGGTGCATGCGCTGCAGGATGTATTGCTGGCGGGTCTTGGCGCGGGTCGGGTTGACCACCGGGTTGTAGGCAGATGGCGCCTTCGGCAGGCCGGCCAGCATGGCCGCTTCGGCCACGCTGATGTCGCGCAGGTCCTTGCCGAAATAGATCTGGGCCGCCGACTGGAAGCCGAAGGCGCGCTGGCCCAGGTAGATCTGGTTCATGTACAGCTCGAGGATCTGGTCCTTGGAGAGGTTCTTCTCGATCTTCCAGGCCAGCAGGGCCTCGTAGGCCTTGCGCTTGAAGGTCTGCTCGGACGACAGGAAAAAGTTGCGCGCGACCTGCTGGGTGATGGTCGAGGCGCCCTGGCGCGAGCCGCTGGTGGCGTTGTGGAAGGCGGCGCGCAGGATGCCCCAGTAGTCGATGCCGCTGTGCTCGTAGAAGCGGTCGTCCTCGATCGACAGCACCGCCTTCTTCATGACGTCCGGGATGTCCTTGAAGTGGACCAGGGTGCGGCGCTCCTCGCCGAACTCGCCGATCAGGACGTTATCGGCCGTAAAGATACGCAGCGGCATCTTGGGCCGGTAGTCGGTGATGGTGTCCAGCGCCGGCAGGTTCGGGTAGGCCATCGCGAGGGCGAACACGACGACCAGCACGCCGATGGCGCCCAGGCCGAACAGGCCGGCGATGGCCATCAGGATCAGCCGCTTGGGGCTGAACTTCGAGGAGGAGGCAGAGGATGCCGCTTGTTTCTCTTTCATGCTGACTTTCGCTTTGTTGATCCGCCTCATTATAAGGCAGCGGTTTAGTGCCCGATACTCGCCAGAGCTTAAGAGAACTCAAAGGCAATATTGTCCTGGCAAGAAAACGCCGGAGTGTGGTGCGCACGCCCCGGAATAAAGTGTTCCAGTGCAGAAACTTCTTGTCCGTCGTCATCCTTTGTTGCTACGATCCGAAGCGGTGCTGCACGTAAGTATCGGATTTTTATAAGAAAGTTATAAGAAGTAAATAGCTGTTTTATTTACGACAACACCCAATTCCGGGCATTTCAAGCTCATTCTGCAGCCACAGGAGTGTATTGGTGATCAATCTGGGGTCCTTGTTTGGACAGTCGAGCCCGCCGATGGCCGGGCTCGATATCAGCACGTCCGGCGTCCGCCTGGTCGAGCTGGCCGACGCCGGCAAGGGTATCGTGCGCCTGGAGCGCTACGCCACCGAGGCGCTGCCGCGCGGCGCCGTGGTGGACGGCAATATCGAAAACATGGACCAGGTCGCCGATGCGGTACGCCGGGTCTGGAAAAAGAGCGGCACCCGCGCCCGCCACGTGGCGCTCGGCATGCCGCCCGCCGCCGTGATCACCAAGAAGATCATCCTGCCGGCCGGTTTATCGGAAGACCAGTTGGAAGTGCAGGTCGAGTCCGAGGCCAGCCAGTATATCCCGTTCGCGCTCGATGAGGTCAGCCTCGACTTCGACGTGATCGGCCCGGCCGCGAATTCGCTGGACGACATGGAAGTGATGCTGGCCGCCGCGCGCCGCGAGAAGGTCGAGGACCGGGTCGCGATCGCCGAAGCCGCCGGCCTCACCGCCACCGTGATGGACATCGAGTCGTACGCCGCGCGCAGCGCGCTCGAACACGCCGCCCTGCCGCGGCCGGACCAGATCGTGGCGCTGTTCCAGATCGGCGCCCACGCCACCCACGTGTCGGTGCTGCTGAACGGCGAAGCGGTCTACGAGCGCGAGCAGCCGTTCGGCGGCAATGCGCTGACCCAGGACATCGTGCGCGGCTACGGCATGGCGTTCGAAGAAGCCGAGACGCGCAAGAAGGCGGGCGACCTGCCCGAGAACTACCGCGCCGACATCCTGGCGCCGTTCCTGGACAGCGCGGCGCTGGAAATCACGCGCGCCATCCAGTTCTTCTACACCTCGACCCCGTATACCCGGATCGACCAGCTGTACCTGGCCGGCGGCTGCGCGCTGCTGCCCGGGATCCTCGACGTCGTGGCCGCCCGCACCCGCCTGCCGACGCTGCTCGCGGCGCCGTTCGAGGGCATGCAGCTCGGCGCCGGCGTGCGCGAACACCAGCTGCGCCAGGACGGCCCGGCCTATCTGGTCGCCTGCGGCCTGGCGCTGCGGAGGTTCGGCGCATGATCCGGATTAACCTGCTGCCCCATCGCGAGGCCAAGCGCAAGCAGAAGCAGACCGCCTTCGTCGCCCTGCTGGCGCTGGGCGGCGTGCTGGGCGCCATCGTGGTGATGCTGGTTGGCGCTTATAACGCCAGCCAGATCTCGGTCCAGAACCAGCGCAACGACGTGTTGAAAAAGGCCAGCGCGGAGTTGGACAAGAAGATCAGCGAGATCACCAACCTGAAGGAAGAGATCGCGGCCCTGCAGGCGCGCCAGCAGGCGGTCGAGGACTTGCAGGGCGACCGCAACCAGCCGGTCCACCTGCTCGACGAGCTGGTGCGCCAGACGCCGGAAGGCGTGCACCTGAAATCGGTCAAGCAGAGCGGCCAGCGCGTGATCCTGACCGGCAACGCCCAGTCGCAGGAGCGGGTGGCCGAGCTGCTGCGCAACCTGTCGAGCGGCTCGGCATGGCTGCAGAACCCGGACCTGACCGAAGTCCGGGCGATCACCCTCACCCAGGGCAAGACCAGCCGCAAGGTGGTCGAGTTCACGCTCGGCGTGTCGATCAAGCGCGCGCGCCTGAGCGACGAGGGCGAAGAAGCCGCGAGCGGCGCCAGGCCGGCCGCGGCCAGGCGCGCGGTGGAGAAGGCATGAACATCGACATCAAAGAACTCGGCGCCCGGCTGGCGGCGCAGTTCCAGGACCTGCAGGGCCGTTCGCCCGGCCAGTGGCCGCTGGCGCCGCGCCTGCTGTGCGCGGCCGGCGTGCTGGCGGCGGTGGTCGGCCTGGGCTACTACTTTTACTGGAGCGACCAGTTCGCGGCCCAGGAGCGCGGCGCGCGCGACGAGGAAAAGCTGCGCGCCGAGTACAAGACCAAGATGGCGCAGGCGATCAACCTGGAAGCGCTCAAGGCGCAGAAGGCGCAGGTCGACCAGTACGTGGTGCGGCTGGAGAAGCAGTTGCCGAGCAAGTCCGAAATGTATTCGCTGCTGTCCGACATCAACCAGTCGGGCGTCGGCCGCGGCCTGCAGTTCGAGCTGTTTAAGCCGGGCCAGGAAGTGGTGCGCGACTACTACGCCGAGCTGCCGATCGACATCAAGGTGAGCGGCCGTTACCACGACATGGGCGCGTTTGCCGCCGACATGGCCAACCTGCCGCGCATCGTCACCCTGAACAACCTGACCCTGTTGGCCGGCAAGGACGGCAGCCTGGGGCTGCAGGCGGTGGCCAAGACCTTCCGCTACCTCGACCAGGAAGAGCTGGCGGCCCAGCGCGCGACGCGCGCGGCCGAGAAGAAGAAGGGCAAGAAGGGCAAAGGGGCGACCAAGTCCGCGGCCAAGACCAAGACCGGGGGCAAGAAATGATGCGCGCACGAGTGACAGCGCTGTTGCTGGCCAGCGGTTTACTGGCCGCCTGCGGCGACGGCGGCGTGGGCGAGACCCGGGCCTGGATGAAACAGGTGGAAAAGCAGACCGTGCCGAAGGTCAAGCCGCTGCCGGAACCGAAGAACTTCGAGCCCTATGCCTACGATGCGCGCCAGGCGCCCGACCCGTTCGACCCCGGCAAGCTGCTGGGCGAGATGGCGCGCATGGCGCAGGCCAGCAGCAATGCCAACCAGCCCGATCTCGAGCGGCCGAAGGAATTGCTGGAGACCTTCCCGCTCGACACGATGCGGATGGTCGGCACGATCCAGAAGGGCGGCGTGCATTACGCGCTGCTGCAGATCGAGCGCTCCCTGTACCGGGTGCGCAGCGGCCAGCGGATCGGACAGAACTATGGGCGCGTCACGCGGGTGAGCGAGGGCGCCGTCGAGATCAGGGAATCGGTGCAGGACGCCACCGGCGACTGGGTGGAGCGCATGGCCCACATCGAGCTGCAGAGCCGCGCAGCAAACAAGGAGAGCAGTAAATGACCTTCAACGTCAAGATTCGCTTCGCCCCGCCGGCATGGCTGGCGCGCGCCGCGGCCGCACTCATGCTATTGACGTGCGCCGGCGCCGCCCTGGCCCAGGGCAATGCGATCGAGTCGATCACGGCCAACCAGCAGGGCAGCAACGTCGTCATCAACGTGACCATGCGCGAGGTCCCGGCGCGTGCGCCGATCGGCTTCGCGATCACCAACCCGTCTCAACCGGCAAGGATCGCGCTCGACTTCGGCGCCACCGCCAACGCCACCGGCAAGACGGTGCACGAGCTGAACCTGGGCGACGTGCGCAGCCTGAACGTGGTGCAGGCCGGCGAGCGTACCCGCCTGGTGCTGAACCTGGCGCGCGCCCTGAACTACGCGACCACGATCGACGGCAAGTCGGTGGTCGTGACCGTGGAAGGCTCGGGCGGCGTGGCGCGCGCGCTCGACGCCGGCGGCGTGCCGGTGGTGGCGGCGAGGCCGGCCGCGCTTCCCGCAACGCGTCCTCAATTGCGCGACCTCGACTTCCGCCGTGGCGCCAATGGCGCCGGCCGGGTCGTGGTGGACCTGCCCGCCAACCAGGTGGCGGTCGACGTGCGCCAGACCGCCAGCGGCGTGACCGTCGACTTCCTCAATGCGCGCCTGCCGGAGTCGCTCCGCCGGCGCCTGGACGTGACCGATTTCGGCACGCCCGTCACCCGCGTCGCGACCCAGGCCCAGGGCGACAACGTGCGCATGACGGTGGAAGCGCAAGGCGACTGGGAACAGTCGGTATTCCAGAGCGACTCCCAGCTCGTGGTCGAGGTGCGCAAGGTCGAGAAGGACCCGAATCGCGGCAGCCTGGGCTCGCGCGACAATCCGCAGGGGTATCGCGGCGAGAAGCTGTCGTTCGATTTCCAGGACGTCGAAGTGCGCGCCGCGCTGCAGGCGGTGGCCGACATCTCGGGCCTGAACATCATCGCCAGCGACTCGGTGACCGGTTCGCTGACCCTGCGCCTGAAGGACGTGCCGTGGGACCAGGCGCTGGACGTGATCCTGACCGCCAAGGGCCTGGACCAGCGCAAGAACGGCAACGTGGTGTGGATCGCGCCGAAGGAAGAACTGCTGACCAAGGAAAAGCTCGAGCTCGAGCAGCGCGCCCAGATCGCCGAACTCGAACCGCTGCGCTCCGAGATCTTCCAGCTCAATTACCAGAAGGCGGAATCGTTCCGCAACGTGTTCGGCCTGGACGCCGGCGGCGCCACCGCGGGCAGCGACGCGGGCGGGCGCAACCGTGTGCTGTCGCGGCGCGGCAGCGCGATCATCGATCCGCGCACCAACCAGCTGTTCGTGACCGACATCGCCGCCAGGATCGAGGACATCCGCAAACTGATCCAGAAGACCGACATCGCCGCGAAGCAGGTGCTGATCGAGGCGCGCCTGGTCGAGGCCAACGACGGCTTCTCGCGCAACCTCGGCGCCAAGCTGGGCTTCAACGACCTGCGCACCCAGCGCGGCGGCGACTCCGGCTGGCAGGTCAGCGGCAACGAGCGCGTCGCCATCGGCGGCAACCTGGCCGGCGTCGGCCAGGTCACGGGCCAGACCCCGGCGACCACCAGCATCGACAACACCACCATGGTCAACCTGCCGGCGGCCGGCATCGGCGGCATCCCGGCCTCGACGCTGGCGTTCTCGCTGTTCTCGTCGGCCGCGAATCGCTTCCTGAACCTGGAACTGTCGGCGCTGGAAGCCGACGGCAAGGGCAAGATCATCTCGAGCCCGCGCGTGGTCACCGAGGACAAGCAGGTCGCCGTGATCGAGCAGGGCGTCGAGCTGCCCTACGAGCAGGCGACCAGCAGCGGCGCCACCTCGATCTCGTTCAAGAAGGCCAACCTGCGCCTGGAAGTGACGCCGCAGATCACGCCGGACGGCAACGTGGTGCTGGAAGTGGACGTCAACAAGGATTCGAAGGGGGAAGAGACCCGCGCCGGCTTCGCGATCAACACCCAGCACGTCAAGACCAAGGTGATGGTCGAGAACGGCGGCACGGTGGTGCTGGGCGGGATCTACCAGCAGACCGAGCGCAACAACGTGACCAAGGTGCCGCTGCTGGGCGACGTCCCGCTGCTGGGCTACCTGTTCAAGACCACCGGCACCGAGCACAGCAAGACCGAGCTGCTGGTCTTCATCACCCCGAAGATCGTGAACGAGAACGTGGCGGGCGCGCGCTGAACCGACCTTAACCCCAAACGATAATAATATGAACAACCAACACATCAAGTACGGCAGCCTGGCGCTGCTCCTGGCCGCGACCCTGTCCGCCTGCGGCGGCGGCGGCGGCAATCCGGGCACCCCGGGCGGCAGCGGTGGTGGCGGCACCGGCGGCGCGCCGGTCGTGCCTGCCGCGCCGACCGTCGGCGTCAGCCTGGTCAATGCCGCGGGCGGCGCCAGCACCGCGCTCTCGGGCGCCACGCCGCTGACGGTGCGCGCCGTGGTGCTCGACGCCAGCAAGCGGCCGGTACCGAATGCGCTGGTCACCTTCACCACCGACGACGACCTGGCCGTGTTCGCGCCGGGCGCCGGCACCGCGCTGACCGACGCCAGCGGCACCGCGAGCATCACCATGCGGGTGGCCAGCCTGGCCGCCGGCGGCGCCGGCAGCGTCACGGCCAGCGCCACCGTGGCCGGCACCGCCATCACGAATTCCGCCAACTACGCGGTCAACGCCACCGCGCTGACCTTCAGCGCGCTGCGCCTGGCGCCGGCCAGCATCAATGCCTACGATTCGAGCCGGGTCTCGGTCGACCTGCTCGCCAATGGCGTCAAGTACATGGGCCAGGTCAACGTCAACTTCTCGTCGGCCTGCGTCGCTGCCGGCAAGGCCACGCTGGCCACCGTCGTCGCCACCAACAACGGCACCGCGGAGACGGTCTACCGCGACCAGGGTTGCGGCAACAGCGACACCATCACCGTGAGCGCCGACGGCGTCGCGACCCCGGCGACGGGGTCGCTCGCGGTCGCCCAGCCGAGCGCCTCGTCGGTGCAGTTCGTCGAAGCGCAGCCGACCGACAAGTCGATCGTGATCCGCGGCCAGGGCGGCATCAACCGCACCGAGACCGCGACCCTGCGCTTCCGCGTGTTCGACCTGTTCAACCGTCCGCTGGCCAACAAGCAGGTCGATTTCACCGTCGAGCCCGAGAACCTGGTCACCCTGAACAAGAAGACCGACCGCACCGACCAGAACGGTGAAGTGATCACCACCGTCAACTCGGGCGCCGTGCCGACCACCTTCCGCGTGCGGGCCGTGCTGCCCGGCACCGGCGCCGGCGGCCAGCCGGACATCTCGACGCATTCGGACACGATCGTCGTGACCACCGGCCTGCCGACCCAGCGCGCGTTCTCGATCTCCGCCACCAGCGGCAACGTGGATGGCTGGTCGTTCGACAGCGGCACCACGACCCCGGCCGCCACCGTCAACGTGCTGCTGGCCGACCAGTTCGGCAACCCGGTCGCGGATGGCACGCCGATCGTGTTCCAGACCAACCTGGGCGCCATCGGCACCTCGAGTTCGGGCGGCTGCGTCACCGTCAACGGCGGCTGCTCGGTTCCGTTCCGCACCCAGGCGCCGCGCGTCGCGCTGCCGAACACCCCGGTCACGCCATGCAATAGCGGTTCCAACGCGGCCCCGGACAGCACCCGTCCAGGCGTGGCGACGATCTGCGCCAGCACCACCGACGGCAGCAACGTCCAGGCCGTCAAGACGACGATCACGTTCAGCGACGAAACCCTGGCCAGCGCCTACGTCGATGGCGCCAGCTCGCAGTCGACCGGCGACCTGGGCAGCGCGAGCGCCAACGATCCGAAAGTGTTCCTGGTCCAGCTGACCGACCTGAACGGCAATCCGCTGCCGTCCGGGTCGACCGTGGCGGTCACGGGTCTGGTCAACGCCACCCTGGTCGACATCAGCCCGGCCCGGGTGCCGAGCATCTTCGCCATGCCGGGCGCCGGCCCGCAGGGCTCGTCGCACCGGATCACCCTGAGCGCCACCGGGCCCAAGCCCTGCACCACGGGCGCCCGGGCGACCTTCAATGTGGGCGTCACCACGCCGCGCGGCGACGTCAGTTCGCTGCCGTTCTCGCTGAACTTCACTTGTCCATAAAATTCGCGGAGAGACAGGCGGCCAGTCTATACTGGCCGTCTTATCATTAGAGCGGGTTTGGTAGTGCCACATCCCAAGAACGACAATATCTTCCTTGTTGGCCTGATGGGGGCAGGGAAGACCACGATTGGACGATTGCTTGCACGCAAGCTCAATCGCCGCTTCGTCGATTCCGACCACGAGATCGAGGCGCGCACCGGCGCCACCATCCCCTGGATCTTCGAGATCGAGGGCGAGGCCTGCTTCCGGCGGCGCGAAGCGGACGTGATCCGCGACCTCTCCAGCCAGCAGGGCCTGGTGCTGGCCACCGGCGGCGGCGCCGTGCTCGACCCGAAGAGCCGCGCCCTGCTGGCCGAGCGCGGCACCGTGATCTACCTGCGCGCCTCGATCGGCAGCATCCTGCAGCGCACCGCCAACGACAAGAACCGCCCGCTGCTGCAGACGGCCGACCCGCGCGCGAAGCTCGAAGAACTGTGGACCCAGCGCGATCCGCTATACCGCGAGATTGCGGACCTCGTCATCGACACCGGCCGTCCTAACGTACAATCGATGGTACAAACCATATTGGACCAGCTGGCGGCGCAAGAAATGGCTCGCGCGCGCCGGCATGCAAGGACATCGATGAACGAACAGGAACGCATCACCCTCAACGTCGACCTCGGCGAACGCAGCTACCCGATCGCGATCGGCCCCGGCCTGCTGGACGACGCCGCGCTGCTCGCGCGCCACATCGGCGGCAACAAGGTGGCCATCGTCACCAACACCACCGTCGCGCCGCTGTATCTGGCCAAGGTGGCCGGCCACCTGCGCGCGCTCGGGCGCGACGTGGTCGAGATCGTGCTGCCGGACGGCGAAGAGCACAAGAACTGGCAGTCGCTGAACCTCGTCTACGACGCGCTGCTGCAAAACAAATGCGACCGCAAGACCACGCTGGTGGCGCTGGGCGGCGGCGTGATCGGCGACCTGACCGGGTTTGCCGCATCGAGCTATATGCGCGGCGTGCCCTTCGTGCAGATCCCGACCACCCTGCTGTCCCAGGTCGACTCCTCGGTGGGCGGCAAGACCGGCATCAACCACCCGCTGGGCAAGAACATGATCGGCGCCTTCTACCAGCCGCGCGCTGTCATCGCCGACACCGCGACGCTCGACACGCTGCCGGCGCGCGAGCTGTCGGCCGGCCTGGCCGAGGTGATCAAGCACGGCGCCATCCTCGACGCGACCTTCTTCGACTGGATCGAGGCCAACGTCGGGGCCTTGCTTGCGCGCGAGCCGCAAGCGCTCGCCCACGCCATCGCGCGGTCCTGCGAGATCAAGGCCGAGGTGGTGCGCAAGGACGAACGCGAAGGCGGCCTGCGCGCGGTGCTGAACTTCGGCCATACCTTCGGCCACGCGATCGAGAACGGCCTGGGCTACGGCGAATGGCTGCACGGCGAGGCGGTCGGCTGCGGCATGGTGATGGCGGCCGACATGTCGGCGCGCCTGGGCCTGATCGAACCGGCCGCCGTGGAGCGCGTGCGCGCCCTGGTGCGCGCCGCCGGCCTGCCGGCCGTGGCGCCGGATCTTGGCGAGGCGCGCTGGATCGAGCTGATGGAAGTCGACAAGAAGAACGAGGGCGGCGAAATCCGTTTCATTCTCCTCAAGCCGCTCGGCAGCCCGTCGATCACCACGGTCCCGCTGGACATCCTGCGCTCGACCCTGGCGGCGTGCAGCGGCTGAGAGGATGACCATGGACGCGATGCGCAGCTTCGACGCGGGCCTGGCTCCCTACGCGGCGCACTCGTCGCAGTC
Organism: Massilia sp. UYP34; assembly: GCF_056279385.1. Taxonomy (NCBI): domain Bacteria; kingdom Pseudomonadati; phylum Pseudomonadota; class Betaproteobacteria; order Burkholderiales; family Oxalobacteraceae; genus Massilia; species Massilia sp. UYP34. The sequence goes on along the minus strand of NZ_JBWBRF010000001.1, from coordinate 78,656 downwards.
GCGCGGCCGGCGCCACGCCGAACCGGGACCGGGCGCGCGCAGCGAATACCAGCGCGACCGCGACCGCATCATCCACTCGACCGCCTTCCGGCGCCTGGAATACAAGACCCAGGTGTTCCTGAACCACGAGGGCGACCTGTTCCGCACCCGGCTGACCCACAGCATCGAGGTGGCGCAGATCGGCCGCACCCTGGCGCGCAGCCTGCGCCTGAACGAAGACCTGGTCGAAGCCACCGCGCTCGCGCATGACCTCGGCCACACGCCGTTCGGCCACGTGGGCCAAGACGTGCTCAACGACTGCATGAAGGATTTCGGCGGCTTCGAGCACAACCTGCAAAGCCTGCGCGTGGTCGACCACCTGGAGGAGCACTACGGCGCCTTCGACGGCCTGAACCTCACGTTCGAGACGCGCGAGGGCATCCTCAAGCACTGTTCGCCCAACAATGCGCGCCAGCTGGGCGAGCTGGGCCAGCGCTTCCTCGACCGCAGCCAGCCCAGCCTGGAAGCGCAGCTGACGAACCTGGCCGACGAGATCGCGTACAACAACCACGACATCGACGACGGCCTGCGTTCGGGGCTGCTCACAATGGCCCAGATGGAAGAGGTGGAACTGTTCGCGCGCCTGCGCAGGCAGGTCGAGCTGCAATACCCTGGCCTGGCGGGACGGCGCGCGCTGTACGAGACGATCCGCCTGATGATCACGGCGATGACGGCCGACCTCGTGGAGACGTCACGACAGCGGATCCTGGACGCGAACCCGCAGACCATCGACGACGTGCGCGCCGCGGCGCCGCTGATCCGCTTCTCGGACACCATGCGCGCCGAGACCACGGCCCTCAAGCGCTTTTTGTACGCCAACCTGTACCGCCACTTCCAGGTCAACCGCATGCGGGTCAAGGCGAGCAGCATCGTGCGTGAACTGTTCCAGGCCTTCCTGGACGACCCGGTGCTGCTGCCGAACGACTACCAGGTCGACGGCGACCCGATGAAGCAGGCGCGCAAGATCGCCGACTACATCGCCGGCATGACCGACCGCTACGCGATCCGCGAGCACCGCCGCATCTTCTCGCTCGATCACTTCTGATCCGCGGCCATGGACCGGATGCCTGGGTCGGCGGCACCACGCCGGTCGGGCGCCCCGGCAACCCATTGAGTAAATGAGTATTATTTGCATCTGGCTGCGAGTTTTGTTAGGCTGAAGTTTTCAGCCATTTTAGGAACATCGTGCGTCCCACCAAAATCGCAGCAATTGTCCTGGCATCGTTGGTTGCTCTTCCGGCATTCGCCCAGGAAAAAGTCGTCAACTTGTATTCGGCACGCCATTACCAGACCGATGAAGCGCTCTACTCGGACTTCACGAAGCAAACCGGAATCAAGATCAATCGGATCGAGGCCGGCGAGAACGAGTTGCTCGAGCGCCTGCGCAACGAAGGCGCCTACAGCCCGGCCGACGTCTTCCTGACCGTCGATGCCGCCCGCCTGGGCAGGGCCCAGGCATTGGGCCTGTTCGCGCCGGTGACATCGAAGATCCTGAACGAACGTATTCCAGCCCACTTGCGAACCGATCAATGGTTTTCGTTCTCGCAGCGCGCGCGCATCATCGTGGTCAACAAGGCGAGCGTGAACCCGGCCGACGTGCAAAACTACGAGGACCTCGCGAACCCCAAGCTCAAGGGCAAGGTATGCGTGCGTTCCGGCGCCCATCCGTATAACCTGTCACTGGGCGCAGCCATGCTGTCGCACCACGGCGAGCAGAAGATGCAGGCCTGGGCCAAGGGCCTGGTGGCGAACTTCGCGCGGGCGCCGAAAGGCGGCGACACCGACCAGATCAAGGCCGTCGCTGCCGGCGAATGTGGCGTGGCCCTGGCAAATTCGTATTACGTCGCGCGCATGCTGCGCTCGACCAAACCGGAAGACAAGCAGGTCATGGACAACGTGACCGTCATCTGGCCGAACCAGAAGACGACCGGCGCCCACATGAATATTTCTGGCGGCGGGATGCTCAAGACGTCGCCCAACAAGGAGTCGGCCGTCAAGTTCCTGGAGTACCTGGCCTCGAACCAGGCGCAGATCTACTTTGCCGACGGTAACAACGAGTGGCCAGTCGTCGCGAGCGTCAAGACCAGCAATCCGGGGCTGGGGGCATTGGGTAACTTCAAGGCCGATACCATCAATGTGGGCGCGCTGGCGGCGAAGCAGGCCGAGGTCCAGAAGATCTACGACCGCGCCGGTTGGCGCTGATCGGTCCCCGCTGATCGGTCCCGCTTCGTGCCCGGGCCTGCCGGCCCCGCGATGCCGCCCCGCTTCAGGCCGGGCGGCATCGCGTCGTTTCAGCCCTGGCGGCGCCTGGCGATCTCACGGGTGATCAGCAGCAATGGCAAGACGCCGACGGCAACGATCGTCAACGCCGCCGTCGACGCTTCGCTCAGGCGCTCGTCCGAAGCGAGCATGTGGGCCTGCGTCGCCAGGGTATCGAAATTAAACGGGCGCATGACCAGGGTCGCCGGCAATTCCTTCATGACTTCCACGAACACCAGCAGGCCGGCGGTCAGCAGGCTGGTGCGCAACATGGGGATGTGCACGCGCGCTAACGTCGCAGATGCGCCATATCCCAGCGAACGCGCCGCGTCGTCCATCGACGTGGTGATCTTGCCCAGTCCCGCCTCCACCGTATGCAGCGACACCGCGAGGAAACGCACCAGGTAGGCATACACGAGCGCCGCGATGCCGCCAGTGAGCAGCAGGCCGGGATTATGGCCCGTCAGATCCGTGATGCTCGCCGCCAGCCAGCGATCGAGCCTGGTCACCGGCAGCAGGACGCCGACGGAGATCACGGTGCCCGACAGCGCATAGCCAAGCCCGACCAGGCGATTCAGGTGGCGATGGAAGCTGGCGCGCGCAGTGCGCGCGGCGTAGGCGAGCAATACCGCAATCGCCACGGCCAGTACCGCCGCCAGCGCGGCCAGTACAAAGCTGTTGCGGGCCAGTTGAATGAAGCGTTCGCCAAACTGGGCGTCGCCGCTGCTGATCGCCATGTGCAGCAAGGCCGTTGCCGGCACCAGGAAGCCGGCGGCGAGCGGCACGCTGCAGAACAGGACGGCGCCGAGGGCGCGCACACCGGTGAGCCGATCGCTCGGCTGGAGGGTCTGGCGGCTGCCGCTCACTTCGAAACGCGCGCGTCCGCGGCTGAGGTGCTCCATCAACAGCAGCAGCATCACGAAACCCAGCAATGCCGCAGCCAGTTGCGCCGCCGCCTCGCGGTCGCCCAGTGAAAACCAGGCGCGATAGATGCCGGTGGTAAAGGTCTGGACACCGAAGTACGACACGGCGCCGTAGTCGGCCAGCGTTTCCATCAGGGCCAGCGTGGCGCCGGCGACGATGGCGGGTCGGGCGAGCGGCAGCGCGATCGTGTAGAAGCGCCGCCAGGGCCCCAGTCCCAGCGAGCGGCCCACGTTGAGCATGGCGCTGGAACGCTCCAGGAACGTCGCGCGCGCGAGCAGATACACGTACGGATACAGCACGAACGTGAAGATCACCGCCGCGCCGCCAAGGGTGCGTATATCGGGAAACCAGTAGCTTCCCGGCGTGAGCGCGAAGGTGGCGCGCAGCCAGGACTGCACCGGACCGACGAACTGGAGCAGGTCGGTATAGGTGTACGCCATCACGTAGGTCGGCACCGCCAGCGGCAGTACCAGCGCCCATTCGAACACGCTGCGTCCCGGAAAATCGTGCATGGTGACCAGCCATGCGGCGCCGGTGCCGATCACGACCGTCCCGATGCCCACGGCCGCACACAGATACAGGGTGCTCACGATATACGAAGGGAGCACGGTATCGACCAGGTGCGTCCATGTCGGGCCGCCCGCGCCGGGAAGCAGGGACGCCGCGACGGTCAGCAGCGGCACTGCAATCAGGGTCGCAATGACCAGTGCCATCAGCTGCAGGGTGTTGAACGCCGGTTTAGCCATGATAATGTTAGGAAATAAACGAATTATAATGGCGCTGTCCTCGTTAGCTGTGGATGAGGATTGAACTGCTGAGCTGATCCGCAGTCCAATCCCGGTCGTCATCGATCGGGAGCGTACGATGAAAGCGCCAAAGTTTGCGCGGCTGTTCGCCCAGCTGCCAAAGCTGAACCAGCCGCAGCGCCAGAAGGTGCTCGCCGCCCTGCATCCGGCAGCCGGGCTGGACCGGGTGATCGCCCTCATCGGCGAGATCCGGTCAATAGGGCGGCGCTGTCCGGATTGCGCCTGCGAACGTTGCTACCGGCATGGCCAGGCCAACGACCTGCAACGCTATCGCTGCTGCTCGTGCGGCCGCACCTTCAACGACCTGACCGGCACGCCGCTGGCGCGGCTCAGGCTCAAGGGCAAGTGGCTCGCCTATCTCGAAGTGGTGCTCGATTCCCGCTCGGTCCGCTCTGCGGCCAAGCTTGTCGGCGTGCACCGCAACACGGCCTTTCGCTGGCGTCATCGCTTTCTCGACCGGGTCAAGGACGACCGCCCGGCGCGTCTCTCAGGCATCGTCGAGGCCGACGAGATGTTCCTGCTCGAATCGCAGAAGGGTGCACGCAAGCTCGACCGCCAGCCGCGCAAGCGCGGCGGCAGGGCTGCCCTGCGCGGAATCTCGCACCACCTCGACTGCATCCTGGTGGCGCGCGACCGCAGCGGCCAGACCATCGACGCCGTGACCGGACGCGGCGCCCTGAAGGCGGCCCAGCTGGTCAGGCACCTGCTGCCGAAACTCGACCAGCAGGCGCTGCTGGTGACGGACGCCAATGCCGCCTATGCCGCCTTCGCCCGTGCCCATGGCATCGCGCATCAAGCGGTTAATCTCAGTGCCGGCGAACGGGTGCGCAAGGGCGCCGAGGGCGCCATCCATGTTCAACACGTAAACGCCTACCACCGGCGCTTCAAGGAATGGCTGGCGCGCTTCCATGGCGTGGCGTCACACCGACTGCCCAACTACCTGGGCTGGCACTGGGCGCTCGATGGCGGGCGGGTGCCTTCTGTCGAGCAATTGCTGCGCATCGCATTCGGGGTCATCAACAGCTAATGGGTACAGCGCCATTATAATGGCTCCTTTTTCCGACTGGATCACGATGGCGCTTCTTGAACTGCGGCAGCTTTCTCATGCTTACGGCAAGCACACCGTCGTGGACGGCTTGTCGCTGCGCCTGGCGCCCGGTGAGATCGGCTGTCTGCTCGGGCCGTCCGGGTGTGGCAAGACCACGGTCTTGCGCTGCATTGCAGGCTTCGAGCGGCCCGATGCAGGACTGATCCAGGTGGGGGACGAAGTCGTCAGCTCGCCGGCCGGCCATGTGCCGGCCGAGCGCCGACGCATCGGCATGGTGTTCCAGGACTACTCGCTGTTTCCGCACTTGAGCGTGGCCGCCAATATCGCCTTCGGCTTGCGCGCCATGGCGCCGGCTGCGCGCAAGGCGCGCGTGGACGAGCTGCTGGTCCTGGTGGGACTGCCCGGCCATGCGGACAAGTATCCGCACGAGCTGTCGGGTGGCCAGCAGCAGCGCGTGGCGCTGGCGCGCGCCCTGGGACCGCGGCCGCGCCTGCTGCTGCTCGACGAACCTTTCTCCAGCCTCGATGTGGATCTGCGCGAACGGCTGGCGGCGGAAGTGGGCGCCATCCTGCGCGCCGAAGGCACCACCGCGGTGCTGGTCACGCACGACCAGCATGAAGCCTTTGCGATGGCCGACCAGGTCGGCGTCATGCACAACGGCCAGATCCAGCAGTGGGATACGCCCTATAACCTGTATCACCGTCCGGCCAACCGTTTCGTGGCCGATTTTGTCGGACAAGGCGTGTTCGTTCACGGCCAGGTGCTGCCAGGCGGCGCAATCCGCATCGAGCTCGGCGACCTGCCCCAGCCTGCGGCGGATAGCGCCGCGTCATGGCGCAGCGGCGACGCTGTCAGCGTGCTGCTGCGCCCGGACGACGTCGTGCACGACGACGCCAGCGAGGTGACGGCCGAAGTGGTCGCCAAGGCGTTTCGAGGCGCCGAATTCCTGTATACGCTCAGGCTCGAAAGCGGACAGGACGTCCTGTCCCTGGTGCCGAGCCACCATGACCATGCGCCGGGCGAACGCATCGGCATCCGCCTGGACCTCGACCACGTGGTCGCCTTCGCGTCCTGACTGCGCCGGTCAGCCGAACAGGCTCGGCCTTGCCAGGTCGCGCAGCAGTTTCTTGACCGGCGCCGGCAGCGGCGCCTCGCCGATCGCATCGAGCTTCCACCAGACATGGCCGGGCGCCGGCGCGGCGCGCGCCGCCAGCGTCACCGCGAACGGCGCGATGTGCAGCTTGTAGTGGGTGAAGACGTGCACCAGCGGGCTCAATGGCCGCACTTCGTCGAGCGTGCCGAAGGCGCCTGCCGCTTGCGCGACGCTGGCGGTGCAGACCGGCGGCGCATCCTCGTCCATCGCCACGTGCCCGCCCACTTCCGGCAGCGACAGCAGGCCGCCCCAGATGCCGGTCTGCGGGCGCTGTTCGAGCAGCACGTCGCCCCCGTCGATCACGACCAGCAGCGCGGTGCGTTTCTCGGGCGTCGCCTTCTTCGGTTTGCGCACCGGCAGTTCGGCGGTGCGGCCGGTGGCGAAGGCCACGCAGCGCGCCTGCAGCGGGCAGCGGCCGCAGTCGGGCCGCGAACGCGTGCACAGGGTGGCGCCCAGGTCCATCAGGCCCTGGGTGTAGGACTCGATGGCGCCCGGGTTGCCGGCCACCTCGGGCAGCAGGGCGTCGGCGCGCCGCCACAGCGCATCCTCGACCGGCTTGAGGCCCGGATAGGCGTCGATGCCGAACACGCGCGCGAACACGCGCTTGACGTTGCCGTCCAGGATCGCGGCGCGTACGCCGCTGGAAAACGCCGCGATCGCCGCCGCGGTCGAGCGGCCGATGCCGGGCAGGTCGGCCAGCAGCGCCGGGTCGCTCGGGAATACGCCGTCGTAGTCGTGCACCACGCGGCGGGCGCAAGCGTGCAGGTTGCGCGCGCGGGTGTAGTAGCCGAGGCCGCTCCAATGCGCCATCACGTCGTCGAGCGGCGCCTCGGCCAGCGCGTGGACGGTCGGGAAGCGCTCCAGGAAGCGGGCGTAATAGCCGAGCACCGCAGCCACCTGCGTCTGCTGCAACATGATCTCGGACAGCCAGACGCGGTAGGCATCCTGGGTGTTTTGCCAGGGCAGGGTATGGCGGCCGTGGCTGCGCTGCCAGTCGATCACGGCCTTCGAGAAGGTGGGGTCGGCCAGCTGGTCGAACTCGGTGAGGCGTTTCATGCGATATCGGGTGAGTGGCTTGGAGCCGCAAGTAAGGTGGTGACGCCGGCCGCGATGGCGGCCAGGTGCTGGCGCGTGGATTCGAGCTCGGCCTGGCCGTGCTCGAAGGCGCCGATCTTCTGTTCCAGGCTGTCGCTGGCGTCATGGATGCGCTGGACCGTGGCCTGGCGCTGGCGCAGGTTGTCGCGGTGCTGGCGGATCTGCGTTTCCAGCGGCGCGTTGGCGACCTTCAGCCAGGCTTCGACGTCGGCGTTGGCGGCGCGGTAGACGCGCCGCACGCGCGAGGCGATCGAATCGAAGAAGCGCTCGAGCAGCGTCGCGCGGCTGGTCATCAACAGGGTCGCGGTGCCGAACTGGCGCTCGAACAGCGTTTCGATGGCGTCGATCTCGTCGACGTGGCGGGTCAACGACAAGGTTTGCGGCAGCGCCAGCGACAGGCCGTGTTCGGCCGCGAAGCGGCGGTGCATGGCGTCCATCATCGACTTGATCTCGTCGACCTTGGCGCAGGCGTCGAGCAAGCCGGCGCGCGCGCCGGCGAAGTAGTTGCGCACCGGCGCGCGCATGCCGGTGGCGAAGCGGCTTGCCGCCATCGCGGCGCGCACCGTCTCGGTCCGGTCCTGCAGGCCGTCCATGCCGACCAGCGTGTACAGCTCGGTCGACAGGCGCGTGAACACGGCGCGCGTGCCCTGCAGCTTGAACAGGCCGGCGTCGAATTCCTTCTTTTCGGCCTCCACCCGGCGCACCATGTGGGCGATCATGCCCTGGTTCTTGCCGCGCAGGCTGCGCAGCTCCTGCAACTGCTCGACCAGCTCGCGCAGGCGCGCCGCCGCCAGCATCTGCTGGCCCGCCGCCAGGATCTCGAGGTCGGCGCGCAGCTGGCGCGCATTGATCGAGCGCCGCGCCGGGATCAGGTGGTGGAACAGCGCCGCTTCGAGCTCGCCCAGGCGGCTGCGCTCGAACAGGTCCATGTCGCCGCCGATGCGTCCGACCAGCGCCTTGTGGGCCGAGACCGGATAGACCTGGCCGGCGTCCAGCCCGAGCAGGCGCGCGACGTCGTGCTGCTGGCGCGCGATCTCGGCGTCGTTGGCCGCGCCGTCCTTGAGCTCGTCCCACATGGCGTCGATCTTGTTCAGCACCGCCAGCCGGCCCGGCCCGGCCCCGATATGGGTGCGCCAGACCTCGATGTCGCTGCGCGTCACGCCGGTGTCGGCGGCCAGCACGAACAGCACCGCGTGCGCGTTCGGGATCAGGTTCAGCGTCAGTTCCGGCTCGGTGCCGATCGCGTTCAGGCCCGGGGTGTCGAGGATCACCAGGCCCTGCTTGAGCAGCGGATGCGGCAGGTTGATGATGGCGTGGCGCCAGCGCGGAATGTCGATCGCGCCATCGATCGCGCCGTCCATGCCCAGGCCGGCGGCGAGGTCGGGATCCTGCGGGTCGAACAGGCCGTAGCGCTCGGCCTCGCCCGTCGCCACGCGGCGGGTCTGGCTGACCTGGCGCAGCGTCTCGTGCATCGCGCCAGGGGCGTCCAGGTCCAGCGGCAGCACGGTCCAGGCGCCGGGATCGTCGCGGTAGTCGCCCAGGGACAGCTGGCCGGCGCGGGTCTCGATCGGCAGCAGGCGTACGCAGGGCGGCAATTGCTCATCCCATAGCAGTTCGGTCGGGCACATGGTGGTGCGGCCGGCGCTGGACGGCAGGATGCGCTGGCCGTAGTCGGCGAAGAACAGGGCGTTGATCAGTTCGGTTTTACCGCGCGAGAACTCGGCCACGAACGCGACCGACAGCCGGTCGTCGCGCAGGCGTCCGAGCGCGCGCGCCAGCACCTGTTCGCCGCCGGCGTCGATCAGTCCGGCGTCGCGCAAGGCCTTGCCGTAACTCTCGAGGCTGGCGGCAACGCTGGTTCGCCACGCTCCATACTGTTGTAGATCCTGCATCGTTCAGCCCATAGCCCCTTGTATTCCTAGCGCTGGCACTGCGCGCAATAGAAGGTCGAACGCTGGCCCTGCTTGATCTGGCGGACCGGCGCCTCGCACTGGCGGCAGGGCACACCAGCACGATCATAGACGAAATATGTCTGCTGGAAATAACCAGACTGCCCATTTACGGCAATAAAGTCACGCAGGGTACTGCCGCCCTGGACGATGGCGGCGGCCAGGATGTCGCGGATCGCCTCGGCCAGCCGGTCGTAGCGCGCGCGGCTGATGCGCGAGGCGGGCGTCCGGGGGCTGATCCCGGCCCGGAACAGGCTCTCGCAGGCGTAGATATTGCCGACCCCAACCACGATGTCGCCGGCCAGCAGCACCTGCTTGATCGGCGCGCTGCGGCGCCGCGTTTCCCGGTGCAGCAGGGCGCCGTCGAAGTGCCCGCCGAGCGGTTCCACGCCCAGGCCGCGCAGCAGGATGTGCTCCTCCAGCGCGCCGTCCTCGTTGGCATGCCACAGCACGGCGCCGAAGCGGCGCGGATCGTGCAGGCGCAGCACCTGCACGCCATCGTGACCATCGACGACGAGGTCGACATGGTCGTGCTTGCGCGGTTCGATGCCCGGCGGCAGCACGCGCAGGTGGCCGGACATGCCCAGGTGGACGATCAGGGTGCCGTGCTCGAAATGGATCAACAGGTATTTGCCGCGCCGGCCGGTGGCCAGGATGCGGCGGCCGGCCAGCAGCGCGGACAGGCCGGGCGGGAACGGCCAGCGCAGGCCGTCGCGGCGGCAGACGACCTGCACGACGACGCGGCCTTCGATATGGGGCGCGACACCGCGCCGGGTGACTTCTACTTCTGGCAGTTCAGGCATGGGGGAGACGAATCGTGTAAAGTCGGGTTGCCGTCGCGGCCGGGCAGCTTGCGGGCCGGGCCGGCGCCAGGAATCCTGATGCAGCTCATGCGCGGCAGGCGCCTGCGCATGGGCGTAAAATCAAAACATCAACTCGGATTTTGGACTTGCTTTGAAAAACGCTTTCGCCATTGTAACCGTCTCCGGGCTGCTCGCAGGCCTGCTCTCGGGATGTGCTGTGTCGCCGCAACAGCAGTCGCTCGCCGCCGGCGAGCAGGCCATGTTCGGCCAGCAGCAATCCGCACCGCAAGAGGCCGAGCTGGACGCGGAAGAGCTGGCGGCCCGGCAAAAGGCCGAGGAAGAAGCGCGCCTGCCCAAGGTCGAACTCACGCCCGTCATGCTCGAGCAGCTGATGAAGGCCGAACTCGCGTTTCGCAACGGCGACTGGCAGGGGCCGTATCTGACCGTCTACAACCTGGCCCAGCGCACCCGCGATCCGCGCCTGGCGCGCCGCGCGGCCGAGATGGCGGTGGCCGCCAAGCAGGCCGACGACACCCTGGCCGCGGTGCGCCTGTGGTACCAGCTCGACCCGGAATCCGATGAGGCGACCCAGTATTTCGTCGGCATGGCGGTCACGTCCGACAAGATCGCGGAACTCGAACCGATCTTCGAGCAGCGCCTGCGCGAGGCGACGCCGGCCCGGCGCGGCGTGCTGCTGTTCCAGGTCCAGCAATTGCTGGGCCGTGCGCAGGACAGGGAAGCGGCAATCGCCATGCTCGAGCGCCTGATCGCGCCTTATGAGAACACGATGGAAGCGCGCGTCGTGCGCGCCCAGATCGCCCTGGTGCGTGACGACAAGGCGCTGGCCCGCCGCGAAGCCCAGGCGGCGTTGGCCGTCAAGCCCGACGCCGAGATCGCCCTCCTGATGCTGGCGCAGGTGACCGAGGACGAGGCCCAGGTGACGGCCTTGATGCAGAAATTCCTCAAGAGCTACCCGAAGGCGAACGAGGTGCGCGCCGCCTACGCGCGGGTGCTGGTCAACCGCAAGGATTATCCGGCGGCGCGGCGCGAATTCGAGCTGCTGGTCAAGGCCCAGCCCGAGAACGTCGCCCACCTGTATGCGCTGGGCATCCTGGCCACGCAGATGAACGACGCGCCCGGCGCAGAACAATATTTCACGCGCTTCGTGGAAATACTGGGGCGCAATCCGGAGGACGAACGCGATCCTTCGCGCGCGCTCCTGATCCTGTCGCAACTGGCCGAAGAGCGCAACGACCTGGCCGGCGCCCTGCAATGGCTGGACAAGGTGCCGGAAGGGACGGATGCGCAAACCCGCTTCAATGCCCAGCTGCGCCGCGTCCACCTGGTCGGCAAGGGCGGCGACGTGAACAGCGCGCGGCGCCTGCTGGCCGAGATCAAGACCGACGATCCGGCGCGCCAGGCCCAGCTCGCGGCGGCCGAGGCGCAACTGCTGCGCGACGCCGGCCAGCTGCAGGAAGCCTATGCGGTGATGGAAGCGGCGACCCGGCGCTTCCCGAAAAATCCCGACCTGCTGTACGACTTCGCGCTGCTGGCCGAAAAGCTGGGCAAGGTCGACGTGATGGAAGCGCAATTGCGTGAAGTAATGGCGCAGGCGCCGGACAATCACCACGCCTATAACGCCCTCGGCTATTCGCTGGCGGAGCGCAATGTGCGCCTGCAGGAAGCCTACGGCCTGATCGCCAAGGCGCTCGAGATGGCGCCGGACGACCCCTTCATCATGGACAGCATGGGCTGGGTCCATTATCGGATGGGCAACCTGGTGGAGGCCGAGAAATTCCTGCGCCGCGCCTATGATTTGCGCAAGGACCCCGAGATCGCCGTCCACCTGGGCGAGGTGCTGTGGCAGAAGGGCGATAAGTCGACGGCCGAAAAGCTGTGGCGCGAGGCGCGCGCCAAGGACCCGCACAACGACACGCTGCGCACCACGCTGGCGCGGTTGCGGCAATCCTTGTGAAATAATCGACCCTGGCGGCGGATGGCGCACAGCCGTCCGCCGCGTCCGGTTTCTTTATCATGCTCTCTTGAATTGTCCTATGCCGCTGACCCGACGTCTCACCTTGCTTGCCTTCGCCGCCGTTCTCGCCGGCTGCGCCACCGGCGCCGCCAACCGGTCCACGGCCACGGTCGGCGACTACCGCGACACCATCGACCTGTCGGGCAAGCTGTCGGTCAATTACCAGAAGGATGGCAGGCAGGAGTCGATCACCGGCAATTTCAACTGGGAACAGCGCCCCGAGGCGATCGACGTCGCCCTGATGTCTCCGCTGGGCCAGACGGTGGCCACGATCAATGTCACGCCCAATGCCGCGACCCTGGTCCAGGGCGGCCAGGAACGCACGGCAAGCGACATCGACAGCCTGACCCAGGAAACGCTGGGCTGGCCGCTGCCGGTGTCCGGCCTGCGCGACTGGCTGCAGGGCTATGCGCTGGACGCGCAGGGGCAGCGCTTTCGCGCCTCGCCGGCCAATAACAGCGTCACGACCAGGGATGGCTGGCGCCTGCGCTTCGTCGAGTGGCAGGATGCTGCCGCGGCCCAGCCGGTTCCGCGCCTGATCCAGGCCGAGCGCGCCGCCTCGGGCGACATCACCGACCTGGCGATCCGCATCGTCATCCTGCCGGCGGCCTGATCCATGCGTTCGCTGCACGATTGCCCGGCGCCGGCCAAGCTCAACCTGTTCCTGCACGTCACCGGCCGCCGCGCCGATGGCTACCACCTGCTGCAAAGCGTGTTCCAGCTGATCGACCGCGCCGACCGGCTGCATTTCGACCTGCGCGACGACGACCTGATCCGCCGCACCAACGAGGTGCCGGGCGTGCCCGAAGAGCAAGACCTGGTCGTGCGCGCGCTGCGCCTGCTGCAGGCCGAGTTTGCGCGCCGGCATGGCCGGCTGCCGCCGGGCATCTCGGTCAGGGTGGACAAGGTCTTGCCCATGGGCGGCGGGCTGGGCGGCGGATCGTCGGACGCGGCCACCGCCTTGATGGCGGCCAACGCCCTGTGGAAGGCTGGCCTGGGCCGCGAAGAATTGATGGCGCTGGGCTTGCCGCTGGGCGCCGATATTCCGTTTTTCCTGTTCGGCGAAACCGCGTTCGCGCAAGGCGTGGGGGAGGCGTTGCAGGCGGTGCCGGGTCCGGATTGCTGGTATGTGGTGATCGAGCCGGGTGTCGCGGTGCCGACGCCCGCAATTTTTTCTGCGCCAGATTTGACAAGAGATTCAAAGCCCGTCAGAATAGCGGACTTTTCCAGCCACCTCGATTCATGCAGTACGGTTGGGTTTGGGAAAAATGATTTGCAGGACGTGGCGATGCGCCTGTTCCCGCCGGTAGCAGAGGCGGTTGAATGGTTGAGCAGCCATGGCGATGCCAGGATGACTGGCTCAGGGGCGTGCGTGTTTTGCGCGTTCTCCAGCGAAGACGCTGCCGACCATGTGTTGGCGCAAGTGCCGGGCAAGTGGACGGCATGGAAGGCGAAGTCGTTGAAGACACACCCGCTGATGAAATCGCTCTTGCAAAATCAGGGAGTTATAGAATAAAATACTGCCTGTCGCAGCGCTGAGCAGCAAGATGTAGTGCCAAGCTACAACGCCCGCGGCAAGCAGTAACGATCGTGTAGGGGAATCGCCAAGTTGGTTAAGGCACCGGATTTTGATTCCGGCATTCCAAGGTTCGAATCCTTGTTCCCCTGCCAAAGTTTTCTTGATCTGTCGATGCCGAAGCGTCCAGCAAGAAATCGCGATACGGTGCCGAGCGCCGCATCAGCATGCTAATCAGCCGGTACAGCCGGCTGATTGTTTTTCTACCGTACAAACGCTTTTTACCCTTTTAGGACTCCCATGGCTTACGAAAACCTGATGGTTTTTACCGGCAATGCCAATCCGGCGCTAGCAGAGGGGGTCGCAAAAAGTCTCGGCATTCCTCTCGGTAAGGCAGTCGTCTCCAAGTTTTCCGACGGCGAAGTCATGGTCGAGATCAACGAGAACGTGCGTGGCAAGGACGTCTTCGTCCTGCAATCGACCTGCGCTCCGACCAACGACAGCCTGATGGAAATCATGCTGATGGTCGACGCCCTCAAGCGCGCCTCGGCCGGCCGCATCACCGCCGCCATTCCTTACTTCGGCTATGCCCGCCAAGACCGCCGTCCGCGTTCGGCGCGTGTCGCGATCTCGGCCAAGGTCGTCGCGAACATGCTCGAAGAAGCCGGCGTCGAGCGCGTTCTGATCATGGACCTGCACGCCGACCAGATCCAGGGTTTCTTCGACATCCCGGTCGACAATATCTACGCATCGCCAATCCTGCTGAGCGACCTGCAGAAGCGCAACTACGACGACCTGCTGGTCGTGTCGCCCGACGTCGGCGGCGTGGTGCGCGCACGCGCCCTGGCCAAGCGCCTGGGTTGCGACCTGGCGATCATCGACAAGCGTCGCCCGAAGGCGAACGTGTCGGAAGTGATGAACATCATCGGCGAAGTCGAAGGCCGCAACTGCGTGATCATGGATGACATGGTCGACACCGCAGGCACCCTGTGCAAGGCCGCCGAAGTGCTCAAGGAGCGCGGCGCCAAGAAAGTCGTTGCCTATTGCACGCACCCGGTCCTGTCCGGCCCGGCGATCGAACGCATCGCGAACTCGCCGCTGGACGAACTGGTCGTCACCGACACCATCCCGCTGAGCCCAGCCGGCGCCGCCTGCGGCAAGATCCGCCAACTGACCTGCGCACCGCTGCTGGCCGAGACCTTCAAGCGGATCGTCAAGGGCGACTCGGTGATTTCGCTGTTCGTCGACTAAGCTTTTTAGTCGCTGGTTTTCGCGGCGCGCCTGGCTCGATAGCCGGCGCGCCGTTGACGTATCAAAGCAAGTTGCAATACGCAGGTCGTTCCCGCGGAGGCGGGAACCTCATTTGCAAGCGCCTCGATGACGCTTGCAGTACTTGGGTCCCCGCCTTCGCGGGGACGACGCTGTCGTAGTGCTGCAGAAGTATCGATTTTCTTGAGCGCGCATTCCGGCGCTCGTTCTTGACCTCCCTGGTCGCGGGGATGGTCGCCACTGGGCAACCGGGCCGTGGAATTGTCTGCGGCATTCGGGCCCATTTATTTTTGGAGTTTCACATGAAAGTAGTCGCATTCAACCGCACTCAGCAGGGGACCGGAGCGAGCCGCCGCCTGCGCAACGCTGGCCAGACCCCAGGCATCATCTACGGTGGCACCGAAGCCCCGGCGCTGATCGCCCTGGACGGCAACGCGTTGTACCACGCGCTCAAGAAAGAAGCATTCCACGGTTCCGTGCTGGACCTGGAAATCGACGGCAAGACCCAGCAAGTGCTGCTGCGTGACTTCCAGATGCACGCATTCAAGCAACTGGTCCTGCACGCCGACTTCCAGCGCGTCGACACCTCGAAGCCGATCCACACCAAGGTCTCCCTGCACTTCGTGAACGCCGAAGTCTCGCCAGCAGTCAAGCTGAGCGGCGCCATCGTGTCGCACGTGCTGAACGAACTGGAAGTGTCGTGCCTGCCAGGCAAGCTGCCAGAGTTCATCGAAGTCGACCTGTCGAAGCTGGAAGCCGGCCAATCGATCCACACCGGCGACCTGGCCCTGCCAGAAGGCGTGACCGCGCTGACCCACGGCCAGAACCTGACCATCGTCACCACCTCGATCCCACGCGGCGCAGCAACTGCTGAAACCGCTGCCGAGTAATACCGGCTGATCGCGCCGCTTCGGTGGCGCATCGAAAAAACCCGCCACGGCTTGCCTGGCGGGTTTTGTTTTGTTGGGTTGGCGGCTTGCCGCCGACGCGGTGATGGTTGGCAGCGAGATCATCCGGCACGAAATCGGAACCGATCACAATCACCGCGTCGGCGGCGAAGCCGCCAACCCCACGGACATCGCTATGGCCTGCACCGAACATCGTTGTGCACGCCAGATAGCCCGTTTGAGCGATAATCGCCTTTTCCCCATAAGACCCACGCATGTCCATCCGTCTGATCGTCGGCCTCGGCAACCCTGGCCCGGAATACGAACAAACCCGCCACAATGCCGGCTTCTGGCTGGTCGACAACCTGGCCAACAGCCTGCCGGGTTGCCGCCTGCAGCGTGAATCGCGCTTCAACGCCCTGGTGGCCAAGACCGCGATCTCGGGCAACGACGTCTGGCTGCTCGAGCCGCAGACCTTCATGAACCGTTCGGGCCAGTCGGTCGGCGCGCTGGCGCGCTTCTACAAGATCAATCCGGACGAAATCCTGGTCGTGCATGACGAGCTCGACCTGATGCCCGGCGTCGCCAAGCTCAAGAAGGGCGGTTCCTCGGGCGGCCACAACGGCCTGAAGGACATCACCGCGGCCCTCGGCACCCAGGAATACTGGCGCCTGCGCCTGGGCATCGGCCACCCGCGCAGCCTGAACCTGCAGCAGGGCGTGGCCGATTTCGTGCTGCACCGTCCGCGCCGCGAAGAGCAGAGCCTGATCGAAGAATCGATCGACAAGAGCCTGCGCATCATCCCGCTCGCCTGCGAAGGCAAGCTCGACGTGGCGACGATGCAACTGCATACGGCCTGAGGCCGCGCTCGCCGCTTCCCCGGCTACCCGGCTCATCCGCCCCGCACCACGACCTGCGAGCGCAGGTCGCGCAGCATGCGCTCGAGCGCTGGCCGCATGCGCCGGTAGTCGTCGGGCGAACACGTGGCCGCCGTGTGCCTGAACTTGAGCTGGCGCCTGACCGTCACCAGCGCGCCGCGCCGCTGGTAGTGCGAGCGGTAGGCGAAGTTGGCATCAATCACCTTGACGGCGCGCGGCAGGGCCAGCACCTGGGCGCGCTTCGGCAGCTGGAAGCGCAGCTCGTCTTCGGCATCGATCGCCGGACAGACGAACTCCTGGCGCCGCTCGGGTTCCCGCGTGAACGCGAACACGGCGTCGCCCAATCCTCCCCAGAAGTTGTACGTGGTGGCCAACCCTGTCGGCCCCGGCAGTTGCGTGAAGCCGCTGCTGGCGCCGCGCAGCGACAGGGTGTAGTCGTCGGCCACGCTGTCGGTGTCGCCCGGCTCCAGCACGCCGCCGCCCTGTTGCCCCAGTCCTTGCAGCATGCGCTCGACGAAGCGGTCGCGCTCGGCCGCCGGCGTCGCGCGCACCACGCGCCGGTAGGGCTCGGCCTGGGCGCCGCTGCTGGTGCGGGTGACCTTGAAGCGGCTGCCGCCGTCGGGCTGGATGTCGAACTGGGTAAACGTGCGGCTGCGCGCCTGCTGAAAGAAAGGAATCATCGCGAACCCTCCCGAGCGCGCCAGCACCGCGGGCTTGCCGAGCAGCGCCGCCGGCAGGAAGCCGCCCGCCACCGATTCGGCGGTCGGATCGAGATACAGCTGCAGCGAAGGAATGTAGACGATCGCATGATTGAGCACGCCGAGCGTGGGCACGCCGGGCAGGCGATAGGCGTCGCCGTTATTGACCAGCGCCACCGTGCTGTCGATGCCGGAGCTGGCCAGCAGCGCCTCGAGCAGGGTCGCGTGGTCCTTGCAGTCGCCATAGCGGTTGGCCAGCACGCTCGATGCCGCATGCGGCACCACGCCGCCGGGGCCGAGATAGACGCCGACGTAGCGCACGTTCTTGCGCACCCAGTCGGAGAGGGCGATCGCGCGTGCGCGGCGGTCGAGGGTGGCGCCCGTGATGCTGGCCGCCAGCGCCGCCACCGTGTCGTCGGGCATGGCCTTGCCGGCGGCGCGCTCCTGGTAGGCGCGCGCGAAGGCGGCATAGTCGGCGAAGGTCGAGACCGCGAGCCGCTTGCCGTAGTCGAGATAGCTGACCGAATCGGCCTCCAGTCGCGCATTGTCGCCGTCGACGTAGCGCCAGGCATAGCGGCGCTTGCCGGGCGCGGGCGCGCCCATGCCCGTGGCCGGCGCCGTGGCAATCGCGTCGAAGCCGACCGCGTCGGCGTGCAGCGGCATCGAGGCCGGCATGTCGTAGACCAGGCGGAAGTCGCGCTGGCGCTGGAAGCGCGCTGCGGTCAGGTCTTCGAAGTGGCCGGGAAACAGCGGCGTGTGGCGCCGCACGACGTAGCGCACCACGACCTTGTCGCCGGCCTCGACGTCGGGGAACACGACGATCTTGAGCCGCGTGTCCTGGAACATCGGGGCGTCGAGCGAGGCGGCTTCTTGCTGGTCGCGGATCTGGTGCGGCTGCACCGCCAGGCGCCGGCCGTCGGCTTTCTCGGTGTGCGCCTCGACCGAGACGACGTCGTCGAGCGACTGGTTGTAGCCGATGTAGAACTGGGCGTGTTCGTGCAGCGCCGCGCGGTTGACGATGGTCTTGGCCTGCTCGACCGTGAGCGTGTAGGCGCCGCTGGCCTCGACCACGAAATGCTGGACGTGGCGGTCCACCACTACCGAGCGGTCGGTGCCGCTGTCGGCCTCGAGCGCGCTCGCCGATGCAGGCAAGCACAGTAATGGCAGCAATGGACACAGACGCAGACACAGCATGACGACGAAGCGCAGGGGCATGGCATTCTCCGGACACGCGACCGGCCCATGTTACGCAGCAGTACGGTCGCAGGATTGATCGGGCGCAAGTGCATGCTTCCTGCGATAATTTCGGCATGAAGGCGCTTACTTTTCATGCCGGGCCATCGGCCATGGCGCAGATCGCGGAACACGGCTTGCGGGCGCGGGACGTGGCCATCGTGCCGGCCGCCGCTGGCGGCCCCAAGGGGCTGATCTTCCAGTCGCTGGACCAATGGATGTTCGGAGAATGGTTCCCGTCGGCCCCGCGCGAACGCACGCTGATCGGCGCCTCGATCGGCGCCTGGCGCATGGCAGCCGCCTGTCAGAAGGATCCGGTCAAGGCCCTCGCCCTGCTGGGCGAGCTGTACGCGGGCCAGCGCTACACGAGCCTGAAGCCTTCTCCACAGGACATCGACGCGGTCGTCCAGGCCTTGCTGGGCGAACTGGTGCGCGGGCATGAAGACGACATCGTCAACCACGAGCATTACCGGCTGCACCTGTTGACCGCACGCGGGCTGCGTTCGCTGGCGTCGCCCGCGCACCGCCATGCCGAGATGCGCGGCTTCGTGTCGGCGGCGCTGCACAACGCCGGCTCGCGCGGCTGGCTGGCGCGCCTGCTGGAGCGGGTAGTGATCAGCGACGCGCGCAGCAAGGCGCCATGGCTGCGCGAGCGCTTCGACGGGTTCAATACGCACTTTTCGAACCTCACGCGCGCCAACCTGGCGCCCGGCCTGCTGGCATCGGGCACGCTGCCCCTGCTCATGAAGGCGGTGACCGGCATTGCCGAAGCGCCCGCCGGCAGCTACTGGGACGGCGGCATCATCGACTACCACCTGGCGCTGCCGTATTCGCGCGCCACGGGCGAGCTGGTGCTGTACCCGCATTTCAGCGAGCACATCGTGCCGGGCTGGCTGGACAAAGGATTCCCATGGAGAAGGGCAGCGCGCGGCGCCAATCGCGGCTGGCTCGACAACGTGCTGCTGGTGGCGCCGTCCAGGGAATTCCTGCGCACGCTGCCGCGCGCAAAACTGCCGGACCGCGCCGACTTCACCTTCTACGGGTTGAATCACGATGAGCGTGCACGCACGTGGAAGCGCGCCATCGGGGAAGGGGAGCGGCTGCGCGACGAGCTGGCCGAATTCGTCCTGCGGCCGGACCCGGGCCGCATCAAGCCGATCTAGCCGATCCAGGCTTGCCACAGTAGAAACCCCAGCGTTGCAACGGGCACGGAACGCGCCGTTTTTTGCGGCAGCCGGCCCTGTCCGGGTTACAATGCACGGTTTGGAGCGGTTCATCGATCGCTCGCGCTTATCGAATTAGGAATAGTATCCATGACCCTCAAATGCGGCATCGTCGGCCTGCCCAACGTTGGCAAATCCACCCTGTTCAACGCCCTGACCAAGGCCGGCATCCCGGCTGAAAATTACCCGTTCTGCACCATCGAGCCGAACGTGGGCGTGGTCGAGGTGCCGGATCCGCGCATTGACGCGCTGACCGCCATCGTCAAGCCGGAGCGCGTGGTCAAGGCGATCGTCGAATTCGTCGACATCGCGGGCCTGGTGGCCGGCGCGTCGAAGGGCGAGGGCCTGGGCAACCAGTTCCTGTCGCACATCCGCGAAACCGACGCCATCGTCAACGTGGTGCGCTGCTTCGAAGACCCGAACGTGATCCACGTGGCCGGCAAGGTCAGCCCGATCGACGACATCGAAGTCATCCAGACCGAGCTGGCGCTGGCCGACATGGGCACCGTCGAGAAAGCCATCCACCGCGAGCAGAAGAAGGCGCGCTCGGGCGACAAGGACGCGGCCAAGCTGGTCGCGTTGCTCGAACGCCTGATGCCGCACCTGAACGAAGGCCAGCCGGTGCGCACCATGGGCCTGGACAAGGAAGAGATGGCGATCATCTACCCGCTGCACCTGATCACCGCCAAGCCGGCGATGTTCGTGGCCAACGTGTCGGATACCGGTTTCAAGGACAACCCGCTGCTGGACCAGCTGACCGAGTTCGCCAACAAGCAGAACGCCCCGATCGTCGCCATCTGCGCCGCGATCGAATCCGAGATCGCCGAGATGGACGACGCCGACAAGGCCGACTTCCTGGGCGACATGGGCATGGACGAGCCGGGCCTGGACCGCCTGATCCGCGCGGCGTTCAAGCTGCTGGGCCTGCAGACCTACTTCACCGCCGGCGTGAAGGAAGTGCGCGCCTGGACCGTGGCGATCGGCGCCACCGCGCCGCAGGCCGCGGGCGTGATCCACACCGACTTCGAGCGCGGCTTCATTCGCGCGCAGACCATTTCGTATGATGACTTCCTGACCTACAAGGGCGAGGCGGGCGCCAAGGAAGCGGGCAAGATGCGCGCCGAGGGCAAGGAATACATCGTCAAGGATGGCGACGTGCTGAACTTCCTGTTCAACGTCTGATCCACCGGGCGCGCGAAGCGCCCGCCCACGACACAAGCCCTTCAATCCGAAGGGCTTGTTTCTTTTTGGCTTGGCAAAACAAAACAAGGCATGCCGTCTGGATACGGTTGAGCTACAGGAAAACATGAACGAAGCAGTCCAGAACCGTTTGCTGCCCTTGCCGTACTGGCGCGCCGCGCTGGCCGAAGTGAGCCTGCTGCATCCCGAGGTGGCGCCCGACAGCAAGCCGGTCGCGCTCGCGGAAAACGACGGTGCGTGGCGGGTCGCGCAAGCCGCGCCCGACCTGGCGGGCTGGATCGAGGCACAGTTCAATGCCAGCAAGCTGGAGCGGAGCGGCCGCATCCCCTTCGTGCTGATTCCGGCGCGCCTGGCGCTGGACGCGAGCCACGGCGCCAGGCAGGACGGCGCCGAGCTGCACAAGGGCGCGTCGGTGCTGTGCATTCCTTGCCTGCTCGATCGCCAGGGCCTGCTGTCGCCCGACCCCGAGCGCATGCCTTGGATCCCGCGCGAGCTGCTGGAACCGACCCTGGGGCGCACCTCGGTCGGCGCGCTGGCCAGCGTCGACGACTTCATCGGCGCGCTGCCGGAACAAGCCACCGGCATGGGCGACACCTTCCAGCTGGCGGCGCGCCTGTTCGCAGCCGTGACGGGGGTCGGGCTGCCCGCTCTGTCGTCACTGCTGCCGGCTGGGGAGGGGAAGCGGCTGCCGGATTTCGCGCTCCACGAGCACCGCCTGGTGTCGGGCTGGCACGGCATGCCCTACGAGCCGCCGGTCGTCGCGCGGCACCTCCTGAAGCTGTACGATCGCATCATCGCCGAGGGGCCGCCCACGCCGCTCCTTGACACCTTGCGCACCGTCGCCGCCAGCGCGGCGCGCGCGCCGCTGCCCTTGCAGCAGGCCGCGCCGTACGATGGCAAGACGGTCGGCCACATGCATCCGCTGCACCACCTGTCGCCGTCCCAGCGCACGGCGATGGTCGAGCTGCAGCGCCTGGGCGAGGGGCAGATCCTGGCGGTGAACGGGCCGCCCGGCACCGGCAAGACCACCTTGCTGCACAGCGTGGTCGCCCAGCTCTGGGTCGACGCGGCCCTGGCCGGCGGCGATTGTCCGCTGATCGTGGTCGCCTCGACCAATGTGAAGGCGGTCGAGAACGTGCTCGACAGCTTCGCGAAAATCGCGGCCGAGACCGGGCATCGGCGCTGGCATCCCTACGGGCGCGGCTTCGGGCTGTTCCTGGCGTCCGAATCACGCCAGAGCGCGCATCCGGCCTGCACCGGCAAGAGCCACCCCTTCGAGGAGTTCGAGACGCCGGACATGCTGGTGGCCGCGGAGCGCCATTACCTCGACTGCGCGGCCATGCATTTCAGGCGGCGCGGCGACGGCGTCGGCACCGTGGTCCACGACCTGCACGCCGAACTGAAAGGGCTCGCCGCGCGCCTCGACGCCCTGGTGGCGGCGCGCCATGCGCTGTTCCATGCGCTCGGCCAGGACATCGACGACGGCGCCGTCGCCGCGTACCGGGTCTTGCTGGCGACCTTGAACGAGGGGCTCACGCGTTGCCGCGAGCAGCTGGCGCGGCTGCGCGATCGCCGGAACGAGAGCGATCAGGCCGCCGACGCCGCCTTGCGCGCCTACGAGGCGCGCCGCGACGACATCATGCGCGCCGAGAAGGCGTGGGCGGCCTACCTGGCCGACGCCTCGGTCTGGCTCGATCTCTTCAGTTTCGTGCCGGCAGTGCGCCGGCGCCGCATGGCGCGCGACCGCCAGGTGCTGATGGCGCATCCGCTGACCGCCGACCTCCAGCACCGCGCCGACGGCATGCCGGGACACTTCCATACGCTCAAGAAGGAAGCGCTGCAGCACAAGAACGACACCCTGGCCGAGCTGCTCGCCTTGAACGAGGCGCTCGCGCGCCAGAGCGACGACGTCAAGCAGGAGATGGCGCTGCTGGAGCAGGAGCGTGCCCGCGTCACCGGCGCCTTCGCCGCCTGGCGCGACGTGGCCGGCGACGATCCGGAACTGCTCGACGCCAGCCTGGCCAACCTGAACGACCACCTGGACAAGAAGGTACGCGCGCGCATGTTCGCCGTCGCCGACTGGTACTGGTCGGGCCAGTGGATCCTGGAAGTGCGGCACCGGATCAGGAGCGGCATCAAGGATACCAAGGGACGCCGCAAGCTCGAAGCGAAGTACCGCCGCTTCGCCAAGCTCTCTCCCTGCATGGTGTCGAACTTCCACATGGCGCCGTCGTTCTTCACCGCCTGGGAAGGCGAAGACATGCCGTTCTGGAATACGATCGACCTGCTGGTGGTGGACGAGGCAGGACAGGTCTCGCCCGATATCGGCGCGCCGATGTTCGCCCTGGCGCGGCGCGCTATGGTGGTCGGCGACACGTTCCAGATCGAGCCGGTCTGGAACGGCGGCGAAGCGACCGACCGCGCCAACGCCGTCAAGTTCGGCCTGGCGCCGGCCTTCCACGACCCCGCCTACGAACGCCTGGCGCAGGCCGGGTTTGCGTCGGCCAGCGGCAGCCTGATGCGCATCGCCAACCGCAGCTGCACGGTCCGGCAGTACGAGGACATCGGCGGCCTGATGCTGACCGAACACCGGCGCTGTGTGCCGGAACTGATCGATTACTGCAACCGGCTGATCTACGCCTGCCGCCTCGCGCCGAAACGCGCGTCGCTGCCGCCGGCGGAGCGGATCCTGCCGCCATTCGAGCTGATCCACGTTGGCGGCAGGGATGTGCGGCGCGGCGGCAGCCGCCAGAACGACGCCGAGGCGGCCGCGGTGGTCGATTGGCTCAAGGCCCACCGCGAGGCCATCGAACGGCATTACCTCGATGATGCGGGCAAGCCGACGCCGATCTGGGCCCTGGTGGGCATCGTGACCCCGTTCGCAGCCCAGGCGGGCGCGATCGAGCGGCGCCTGCGCCGCGACATGCCGGACCTGCTGCGCAAGGACAGCCGCCTGACGGTCGGCACCGTGCACGCGCTGCAGGGAGCCGAGCGCGCCATCGTGCTGTTTTCGCCGACCTATGGCGACAGTTTCACTGGCGGCGCCTTCTTCGACCAGAAGCCGAACATGCTCAACGTCGCGGTATCGCGCGCCAGGGACAGCTTCATCGTCATCGGCAACCGCAAGGTGTTCGATGCGGGCCGGCCTGCGCTGCCGTCCGGCCTGCTGGCGACGTATCTGGTGGAACGCAGCCGCGAGACGGTCGAGGGCTAGCGGGCAGGGCGGCCGATGCCATCGGATCCGCCCTTCGGGATCGCGCCGGCAACGCCGATTGCTGCCATACTGATGGCTTCTTTCCGCCTCCCTCAATCACAGCATGGCCATCGTCTCCGAACTCTTCCTTTATCCGATCAAGTCCTGCGCCGGCCTGTCCGTGCTTGACGCGACGCTGGCCCTTGACGGCCTGTCGGCCGGCGGCGTGCACGACCGCGAATGGATGGTGGTGACGCGCGAGGGCCTGTTCCTGACCCAGCGCGAATACCCGCGCATGGCCACCATCGCGCCGCGCGTCGAAGGGGATGCACTGGTGGTCGAGGCGCCCGGCCTGTCTCCGATCCGCCTGCCGCTGGCGCACGCGCCCGAGGCGCCGGCGATCGAGGTGCTGATCTGGGACGACCACGTCCTGGCCGCCGACTGCGGCGAGGATGCCGCGGCATGGTTCACGGACGCCGTCGGCGCGCCATGCCGCCTGGTGCGCTTCCGCCCGGACGTCGTGCGCCCGAAGATCAGCCCATGGACCGGCGGCTTGCCTGCCGCCGCCCGCTTCTCGGACGGCTACCCGATCCTCCTGATCGGCCAGTCCTCGCTCGACGACCTGAACCGCAAGCTGGCGCAGGCCGGCCGCGCCGCGCTGCCCATGAACCGCTTCCGTCCCAACGTGGTCGTGGAAGGCATCGACGCCTTCGAAGAGGATTTCGTGGCCGTTTTCAGCGACGACGACGTCAGCCTGCGCCCGGTCAAGCCCTGCGCGCGTTGTCCGATCCCGTCGGTCGACCAGGCCACCGGCATTCCCGGCCCTGATCCCCTCGACATCCTGCAAACCTACCGCGCCAACGCCCGCATGGATGGCGCGGTGACGCTGGGCATGAACGTCATCGTCCAGGACGGCATCGGCCGCACGGTGCGCGTCGGCCAGGAACTAAACGCCGAGCTCGCTTTCTAAGTAATTCTAAATAAGCACCACGGCAGGCCAAACGCCGGCAGCCCGCGACAGTGTCGCAAAATCGCCTATTCCCTTGTACTGACAGGCGGTTTTTCATATCCAAGCAAGAGTGGATGGCGTAATGTTATGGTTATTGCTGAAAGGAATGCTTCATGCACGAGCCGAGCGCGTCGACGCGAGAACTGATGGCGGAAAACGAGACCCTGCGCGCGCGCATGGCGTACCTGCTCGAGCAGGCCGAACGTAACCACGACATCATGTGCCGCCACCAGGCCTTCGACCTGCAGATCGTGGGCGCCGGCAGCTTTCCGGAACTGGTCGGCACGATCTTTCGCACGCTGCCGGTGATTTCGGAACTGGACACCGTCACCCTGTCGCTGGTCGATCCGGATGCCGACATCTATACCGTCATGCACCGCCTGGGCGTCGATTTCGAGCAGTTCCCCAACCTGATGTTCTGCGAGCATGCGGTCGAGCTCGGCTTCGACATGGCGCCCGAGCGCCGTCCGCGTCCGATCCTGGGCGCCTATGCGCCGGGCCAGCACTGCGCCATGTTCCCGCATCCGCCCGCCGGCCTGCAGAGCGTGGCCCTGGTGCCGCTGCTGCGCAATACGCGCCTGATCGGCAGCCTGAACCTGGGCAGCGCCGATCCGGCCCGCTTCACGCCGAACCTGGGCACCGATTTCGTCGAGCACATGGGCTCGATCATCGCGATCTGCCTCGAAAACGTGATCAGCAACGAGATGCTCAAGTACATCGGCCTCACCGATTCGCTCACCGGCGTCTACAACCGCCGCTACATGGACCGCCGCCTGATCGAAGAGACCGCGCGCGCCCGGCGCCAGGGCTATCGCCTGTCCTGCATGTACATCGACATCGACCACTTCAAGCGTGTCAACGACACGGTCGGCCACCAGGGCGGCGACGAAGTCCTGCGCGAGGTGTGCGGCCGCATCAAGGCCGAGCTGCGCATGTCGGATGCGCTGGGGCGTTTCGGCGGCGAGGAATTCGTGGTGCTGCTGATCGACGCCGACCTGGAAAGCGCGAGCATGGTCGCGCACCGCATCCGCGCCGGCGTCGCCGCCGCGCCGATCAGCCTGAGTGGCGGCGAACGGGTCGACGTGACGGTGTCGATCGGCGTCGCCGTGCTATCGGAGCAGTGGTCCGATTCCGCGCACGACCCTGCGCACGACAACGCGATCGAAGGCATGACGCAGGAACTGGTGGCGGCCGCCGATGCGGCGCTGTACCAGGCCAAGGCCGGCGGCCGCAACAAGGTCGTCGCCTTCGCGTGATTGCACGCGTAACGCCGACCCGACGGTTGTTGGTGAATGTGGTCACACGTAAGGTGGTCACAGCAGCCGATCCTCGGCCCGGCTGACCGCCTCCCCATCCCCCCGTACCACCACCACGTCGCCCGCGGCCAGCACCACGCCAGGCCCCGGCTCCACGTCCTTGCCGCCGCGCCGCAGCGCCGTCACCTCGGCCGCGACGCCGTGCAGCCCCAGTTCCGCCAGGCTGCGGCCGATCGAGCCGGCCTGCGCGTGCAGCCGCACCGAATGCAGGCGCACATGCCCCGGCTCGAGCGTGGCGCCGCTGTCGCTGGCGCCATGGAAGTAGCCGCGCAAGGCCGCATAGCGGTCGTCGCGCGCCGCCTGCACCCGGTGCACCACGCGCCGCAGCGGCACGCCCAGCGTCACCAGCGTGTGCGAGGCCAGCATCAGGCTGCTCTCCAGCGCCTCCGGCACCACCTCGGTGGCGCCGGCGCGTTTGAGCACGTCCATGTCGGCGTCGTCGTGGCTGCGCACGATCACCGGCAGGTTCGGGGCCAGTTCGTGCACCAGGTGCAGCACCTTCAAGGCCTGCCGCGTGTCGGCGAAGGTGATCACCAGCGCGCTGGCGCGGTGGATGCCGGCCGCGATCAGGCTTTCGCGGCGCGCCGCGTCGCCGTACGAGACCGCGGCGCCGGCCGCCTGCGCCTCTTGCACCCGCTCCGGATCCAGGTCCAGCGCGTGCCAGGGCAGCGCCTCTTCCTTGAGCAGGGTCGCCAGGCTCTGGCCGCTGCGCCCGAAGCCGGCGATGACTACGTGGTTCTGGGTCTTCATGGTGCGCGTGGCGAGCTGGGTCAGCTGCAGCGACTGCGTCATCCACTCGTTGGCGGCGAACTTCATCGCGATCCGGTCCATACTGGCGATGACGAAGGGCGCGAGCAGCATCGACAGCACCATCGAGGCCAATACCAGCTGCATCACGAACGGGTCGACCAGCTTCGATCCGGAGGCGTGATTGAGCAGCACGAAGCTGAATTCGCCCGCCTGGGCCAGCGCCAGGCCGGTGCGCAGCGCCGTTCCGGGCGACGCCCCGAAGGCGCGCGCGAGCAGGGCGATCAGGCCGAACTTGAGCAGCACCACCAGCGCGAGCAGGAGCAGCACCAGCCACCAGTGCTTGATCACCATCTGCAGGTCGAGCAGCATGCCGATCGTGATGAAGAACAGCCCCAGCAGCACGTCGCGGAACGGCTTGATGTCTTCTTCCACCTGGTGTTTATAGGGCGTCTCGGAGATCAGCATGCCGGCGACGAAAGCGCCCAGGGCCAGCGACAGGCCGGCCTGCTCGGTGATCCAGGCCGCGCCCAGCGTCACCAGCAAGAGGTTGAGCATGAACAGCTCCTGCGAGCGGCGCTTGGCGACGATGGTGAACCAGCGCCCCATCAACTTCTGGCCGAAGAACAGCAGCAGGGCCAGCACCAGCGCCGCCTTGAGCGCTTCCACTCCAAGGGTGATCGCCAGGTCTTCCGGGTCGCGCGCCAGCGCCGGAATCATGATCAGGAGCGGCACCACCGCCAGGTCCTGGAACAGCAATATGCCGACGATGCGCCGCCCATGCCCGCTGTCGAGCTCGAGCCGCTCGGTGAGCAGCTTGACGACGATGGCGGTCGAGGACATCGCCAGCGCGCCGCCCAGCGCGAAGGCGGCCTGCCAGCCGAGCGGTATGCCGGGCAGGAACCAGGCCGCCAGCAACCCGATCCCCATGGCGGCCAAGATCGTCGCCATCACCTGGGCCAACCCCAGCCCGAACACGATGCGCCGCATCGCGCGCAGCTGCCCGAG
This sequence comes from Massilia sp. UYP34, assembly GCF_056279385.1. Taxonomy (NCBI): domain Bacteria; kingdom Pseudomonadati; phylum Pseudomonadota; class Betaproteobacteria; order Burkholderiales; family Oxalobacteraceae; genus Massilia; species Massilia sp. UYP34. The sequence goes on along the minus strand of NZ_JBWBRF010000001.1, from coordinate 50,368 downwards.
CGAGAACTCCAGGCCGATCGAGAACATCAGGAACACGATCCCGAACTCGCCCAGCGCATGGGTGGTGGGGCTGTCCTCGGCCAGGGCCAGGGCGTGCGGGCCGATCAACACGCCGACGGCGAGGTAGCCGAGCATCGGCGGCAGTTGCAGGCTGCGGAAGGCGACCACGCCGAGGACGGCGCAGCCCAGCAGGAGCAGGGTGAGTTCAAGGCCGGAATGCATTGGCGCGATACGCGATGAGCGGTAACTGTTGATCTTATGGCATGCGCCCTATGTGGCGCGGAAGGTGCTTGTCATCGTTTGTTACGACTGGCAAGTTTTTTGCTTTCCCAATTCGTTTATACTTCCAAAATGAGTGTAACCGATGAAAAAATAATGCCGAAAAGTTTTGACGAGACCCTGGCCCGGCGCGTCCTGGCTCTGGGTCGCGACACGCTGTCGATCGAAGCGGACGCCATCCGCGCGCTGCAGGCGCGCCTGGGCGACGACGACAGTTTCGTGAACGCCGCGCAACTAATCATGGCTTGCGACGGTCGCGTGGTGGTGTCCGGAATGGGCAAGTCGGGCCACATCGGCCGCAAGATCGCCGCCACCCTGGCGTCTACCGGCACCCCGGCCTTCTTCATGCACCCGGGCGAAGCCGCGCACGGCGACCTGGGCATGGTCACCAAAAACGACGTCGTGATCGCGATTTCCAATTCGGGCGAATCGTCCGAGATCCTCGATATCCTGCCGGCCGTGAAACGCCTTGGCGCGCGCGTGATCGCCATGACCGGCAAACCCGCCTCGCGCCTGGCCAGGCTGGCCGACGTGCACCTGAACATCGCGGTGGACAAGGAAGCCTGCCCGCTCAACCTGGCGCCGACCACCAGCACCACCGTGACCCTCGCCATGGGCGATGCGCTGGCCGTGGCGCTGCTCGACGCGCGGGGTTTCCGCGAACAGGACTTCGCGCTGTCGCATCCGGGCGGCGCGCTGGGCCGGCGCCTGCTGACGCACGTGCGCGACGTGATGCGCAGCGGCGACGCGGTGCCGAGCGTCACCCCCGACACCCCGCTGGTCGAAGCGCTGCTCGAGGTCACCCGCAAGGGCCTCGGCATGACCGCCGTCGTCGACCCCGAAGGCCGTCCGGTGGGCGTGTTCACCGACGGCGACCTGCGCCGCGTGATCGAGCGCATGCACGACTTTTCGAACATCCAGATCCGCGACGTCATGCACGTCAACCCGCGCCGCGTGCGGCCCGACCAGCTGGCGGTCGACGCCGTCGCCGTGATGGAGGAATTCCGCATCAACCAGATGCTGGTGGTCGACGACGACGACCGCCTGGTCGGCGCGCTGCACATCCACGACCTGACCCGCGCCAAGGTGATCTGATGAGCGACACGTTTATCCCGGCCATCACCCCATTGGCCCACATGGAACGCGCCGCGCGCGTGAAGGTCATGATCTTCGACGTCGACGGCGTGCTGACCGACGGCAGCCTGACCTACGGCCCGGAAGGCGAAGTCACCAAGACCTTCAACGTGCTCGACGGCCTGGGCATCCAGCTGCTCAACAAGACCGGCGTCCAGACCGCGATCATCAGCGCGCGCCTGTCGCCGATCGTCGTCAAGCGCGCGGCCGATCTCGGCATTTCGCACGTCCACCAGGGCATCCATGACAAGCGCATCGGCTTCGCCAAGCTCCTGGCGGCCACGGGCTTCACCGCCGAGCAGTGCGGCTACATCGGCGACGACGTGATCGACCTGCCGCTGTTCGCGCGCGTCGGCTTCGCCGTCGCGGTGCCGTCCGGCCACCCCGAAGTGCAGCACCGCGCGCACTACGTGACGAAAAACGCCGGCGGCCGCGGCGCGGTGCGCGAGGTGTGCGATCTCGTGATGCGCGCCCAGGGCACCTACGACCAGGCGCTCGCGCCGTACTTCGCCTGAGGCCACCCAGCATGGCTACCATCGTCCAGAACAAGCGTACCGCGCACCGCTGGAATCTCCTTGCGATGATCGTGATCGGCACCTTCTTCGCCTTCGGCAGCTTCTGGCTGCTGCAGCTGATGCAGGCCTCCGACATCGATGCCCAGCTGGGAGGGCCGCCGGACGAACCGGACTACATCGTCGAGAACTTTTCCTTCGTGCGCATGACCGAGAACGGCCAGCCGAGCTACCTGGTGTCGGGCAAGCGCCTGGCGCATATTCCGAACGGCGACGTGTCGCACGTCGACGCGCCGGTGCTGCGCGGCGTCGAGCCGGGCCGCCCGCCGATGACGGTGGTGGCGAAGAACGCGCAAATCCATCACCAGGAGCACCGGGTCGAGCTGATCGGCGACGTCGACCTGCAGCGCCCCAAGACCGCGCAGAGCGAATCGCTGCACGTGCGCACCCAGGCGCTTACCGTGCTGCCCGACGAAGAAATCCTGAAGACCGATCTGCCGATCGACATGCAGCTTGGCGCCTCCAACGTCAAGGGCACCGGCATGGTCGCCAATAATGCGACCATGCAGCTGCACCTGTCCAGCCGCGGCCAGATCGTCTATCCGCCACGCCAGCGCTGATTCCCCGCACCAGCGCCGCGTGCCAACCCGAGACCCTTAACCGACCATGAAAAAACTACTTGCCGCCGTTTTCCTTTCCCTGCTGTCGCTGACCGCGGCCGCCGAGCGCGCCGATTCGCTCAAGGAGGCAGTCATCAACTTCGACTCGCTCGACGTCGACGAGGTGACCGGCACCCGCATCCTGACCGGCAACGTGGTCCTGACCCGCGGCACCCTGGTGCTCAAGTCCGACCGCGCCCTGGTCAAGGAAAGCCCGGAAGGCTATATGAGCGTGACCCTCACCGCCGCCGGCGGCAAGGTCGCCACCTTCCGCCAGAAGCGCGACGGTGGTTCCGACCTGTGGGTCGACGGCCAGGCCGAGCGCATCGAGTACGACGAGCGATCGGAACTGGTGCGCCTGTATTCCAACGCCGTCGTGCGCGAACTGGAAGGCGCGCGCATGACCAACCAGATCACCGGCCCGTTCATCTCCTACGACAACCGCAAGGAAGTGGCCACGGTGCGTAACGACACCAGCGGCCAGAGCAAGGTTGGCGGCGGCCGCGGCACCCTGATCCTGGCGCCCAAGCGCGCACCAGGCGGAGGCGCCCAATGACGGCGATTCCGATGGAGCTGGACGATTGCAGCACCCTGGTCGTCAAGGGCCTGCAGAAAAGCTATGGCAAGCGCCTGGTGGTGCGCGACGTGTCGCTGCAGGTCGAGTGCGGCGAGGTGGTCGGCCTGCTGGGCCCGAACGGCGCCGGCAAGACCACGTCGTTCTACATGATCGTGGGCCTGGTGCCGTCGGACGCCGGCTCGATCGACATCAACGGCACCGACATCACCAGCCTGCCGATCCACCGCCGCGCCGTATTGGGCCTGTCCTACCTGCCGCAAGAGGCGTCGGTGTTCCGCAAGCTGACGGTGGAAGAGAACATCCGCGCCGTGCTCGAGCTGCAAAAGGACAATGGCAAGCCGCTGTCGAAAGACCAGATCAACGAGCGCCTCGACACCCTGCTGGCCGACCTGCAGATCGAGAAGCTGCGCGAGAATCCGGCGCTGTCGCTGTCGGGCGGCGAGCGCCGCCGCGTGGAGATCGCGCGCGCGCTGGCGACCAATCCGCGCTTCGTGCTGCTGGACGAACCGTTCGCCGGCGTCGACCCGATCGCCGTGATCGAGATCCAGCGCATCGTGCGCTTCCTGAAAGAGCGCCGGATCGGTGTCTTGATCACCGACCACAACGTGCGCGAGACGCTTGGCATCTGCGACCGCGCCTACATCATCAACCAGGGCGCGGTGCTTGCCTCCGGCCGTCCTGACGACATCATCGCGGACGAGTCGGTGCGCCGCGTGTACCTGGGTGAACACTTCCGCATGTGAGCGACGCCTAGATGAAACAGTCCCTGCAACTTCGCACTTCGCAGCACCTCGCGCTCACGCCGCAACTGCAGCAGTCGATCCGGTTGCTGCAGCTGTCGACGCTCGAACTGCACCAGGAGATCGAGCAGATACTGGGCGATAACCCCTTGCTCGAGCGGCTCGACGATCCGCTCGACCGTTCGGTGCGTTTGCTGGCCGATGGCGCCATCAACAATGCGCCCGCCAATGGCGAAGCGCCGCCGGCGCCCGGCCAGCAGGCCGAGGGCCAGGACGCGCCGGCGCAGGAGGGCGAGAGCCTCGAGAGCGGCGCCGACAACGATCGCGTTGATGCTGACTGGAGCGAGGGCGGCGCGCCGTCGTCCGGCGGCGGCGAGGACGAGGACGGCCGCCCGCAGCTGGAAGCCTGCGCCATCACCCTGCGCGAACACCTGATGGAGCAGGTGCGCGAAGCCACCTTGTCGGTGCGCGACCGTGCGCTCGCCGAGCTGGTGATCGATGCGCTGGACGACAACGGCTATCTCGACGAGCCGCTCGACGAGATCCACGCGCGGCTGCCCGAAGAACTCGAGATCGAGATCGACGAGCTGCGCTGCGCGCTGGCGCTGGTGCAGAGCATGGACCCGGTGGGCGTCGGCGCGCGCAGCGCGTCCGAGTGCCTGGCGCTGCAGATCCGGCGCATGCCGGGCGTGCCAATGGTCACGCGGCGCATGGCCCTGACCATCGTCGAAGGTTACCTGACCTGGTTCGCCCAGCGCGAATACAGCAAGCTGAAAAAAGCGCTCGACTGCGACGACGAAGACTTGCGCGAGGTGCAGGCCGTGGTGCGCCAGTGTAATCCGCATCCGGGTGCGGTCTTCGCCTCGAACGTGTCGGACTACGTGGTGCCGGACGTGATCGTGCGCCGCGCCAAGAGCGGCTGGGCGGTCACCCTGAACCCGGACGTGATGCCGCGCCTGCGCGTGAACAGCCTGTATGCCAGCCTGCTCAAGCAAGGCAAGAGCGAAGCGCAGATGGGCGCGCAGCTGCAGGAAGCGAAGTGGCTCATCAAGAACATGCGCCAGCGGTTCGACACCATCCTGCGCGTGGCGGAGGCGATCGTCGAGCGCCAGCGCAACTTTTTCTCCCACGGCGCGGTTGCCATGCGGCCCCTTGTTTTACGCGAGATAGCTGATACACTAGGCCTACACGAGAGCACAATTTCTCGTGTCACAACCCAGAAATACATGCTGACCCCGCACGGCATGTTTGAGTTGAAGTATTTCTTCGGTAGCCACGTTGCCACCGAGGCGGGAGGCGAAGCATCCTCGACGGCAATCCGTGCGCTCATCGCACAATTGACAGGAGCAGAAGACCCTAGGAACCCATTATCCGACAGCAAGATCGCGGAGATGCTCGGGGAACAAGGCATGGTCATTGCGCGCCGGACGGTTGCAAAATACCGTGAAGCCCTCAAGATACCCCCTGTAAGCCTCCGCAAGTCCTTGTAACTGCGCCGTCCACACCCGTCGTGCCTTGTCGCGTTGGTGTGGTCCACACGGTGCATCATTTTCAAAGGAGTGTGTATGAACCTCACAATCAGTGGCCATCATCTCGAAGTGACCCCCGCCATCCGTGAATACGTTCAGAATAAGCTCGAGCGCATCATTCGCCATTTCGACCAGGTGATCGACACCCATGTCTTCCTGGCCGTCGACAACCTCACTGAAAAAGAAAAAAGGCAGAAAGCAGAGATCAACGTCCAGGTGTCGGGCAAGACCCTGCACGTGGCAAGCGTCGCGCAAGACCTGTACGCGGCGATCGATACGCTGATGGATAAGCTGGACCGACAGATCCTCAAACACAAGCAAATGCTGAAGGACCATAGCCGTACTTCGATCAAGCGCCTGCCGGAGCGTGGCAGCGAAGAGGCCGCTGCCGCCTGACCAGGCGCAGGGCTCACACCAGCTAAGGGCGTCTGAGGGGACGCCCTTTTTGCATCCGCCTTTCCGGTTTTACCCGCAGCGCGTGTTCGGTAAAATGCAGGTCTCTCCATGATGGATCACCCCATGACCGACCATGTCCTGACCCGCATCGCCAACCGCACCGGCATCATCACCCTGGACCGCCCGAAGGCGCTCAATTCGCTGTCGCTCGCGATGGTGCGCGCGCTGACCGTGGCGCTGCGCGCCTGGCAGGATGACGCGCAGGTCGAGGCGGTGGTGCTGACCAGCAGCAGCGAGAAGGCCTTGTGCGCGGGCGGCGACATCCGCTTCTTCCATGAGGTCGGCCATGCGACGCCGATGGGCGGCAGTGCGTTGCTCGAGGATTTCTTCACCGAAGAATACGCGCTGAACCACCTGATCCATTTCTATCCGAAGCCCTACATCGCCGTCATGGACGGCGTGGTAATGGGCGGCGGCATGGGCATCGCCCAGGGCGGCCCGGATTGCGGCCTGCGCATCGTGACCGAGCGCACCAGGATGGCCATGCCCGAGGTGAACATCGGCCTGTTCCCAGACGTCGGCGGCAGCCATTTCCTGTCGCATGCGCCGGGACGGCTCGGCTATTACCTGGGCCTGACCGGGCTGACGATCGGCGCCGCCGACGCGCTGCATATCGGGCTGGCCGACCTGTTCGTGCCCGGCGCCGAACTGCCGGCCCTGCATGCGTTGATCGCGTCCACGCCCGGCGCCGCGCTGCCGGCGGCGATCCGCGCCTTCGCGGCGCCATTTTCCGCGCTGGCGGGCGAGAGCGAATTGCCGTCGCTGCGCACGCGCATCGACGCCCATTTCGGCGCGGCCTCGGTGGCCGCGATCATGGCCTCGCTCGAAGGCGACGCGACGCCGTTCGCGCAGCGGGCCCTGGCGGCGATGCGCCAGCGTTCGCCCCTGATGATGTGCGTGACCCACGAACTGCTGGCGCGTGGCGCGCAGCTGTCCGTGGCCGACTGCCTGCGCATGGAGCGCACGCTGGTGCGCCACAATTTCGAGCATGGCGAAGTGCTCGAAGGCGTGCGCGCGCTCGTCGTCGACAAGGACAATGCGCCGCAATGGAACCCGCCATCGCTCGAACAGGTGACGCCGCAGATGGTGGCACGCTTTTTCGAACCGGTGTGGCCGGCGCATGCGCATCCGCTCAGGCACCTCGCATAATCACGGCGAACATATTCATTTTTGCGTGACAGCGTATCGGCGGGGTGTGAACATCGGGCCTTCATGACCTGAAAGGACACCCGATGCGCCTGACCGCCTTGCTGATCTCGATGACCTTATGCGGCGCCGCCGCTGCCCAGGACTATCAGCCAACTTTCGATCCGAGCCGGCTCAAGGGTCCGGCAGCAGGGCCGGTCAACGAGATCATGGTGCTCGGTTCACCCCACTTGTCGCACTTGCCCAAGACGTTCCAGCCTGCCAGCCTGTCCTTGCTCAACGAGCGGCTGGCGGCGTGGAAGCCGCAGGCGATCGCGGTCGAAGAGCGCTCCGGGCCGCAATGCGATTTTCTGCGCCGTCACGCGGCGCGTTATGCGGAGACGGTCGAGACCTATTGCCCGGATACCGCGGCGGCGAAGGCCGCAACCGGTCTGGACGTTCCCGAAGCGACGGCGCAAGCGGAGAAGCTGCTGGCCGGATGGCCGGCGACGCCGTCGCCTGCCCAGCGGCGACGCCTGGCGGCCTTGTTCCTGGCGGGTGGAGAGCCGGCATCGGCTGCGGTCCAGTGGTTCCATTTGCCGGCCGGGGAGCGCCGCGCCGGCGACGGCCTGGATGCCGCCCTGGTCGAGCAGCTGCGAAAGCTCGCGGTCGATCCCGACGAAAGCGTGATGATCGCGGCGCGCCTGGCGGCCCGGCTGGGTCATGAACGCGTGTATGCGATGGACGATCAATCGGCAGGCCGTCCGTACACCGACCGCAAGGCGGCCGGCGAGGCGATCATGAAGGCCTGGGACAATCCGGCCAACCGCGCGCTCCGGCAGGCGGACAAGATCCTGTATCAGGGCTTGGGCAGCGCCGAAGGCATGCTGGCGCTATACCGCGCCTACAATGCGCCCGATCATGTCTCGACGGTCTTCGAAGCTGACTTCGGCGCGGCGCTGAACGAACCGTCGCCGCAGCGCTTCGGCCGCGCCTACATCGGCTACTGGGAAACGCGCAACCTGCGCATGGCGGCGAACATCCGCGACGTCGTGGGCGTCATGCCGGGCACGCGGCTCCTGGTCATCGTCGGCGCTTCGCACAAGGGCTACCTGGAAGCCTATCTGCACCAGATGCATGATGTGCGGGTGGTGGATACTGCGGCGGTGTTGCGGTAATCCACCGCTAACGCGACCATGCACCACCGCATTTCGCACGTCATTCCCGCGGAGGCGGGAATCCAAGTTCGTGCTTACCCACTACGTTCAACGTCGCCACTATGCTGAGGAATTGGGTTCCCGCCTCCGCGGGAACGACGTGCGAGGGCTGGCGGTAAAAATTACGCAGCCGGATTCTTCGGCTGTTCCCGATGCCGCACGATCACGCGCTCGGTATCGCTGAAATACGCGCCGAGGTGCTCGGCCATGTACACCGAGCGGTGCTGCCCGCCGGTGCAGCCCACGGCCACCGTCAGGTAGCTGCGGTTGTCGGTCTTGAACGAGGGCAGCCACTTGGCCACGAAGGCGCGGATGTCGGCCAGCATCTCGGCGGCGCTAGGCTGGGCGTCGAGGAAGTCGATCACCGGCTGATCCTTGCCGGTGAGGGGGCGCAAGGCCAGGTCGTAATACGGGTTCGGGATCGCGCGCACGTCGAACACGAAGTCGGCGTCGAGCGGCACGCCGACCTTGAACGCGAACGATTCGAAGAACAGGGTCAGCGGCGCATGGTCGACCTCGGCCAGCTCCTTGATCCAGGCGCGCAGTTTATTGGCCGAGAGTTCCGAGGTGTCGATCACGTGGCCCAGGTTCTCGATCGACGACAGGCGCTCGCGCTCTTCGGCGATGCACTCGATCAGGGTGCGGCGCGAGGCCGGGTTCTCGCCCGGGCGCAGCTCGTGCGACAGCGGGTGGCTGCGCCGCGTTTCGGAAAAGCGCGCGACCAGCGAATGGGTGCTCGAGGTCAGGAACATGACCTTGACCGCATGGCCGTCCTCGCGCATGCGGCGCACGCTCACCGGCAGTTCGACCAGCGACTCGGCGCTGCGCGCGTCGACCGCGACCGCGATCTTGCCGGTGCCGGTTTCGTTGACCGTATTGACGAGGGCCGGCAGCAGGGCCGGCGGCAGATTGTCGACGCAGTAGTAACCCGCGTCTTCCAGGACATTCAGGGCCACGGACTTGCCCGAGCCCGAGATGCCGGTGATGAGGACGATGTGCATGCGGCGATGATACCGCAACCTTCACCCGATGGCACGCCGCCGCGCCGCCAATGCCGCTTCAGTCCGCGCTCATGGCCTGGCGCTGGCGTTCCATGAATTCCTGCAGCGTGTCGATGCCGCGCAGTTGCAGGATGGTGTTGCGCACCGCGGCTTCGAGCAGCACCGCGATGTTGCGGCCGGCCGCCACCGGAATGACGACCTTGCGGATCGGCAGGCCCAGCACGTCCTCGGTCGGGAAGTGGAAGGGCAGGCGCTCGACCTCTTCGTCCAGCGCGCCGCGCTTGACCAGGTGCACGATCAGCTTGAGGCGCATCTTGCGCCGCACCGCCGTCTCGCCGAAGATCGCCTTGATGTCCAGCAGGCCCAGGCCGCGCACTTCGAGCAGGTTCTGCAGCAGCGGCGGGCAGCGGCCCTCGATCATGTTCGGCGCGATGCGCGAGAATTCCACGGCGTCGTCGGCCACCAGGCCGTGCGAGCGCGAGATCAGTTCCAGGCCCAGTTCGCTCTTGCCCAGGCCCGAGTCGCCGGTGATCAGGACGCCCACGCCCAGCACGTCCATGAACACGCCGTGCATGATCACGCGCTGGGCCAGCTTTTTCGACAAATACACGCGCAGGAAGTCGATCACCTGCGCCGCCGGCAGCGGCGTGGAGAACAGCGGGATGTTTTGCTCGTCGCAGATGGCCAGGATGTCGGGCGGGGTTTCCAGGCCCTGGGCGATGATCAGGGCGGGCGGGCCGCCGCCGATCAGTTCGCCAACCACATGGCTGCGCGAATTGGCCTTGAGGCGGTGGTAGTAGTCGAGTTCCTGGTGGCCGAACACCTGGATCCGGCCCGGGTGGATCAGGTTCAGGTGGCCGACCTGGTCGGCGGCCGAGGCGGCGTCGCCGGCGATCTGGCGTTCGCCGCCGGGAAAGCCCGCAAACCAGCCGAGTTGCAGGCTGTCGCGGTTGTCGTCGTACAGCCGTTGGATGGTCAGCGGAGACTGCAGCATGGGCATTGTCGTCGTCGCAAAATAAGGCGCGCGCGGCGTGATTGCCGCGCGTTGAGAACCTATCCCGGCAGGTGAGAGTCGTTCCTACCGCGCCTGGCAAGTGTGCGCTGCGTTACTCGTCGTTGCATGGCTCGCCATGCGGCCTCCTCGCGCCTTGCTCACACTCGCCATGCATCGGCATGAACTTCCTCCCACCTACCGGGATAGGTCCTGGCATACGTGCAGTTTAACCCAGAGCCTGCAGGCTGGGTTGCCAGTTGATAATACGGTCATGTACCGACTTCGGATCGGGATCGTTCGCCAGGGCGGTGCGCACCGATTCGTCGGAGAACAGCTCGGCGATCTCGGACAGGATCTCGAGGTGCTGCTGGGTGACGTGGTCGGGGATCAAGAGGAAGAACAGCAGGTTCACCGGCTGGCCGTCGGGCGACTCGAAAGGAATCGGCTCCTTCAGGCGCACGAAGGCGGCCAGCGGCGACTTGAGGCTCTTGCTGCCCTTGATGCGGCCATGCGGGACGGCGACGCCATGGCCCAGGCCCGTCGAGCCCAGGCGTTCGCGCGCGAACAGGTTGTCCGAGACGATCGAGCGGGCGATGCCGCAATTGTTCTCGAAGATCAGGCCGGCCTGCTCGAAAGCCCGTTTTTTGCTCGACACTTCGAGGTCGAGTTGCACGTTCTCGAGCGAGAGGATTTTGCTTAGATTCGTCATAACGTGGGTGCGATGCACGCGTGGAGTGCTTGCGAGCACGGGATTATAGGCCTGTTTAGGGCCCGAGACACTCGAATTCGCGACAGTTTGGCCTTCTCGCCGAACCGCCGCACGATACCCGTCGAAACGGGATAAGCAGTAAGTTGACTTACATCAACACTTTTACGCAATTTCCTCAACGAATCAGCTAGTGACACCAGCAATCGTATGCCGCTCCTCTTGTTTACCGATGATTGCTCGAAGGGCGGCTTCAAAGCAAGGCAGCGCGTCCGGTATCGTATCGCCAAAGAAGGTCTTATGCACGGTGCATGGCTGTCGCCTAAAACGCACAAGCGTGCGAGTAATATCCTGACAGAAATTGGATGTTTACTGGCGCGCGCCACGCAGATTACCTGGCTTGCCGGTGGTGAAATTGGTGCGCCATGGATTGATGTCAAGGCCGCCGCGCCGCGTATAGCGCGCATACACGGCCAGCTTGCTCGGCCGGCACTGGCGCAGCACGTCCACGAAGATGCGCTCCACGCATTGCTCGTGGAATTCATTGTGCTCGCGGAAACCGATCAGGTATTTCAGCAAGCCTTCCTGGTCGATCTGCGGGCCGACGTAACGGATTTGCACCGTGCCCCAGTCCGGCTGCCCGGTGACCAGGCAATTGGACTTGAGCAGGTGCGAGACCAGGGTTTCCTCGACCGGCGCGTCTTCGTGATTGGCCTTGAGCAGTTGCGGGGCCGGCGCGTAAGCGTCGACCTCGATGTCGAGGCGGTCGAGCAGCGTGCCTTCCAGTTCGCCCATCCCGATCTTGCCGAAGTCTTCCGGGTGGGTCAGGGTGACGTGGACCGGCGCGCCGAAGCCGTTCGACAAGTCGTCGCGCAGCAGGGCCAGCAGGGCGTCGGGGCCGGCCAGGCGGGTCTGGTTGAACGAGTTCAGGTAGAGCTTGAACGATTTCGATTCGACGATGTTCGGCGAATCGGCCGGCGCCGTCACGGTCGCGATCGCCACCTGCGGCTTGCCGCGCATGTTCAGCCACGACAGTTCATACGCGTTCCAGATGTCGACTCCGAAGAAGGGCAGCGTGCCCGCCAGGCCCAATTCCTCGCGCTTTTGCTGGCGCGGAATCGGGAACAGCAGTTCGGGGGCGTACTGGCTCTGGTAGGCAGAAGACTTGCCAAGCGGCGATTGATCAGGGGTATTCATAGCGCTGGGGCGTCATGCCCCCAAAAACAATTTATAGACGGGATTCCCGCTCTCGTCCCAATAGCGGTAACCGAGCGAGGCCAGGAACTGCCGGAACTCATCCATCTCGGCCTGCGGCACTTGCAGCCCGACCAGGATGCGCCCCACGTCCCCGCCCTGGTTGCGGTAGTGGAACAACGAGATATTCCAGTTCGGCGCCATGCTGTCCAGGAAGCGCATCAGCGCACCCGGCCGTTCGGGGAACTCGAAACGATACAGCAATTCGTCATGTGCAAGTGAACTTTTCCCGCCCACCAGGTGGCGGATGTGCAGCTTGGCCAGCTCGTCGTAGGTCAGGTCCAGCGTCTTGTAGCCGTGTTCCTCGAAGGTGCGCGCCAGGAGGCCCGACTCGCTGCGGTTGCCCACCTGCACGCCGAGGAACACGTGGGCCTCGCTCTCATCGCTGATGCGGTAATTGAATTCGGTGACGTTGCGCGGACCGACCAGGGAGCAGAAACGGCGGAAGCTGCCGCGCTGCTCGGGCACGGTCACGGCATACACGGCCTCGCGCGATTCGCCCAGCTCGGCGCGCTCGGCCACGAAGCGCAGGCGGTCGAAGTTCATGTTGGCGCCGCAGGCCACCGCCACCAGCGTCTCGTTCCTGATCGGCTCGCGGTTCATCTGCGAGCGCTCGACATAGGCCTTGGCGCCGGCCACCGCCAGCGCGCCGGCTGGTTCGAGGATGCTGCGCGTATCCTGGAACACGTCCTGGATCGCGGCGCAGATGGCGTCGGTGTCGACCAGGATGATCTCGTCGACCACCTGCTGGGCGACGCGGAAGGTTTCCTCGCCCACCAGGCGCACCGCGGTGCCGTCCGAGAACAGGCCGACGTCGGTCAGCGTGACGCGATGGCCGGCCTTCAGGCTGCGCGCCATCGCGTCCGAATCCAGGGTCTGCACGCCGATGATCTTGATGTCGGGGCGAATCTGTTTCACATAGGCGCCGATGCCGGCAATCAGTCCGCCGCCGCCGATGGCGACGAAGATCGCGTGGATCGGGCTCGACAGCTGGCGCAGGATTTCCATGCCGATCGTGCCCTGGCCGGCGATCACGTCCGGATCGTCGAACGGATGCACGAAGGTCAGGCGTTGCTCTTTTTCCAGCAGCAGCGCGTGGTTGTAGGCGTCGGTGTACGAGTCGCCGTGCAGCACGACTTCGACGCTGGCGCCGCCGCGCGCCTTGACCGCCTCGATCTTCACCTGCGGGGTCGTGGTCGGCATCACGATCAGCGCGCGGCAGCCGAGGCGGCAGGCCGACAGCGCCACGCCCTGGGCGTGGTTGCCGGCCGAGGCGCAGATGACGCCGCGCTTGAGTTGCTCGGGCGTCAGGTTCGCCATCTTGTTGTACGCGCCGCGCAGCTTGAAGCTGAACACGCTCTGCATGTCCTCGCGCTTGAAATAGATCCGGTTGCCCAGGCGCTGGGACAGGGTCGGGGCGAGGTCGAGCGGCGTCTGTTCGGCGACGTCGTAGACGCGGGCGGTCAGGATTTTTTTCAGGTAGTCGGTAGTCATGGTCGGATTGCAAAAGTCTTGCCGGCAAGGCCGGCGGGACGGACGACGCGAACTGTTCCGCTAGGGTGGGTGACCGTGGCGCGCAGTACGAAGTGACGGGCTGGGTGGCAGGCTCATCGTATCGTGTCGTGACGAAAGTACCGGACCATTATAATGGACGCTTATCGCCACCACTAGGCTACCGCAAGGGGCCCAATAAGCCCGCATGATCGAATCCGCTGTCCAATGGCTGCTTGACTTCCTGGCTGCCCCGACCGTCGGGCTGACCTCCATCTTCATCGTCAGTTTCGTCTCCGCCACCTTGCTGCCGCTCGGCTCCGAGCCCGCCGTGTTCGCGGTGATCAAGGCCAATCCCGAGATGTTCTGGCCTGCCATCCTGGTCGGGACGATCGGTAATACCCTGGGCGGCGCCTTCGACTATTTCCTTGGCTACCGCGCCAAGGTCGCGTTCGCGAAAGAGCGCCAGAGCCGCTGGTTCGGCTGGCTCAAGCGCTATGGCGCCAAGACCATGCTGCTGTCGTGGCTGCCGGGCATCGGCGACCCGCTGTGCACCCTGGCCGGCTGGCTGCACCTGCCGTTCTGGCCCAGCGTCATGTATATGGCGATCGGCAAGTTTGCGCGCTATGTGACCATGACCCTGGCGCTGCTGTACATCCCGGACAGTTTCTGGACCAATCTCGGTGATATGCTGACCCGTATCACCGGCTGAGCATGTCCTTTCCGACAGCGGCCGGGTCATCAGGAAGAAGCCGATGCTCGAACTGCGACCGAACTGCGAACACTGCCATGCGGCCTTGCCGCCGGCGTCCACCGAGGCGCGCATCTGCTCCTACGAGTGCACGTTCTGCGCCGCCTGCGTCGACGGCATATTGCTGAACGTCTGCCCCAACTGCGGCGGCGGCTTCGTGCCGCGGCCGGTCAGGCCCGCGCGCAACTGGAAGAACGGAAACTATCTGGGCAACGACCCGGCGCGCACCGAGCCGAAGCTGCGGCCGGTGGATCCGGCCGCGCATGCGCGCTTCGCCGCGGCCATCAAGGACATCGCGCCGTCGGATCGCTAGCGTCCTGCACGTTCGCAGGAGGCGGTTCATAATGGGCGTTTCGCTGCCGCCCCAGGATTCGCGCATGACCGACCGCCTCCCCGTTCCCCTCGACAAAGCCTATCGCCTGATGAACCACGGCCCGACGGTGCTGGTATCCGCACGCGATGGCGATGCGATCAACGTGATGGCCGCCGCCTGGTCGATGCCGCTCGACTTCGATCCGCCCAAGGTGGCGGTGGTGCTCGACAAGAGCACGCTCACGCGTCGCATGGTCGAGGCGTCGGGCGAATTCGCCCTGATGGTGCCGTCGCGCGAACTGGCGCAGCTGACCCTGCAGGTCGGCTCGACCACGGGCCGCGAGGTCGACAAGTTCGCCGCCTTCGGCGCCGGCTACTGGACCGGCGCGCAGGTCGGCGCGCCGCTGCTGGACGGCTGCCTGGCCTGGCTCGAATGCCGCCTGCTGCCCGAGCCGCACATCCAGGAAACCTATGACCTGTTCCTCGGCCAGGTGGTCGCCGCCTGGGCCGATCCGGCCGTGTTCCGCGACGGCCACTGGGTCACGAGCGAAGGGAGTCCGAAAAGCATCCATTACGTTGCGGGTGGGCACTTTTTCGAACTCGGCGAGGCCTTCGAGGCGAGCGCGACGCCGCCGCAAGCGTCGGACAACGCCGGATGACATATGCCATCCGGGTCAATCAAGCTGATAAACGTTGCATCACAAGTCGTGCAGGCAAATAAAGTTTGCACTTTAAAAATAGTATAGACATTTTATTTCGTTGAGCGGAATACCGGTCCGGGCATAAGCCGAGCGTGGTGCATCGCAATAAGCTAGAATGAATGTCCTTCGGGCCTGTCCGATCGTCGACCAGAATTCATGAACGCCCCCGCACACATCCATACCCTGCTTGCCGACAACGCACCCGCGCGCCTGCGTGAGATTCCTTATAACTACACCTCGTTCTCGGACCGCGAAATCGTGATCCGCCTGCTCGGTGAGTCGTCGTGGGCGTTGCTCGACAGCCTGCGCGGCGCGCGCCAGACCGGCCGCTCGGCGCGCATGCTGTACGAGGTACTGGGCGACATCTGGGTAGTGCGCCGCAATCCCTACCTGCAGGACGACATGCTGGACAACCCGAAGCGCCGGGCCAAGCTGATCGAAGCGCTGCATCACCGCCTGGGCGAGATCGACAAGCGCCGCACCACGGTCGATGCGCTGGACGCATCGGCGTCGGACAGCGATCCTGCCGTCGTCGCCGCCCGCAGCGCCGCCGTCGAGCAACTGCTCGCCGCCGCGCGCCGCGCCGTGGACGATTTCGGCCGCGAATTCGCCGAGACCTACGACCTGCGCAAGCGCGCCACCAAGGTGCTGGGCGCCTACACCGACAAGCGCAACATCCGCTTCGACGGCATGCACCGCACCTCGCACGTGACCGACGCCACCGACTGGCGCGTCGAGTACCCGTTCCTGGTCCTGCTGCCCGACAGCGAGGACGAGATGGCCGGCCTGGTCAAGGGCTGCATCGAGCTCGGACTGACCATCATCCCGCGCGGCGGCGGCACCGGCTACACCGGCGGCGCGATCCCGCTCACGCCGATGTCGGCCGTGATCAATACCGAAAAGCTGATCGGCATCGGCGAGGTCGAGATGACGACCATGCCGGGCCTGGGACGCGAATACGCGACCATCCATACCTATGCCGGCGTCGTCACGCAGCGGGTGTCGCAGGCGGCCGAGAAGGCAGGCTTCGTGTTCGCGGTCGACCCGACGTCGGCCCACGCGTCCTGCGTGGGCGGCAATATCGCGATGAACGCGGGCGGCAAGAAGGCGGTGTTGTGGGGCACGGCGCTCGACAACCTGGCGTCGTGGCGCATGGTCGACCCCAACGGCGACTGGCTCGACGTCACCCGCATCAACCACAACCTGGGCAAGATCCACGACGCTCCGACGGCCGAATTCCTGCTCGAATGGACGCATCCTTCCGTCAAGGGCGCCCCGAAAGGCCAGCCGTTCCGCACCGAGACGCTCACCATCGAGGGCAAGCGCTTCCGCAAGGAAGGCCTGGGCAAGGACGTCACCGACAAGTTCCTGGCCGGCCTGCCGGGCATCCAGAAAGAAGGCACCGACGGCCTCATCACGTCGGCGCGCTGGATCCTGCACAAGATGCCCAAGTTCACCCGCACGGTGGCGCTGGAATTCTTCGGCCAGGCGCGCGATGCGATCCCGTCGATCGTCGAGATCAAGGATTACCTGGACAGCCTGCCGAAGAACGGCAACCCGGCGTTCGCCACGCTGCGCCTGGCGGGCCTGGAGCACCTGGACGAACGCTACCTGCGCGCGGTCGGCTACGCCACCAAGTCCAAGCGCGGCGTGCTGCCCAAGATGGCGCTGTTCGGCGACATCGTCGGCGACGACGAGAATGCGGTGGCGATCGCCGCCTCGGAAGTGGTGCGCCTGGCGAACACCCGCGTGGGCGAGGGCTTCGTCGCCGTCAGCCCCGATGCGCGCAAGAAGTTCTGGCTCGACCGCGCCCGCACCGCGGCCATCGCGCGCCACACCAACGCCTTCAAGATCAACGAGGACGTGGTCATTCCGCTGAACCGGATGGGCGAGTACACCGACGGCATCGAGCGCATCAACGTCGAGCTGTCGATCAAGAACAAGCTGCAGCTGGTGGGCCAACTGCGCGCCTACCTCGCCAGCGACCACCTGCCGCTGGCCAAGAGCGACGACGCCAGCGCCGACGGGGTCGACCGCGACGAGATCATGGGCGACCGTCCGCTGCAGGCGCGCGCCCTGGTCGACTTGGTCGACAAGCGCTGGACCTTCGTCCTGGCCAATCTCGATGCGCCGCTGGGCGAAGTGCGCGGGCAGCTGCAGACCCTGGGCCTGGACCACCTGGACGAGGCCATCGGGCAGCGCCTGGCGATCCAGCCCGATGCGACCCTGTTCGACGTGGTGCAGGACCACACGGTGCGCGTGTCGTGGAAGGCCGAAGTGCGCGCGCCGCTGCGCCAGATCTTCAATGGCGCCGCCTACCAGTGCATCCTCGACGAAGCGGTCGCGATCCACAAGCGCGTGCTGCGCTCGCGCGTGTTCGTCGCCCTGCACATGCACGCGGGCGATGGCAACGTCCACACCAACCTGCCGGTGAATTCGGACGACTACGCCATGCTGCAGGACGCCCACAAGGCGGTCGAGCGCATCATGAAGCTGGCGCGTTCGCTCGACGGCGTGATCTCGGGCGAGCACGGCATCGGCATCACCAAGCTCGAATTCCTGCTCGATTCCGAGATCCAGGAATTCCGCGACTACAAGGTGCGCGTCGATCCGGAAGGGCGCTTCAACAAGGGCAAGCTGCTCAACCTCGAAGGCGCCCACGCCGACCTGCGCAACGCCTACACGCCGTCGTTCGGCCTGATGGGCCACGAATCGCTGATCATGCAGCAGAGCGATATCGGCGAGATCGCCAACAGCATCAAGGACTGCCTGCGCTGCGGCAAGTGCAAACCGGTGTGCACGACCCACGTGCCGCAGGCGAACCTGCTGTACTCGCCGCGCGACAAGATCCTGGCCACCTCGGCGCTGATCGAGGCCTTCCTGTACGAGGAGCAGACCCGCCGCGGCGTCTCGCTGCGCCACTGGGAAGAGTTCGAGGACGTGTCGGATCACTGCACGGTGTGCCACAAGTGCGTCACGCCCTGTCCGGTCGACATCGACTTCGGCGACGTGTCGATGAACATGCGTAACCTGCTGCGCAAGATGGACAAGCGCAGCTTCAAGCCGGCCAACCGCGCGGCCATGTTCTTCCTCAACGCCACCGACCCGACCACCATCAACGCCACGCGCAAGGCGATGGTCGACCTGGGCTTCAAGGCCCAGCGCATGGGCAACCGCCTGTTGAAAGGCCTGGCCAAGCCGCAAACGGCGTCGCCGCCGCCGACCACGGGCAAGCCGCCGGTGCGCGAGCAGGTGATCCACTTCATCAACAAGAAGATGCCGGGCAACCTGCCGAAGAAGACCGCGCGCGCGCTGCTCGACATCGAGGACGACAAGATCGTCCCGATCATCCGCAATCCAAAGAAAACCACGGCCGACACCGAAGCCGTGTTCTACTTCCCGGGCTGCGGCTCCGAGCGCCTGTTCTCGCAGGTTGGCCTGGCGACCCAGGCGATGCTGTGGGAAGTCGGCGTGCAGACCGTGCTGCCGCCGGGCTACCTGTGCTGCGGCTATCCGCAGCGCGGCGCCGGCCAGTTCGACAAGGCCGACAAGATGATGACGGATAACCGCGTGCTGTTCCACCGCATGGCCAACACGCTGAACTACCTCGACATCAAGACGGTCCTGGTCTCGTGCGGCACCTGCTACGACCAGCTGGCGACCTATGAATTCGAGAAGATCTTCCCGGGCTGCCGCATCATGGACATCCATGAGTACCTGCTGGAGAAGGGCATTAAACTCGAGGGCGTCAGCGGCACCCGCTACATGTACCACGACCCCTGCCACACGCCGATGAAGCTGCAGGATTCGATGAAGACGGTGAACGCGCTGGTCTCGACCATCGATAACGTGAAGATCGAGAAGAACGACCGCTGCTGCGGCGAGTCGGGCACCTTTGCCGTGACCCGTCCCGACATCGCGACCCAGGTGCGTTCGCGCAAGGAAGTCGAGATGGTCAAGGGCGCGGACAAGCTGCGCGCCGACGGCTTCAAGGGCGACGTCAAGATCCTGACCAGCTGCCCATCCTGCCTGCAGGGCTTGAGCCGTTACAACGACGACTCGGGCACCACCGCCGACTACATCGTGGTCGAGATCGCGAAGCACCTGCTGGGCGAGAACTGGCTGCCCGAGTACGTGGCGCGCGCCAACAACGGCGGCATCGAAAGGGTGCTGGTATGACGGCTCCCGTCGCGCTCTGCGAACTGTGCAACCTCAGCGCGCCCGTGGCCTGGCGCGGCGACAAGTTCAGCGTGATCGTCGTCGACGACGCCAGCTACCCCGGCTTTTGCCGCGTGATCTGGCACGACCACGTGCGCGAGATGAGCGACCTTTCGCGCCCGGACCGGCTCCTGGTGAACGAGGCCGTGTTCCTGGTCGAGGAGGCGGTGCGTGAAGTGATGCAGCCGCTGAAGGTCAATGTGGCCAGCCTGGGCAATGTGGTGCCGCATCTGCACTGGCATATCATTCCGCGTTATGCGGACGACGCGCATTTCCCGGCGCCCGTGTGGGCCCAGGCGGTGCGCTCGACCGAACCCGACACCCTGGCCGCGCGCCGCGCGCTGGCCGGACAACTGGGCGCCGCCATCGCGCGCCGTTTCAACTGATAGAGAAGAGACTCATGCCTAATCCAACCGAACTGACCGTCCACCAGAAATCGCGCGTGCTCGACGTCGCCTACGACGACGGCAGCGCCTATTCGATCCCGTTCGAACTGATGCGCGTGTACTCGCCGTCGGCCGAGGTGAAGGGCCATGGTCCCGGCCAGGAAGTCTTGCAGCTCGGCAAGCGCGAAGTCGGCATCGCCGACGTCGAGCAGGTCGGCAACTACGCGATCAAGCCGACCTTCTCGGACGGCCACGACAGCGGCATCTTCAGCTGGGATTACCTGTACGAACTGGGCCGCAGCCAGGAGTCGCTGTGGAAGCAGTACGTGGCGCGCCTGCAGGCGGCCGGCTTCGACGAAGAAACCGGCCGCGCGCCGGGCACCATGCTGCCGGGTTCGGCGCCGGCCAAGTCCGGCGGCGGCGGTTGCGGGTCGGGCAGCTGCGGCTGCAAGTGAGAGGGGACGCCTGCGCTGGTTGAACGCGTCGGCGGCATCGCCGCCAACCCTGCGCAGGGCTGGCGGCCGCCGACGCGGTGATCGCCAGGACCGGCACACCACGCACGTCATCGGCGCCCCAAAACAAAAGAGCACATCCTTGGATGTGCTCTTGTTCTTTGCAGGCCCGCATCGAGCGGGCCAATGCAGCATCAAGCCTGTGGCTGGATGTTTGCAGCTTGCTTGCCTTTAGGGCCGGCGGTGATGTCGAAGGTCACGCGCTGGTTTTCCTGCAGCGATTTGAAGCCGTTGGCGTTGATCGCCGAGAAGTGTGCGAACACGTCTTCGCCACCACCATCAGGGGTGATGAAGCCGAAACCTTTAGCGTCGTTGAACCATTTGACAATGCCAGTAGCCATGTTTATTCCCTCAAATATAAGTTGTTTTGCGTTGTTGCCCTGTTTGCGTACCTAGGACAAGAACCAGGGCCACGCTCTACATTGCAATTCTGATTATAAGGACAAATTCTTAAAACGGAAGCAAGATTTTTCAATCGTGTTCGCATTTACCACAACTCATCCAGATCGCATGTTCCTACGCGATTTTGATCTCAATCAGAACGTCATTGGCACTCGCAGCGTGAGGGTCACGTCCGGGGTATCGCGGGTCACGCCGGCGCCCACCGCGATATTCAGCGTGCGCTTCGGGCTCAGGCGGTAGGAGTAGCCCAGCAGCAGGGTGCCGAGCTGGGTGCGCACCGAGCCCGGCACCGGCTGGCCGTTCTGTTTCATGCGCGCGATGGTGCTGTGGTCGTAGCCGAGGCTGAGCGACGCCTTGTCGTTGAGCGCCAGGCCCATGCCGAAGTTAAAGCCGAGCACGTAGCCTGGTTCCAGCTCGCCCAGCGGCTCGCGCACGCCGTTGCGCACCAGGCGCGTCACGTCCTCGCGCTTGAAGTTGTGCACATAGCTCAGGTTGCCGAAGAAGACGGCCGGGTCGGACGGATACAGCCAGGTCAGCGTGCCTTGCAGCGAATGGAAGCCGGAACCGGTCGGCAAGTCCAGCGGCAGGCCGGTGCCGGTCACGTTCTCGCCGATGCAGCGCCGGTCGCAGTCGGTCACGACCTCGAACGGGTCGCGCCCGGTGCGGCTCTTGTAGCGCAGGCCGGCAATGTAATAGCCCTGGTCCGGGCCGCCGTTGTTGAGCTGGTAGCGGCCGGCGACTTCGACGTCGCCCAGGCCCTTGCCGCTGGTGTCGAACACGCGCTCGACTGCGGTGCCGGTGAACAGCTCGCGGCTGACCGTGGCGTCCGAGCGGTACACATAGGGCACCTTGACCTCGACTTCCATCCGGTTGTTGATGCCGGTACGGCCGGTGATCGCCGTGGTGAAAGTGTTGCGCTTGATCTCGCGCACGTCGACCAGGCCGATCAGGATCGCGGGGATCACGGTGTAGCCGACCAGGGCCACGCGGTTGCTCGACGAGTAGCCGTACTGCACCGATGGCTCGAGCACATAGGTGCCGCGCTGGGTCAGCACGCCGGGCTGGTCGCCGAGCGGCGCGACTTCGGGCGGGCGGTTCGGTTCCTGGCGATTGTTGTTCTGTGCGGTCTGCGGCTGCTGTTGCTGGGCCGGACGCTGGGCCTGCGCCTGCGCCGGGGCCGCCGGTTGGGCCGGGCCCGGCGCCGGCACGCCGGGCTGGTTGGGACGCGGCTGCGGCGGCAGCGGGGCCGCCACGCCGCTTTCGGGCGGCGGCAGCACCGGCGGCTGGGCCACCGGCGCCTGCATCGACATGCCCGCGCCGCGCTGCTGCGACAGCAGGACGCCGTCGGCCAGCGCGGTCGGCACGGCGAACGGGGCGCCGGACAGCGGGGCGTCTTCCACGAGGCGCTCGCGCGCCGCCAGCGCCGGGGCGGTGCTCACGGCAGGGGCGCCCTGGGCCTGCATGCGTTGCAATTGCTCGCGCTGCGCCTGGAGTTCGAGCATCAGACGGTTCACCATTGCCCGCTGTTCGGCCAGTTCGTCCTTGAGTTGGGACAGTTCGGTCTGTCGGTCCTGCGGGCCGCTATCGAGCGGCGCGGCTGCAGGTTGTTGAGCGAGCACGGACGGCGCCAGGAGGGCGGCCGCCAGGCCGGCGGCGCCAAGCCGCGCGACGTGTGAATACATCCAGGTCTCCAATAATTGACAATATTGCAATGCTACAGTGTTCCTGGGGAACGCACTACGGCGTCACGAATCGTGCTGTGGAAATTCATGTCTTTTAGCAAGGACATGCTGTTGACGGCCGAGGTGATGGTGGTGACGGAACTGATCGCCTGGTTGTCGAGGGTGTTCTGTACCAGGGTCGCGCCATTGGGCAGGTTCAGGTCGGCCGCGGCGAAGTTGTTGCCGCCGATCTGGATCATGCGTGCGGCGCCCAGCGCTTCCTGGGTCAGGCGGGCCTGGTCGGCGCTCAGCGCGGCCAGGTCGGGAATAGCGATGTTGGTGCGCGACAGGATTTCGCCGTTGACCGACACCACGCGCTCGATGCCGAGCGCCACCGACAGGCCGCCGGCGATCTCGAAACCGCCGCGGGCGCCGTCCAGCGTCTCGGCCCCGACCGGGGCGCCGAAACCGGCCACGCCGTTCGCGGCGGCATCGGCCGCCCGCACCGGCGCCATCGCGCCGAGCGCCGCGCACAGGGCGCCCGCAAGCACGCCACGTTGCATCATCTTGCTAAAGCTTGGCCAGCGCATATCACATCCTTTACGTCAAAAGTCGCCGGGGCCGAACTTCGGCAGCGAGGCGCTGAGCTGGTCCTGGTGCATGCCGGCGCCCAGCGGGGCGCGCGGAGCGCCGCGCCAGTCGGCCGGCGTGTTGAAGGCGATGCCGTCCTTGTGGCTGTGGATCACGAACAGGATCTTGTTGCGCCAGATTTCCTGGAACCGCTCCATGCTCACGACGCGGTTGCCGGTGGACGGGTCGCCGATCAGGATGCGGCCATCCTCGTAGCCCTTGACGACCACGAAGTGGTTGAAGCCGCGGTCGGTGATCAGGACGATGGCCGGCAGTTTTTCGGTGATCAGCTTTTCGATCGGCAGCTTGAAGCCGTCGGCGCGAAAGCCGCGCGCGGCCAGGAAGCGCTGCATGTCGAGCAGCGAAAAGCCTTCCTTGTGGATCCTGGTCTTGTCCCCTTTTTCGTACATTTCCTGGAACACGTCCTGTTCCGGCGTCGGGGTGCCATAGTGGTGCGACAGCAGGGTCGACACGGCGGCGGCGCCGCAACTGTAGTCGTACTGCTGGCGCGTGGTGCGCTGGAATTTGATGTCCTTGAGGCTGGTGACGGGCACGTTGACGCGCCCGACCACCGCCAGTTCGAGCGCCGGCGCCGGAGCCGGCGCCAGCAGGGTGCCGCACAGGGCGGCGAGGAAGATCCCGTGCTTCATGCTCTTCCTATTGCAGTTGCAGGTTGATGACGGTCGCGTTCTGGATCAGGACGTTCGCGCCGGAGTTCTGGATCACGACAGGCAGGCCCGAGGAGTTCGCGAACGAGCCGTTGTCGATGATGTTGAATCCGGTGGTCACGTTGGTGGCCGTGTTGTTGCCGACGGTGCCGCCGAGCGTCGCCTCGGTGGTCACGAAGTCGGCGCCGCCACGCAGGCCGCCCAGTTCCTCGGCGTCGGTCGTCTTGCCCCAGCCTTTGGTGAAATCATCTTCCCGGCCCGGTGCGACATCCACTTTGGACAGGAAGCCCACCACCACCGGCAGCTTCGCCGGTTCCGACGCCTGGGCCGCCACTGGCAGCGCCATGCAGGCCGCCAGCAGGAGAGAGCCGATCTGGGTAATCCGTTTCATGATGCCTCGCTCGAAAAGCCGCCACGCGGATAGCGCCGCGTGGCGGGTCGCAAGCGTCCGGCCGTGCCGGACGCTTGCGCGGTTGCTGCTCAGACCTCGTGATTACTGGCCGCTTGGGGTGGTGCCGCCGACGTTCATGTTCGACTGAACGTTGACGCTTTGCTGGATCAGCGACGAGAAGCCGTTGTTCTGGCTGATGATCGAGATGCCGGCTGCCGACTGGGCGATGTTGCTCATCGAGTTCGACATGTCGAAGGAACCCGCGGTCACGTTGTTGGTGCCGCCGTTGCCGCCGGTGCCGGCGCCGCCGAAGCCGCCGGTGCCTGCGCCGGCAACCATTTCGCCGGTCGAGCCGCCAGCGCCGCCGGTGCTCGAGCCGCCCGCGCCGCCGTTGCCGCCGGCGCCCGAGGTGGCGTCGCCCGAGGTGGCCGAGCCGCCGGTGGCCGCGCCGCCGGTGGCCGCGCCGCCGGCGCCGCCGGCGCCGGTCGATGCGGTCGCTTCAGCGCCCGAACCGCCCATGCCGCCCGCGCCTGCGGTGCCGCCCTGGCCCGCGCCGCCTGCGCCGCCCATGCCTTCGGCGCCGTTGCCGCCCATGCCAGCCGTGCCGGCCGCGCCCGAACCGCCCGCGCCTGCGGTGCCGGTGGCGCCAGCGCCGCCGGTGCCTGCCAGTGCGGCGCCCGAACCCGCAGTGCCGCCGGTGGCCGCGCCGCCTGCAGCGCCCGCGCCCGAGGTATTGGTGCCGGCCGCGCCAGAACCGCCGGCGCCGCCTGCCGCGCCTGCGCCGCCCGCGCCGGCCATCGCGTCACCCGCGGTGCCCGAGCTGGCGCCGCTGGTCGGGCTGCCTGCGGTCGAGGTGCCGCCGGTGTTGGTGGCCGCGCCGCTGGCGCCGCCGGTGCCGGCCATGTCGGTGCCCGAGCCTGGCATGCCGCCCGAACCCGAGGTCGAGGCGGCGTCGCCGATCGCCGCGCCGCCGCCGCTGGCGCCGTTCGATGCGGTCAGGGTCGAGCCCGACGAGTTGCCGCCCATGGCGCCCGCGCCGCCCATGCCGCCGGCCGCGCCTGCGCCGCCGTTGGATTCGCCGGCGCCGCCCATGCCGCCGGCGCCGGTGCCGATGGCGCCGTTCGCGCCGCCGTTGCCGCCGGCCAGCGAGCCGGTCGCGCCGCCGTTGCCGCCCATGGCTGCGCCGCCTGCCGCGCCCGAGCCGCCGTTGGCCGCGCCGCCCATGGCGCCTGCGCCGCCCATGCCTGCGCCGCCCGCTGCGCCGTTGCCGCCGGCAGCGTAACCGCCAGCCGCACCTGCGGCGCCCGCGCCGCCCATCGAGTGGGCCGCGCCGCTCGCGCCGCCGTTGCCGCCGGCGGCGTTGCCGACGGTCGAGGCGCCGGTCGATGCGGTGCCCGCAGCGGCGTAGCCGCCTGCGCCGCCAGCCGCGCCCGCTGCGCCCGATGCCGAGCCGCCGGCTGCGCCGGTGGCCGAGGTCGAGCCGGCGTAGCCCGCGCCGCCGGTCGAACCGGTGCCGGTCGCGCCGTTGGCGCCGCCGTTGTTCACGGCGTTGTTGCCGATGTTGCTGATGTTGTTGCCCGACACGGTGCCGGTCAGCGAGCTGACCGCGTTGGCCGACGAGGTGTTGAACGAGTTGGCGACCGACGAGTTGGCGCTGCCGCCGTTGTTGGCGGCTGCGGCGCCGGCGGCTGCCGCACGGGCGTCACCCGAGCTGTTGTTCTGGCCCGAGCTGTCCTGGCTGCTGTCGTGGGTGGTCGTGGTGTTGGTCGTGATCGTGTCGTTGCTGTCGATCGTCTCGGTGTTGGTGCGGGTGTCCGACTGGGTGTTCGTGTTGTTGGCGACGCGGTTGTCCGAACGGTCCACCTGGTTGTTGTTGTTGGTCGTGCTGTTGTCGTTCTGCTGGCTGTTGTTGTTTTGCTGGCTGTTGTTGTTGGCCTGGCTGTTGTTGGTGTTGGTCGTGGTGTTGGTGCTGGTCGACTGGTTGTTGCTGTCGGCGGTGTTGGTGCTGCTGTTGTTGGCCTGGCTGTTGTCGGTGCTGGTGTTGGTATTCGTGTTCGTGTTGGTCGCCTGGTTGTTGCTGTTGGCCTGGCTGTTGTCGGTGTTGGTCGCGGTGTTGGTGTTGGTGTTCGTGTCGGTGTTGGTCGACGAGTTGGTCGAGGTATTGCCGCTGTTGCGGGTGTCAGTGACAGTGCTGCTGTCGGTGTTGGTGGTCACCGACGAGGTCTGGGTGTTGCCGCCGCGGACGTCGTTGACGGAATTTTCTTGTGCGTGGGCCATGGTGAATGCCAGGGCGATCGCGGTTGCCAGGATAGTGCGCTTCATTGTTGCTCCCCTAATGTCACTGTTGAGTTCCCGGGGTCCCATGACTCCCGGTCCACTCGTTCAATAGCAGTTCTTATGCCAAGTGAATCCGGAATAGTTAAGTCCTTGATAATGTAGGAATAATTTGATGAGTTGCATCGCGGCGACAAGGGAAAATGAACTTGAACAATAGCTAATAAGCAAAGTGTCTCAGACTCGTGACAAAGTGAACAAAAAGCCCATGAAACTGTATCAATCTGTCACCGCAAGCAGCTGTCACAGAGCGAACACGACCCGCCGTGCGTCGCCGTTTGGCAAGCGCATTGGCGGGAAAAATCTGTCAGATTAGGGGAGGCGCCGTAGGAAAAGGCTGACGGCAGGGAGGGAAGTGTACTTACAGGGAAATCGCGTGCTTGGCCATCAGGCGATACAGTGTCATACGTGAGACACCGAGGTCGCGCGCGGCCTGGCTGATGTTGTTGCCGGTGCGCGCCAGGCTTTCGCCGATCGCGACGCGTTCGGCCGACAGCCGCGAATTGCCGAGCCCTTCCCTGACCGGGCAGATCGGTCCGATGCTGGGCAGGTCGAGGTCTTCCGGCATGATCAGGCGGTGTTCGGCCAGCACCATGGCGCGCCGCACCCGATTGATGAGTTCGCGCACATTGCCCGGCCACTCGTAGCGCGCCATCGCCAGCAGCGCTTCGCGGCTCACGCCTTTCAACTGCGGGCTGCGTTCGGCCGCATACTTGTTGAAGATGAGGTCAGTGAGCAGCGGCAAGTCTTCCTTGCGTTCGCGTAGCGGCGGCACCCGGATCGGGAACACGCTGAGGCGGTAATACAAATCTTCGCGGAAGCGCCCCTCGCTGACGGCCTGGGGCAGGTCGACATGGGTGGCGGTGATCACGCGCGCGTCGACCGCGATGGTGCGGGTGCCGCCGACGCGGTAGATCACGCGCTCCTGCAGGAAGCGCAGCAGGCTGGCCTGCAGGTCGAGCGGCAGGTCGCCGATCTCGTCCAGGAAGATGCTGCCGCCGGACGCCGCTTCGAGCAGGCCCTGCTTGTCGCGGGTGGCGCCGGTGAAGGCGCCGCGCTCGTGGCCGAACAGTTCGGAATGGATCAGGGCCGGCGCCACCGCCGCGCAATTGATGGCGATGAAGGGACCGTTCGCGCGCTGCGAGCGCAGGTGGATTTCCTGGGCCGCGAGTTCCTTGCCGCTGCCGCTCTCGCCCGAGATCAGCACCGGTGCGTCGACCGCGGCGATCTTGTCGATGTGGGCGCGCAGGCGCACGATGGCGCGCGAGGCGCCGTCGATGTGGCTGGCCCGCTCCGTTGCCTGGCGCCGGTGCGGCGGGGTGGCCTTGGCCAGCGTCGCCATGCCGTGGGCGTGGCCAAGCGAGTGCTGCAGGCGCAGCGTGTCGACCGGGCGCGTGTGGAAGTCGACCAGGTGGGCGGCGACCAGTTCGCGCACGGCCGGCTGGTCGATGCGCGGCGCGTCGAACACGCCGATCCAGCGCGTGTGATGGTGCTGGCGCAGGAAGCGCTCGAGCTCCGCATCGCCCGCGGCGCCGCTGCGGTCGAGCAGCAGGCCGACCCCGTAGTGTTGCTGTGACAGGACCTTGCGCGCCGCGGCGATGCTCTCCACCACGCACACATCCCAGCCGGGCAGCTCGCCGTGGCAGGCCCGTGCGTGCGCATTGCCTTCACCCGAAATGCATAAGAGACGTTTTACAGACACCGTTGCCCTCGTTATGACTGGACCTGGCCAGCTGCCTTGTAGTGAGTCCCGGTGCGCATTGGCATCACGCACCGTTGCGTCGGCCGATCCCGGCAAGGGAATTGCTGACGCGAAAAGTATTGTTCAATTAAACCCGAAATGCCGGCGACATGTCGCACAAAAATTATTAGAAATTTAATGACACGTGCAATTGTGAACGAAGTATTTACTTTCCCTAATGTCTATTCGTCCAAATTTATTGGCGACATGCTATTGATCTTACCGAGGTCAAGCGAAGCGGAAAAGGGGTCTCGCAGCGGCGCATCGTTGCCGAGCGCCTTGTTAGCGCTCGATGCGTTGTGCCGCTCCAACAAGGACCGCGAAACGACGCCGGGACGACGCCGTGTCCTGTCCACGCCCGGGCGCCGGCGCCCGGCATCCAATGGCGCGGCCGGGCGCCGGCCTGCTTGTATAATGCGGCAACACCCAACCGTCCCGCACATATGACCAATACCACCCACTTCGGCTACAAGACCGTCGCCGAGGACCAGAAGGTCCAGGAAGTCGCCAAGGTTTTCCACTCGGTCGCCGCGAAGTACGACGTCATGAACGACCTGATGTCGGCCGGCCTGCACCGCGCCTGGAAGATGTTTACGATCGCCCAGGCCGGCGTGCGTCCGGGCTTCAAGGTGCTCGACATCGCCGGCGGCACCGGCGACCTGGCCAAGGCCTTCGCGAAGCAGGCGGGCAAGACCGGCGAGGTCTGGCTCACCGACATCAACGAGTCGATGCTGCGCGTCGGGCGCGATCGCCTCTTGAATAAAGGGCTTGTCACCCCAACCATGTTGTGTGACGCCGAAAAATTGCCGTTCCCGGACAACTATTTTGACCGGGTCAGCGTCGCGTTCGGGCTGCGCAACATGACCCACAAGGATCAGGCCCTGGCCGAGATGCGGCGGGTGCTGAAACCCGGCGGCAAGCTGCTGGTGCTGGAATTTTCGAAGGTGATCGCGCCGCTGCAAAAACCGTACGACGTGTATTCGTTCTCGGTGCTGCCGTGGCTGGGACAGAAAATAGCGGGCGATGCCGACAGCTATCGCTACCTGGCCGAGTCGATCCGCATGCATCCCGACCAGGATACGCTGAAGGGGATGATGGAAGAAGCAGGACTGGAGCGGGTCCAGTATTTCAACCTGACGGCGGGTGTGGCCGCTTTGCACACCGGTATAAAACTCTAAGGATAGAGACAATGAAAAAGTTTTTGGTCACGACGATGTTGGCAGTCACCACGTTCGCGATGGTGGCAGACGCCTTCGCCCGACCAATGGGCGGCAAGCGTTCGGTCGGGCGGCAATCGCAGTCCGTGCAGCAGATGCAGGGTCCGGCGCCGGCGCCGGCCCAGAGCATGCAGCGCCAGACCCCGAATTCGGCCACGCCTGCCGCGGCCGGCGCGACTGGCGCCGCGGGCGCTGCGGCCGCCGCCAAGAAACCGAGCATGATGCGCAACATCCTGGGCGGCGCACTGCTGGGCCTGGGCCTGGGCGCGTTGCTGTCGCACCTGGGCATCGGTGGCGCACTGGCCAGCATCATCTCGACCATCCTGATGGTCGCGCTGATTGGCCTGGCGATCATGTTCATCGTGCGCATGGTGCGCCGCAAGGACACGCCGGCCAATCCGTCGGCGGCCTCGAGCACCGGCTTCAATGGCTTCCAGCCGCAGGCCGCCGGCGCGACCGCCACGCCTGAAATCGGCTCGGGCCTGCGCAACGGACCGTCCGCCTTCCAGGGCAACGTAGCGCTGGACAAGGGCGCCGCGGCGGCCGGCTTCGGCGGCGCTGCCGCCGCGCCAGGCCACCAGCAATGGGGCGTGCCGGGCGACTTCGACAGCGAAAGCTTCCTGCGCCATGCGAAATCGTCGTTCATCCGCATGCAGGCGGCCTGGGACCGCGGCGACACCGACGACCTGCGCGAATTCACCTCGCCCGAAGTGTTCGCCGAGCTCAAGATGCAGATCCAGGAACGCGGCGGCGTGGCCGACTACACCGACGTCGTCAACATCGACGCCCAGCTGCTGGGCATCGAGAAGACCGCGACCGACTACCTGGCGAGCGTGCAGTTCAACGCCATGATCCGCAGCGCCAAGGACGCGCTGCCGGAACCGTTCGTCGAAGTCTGGAACATGTCGAAGCCGCTGTCGGGCTCCGGCGGCTGGGTGCTGGCCGGCATCCAGCAGCCGAATTGAGCGCATTGCTAAGGCGCTTAGTTTTGGTGGAATTATTTTTCCATAAACATTCCGTGCCGCCGGGTTTGCGCCCGGCAAACTGGTAAGATCAAAACCGCCCGCATCAGCCCGGGCGGTTTTGTTTTTTGAGGGTCATCCGCTCCATGTTTTCTAGTCTTTCGTCACTGTCGCCTCAGCACGCGCTCACGCTGCCCGCGGTCGCCGCGATCAACCACTTGCTGGCCCAGGAAGCCTGGGCCAGGGCCGCGCTCATGCGCCATGCCGGCAAGGACGCCTGCATCGACGCTGGGCTGGTTCAATTGCGCATGCGCGTCGGGCGCGACGGCCTGCTCGAAGCCATGCATCAGGGCACTGCGCGCGACACGGCGGGCGAAGCCGCGGCCAGCGTCACGATCCGCGTGAAACCGGCCGACCTGCCGCTGATCGCGCAGGACCGCACCCGTGCGCTGTCATACGTGAAGATCGAAGGCGACGCCGAGTTCGCCAACGTGATCTCGCAGCTGGCCAACGGCCTGCGCTGGGATGCCGAGCACGACCTCGAGCGGGTGGTGGGGCCGCTGGGCGCCCATCGCCTGGTCAAGACCGCGCGCCGCGCCGCCGGTGGCGCG
Organism: Massilia sp. UYP34; assembly: GCF_056279385.1. Taxonomy (NCBI): domain Bacteria; kingdom Pseudomonadati; phylum Pseudomonadota; class Betaproteobacteria; order Burkholderiales; family Oxalobacteraceae; genus Massilia; species Massilia sp. UYP34. Next base: position 19,197 of record NZ_JBWBRF010000001.1, on the reverse strand, counting down.
ACCGAGACGGGACGGCGCCTGGCCGAGAACCTGGCCGAGTTCCTGGCCGAGGAAAGGCCGGTGCTGGTGCGGCCGGTGCAGCGCGACGCGTTCGCCGCCGACGTGGTGCGCCTGCGCGACGACGTCGAGCGCACCGCCAAGCGCATCGCGCGCCTCGAACAACAGCTGGCCCGGCCGGACGCCGCCACACCCTCCCTCATTCCTACCCGCGCAGACCACCACCCGGATCGTCGATGATATTGAAATTCCTGCGCCTGCTGCGCATCCTCACTGTCTTCACCAAGTACGGCCTGGACGAGATCGCAGTCACCAGCATCAATGCCCCGCGCACCGCGCGCCTGATGAACACCTTCTTTTTCTGGCGCACGATCACCTCGCCGCGCGCGATCCGCCTGCGCCAGGCGCTGGAAGAGCTGGGCCCGATCTTCGTCAAGTTCGGCCAGGTGCTGTCGACCCGGCGCGACCTGGTGCCGCCCGATATCGCCGACGAGCTGGCGCTGCTGCAGGACCGGGTGCCGCCGTTCGGCTCCGACCTGGCGGTGGCCCAGGTCACGCGCTCGCTGGGCGCCCATCCCGACGAGCTGTTCGCCCGCTTCGACCGGGAGCCGGTGGCCTCGGCCTCGATCGCCCAGGTCCACTTCGCCCAGCTCAAGGATGGCAAGGAAGTCGCGGTCAAGGTGCTGCGTCCCGGCATGAAGAAGCTGATCGACGAAGACATGGCCCTGATGAACCTGGCGGCCAGCCTGATCGAACGCGTGTGGAGCGAAGCGCGACGCCTGAAGCCGCGCGAGGTGGTGGCCGAATTCGACAAATACCTGCACGACGAGCTGGACCTGATGCGCGAGGCGGCGAACGCCAGCCAGCTGCGCCGCAACTTCGCCGGCTCCGATTTGCTGATGGTGCCCGAGATGCACTGGGACTACTGCTCGAGCAGCGTGATCGTGATGGAGCGCATGTACGGCATCCCGATCTCGCAGATCGACCGCCTGGCGGCGGCCGGCGTCGACCTCAAGAAGCTGTCGAGCGATGGCGTGGAGATCTTCTTCACCCAGGTCTTCCGTGATGGCTTCTTCCACGCCGATATGCACCCGGGGAACATCCTGGTCTCGACCGCGCCGGAGACCCTGGGCCGCTATATCGCGCTGGACTTCGGCATCGTCGGCACCCTGAACGATTTCGACAAGGATTACCTGTCGCAGAATTTCCTGGCCTTTTTCCGCCGCGACTACAAGCGCGTGGCCGAGGCGCACATCGAATCCGGCTGGGCGCCCGCGACCACGCGCGTGGACGAGCTCGAGGCCGCGGTGCGCGCCTGCTGCGAACCGATCTTCGACCGCCCGCTGAAGGACATCTCGTTCGGCCAGGTGCTGCTGCGCCTGTTCCAGACCTCGCGCCGTTTCAACGTCGAGGTGCAGCCGCAGCTCGTGCTGCTGCAAAAGACCCTGCTCAATATCGAAGGGTTGGGACGCCAGCTCGATCCCGACCTGGACCTGTGGAAGACCGCCAAGCCGCATCTCGAGCGCTGGATGACGGAACAGGTCGGCTGGAAGGGCCTGACCGAACGCCTGCGCGCCGAAGCGCCGCGCTACGCCCAGATCTTCCCGCAGCTGCCGCGCCTGGTATACCAGCTGCTGGAGCGCGAAACGAAAGGGCAGTTGGCGCATCCGTATGTGCCGAATGCCGACATGCTGGCGCTGATGCTGATGGAACAGCGGCGCGCGAACCGGATGCTGGCCTTCCTGATCTGCGTGGCGGCGGGAGGCGCGGTCGGGGTGGCGCTGTACCTGGTCTGACCGCGCCAAGAAAAAAGCCCGCGGACGCGGGCTTGGGAAGCTAGTGTTCTTTTATGGACCATGCTGATGGGGGCATCGCGCAGTCTTCTGTTTCTTCTTTACGGTGAACAGCAAGGATTCCCTGCTGCCAACATTGGGTGAAGAAGCCGTATTAGAGCATCCAATCCGATGGTTGGGCAAACGAAACACCTGTTGACGATGGTGAAAAACAACATCGAACGGTGCGCACTTGCCCATGCGGCGGCTCTATGCCAGCCGAGGTAGTCCGCAAACGGCAAATGCCCGTGCAAAAGCTTTATAATTCAGGGTTTTGAAGATTTTTGCGGAGCACCTAGCATGCCGATTTACGCCTACCGTTGCGAAGACTGCGGTTTTTCCAAAGATGTACTGCAAAAAATTTCGGATCCGGTCCTGACCGTGTGCCCGTCCTGTGCCAAGCCGTCGTTCCAGAAACAAGTGACCGCTGCCGGCTTCCAGCTCAAGGGCACCGGCTGGTACGTGACCGATTTCCGCGGCGGCACGCCGCCTGCCAGCGGCGCAGCCGGCAACGGCGCGTCCGGTACCGGCACGTCCGCTACCGGCATGTCCGCTACTGGCACGTCCGACAATGGCGCGTCCGGCAATGGCGCGGCGCCGGCCGCGGCGACCGGGTCCAGCGCACCGGCAGCCGCGGCGCCGGCCACGCCGGGCACGTCCGGCGACAAGAACGGCGCCTGATCCGGCGCGGCCAGCGCCGCGCGCCAACAAGTACAACGGGAATCCGATGCGCAAATATTTCATCACCGGCCTGCTGGTCCTGGTGCCCCTGGTCATCACGGCCTGGGTGCTGAACCTGATCATCAGCACGCTCGACCAGTCGCTGCTGTTCGTGCCCGACGCCTGGCAACCACGCGTCATGTTCGGCATGGACGTGCCGGGCGTCGGCGCGGTGCTGACCCTGGCCATCGTGTTCATGACTGGCCTGCTCACCAACAACCTGGTCGGCAACTACATCGTGCGCCTGGGCGAGCGCCTGCTCAAGCGCGTGCCGGTGGTCAGCTCGCTGTACGGCAGCGTCAAGCAGGTATCGGACACGCTGTTCTCGCCGTCGGGCAATGCCTTCCGCCAGGCGGTGCTGGTGCCGTATCCGCATGCCGATTCGTACACCATCGCCTTCCTCACCGGCGTGCCGGGCGGCGAAGTGGCGGGGCACCTGGGCGGCGACTTCGTCAGCGTCTACGTGCCGACCACCCCGAACCCGACCTCCGGCTTCTTCCTGATGATGGAGCGCAGCCGCGTGAAAGAGCTGGACATGACGGTCGATGCGGCATTGAAGTACATCGTCTCGATGGGCGTGGTCGCGCCGCCGGGCGCATCGGCCAGCGCGCCGGCCGCGGCGATCAAGTAGCACCGAATCAAAGAATAGTGGCCGCCTGCGATGGCGGCGCGAGCAATCAACCAACCTGGAACGAAAACTATGTCCACCATGCGTACCAACTACTGCGGCCTCGTGACCGAGGAACTGCTGGGCCAAACCGTCAGCCTGTGCGGCTGGGTGCACCGCCGCCGTGACCACGGCGGCGTGATCTTCATCGACCTGCGCGACCGCGAAGGCCTGGTGCAGGTGGTCTGCCATCCGGACAACGCCGCCGTCTTCAAGGCCGCCGAACACGTGCGCAACGAGTACTGCCTGCGCATCGTCGGCACGGTCACCAACCGCCTGGAAGGCACGGCCAATGCCAACCTGAAGTCGGGCAAGATCGAGATCAACGCGACCGAAGTCGAAGTGCTGAACGCCTCGGTGCCGGTGCCGTTCCAGCTGGACGACGACAACCTGTCGGAAACCACCCGCCTGACGCACCGCGTGCTCGACCTGCGCCGCCAGCAGATGCAGCACAACCTGCGCCTGCGCTACAAGGTGTCGATGGAAGTGCGCAAGTACCTGGACAACCTGGGCTTCATCGACATCGAGACCCCGATGCTGACCAAGTCGACCCCGGAAGGCGCGCGCGACTACCTGGTGCCGTCGCGTGTCAACGCCGGCAACTTCTTCGCGCTGCCACAGTCGCCGCAGCTGTTCAAGCAGCTCTTGATGGTCGCCAACTTCGACCGCTACTACCAGATCACCAAGTGCTTCCGCGACGAAGACCTGCGCGCCGACCGCCAGCCTGAATTCACCCAGATCGACTGCGAGACCTCGTTCCTGAGCGAGCAGGAAATCCGCGACCTGTTCGAAGAGATGATGCGCGTCGTGTTCAAGAACACCACCGACGTCGACCTGCCGAACCCGTTCCCGGTGATGGACTTCGCCACTGCCATGGGCAAATATGGTTCGGACAAGCCGGACATGCGCGTCAAGCTCGAGTTCACCGAACTGACCGAACTGATGAAGTCGGTCGAGTTCAAGGTGTTCAACAGCGCGGCCAATCTGCCGAACGGCCGCGTGGTCGGCATGCGCGTGCCGCAGGGCGGTTCGATGCCGCGTTCGGAAATCGACGCCTACACCCAGTTCGTCGCGATCTACGGCGCCAAGGGCCTGGCCTACATCAAGGTGAACGAGAAGGCGAAAGGCCGTGACGGCCTGCAGTCGCCGATCGTCAAGAACCTCTCCGACGACGTGCTGGCGCAGATCCTGGAGTTGACCGGCGCCCAGGACGGCGACCTGATCTTCTTCGGCGCCGACAAGGCGAAAGTCGTCAACGACGCCCTGGGCGCGCTGCGCGTGAAGATCGGCCACTCGGAATTCGGCAAGAAGGCCGGCCTGTTCGACGACGTCTGGGCCCCGCTGTGGGTGGTCGACTTCCCGATGTTCGAGTACGACGAAGACGGCGACCGCTGGACCGCGACCCACCACCCGTTCACCGCGCCGAAGGACGGCCACGAAGACATGCTGGAGTCGAACCCGGGCGCCTGCGTCGCCAAGGCCTACGACATGGTCCTGAACGGCTGGGAACTGGGCGGCGGCTCGATCCGTATCCACCGCGAGGAAGTGCAGAGCAAGGTGTTCCGCGCGCTAAAGATCGATGCCGAGGAAGCGCGGCTCAAGTTCGGCTTCCTGCTCGATGCGCTGCAGTACGGCGCGCCGCCGCACGGTGGCCTTGCCTTCGGCCTGGATCGCCTGATCACCCTGATGACCGGCTCCGAGTCGATCCGCGACGTGATCGCCTTCCCGAAAACCCAGCGCGCGCAAGACCTGTTGACCAACGCGCCGTCGGAAGTCGACGAGAAGCAGCTCAAGGAGCTGCATATCCGTCTGCGCAACGAGCCGAAGGTCGCCTGATCGCGTAGGGTTGGCGGCTTGCCGCCGACGCGGTGATAGTTTGCAGCAAGATCATTCGGCGCCGACAAGGAGCCGATCACGATCGCCGCGTCGGCGGGAGACCCGCTGACCCTACGTTCAGCAACGAGGTTTCCATGAAACCCCACAAGATCCCCGAATCGGTCCTGGTCGTGATCCACACTTCCGACATGGAAGTGCTGTTGCTCGAACGCGCCGATCGCCCGGGCTTCTGGCAATCGGTCACCGGTTCGCTCGACGCGCCCGACGAGCCCTTGATGACGACCGCCGCGCGCGAACTGTTCGAAGAGACCGGCATCGTGGTCGACGGCGGACGTATTCGCCTGCGCGACTGGCAGCTCTCCAACGTCTACGAAATCTATCCCGTCTGGCGCCACCGCTACGCCCCCGGCGTGACCCACAACACCGAGCACGTGTTCTCGGTCTGCGTGCCGCGCGACATCCCCATCCTCCTCAGCCCGCGCGAGCATTTGCGCCATGCCTGGCTGCCGCACCTGGAAGCGGCGGACCGCTGCTTCTCGTCTTCCAACGCCGAAGCCATCCTGCAATTGCCCCGCAAGACAGGCTAAAAATTGCGAACGGCAAATAAAATTGCTTAAAAGCAGCTTATTTGCCGAAAATCATCATTGAAATATGGCATGTGTGCGCAATAAAATGACGTTTTTTAACAAAAGCACGCAGGGTCTTTTTTTAGAAAATGGTCTGTGCGTGACCACGCATATGAGCTCGCGCAAACGTATTCTCTCCTATGAAAATACATTTGATTACAGTTCAATTGACTTTTTCGTGGCAATAGGAAATTTTGTGAAATTGCGTATGCACAAGATATTCCACGTTTGACAACAGTAAATGTGTGGATTAAGGTCAACGGCTCACCCAAGGTGAATTTTTGATGTGCAACTTTTAAGTGGATGATTCTGGGAGAAAAAATGGATAACCTCGAACTGAATGGCGACAAGAAAGTTAAGGCAATCACGCTAGGGGACGACTGCATTTATATCGACCTGTTCGACGGCCTGCGCCTGAGCGGTCCGTTGGCGCCGCGCGCAGAGAAGCAGGGCGCGCAAGAACGCCGTCCGCGCCGCATGATCGTGTCGGGGCATGAAGCGGTCTACGATACGGCGCTGGCGCTTGCCTGACTGTCGGATTCAGATTCAGTGAGGGCGCGACGGCATCAAGCAGGCCGCCGCGCTCCGCGCTCCAGCGTCAGGCTGTGAAGCGCACGATTGGGCCCGTTCCACGAGAACGCTGGTCCGATCCGGGTAGAATGTTCCCATGAAAATCCGTGTAGCCACTTACAACATTCATAAGGGCGTCACCTCGCTGCGCAGCACGCCACGCGTGATCGCGCTCAAGAAGGCCATTGCTGAATTCGATGCCAACGTGGTGTTCCTGCAAGAGGTGCAGGGGCGGCACGACCGCTACCAGGCGCGCTATGGCAAGGAAGACCGCGGCCACCGCCACTGGCCCGAGACGGCCCAGTACGATTACTTCGCCGCCGACGTCCACCATACGGCCTACGGGATGAACACGGTCTATGACCACGGCCACCACGGCAATGCGCTGCTGAGCTGCTGGCCGATCGAGAATTCGCACAACCACGACGTCTCCGACCACGCCTACGAGCAGCGCGGCATCCTGCACTGCATCCTGGGCGCGCCCGAATGCCGCGTGCACTGCTACGTGGTCCACCTGGGCCTGTTCGAAGGCGGCCGTGGCCGCCAGACCGCCTCGCTGATCGATGCCGTCAACGCTTCGGCGCCGAACGGCGAGCCGGTGATCATCGCGGGCGACTTCAACGACTGGCGCAATACCCTCAGCGACAAGTTACGCAACGCCCTGGGCGTCAAGGAAGTGTTCGACGAACTGGGTCCGCGCTCGCCGATGGGCGACATGGTGCGCAGCTGGGCCGGTCGCCAGCCGCGCCTGGCGCCGGCCCGTACCTTCCCGGCCATGCTGCCGTGGTTCAGGCTCGACCGCATCTACGTACGCGGCTTCAAGGTCAACAGCGCCAAGGTGATGCATGGGCCGTTGTGGGCCAAGCTGTCCGATCATGCGCCGATCGTGGCCGAGCTCGAACTCACGCAAGGTCCATGCGCAGTCTGACCTTCGTCGACAACAATGACATCGCGCTGCTGCAGAGCGGCATTGCTTTTTTCCCGGCGCTGATCGAAGCGCTCGACGCCGCCCAGCACGAGGTCTTGTTCGAGACCTATATCTTTGCCGAGGACGAGACCGGCGCCGCCGTGCGCGACGCCCTCGCGCGCGCCGCCCGGCGTGGCGTGAAGGTGAGGGTGCTGGTCGACTGGTTCGGCACCGGCCACCGCTGCTGCGGCCGGCTCGGATCCACCCTGGTCGAGGCCGGCGCCCAATACCGCGTGTTCAATCCCTGGTGCCGGCGCGGCATCGCCCGGTCGCACCGCAAGATCGCCGTGATCGACCGCGAAGTCGCCTTCGTGGGCGGCATCAACGTCAACGACGACTGGCTGTGCGACCACGCCGACGGCCACCGCCTGCCGGCGCCGCGCTGGGACTTCTCGGTGCGCGTGCGCGGGCCGCTGGTGGCCCAGATCCACCAGGAGGCGCAAGTCCAGTGGACCCGCAGCGGCCGCCTGCGGCTGCGCAAGCGCTTCCAGTTGTTCCGAGAGATGCGCAAGCAAGCCATTCCCTCTTGCGAAAGCCCGGCCCGGGCCGCATTTGTGGTGCGTGACAACCTGCGCAACCGCAGCACGATCCAGAAAGCCTATCTGCAAGCATTGGGACGCGCGCGCCACAGCGTGCTGCTGGCGACGCCGTACTTCGCGCCGGGCCGCAAGTTCCGCAAGGCGCTGGCGCATGCCGCGCGGCGCGGCGTGCAGGTGACGCTGCTGATCGGGGTGGGGGAGTTCAAGCTCCAGGATGCGGTCGCGCATTCCTTCTATCCCAAGCTGCTGCTTGACGGCGTGCGGGTGGTCGAGTACCGCAAGACCCAGCTGCATGCGAAGGTGGCGGTGGTCGACGACGACTGGGCCACGGTCGGTTCCAGCAATTGCGACGGCCTGTCGCTGTTCCTGAACCAGGAAGCCAATGTGGTGGTGAGCGATCCGGTGTTCGCCGCCACCATGCGCGCGCACATCGAGCGCGGCATCCTGGACGGCGAGGAAGTCTGTCCGCAGGAGTTCGCCCATATCGGCTGGCTGCGCCGCGCCACCTATGGCATGGCCTACATGATGTACAAGCTGGTGATGCGGGTCGTCACGTTCGGCTATACCTAGGGATAACGGAAAGAGAAGATGGAAAAAGACAACGTACGAATCGACAAATGGCTGTGGGCGGCGCGCTTCTTCAAGACCCGCTCGCTGGCCCAGGACGCGGTGGAGCGCGGCCGGGTGCGCATTGGCGGCGAACCGGTCAAGCCGGCGCGCGCCGTCAAGATCAACGACCGCATCCTGATCGACAACGGTTCCGATCGCTGGGAAGTGATCGTGGCCGCGATTTCGGGCTCGCGCGGGCCGGCGCCGGTGGCGCGCACCCTGTATTTCGAGACCGACGAGAGCATTGCGCGGCGCGAGAACGACAAGACGGCGCGCCGCCTGTACCCCGAGCCGAGCATGGACATCAAGGGCCGTCCGACCAAGCGCGACCGCCGCGCAATGGAGCGCGTGGGCGAGGAATGACGACGGGCGCAATGCCCCTCGTCAACGGGATATCCCGTTGCGCCGAAATGCTGTACCTTTATGGGTGAAACAACAAACTTCCGGTCCTCGCCCACGGCGGCGGACGGAAGCGCTCCATGGCGCCATCTCCCGGCGCCAATCGTTGTCTTGCATCAATAGAACGTCACCTCTAAGTTCCCGTTTGACATTCCTCGGCTGATAGATAATAGTACGAGCGTTCGGATTTTTTTCGATTCAGGGGCAGCCATCAGTACTTCAGCTAAATTCATGCGCAAAGGCGAGCAGACGCGGGCCGCGATCCTCGACGTCGCGCTCGATCTCGCCAGCCGCAACGGTCTCGAAGGCTTGACCATCGGCTTGCTGGCCGACCGGATGAGCATGAGCAAGTCAGGCGTGTTCGCCCATTTCGGTTCGCGCGAAGACCTGCAGCTCGAGGTGGTCAAGCTGTATCACCACCGCTTCGAGCAAGAGGTGTTTTATCCGAGCATCAAGGAAGCGCGCGGCCTGCCGCGCCTGGTGGCGATGTATACCCGCTGGGTCAAGCGCGTTTCGGTCGAGATCGCGTCGGGCTGCATCTATATCAGCGGCGCCGTGGAATACGACGACCGCGAAGGCCCGATCCGCGAGGAGCTGGTGTCGATGGTGCGTGCCTGGCAGGGCGCGCTGCTGCGCAGCGTGCAGCAGGCGGTCGAAGCCAGGCATCTGCGCGCCGATCTCGATCCCGAGCAGCTGGTGTTCGAGATGCACGGCCTGATCCTCGCCCTGCACCACGACGCCCGCTTCCTGCGCAATCCAGGCGCGGTCGAGCGCGCGCGGGCCGCCTTCGAGCGCCTGGTCGAGAATTACCGCAGTCCCCAACTACCGCAAGACCATCAGGCGGCGTAACGCCGCCTGCCACGTCCAACATCTTTACCCTCGTTCAGGAGATAACCATGGGTCAGTACGTCGCGCCAATCCGGGATATGCAGTTCGTTCTGCACGAATTCCTCAACGTCACCGAAGAATTCAAGAATCTGCCGAAGTACTCGGAGATCGATGCCGACATCATCAACCAGGTGCTGGAAGAAGGCGCGAAGTTCACGCAAGAGGTGCTGTTCCCGCTGAACCACTCGGGCGACCGCGAAGGCTGCCACTTCAATGCCCTTGACAAGACCGTGACCACCCCGAAGGGCTTCAAGGAAGCCTACCGGCAGTACGTGGAAGGCGGCTGGGCGGCGCTGGCCTGCGACCCTGAATACGGCGGCCAGGGCCTGCCGATCTCCCTGAACAACTCGTTCTACGAGATGCTGAACTCGTCGAACCAGGCCTGGTCGATGTATCCGGGCCTGTCGCACGGCGCCTACGAGTGCCTGCTGGAGCACGGCACCGACGACCAGAAACGCCTGTACCTGCCAAAACTGGTCTCGGGCGAGTGGACCGGCACCATGTGCCTGACCGAAGCCCACTGCGGCACCGACCTGGGCCTCTTGCGCTCGAAGGCCGAGCCGCAGGCCGACGGCACGTATCTCATCACCGGCTCGAAGATCTTCATCTCGGCGGGTGAGCACGACATGTCCGAGAACATCGTCCACCTGGTGCTGGCGCGCCTGCCGGACGCGCCGGAAGGCTCGAAGGGCATCTCGCTGTTCCTGGTACCGAAGTTCCTGCCGAACGACGACGGCTCGCTGGGCGAGCGCAACGGCATCGCCTGCGGCGCCATCGAAGAAAAGATGGGCATCCACGGTAACTCGACCTGCCAGATGAACCTCGATAACGCGCGCGGCACCCTGATCGGCCAGCCCCATAAGGGCCTGCAGGCGATGTTCGTGTTCATGAACGCCGCCCGCCTGGGCGTGGGCATGCAGTCGCTGGGCCTGACCGAAGTCGCGTACCAGAACGCGCTGGCCTACGCCAAGGACCGCATCCAGATGCGCAGCCTGTCGGGCCCGAAGGCGCCGGACAAACCGGCCGACCCGATCATCGTGCACCCGGACGTGCGGCGCATGCTGCTGACGGCCAAAGCCTATGCCGAAGGCGCGCGCGCCTTCTCGTCCTACGTCGCGCTGCAGATCGACCGCGAGCTGAACCACCCTGACGAAGACGTGCGCAAGGAAGCGGCCGACGAAGTGGCGCTCCTGACCCCGATCATCAAGGCCTTCATCACCGACAACGGCTGGATCGCGACCTCGGAAGCGATGCAGGTGTACGGCGGCCACGGCTACATCGCCGAGTGGGGCATGGAGCAGTACGTGCGCGACGCCCGCATCAACATGATCTACGAAGGCACCAACACCGTGCAGTCGCTGGATCTGTTGGGCCGCAAGATCCTGATGGACAACGGTGCCAAACTGCGCAAGTTCGGCGAGAAGATCAAGGCCTTCGTCGAAGACAACGGCCTGGATGAGCAGCTGTCCGAGTTCGTGACCCCGCTGGGCGAGCTGGGCGAGAAAGTCACCAAGCTGACCATGGAAATCGGCATGAAGGCCTTCCAGAACCCGGACGAAGTGGGCGCCGCCGCCGTGCCTTACCTGCGCGTGGCCGGCCACCTGGTGTACAGCTACCTGTTCGCGCAACAGGCCAAGATCGCCCTGGCCAAGCTCGATTCGGGCGACAAGTTCTACGAGTCCAAGCTGGCGACGATCCGCTTCTATTTCGCCCGCCTGTACCCGGAAACCGCGATGCTGATCCGCCAGGCGCGGTCGGGCGCCGCGAACCTGACGGCGCTGGACGCCGAGCTGTTCTAACACCACGTCACGCTGATCGACCAACGCCGTCGTTCCCGCGAAGGCGGGAACCCAAGTTTGCAAGCGCTGCCACTGAGCTGAAAAACTTGGGTCCCCGCCTTCGCGGGAACGACGAGCCAACTAAGGAATAAGGAACACACATGTCCAATTTCATCGTCAAGAAAGTCGCCGTGCTGGGCGCCGGCGTGATGGGTGCGCAGATCGCCGCGCACTGCGTGAACGCCAAGGTGCCGGTCGTGCTGTTCGACCTGCCAGCCAAGGAAGGTCCAAAGAACGGCATCGTGCTGCGCGCCATCGAGAACCTGAAAAAACTGTCGCCGGCCCCGCTGGGCAACAAGGATGACGCGGCGCTGATCGAAGTGGCCAACTACGAGGACAACCTCGACGTGCTGGCCGGGTGCGACCTGATCATCGAAGCCATCGCCGAGCGCATGGACTGGAAACACGACCTGTACGCCAAGGTCGCGCCGCACATCGCGCCGCACGCGATCTTCGCCTCGAACACCTCGGGCCTGTCGATCAACAAGCTGGCCGAAGGCTTCGACGCCGAGCTGAAGGCGCGCTTCTGCGGCGTGCACTTCTTCAATCCGCCGCGCTACATGCACCTGGTGGAACTGATCCCGACCGAGGCCACCCGCCCGGAGATCCTGGACCAGCTCGAAACCTTCCTGACCTCGACCCTGGGCAAGGGCGTGGTGCGCGCGAAAGACACGCCGAACTTCATCGCCAACCGCGTCGGCATCTTCGGCATGCTGGCCACCATCGTCGAAGCAGAGAAATTCGGTTTGAGCGTGGACGTGGTCGACGACCTGACCGGCGCCAAGCTGGGCCGCGCCAAGTCGGGCACCTTCCGCACCGCGGACGTGGTCGGCCTGGACACCATGGGCCACGTGATCAAGACCATGCAGGATAATCTGAAGGACGACCCGTTCTTCAGCGTGTACAAGACGCCGGACATCCTGGCCAGGCTGATCGAGAAGGGCGCGCTGGGCCAGAAGACCGGCGCCGGCTTCTACAAGAAGGTCGGCAAGGAGATCCAGCGCCTGGACTTCGCCACCGGCGACTACGTGCCGAGCGGCGCGAAAGCCGCCGACATCGTCGGCCGCATCCTGAAAGAGAAAGACCCGGTCAAGAAGTTCAAGGCCATGCGCGATTCGACCAACCCGCAGGCGCAGTTCCTGTGGGCGATCTTCCGCGACGCCTTCCACTATATCGCCGTCCACCTCGACACCATCGCCGACAATGCGCGCGACGTCGATTTCGCGATGCGCTGGGGCTTCGGCTGGAGCGTCGGCCCGTTCGAGACCTGGCAAGCCGCCGGCTGGACCCAGATCGCGCAGTGGGTGAAGGAAGACATCGAAGCGGGCAAGGCCCTGTCCGATGCGCCGCTCCCGGCATGGGTGTTCGAGGGCGCGGTCGCCGAGAAGGGCGTGCACACTCCTGAAGGTTCGTACTCGGTGACCAGGAACGCCTACGTGCCGCTGTCCGACCTGCCGGTCTACCAGCGCCAGCAGTTCCGCGCGCCGGTGGTCGGCTCGACCACGCAGGACGCCAGGACTGCCGGCACCACCGTGTTCGAGGACGACTCGGTGCGCCTGTGGCATTCGGGCGACGAGGTGCTGGTCATCTCGCTCAAGACCAAGATGCACGTGATCGGCGACGGCGTCATCAAGGGCATCCAGCGCGCGCTGAAAGAAGCCGAGCAGGGCTACAAGGGCGTGGTGATCTGGAATACCGACGCGGCCGAAGGCGGCGCGTTCTCGGCCGGCGCCGACCTGCAATCGGCCCTGCCGGCCTTCATGGCCGGCGGCGCGAAGGCGATGGAGCCGATCGTGCGCGAGCTGCAGGACACCTTCATGGCGATGAAGTACTCGAACATCCCGGTCGTGGCGGCCGTGGCCGGCCTGGCGCTGGGCGGCGGCTGCGAGCTGGCGCTGCATGCATCGAAGCGCGTGGCCTCGATCGAGTCGTACATCGGCCTGGTCGAAGTGGGCGTCGGCCTGGTGCCGGCCGGCGGCGGCCTGAAAGAGGCGGCGCTGCGCGCGGCGAACGAAGCCAAGGGCAACGACATCCTGCAATTCCTGAAGAACGGCTTCATGAACGCTGCCACCGCGCAGGTGTCGAAGTCGGCGCTGGAAGCCAAGGCCATGGGCTACCTGAAAGAAGACGATGTCATCGTGTTCAATGCGTATGAACTGCTGCACGTGGCCAAGACCACCGCGCGCGCCATGTTCGACGCGGGTTATCGCGCCCCGGCACGCCGCACCTTCCCGGTCACCGGCCGTTATGGCTGGGGCACCATCCGCGGCCAGATGGTCAATATGCGCGACGGCGGCTTCATCTCGGCCTATGACTACCACCTGGGCGACACCATCGCCGAGATCGTCACCGGCGGCGACATCGACCAGGGCAGCGTGGTGAGCGAACAGTGGATCCTCGACCTGGAACGCAAGGCCTTCGTGGCCCTGCTGAACAATCCGAAGACCCAGGAACGCATCATGGGCATGATGCAGACCGGCAAGCCAGTCCGCAACTAAGCGCCGACAGAACAGGACACTGACATGAGCAAACAACTTCAAGACGCATACATCGTCGCAGCGACCCGCACCCCGATCGGCAAGGCGCCGCGCGGCATGTTCAACAAGACCCGCCCGGACGACCTCCTGGTGCACGCCATCCGCGGCGCCATGGCCGCCGTGCCGAACCTGGACCCGGCCCTGATCGTCGACGCCATCGTCGGCTGCTCGTTCCCCGAGGCCGAGCAGGGCTTCAACGTGGCGCGTAACGCCGTGGTGCTGGCCGGCCTGCCGAACACGGTGGGCGGCGTCACCGTCAACCGCTACTGCGCCTCGGGCATCACCGCGCTGGCGATGGCGGCCGACCGCATCCGCGTGGGCGAAGCCGACGTGATGATCGCCGGCGGCGTCGAATCGATGTCGATGGTGCCGATGATGGGCCACCATCCGTCGATCAATATGGAGACCTTCAAGGACGAGAACGTGGGCCTGGCCTACGGCATGGGTCTGACCGCCGAGAACGTCGCCAACCAGTGGAAGATCTCGCGCGAAGACCAGGACGCCTTCGGCCTGGAATCGCACCGCCGCGCCATCGCCGCCCAGCAGGCCGGCTACTTCAGGGACGAGATCACCCCGGTCGAAGTCATCACCCGCACGCCGAACCTGGCTACCGGTGAAATCAGCGTCAAGAAGCGCCTGGTCGACAGCGACGAAGGCCCGCGCGCCGACGCCAGCCCTGAAGGCATGGCCAAGCTCAAGCCCGTGTTCGCGGCCAAGGGGTCGGTCACCGCCGCGACCTCGTCGCAGATGTCGGACGGCGCCGGCGCGCTGATCGTCGTCAGCGAAAAGATCCTGAAGGAGCACAACCTGACCCCGCTGGCCAGGTTCTCCTCGTTCGCCGTGCGCGGCGTGCCGCCGGAGATCATGGGCATCGGCCCGAAGGTGGCGATCCCCGCCGCGCTGGCCGCCGCCGGCATCACGCAAGACCAGCTGGACTGGATCGAGCTGAACGAAGCCTTCGCCGCCCAGGCGCTGGCCGTGATCCGCGACCTGGGCCTGGACACCAGCAAGGTCAACCCGATGGGCGGCGCGATCGCCCTGGGCCACCCGCTGGGCGCGACCGGCGCGATCCGCGCTGCGACCGTCGTGCACGCGCTGCGCCGCAACAACCTCAAGTACGGCATGGTGACGATGTGCGTCGGCGCCGGCATGGGCGCGGCGGGCATCATCGAGCGCGTCTGAGCCAACATGGCGGCGCTTTACTGCGCCGCCGCATTTCAAGCGTGGGCGGGAAATCCAAGCACCGTACGTCAATGCCGCGAGCGTGACGTGGGGTGGGCGGGTCTCCCGCCCACGCGTCCAACTGACGCATGGACACCCGACACGCGCTGCCCAACGGATGAACACGCGAAATCCGTAGGGTCGGCAGGTTCCCTGCCGACGCGTCCAACCACCTGAAGAACAACCGTGGAGACAGCAATGACCATCCGCCTCACCAACGCCGACGGCATCCTCACCATCGAATTCAACCGCGTCGAACGCAAGAACGCGATCACCGGCGCGATGTACCAGGCCATGGCCGACGCGCTGCAGGACGCCGAGCAGGACGCGTCGGTGCGCGCGATCCTGATCACCGGCCAGCCCGAGATCTTCACCGCCGGGAACGACCTGGACGACTTCTTGAACAACGTCGGCGACGGCGCGATGACGCCGGACCGCCCGGTATTCCAGTTCATGACCGCGCTGGAAGGCGCAACGAAACCGGTGGTGGCGGCCGTCGCCGGCGCCGCGGTCGGCATCGGCACCACGCTCTTGATGCACTGCGACCTGGTCTATTGCTCCGAGAACGCCAGGTTCTCGATGCCGTTCACCCAGCTTGGCCTGTGCCCGGAATTCGCTTCGTCGCTGCTGGTGGCGCAATCGGCCGGCTACACCCGCGCCGCCGAGAAGCTGCTGCTGGGCGAGCCGTTCGTGGCGCAGGAAGCGCTGGAGATGGGCATCGTGGCGCGCGTGCTGCCGGATGCCGAGCTGCTGTTCTTCGCCCAGGGCCAGGCCGCCAAGCTGGCCAAGCTGCCGCCCGCGTCGATCCGCACCACCAAGGCGCTGATGAAGCGCGCGCGGGGCGCGCTGGTGAAGGAGACCATCGCCGCCGAGAACGAGCGCTTCAGCGCCATGCTGACCGGCGCCGAGGCAAAAGAGGCGTTCACCGCCTTCTTCGAGAAGAGGAAGCCGGATTTCAGCAAGTTCGACTGACCTGTCCTAAAGAGGGCAATATGGCCGAGCAAGCAGATTTACTTCAGCAAGATGCAAGGGAAGGAAGGCTGGAGAAGTTCTGGCTGCCCTTGACCCTGGGCGTTGCGGCCCCGCTGTTAAGCGGGGCCGCATATTTGACCGGCGTAGCTTATCACCAAGCATATCTGAACGCATTTCGCATTCCTCTAAATCTTCTAGAAAAGTCGACTGCTGACTACTTTCTGTACGCCTATATGGCCGTAGCGGAATCCGGCATGCGGCTTTTAGGTTCTGGGCTAGTGGTTATTGCTGCCTTTATTTTCGGAGCCTACTTTTGGCAAAGTCTCCGCTGGGTGGATCGCAAGACTACTCAGAGTAGCCAATTGCAGTGGCTCCGCAGTAGGATGCGTATGAATCCGCTGTTGCGCCTGCTGGGAAATCTTGTGCTTGTGCCGACGTTAGTAATTGGATTCAGTTATCTTGCATTCGCTTTATTTGTGCTCTTCATCATGCCAATGATGTTTGGACAGGCGGCAGGAGCACGTCGCGCTGCAGAAGATGCGGAGGTATACACGCTAGGATGCGATAAGGTTCAACCTGGTATTCGATATTGCAATGATGTGTTTGAAGCTGGAAATCCGACTCGGATTGCAAGTGGATTTATTATTGATAGTTCCGAGAAATACGTTGCAATATACGAAAGCGATGCGGTTCGGACTATCCATGTAGAGGGGCTGCGGTTCGTCGCAGTTCACAAGGTAAAGGCGCCGAGACGCGATCGCGACGGTGGAGGCTAGTGGTGCCTGGGATCGCGCCAGCAACAATCAGCTCTGCTCAGATCAATGACGATAGTTGCTTTAGCGCGCCTCGCGTTGCGCTTTATGGCTCTTGCTGTAGTAGCCGGACGGGTCGGAACAGCAGACCCGCTTCTTGCTTGAAGCGAGCATGTTTCCCGTATCGGCCACGCGCTTCAAGCGAGTGTCGGCCTGCTTGGCGTATTCGATCAAGTGGACCCAGTCGAAGCGGGTGGCGTTAATGGCGGCGCCCCTGGTCTCCCCGGCCGGTAGCGATGCGTCGAGCGCCTTGCCCAACTCGGGTGGGACAGGAGGTTCCTGCTTGGTCGGCGCAGGGGCAACGTCGACGATGACGGTATCTCCGATTGTCACGCCCGCCACGGTCGTCAGCGTGGCCGGCACCATTGAACCAGTGGATCAACTGGCTGTCTGGCTCCAGTGTGGCCTGGAGCGGACGGCCGTTGAGCGCGCCTTGCATGCTCGTCCAGCCGCGCCGCGGAAAGACATTAGTGATCGGTTTCGGCAGAACGACGAAGGCCCAGCATCCTTCTCCTATCGTACGGCGGGGCGGCGTAGCGCTGTTTCGAAACGCGACTTGCAGTGGCGTGTGTCATTTTCCTCCATCGGCTTAGCGATCGGTGGAGTGCAGGTAGCAACTGCTGCCACTGTCGTGCTTCAACCATCGATGCAGATTGGGACAATCATGTCGGGGAAGGTAAATCGTGTTGACTGTATCAATAAACGGACTATACTTAATTGAGGTTCGTTAGTGGAGATGATTGTGCGCTATAAGGATTTTCCGAAGCACGATTTCAGGAGGTGTTTGCTGGTACTCGTCACGCTGGAAGAGCTCGGCGCACGAGCCACATTACATTACACCGCACAAGCACTCGAATGCACACGCGCCGAGGTGTTACGCGCTATCAAGCTCGCGCAGCAACAGTTTTTTGTTGGTATCGACAAGAGCGGTCCGGTTTATCGCATCACATCGTGGGGCGTACTCGACAGAGGCGGTGTCGCCGCAGCGCTTCGGCAAGTGCCCGAGGACGATCGCCTTGCGCAGATTTTTGGAAAAGAAAGCATTGTATGGGACAGAGAAACTGAAGCCGATCTGGTCAATTCGCTTGCCGATGCGGTGGCAATGCGCAGACAACCGAAATCGGGGCGGGAAGCCGACGTCTACCGATTGTCTGCACAGTTACTCAAGACAAGACACCGGATGGCGGCTGATTTTCTTGACTCCGCTGCACGTCAGTTTCACTACCAGGCCCATACCGTGCCGCGGCCGTTTCCTGATGTGGTCAAGGACGGCCTGGTCAGAGATATGCCTCGTTTGCGTAATCTTCTTGAGAAGCGCCTGGACGGGGTGAGGTCATGGTGAAACCGATTGAGTTTGCAACCCATACGGATCTGGCGCACGGGCTGCGATCGTTGATCATCGAACTCGAACAGCGGACGAATTTACGTGAGCCGCTGACGATGCTTATTGCTGGTGGAATGGCGATTCACTTGTACACGGCCGCGCGGACCACCACCGATGTCGACGCCGAGTTTTCGAAGCGAATCCTGTTGCCTGCCGACCTGGTTGTCGAGACGAAGGAAGGAAATATGCTGTACCTCGATGCCAGCTATAACAGTACCTTCGCATTGATGCATGAAGACTACCAGCAAGACGCAGTGCCGGTACCTATCGGCACCGACATGATGCGAGTCTACGTGCTGAGCCCTCTCGACCTTATTGTCAGCAAGATCGCCCGATTGTCCGACCCGGATAAAGAAGACATCCAGAATATGGTTCATCGTTTTCATGTCTCTGCTGAAGAGATCGAGAAACGTGCCGAGGAAGCGCTTGGTGGATACGTCGGCAACACGGATTACTTGCGGATGAATCTCCGCGAGGTTCTGGCGATGGCCCGGCGAAACGATTCGACAGGTCATAGTCCGACAGATGCCTGAGTACCTCAGGCGCGTGACTGCTGAGCTGCATTTATTTCCCGACGCGTGCGATACGTAACGCAGCCATATGCGGCAAAGCGGCCCAGCATGAATGCAACTTCATCGTGTGTCAGGAAAGCCTGTAAATCGGCGTCTGCAGTTTGTAGTGAACTTAAGGCCACCTCTAAAAACCTCGGCCGAGACGCCTGCGGCTGGGTAAAATCCTGACATCGAACCAAGCCAGCGAGTGCCGTCATGATGAAACCCCGTA